>JAAFGT010000057.1 GCA_010365215.1 Acidipila sp. | reverse complement strand
CCACCAGAATGGCCGTGTTGTAGGGCATCAGGCCGCCGCCCGGCGCCGCCTTCCAGTCAACGATCCCCACCAGCACATGATTCTCCGTAGCCCGGGCGATTGCGCGAATGCGCGCGGAAAACTTTGCATCCTGCCAGTAAAATGGCGCGGGGACTTCGGGCCAGATGGTTATTCCGCGCGAGGTCTGCTCGGCATTGATGCTGATCTTGCCGAGCTCGTCCATCTCCGCGGCGTGCCGGTCCATCCAGTCGGGTGCATACCCGGGTACTTCCGGGAAATTTGTCTGCACTAACGAGGCGATAAATTCAGGTTTCTCCGGGGGCACAAACTGCTCGCCCACCAGCACGCTGGAGATGGTGATCGCGGCGGCGATCGCGCCCGTCAGGTAACTGCTGCGCTTGCCAGTCATGAAGACCCAGGCAATCAGGGCGTTGAAGGCGGCGACGAGAAATGAAAGGCCATAAATTCCCGTCACCGCTGCCAACTGGAGCAACCCGAGGTAGGGCGCGGCGGCGTAGCCCAGCAAATTCCACGGAAAGGCCAGCGCGAGAATATGCCCGCGAGCCAGCTCGAGCGCCACCCACAGAAAAGGCGCCGCGGTGAATGCTCGTGCCCGCGAGCGCAGACCTATTTGCGCAACGCAAACAGCGAAAACGGCGGGAAAAAGGGCCAAGGCAGCGACCATCGCGGCGAACACGGCGCCTGCCTCAACGCGCCCAAGTCCGCCGTGTTGGCGCATAACCGTGTAAATCCACGGCAGAGTTAAGGAATAAAAAGCCAACCCATGAAGAAAACCGCAGGCCAGCGCCGCGCGCCTGCTCACACCCAGTGAAACAGCCAGAAGTAATGCCACGGCGATCCAGGCGAGAATTCCTAGGTTATAAGGAGGAAATGCGAAGGCCAGCGCCGTTCCCGACGCGAGTGCCAACAGCAGGCGCAGAGGTAGCCCCATGCGTCAGCGCTTGATGATTACCTTGAAGCCTTCGTGCTCAAGCGAGCGCTTCGCTTGGTCCGCCGACTTGGCGTCGGCATAGGGCCCGACCTGCACGCGGTAGAATTTGTCTGTCGTGGGCTCCAGCACGAAAGTGGGAAATCCGTGATCCTGAAGGGCCGCGGCCATGGCCAGGGCGTCCTGATCTTTCGTAAGCGCGGCGATTTGCAGCACGATGGCGCCTCGCGGAATCAACGGTGCGGCATACTTCCCGGCAGTAGCAGGTTTTTTATCCGGGACTTTCATCGGTGGAGCCGGCGGGGTAGCCTTGGCGGCCGGCTTGGGGGATTCCACGACGGCCTTGGGAGTTTCCGCGCGATTTTCGGCGGCGGCTCCCGAACGCTTGCCCGGCGCGGGAGTTGAAGCCGCAGGGCTGGAAACCGACCATCCCGCGGGCGGAGCCGATTCGGTGGCAGCGGCTTTCCGGGACGAATCAACGCGGTTGGAGCTGCTCGACTGGTCGCGTCCCATAACGAAACCGAGAACAAAAAAAATGCAGCACAATAATACTGTGCCGAAGAAAAGGCCGAGGATATGACTGCTTCCGATGGAGCGGTCGCCGTCCCCTTTTCCTCCTGCCATGTACTTCCCCCCGTAGTCCGACCTGTCGTACCTATTCCGGGCCAGTGACGATACCGCCCATAGCCTCTTCTTAATCTGTTCCTAAACTCCTAGCCGGTTTTGCCTGGAAGCTTCTTCGCCTCGGCAATCTCTTCACCGCGGGCCACGGATCTGGCCCAAAGGTTAATAATATCCACCGGCAGCGGGAACACAATGGTAGTGTTTTTTTCGGCACCGATCTCGGTAAGGGTTTGCAGGTAACGCAACTGGATGGCAGCAGGCTCAGCGGCGAGCACAGCCGCAGCTTCAGCGAGTTTGGCGGAAGCTTGAAATTCGCCGTCGGCGTGAATGACCTTGGCGCGGCGTTCGCGCTCGGCCTCAGCCTGGCGGGCGATGGCGCGCTGCATCGTTTCGGGAATATCCACCTGCTTCAACTCCACTTTGGTGACCTTCACGCCCCAGGGCTCGGTATCCTGATCGAGGATGATCTGCAACTTGGCGTTCACCTTGTCGCGGTCGGAGAGTATTTCATCGAGCTCGAACTGGCCGCACACGCTGCGCAGTGTGGTCTGGGAAAGTTGCGAGGTAGCGTAAAGATAATTTTTGGTTTGCGACAGCGCGCGAGGAGGGTCCACCACCTTGAAGTAACACACCGCATTGACCTTGGCCGAAACGTTGTCGCGCGTGATGATATCCTGCGGGGGAACGTCGAGCGTTTCGATCTGCATCGACATCTTGTAAAGTTTGTCGATAGGCCACACCACGATGCGCAGGCCGGCGTCCTTGGCATCGGGCAGCATGCGTCCCAGACGCAGAATCACGGCGCGCTCCCACTCCTTGATTACATAAACGGAATTCCAGAACCAGATCAGAAAAACCAGAAAAAAAATCAAGAAACCCGTCGCCCCAATTTGCATGTCAATCCCTCCCTCGAGCTGATGCGTGTCCGCGCGGTCCGCGCGATTTTTGGATTCTAAGAAACTTGCCCGGTGGGCGTGACGTGCAGCATCAGGCCCTCCACGCGCACCACGCGAACATAGGCCCCGGCCGGAATTTTTTCTGCCGCTGTCGCTCGCCACAACTCGCCGCGCACGAATACCATCCCCGTCCCGTCGATGGGCTCGCGCACTTCGGCCGTCGCGCCCACCAGTTGAGCGGTGCCCCCGGTCTGCTTCAAGGAAAACGTGCGCATGGCCAGGCGCATCACCATCACCGTAATCAGTGCGAATGGCAGAGTAACCCCGGCGGCCACGCCCAGGCTCACGCCCATGCCGGTGATCGGCGAGCGAATCAGAATCAGCGCGCCGAAGAGCATGGCCAGTACGCCGCCCAAGGCCAGCACTCCGTGACTGGTGAACTTGGCTTCCAGCGCAAACAGTACCACGGCCGCCGCGATGAGCAGAATGCCCATTAAGTTCAGCGGCACCACTTCGGCGCCGACCAAAAATAAAAGCAGCGCCACGCCCCCGATGACCCCTGGCAAGATCACGCCCGGATGGGTAAACTCGATATACAGTCCGCCGATACCCACAATGAGCAGCAGGAAAAGTAGATCCGGCTGGGCCAGCCAGCCAAGAAAGCGCTGTTTGGTGGTCACCTCAATTTTTGTGCGCACCGGATTTTTCAGCGCCAGAGTGATCTGCGAGCCGTCGAATCGTGTGATCGTGCGTCCATCCAGCTTCGCCAGCAGTTCTTCCGGCGACGCCACAATCAGGTCGATGAGGTTGTCCTTCAGAGCTTCCGTGTCGGAAAACGCTTTCGCTTCGGTGACCGCTTTTTCCGCCATCTCTACGTTGCGGCCCCGTTTCCCGGAGATGCTGCGCAGGTAGGCCGCAGCCTCGTTCATGGCCTTGCGCTTGAGGGTCTCATCCACCTGGATGGTGCTGCCGCCAACCATGAAGATCGGCGAGGCAGCGCCGGTATCCGTGCCGGGAGCCATCGCGGCGATGTCCGCAGAAAGCAAAATATAAAAACCGGCGGAGGCCGCGCGCGACCCGGACGGCGATACGTACACCACCACGGGAATGGGAGAAGTAATAATCCGTTGAATGATTTCGCGCATCGAGGAATCGAGGCCGCCGGGCGTGTTCATGGTGATCAGAATCAGGCTGGCTTTGCCGCGCGCCGCTTCATCGAAAGCGCCGCTGATGAATTCGGCCAGGATAGGTTGAATGATGCCGTCGATGCGTATTTCAACAACTCGCGCGGAACCCGGCGGCGGTACAGGAGAACGCTGTGCGGCGCAGAGCGGCCCAGCGAGCAAGGCGGCCGCCAGCGTGAGCAACGCAACGCAGGTGAGCTTCAGGTTGATGCGCGCCCTGCCGGCGCGCCTTCGCACGAAACTTGCCGCCACAGCCGCGCTGGGCACGAACAAGAAAAGGCCCGAAACAAAAAGGATTGGGAAGGTCATTGCCCGGCATTATCACACAGGAGAAGTAAAAAAGCTGTCTACGAGCTGAACGATAGATGCGCGAGGCGCTTACACCCGCGAGGTCAGCGCTTCAGGAAAAGCGGGGCGGTGTGTTGGGCTATAATCGCGCGCAACTTGGGGAGCGGGATATACGGACTGAAACGCCAACGACTGCGGACGCGTCACACAGTTCGGCTTCGCCGGGTCACAAATTTATCGGAGGTGGTAAGTGCGCGTTCGCCGTGTCTTTTCGTCGTTCATCTTTGCAGCTGTAATTCTTACGCTGTTATTTGCGGCTGGTCACCCGGTCACCGCCGCACAGACCGCGGCGCAGACCTCCGCCACCTCCGGCCTCGATCCGTCGAATCTGGACCGCACATGCAAGCCCTGTGACGACTTCTACCAATTCGCGGTGGGCGGCTGGCTGAAGAATAATCCCATCCCGCCGGAGTATCCAGAATGGGGCAGCTTTGTCACGCTCCATGACAAGAACCAGCAAGAGTTGCGCGGAATTCTCGAGGCCGCGGCTGCCCATAAGGACCGGGCGCCAGGCTCAAACCAACAAAAGATCGGCGATTTTTATGCGAGCTGTATGGATACGGCGGCGGTTGACGCGCAAGGAAGCAAGCCGCTCGATGCGGAGCTCGCCGCCATCGCCAGTATCCACGATCGCGCCGGCGTGATCCAGGAGGCGGCGCGCTTACAAAGCGCCGGCGTGAACGTGCTTTTCACGTTTGGATCCGACCAGGATTTCAAAGACAGCAGCAAAGTAATCGGCGAAGCCAACCAGGGAGGACTGGGGCTCCCCGACCGCGACTACTACACGCGCGACGATGCGCAATCCAAGGAGCTTCGCGATAAGTATGTCCACCACGTCGACAAAATTTTCGAACTGATGGGCGACTCGCCGGAGAAGGCCGCTGCGCAAGCCAGGACCGTGCTGGCCATCGAAACCGCACTGGCGCAGGCCTCTATGACCAACGTGCAGCTGCGCGATCCCGATGCCGTCTACCACAAGATGCCGGTGGCAAAATTGCAGGAACTGACGCCGAATATCTCGTGGAGCGAATATTTTCGCGCCGTGGGGAGCCCATCGTTAACGGAAATCAACATCGGGCAGCCCGATTTCTTGCACACGCTCAACGGCATGCTGGCCGGCGTTCCTGCCGAGGACTGGAAAACGTATCTGCGCTGGCACCTGATCCAGCGGTACGCCGGCGCGCTCTCCGAGAATTTCGTACAGGAGAATTTTAATTTCTACGGCAGCACACTCACGGGAACCAAAGAGCTCCGGCCGCGCTGGAAACGGTGCGCCAGCGCCGTAGACCGCAACCTGGGCGAAGCTCTCGGACAGCTCTACGTGGAAAAGTATTTCCCGCCGGCGGCCAAGGCCCGCGCCCTTGCTATGGTCCATAACCTCATCGCCGCCCTCCGGGACGACTTGCAGACCTTGCCATGGATGAGTCCGCAAACGCGCCAGGCCGCGACGGTGAAGCTCGAAGCGTTCAAAGTGAAAATCGGATATCCGGACACCTGGCGGGACTACTCCGCGTTAAAAATCGACAGCGGCAGCTACCTCGGCAACTTACGCCGGGCGGTGGAATTTGAAAGCGCGCGCGACCTCGCAAAAATCGGTAAACCGGTAGACCGCGGCGAGTGGGGCATCAGCCCACCAACCGTGGATGCCTACAATAACCCTCAACTGAACGAAATCGTCTTCCCCGCCGGCATCCTGCAGCCTCCGTTCTTCGATCCCGCGGCCAGCGACGCGTACAATTACGGCGCCATGGGCGCGGTCATCGGACACGAGCTCACCCATGGTTTCGACGATCAAGGCGCCAAGTTCGATGCGCAGGGGAACTTGAAGGACTGGTGGACGGCGGAGGATTTTAAGCGTTTTCAGGAGCGCGGCGAGTGCGTGGCGAATCAATTCAGCGGTTATGAGGTGGAGAAAGGACTTCACGAGAACGGAAAACTTGTGGAAGGCGAGAGCATTGCCGACTTGGGCGGTCTGGCCATCGCCTACGCGGCGTATCAAAAATCGTTAAATGGAAAACCGCCTTCACCAGAGAAGGATGCCAATGGGTTCACGCCGGAGCAGATATTTTTCCTCGGCTACGTGCAGACTTGGACGATCAACAGCCGGCCGGAATATGCGCGCTTGCAGGTGAACACTGACCCGCATCCGTTCCCGAAGTTTCGCGCGATCGGGCCACTCTCGAATATGCCGGAGTTTGCGCACGCGTTCCATTGCAAGAAAGGCGACCCCATGGTGCGGGCCAAGGTCTGCAAAATCTGGTAACTAGGCTGCACCGGGTGCTCGAATATTAGGACTCCGACTTGGGTTTCGCACCTTCCGGGGTCAGACTGTCGAGAATCTCTTTGACCAGGGGATTCTCACGCACGGAAGCGAACGCCGGGTCGGTCTTCGCAACGGCCACCAACTTGTAGCCCTCGTCGCGGGATTTGCGCAAATAGTTCGCGCAGTGTTCCGCGTCGCCGGACTGAGCGAAGGATTTAGCCAGATAGTAAAAAAACTGACCGCGATCCTCCACCGAGCGCTCCATCAGGACGGTTCCCGACTGGCCGCGTTGCTCGAAAAGCGTGGGATCAATGGCGATGGCTTTGCGGAAAGCAGCGCCCGCCGCATCGAACTGCTTCAATCCCATACGGGCATAGCCCAAATTACTGTAAAAGCTGCTTACTTTGGGGTCCGCGGCGATGGCTTTGTCGTACTGGCGTATCGCCTTCTTGTAATTCTTGCGTTGATATTCGAGTGCGCCGAGGTTGTTGATTGCGCTGGCGTATTTCGGGTCGGAATGGACCGCGCGCTCGTAGTAGCGTTTGGCCTCGCGCATGTTCAGTTCCTGATGATAGGCGATCCCGATTTTATTGAGCAAAGCGGCGTCGCGAGGATAGTCACGCAGCAGCTCCTGGTAGGCTGCGATGGCGTCGGAATATTGTTTCTCCTGCACCAGAAGATCGCCCCGCAGCTCCGCCTGGATGCGCGAAGTCTTTGGCTTCGCCGCCAGTGGGGGTTGCTGAAAGAAGGCCCGCGATACGAGCCTCACCGCTGGTTCATGGCCGGCAAGCGCGGATGGAAAGGTGCAACACAGGATTAACAGAGAGAAGATAAGTACGCTGGCGCGCGGCGCCAGTTTTTGGATTCCAGTCATCGCCCACCCCTTCCCCCGAACACGCAGCAGGTTGGGTGCCCGAGCTGAACGGTGAACAGGGGATCTTACGGCTTCTTTTTCCCTGGCCCAAAGATACCAAAAACACGGTGCCAGAACCCTTTTTTCTTCTCTGCAGGGTCAGTCGCACCGCCCGCTCCCTGCGGGTCTCCGGTCGGATTGCCGTCGGAAGTGCCTGGAGACGTGGGCGCGCCCGACTGAGCCTGCATCACCGCTGCTGCGGCGCCCCCGTGTTTTTCGCAAAAGCTGGTTGGTTCGGTGCCCAGCAGAAAAACTTCACGCCGGGTCACGGGGCACAGCGAGGTGGCGCGCTGCAGGGTTTCCGGGTCGATGCTGATTACGCTGATGCCCTCCGGTGGCGCAAAGCCGTGGACGTTCGCATAATCCGGCAGAGCAATTGCGCGCTTCATAAACTCAGCCCAGACGGGAGCCGCCGACGCGCCGCCGGCGAGCCCGAGCTCGCGGTTGTCATCAAATCCGATCCATACCACGCAAAGGAGATTCGAGGTATAGCCCGCGAACCAGCCGTCGTGCGAAGTGCCGGTTTTTCCCGCAGCGGGGGCCGCAAATCCCCGCGAGCGCACCGTGGCGCCGGTTCCACGATTCACCACGTCCTCCAGAATGTTGGAAACCTCGTATGCGACCCGGGGATCCAAGGCGCGGCGCGTGTGCGGTTGCGTGCGCTCGAGCCACTGGCCCTCGGAGTCCAGCACGCCGCGAATGAACTGAGGGTCCGCGCGAATTCCGGAGTTGGCGAAAACCGTATAACCTCCGGCCACTTCCAGCGGCGACATTTCGTAGGCACCGAGAGCGAGCGCCGGAGTAGCCCGGATGCTCGGATCGAGCCCCATCCTGCGCGCGATATCCACCACGCGCTGGTAGCCCACCATCTCAGCGACATGCACGGTGGCCACGTTCAGCGAACGCGTTAACGCCTCGCGCAGCGTTACATCCCCGTAGAACTCCTGGCCATAGTTGTTCGGTGTGTAGTCCTTGCCGTCGAACTGAAACGTATAGGGCTCGTCTTTTACGATGGTGAGCGGGGTCAACACCGGCGTGAGCCCTTCCACCGCATTGTCGAAGGCTGCGGCGTAGACGAACGGTTTGAACGCGGAGCCGGGCTGGCGGCGGGCAAGTGCGCGATTGAGCTGGCTCTGGCCGTAATCACGGCCGCCTACCAGGGCACGAACTTCTCCACTGCGCGGATCGAGCACCACCAGCGCCACTTGCGCCTGCGGCACCGGCTCATTTTTCTTCAGACGCACGTTTTCCTTGCGCCAGCGCTCGTAGCGGCGCTTGAGCTGCGCGTCTACCGCTTTCATGCCGGACTCCACGGCTTCCACGGCGGCGCGCTGGAGGCGAGGGTCAATGGTTGTGTAAATTCGGTAGCTCTGCGCCGTGAGGTCCGCTTCGGAGAGATGCCCTAGCAAGTGATCTTTCACCATGTCGACAAAATACGGGGCGGCGCTGGTGTCGCCGCCCCCACGATAGAGTCGTAATGGTTCGCGCTTAGCCGCGGCAGCCATCTCCGCGGTGATTGACCGGTTCTCCACCATCTGCGTCAACACGCGGTCGCGCGCCTCCACGCCGCGCTCCGGCTTGCGATCCGCTGCGGCGTAGCGATTTGGCGCGCGGATAATGCCGGCCAGGAACGCCGCCTCCCCCAGACTCAGATTGCGGACGTCTTTGCCGAAGTAGGCCTGCGCAGCCTCGCCAAAACCCCGGATGGCGAAACTGCCTCGATTACCAAGATAGATTTCATTCGCATAGAGTTCGAAAATCTGTTGCTTGGAAAAGCGTTGCTCGAGCTCGAGTGCCACCATCGTCTCCGCCAGCTTGCGGCTCCAGGTGCGCTCCGTACTGAAAAAGAAACTGCGCGCTACCTGCATATCCAGCGTGCTGGCACCCTGGCGGACTCCGCGATGCCGCAGGTCGGCCCACGCCGCGCCCAATATGCGGATGGGATCGAATCCTCCATGTTCAAAGAAGCGCTTGTCTTCCGCGGAGAGTACTGCGTCCACCAGGACCTTGGGTAGATCCGCCATGCTCACGAAGCGGCGCTTTTCACGTGCGCTGTCAAAAAGGTTGGTCAATGGTTCCGGTTCAGTCTCCGCGGAGCTCAGCGCGGACTTACTTTCGAGCGAGAAAATATGAGCGATGCTCCGCCCGGAGAATTCCACGCGAATGCCGTTGGACCCTGCGAAGTACGATCCGGAGCCGGGCTGGATCGACACGGAACCGGTATGCGCGGTGAAGGTGCCTGCCATCCCCGGAACATTGCTCGAGACTCCGCTCGGCACATCGTTCGGGGCATCGCCTGTCTGGTAACCGGCGCGTAGAAGTGTGCTTGTGAGTTCCGCCTGGCTCAACGGCTCGCCGGGCACCAGCCGGCGCGGCGCAGCGTACACGCGCGAGGTGTTCGTAAACACCTGGCCGGAGGAGAGCCGAGCATCGATCATGTGCGAGAAGTGCAGATAGTAATAAAGGAAGGTGCCCGCGCAGACGAAAAACACCAGCACCCCGGCGCCCAGCAGTGCGATGCCGGGCTTCGAAGTCCAGAACTCTCGCGCGATGCGGATCTTCAAGCGATGGCTCTTGCGGTCATGATTCTTAGGATGCCACGCAGAAGGCGCGAGTTGGGCAGCGCGCCAGGGCAGGCATTCCAAGCCGCAGAGTGGGCGCCCGGCGGACGATTAGAGAATAGGACTTTCCGCGGTAGGATTAAAGTTTAGATTCAGGGTGTACCCGGGCAGCTCGACCGCGATCGTATACTTCACTTCAACGTGCGCGGTGTGCCCCATCTCAGAAACCAGGATGTCTTCACGCTTCGCCGGTATTCTCAGATCCATAATTTCTTTCCAAACGGCCTCTCGCACCGCATCCGGTTTTATTTGCCGCGCCGCGAAAAAGCGGGCTTCGGACACTATGGTGTCGTGGAGTTGGTAATCATTCACGTAGGGAGGCACGATCTTAACCAGCAAGTAGCCAATAACCCCCAATACCAACAGAAACATGACGGCTTTGAGGTTGCCTTCGCCGCGCTGGCGGTTACGTGGTTTTATTGCAGTGCTCATTTTCCGAATTCCCTTCCGGTGCGATGAAACTAGCACGGGCAGGCGGGCGTGTCGAGCACGGGTACCCCAGTCGTTTCCATCCGGTAAGGACTCAGTACGCTTTGCCGAAAAGCGCCTTCTCGGCGGCGGGCTGGCCGCAGACGATGCAGGCGCCGTTCGCCGGCTCAGTGGCGAACGGGATACAACGGATGGTGGCCTTAGTCTGCTCCTTGGCGCGCGCTTCGCAGGCCTCGCTTCCGCACCAGAAGCACAGCGCGAAACCGGACTCGACGCAGGTCCGAAACTCCGCAAAGTCCGTAGGGTGGTGTGTTTTCGAGTCGCGAAATTGCGTGGCTCGCGCCAATAGCGCCGCTTGAATTTCTACGAGCGCTTTCGACACCGTCGCGGGCAGTCCGTCCAAGGTTACGAAGGTCTTCCCTTCCCGCCCCGGCCTGTCGCGCCTCGCCAGAACTACACTGCCCTTGGCCACATCTTTCGGCCCGACCTCCATGCGCAGGGGCACGCCACGCATCTCCCAATCGTTGAAGCGGAAGCCTGGCGTCAGGCCGTCGCGCTCATCCAGCTTCACGCGAATATCGCTGGCGACCAGATCGGCGCGAATTTTACGGGCCAAGTCCATGACCGGCCCTTTTTCTTCGTCATTCTTGAAAATCGGGACGATCACCACTTGGAAGGGCGCCAACCGCGGCGGCAGGATCAATCCCTGATCGTCGCCGTGCACCATAATGATGGCGCCGATAAAGCGCGTGGAAAGTCCCCACGAGGTAGTCCAGCAGTGCTGCAGTTGTCCTTGTTTATCAAGGTATCGAATCTCGAAAGCCTTGGCAAAATTCTGCCCCAGGTTATGCGATGTTCCCGCCTGCAGCGCCTTTCCGTCGCCCATCATCGCTTCGATGGAATAGGTCTGATCGGCGCCGGCGAACCGCTCCCCCGCTGTCTTGCGGCCGGGAATCACCGGCACGGCCGCCTCGTTTACCGCAAAATCTGTATAGATGTCCAGCATCTGGCGGGTCTCGAACTCAGCCTCCTCGAAGGTGGCGTGTGCGGTGTGGCCCTCCTGCCAATAGAACTCCAACGTGCGCAGAAAAAGTTTTGTGCGCAGCTCCCAGCGCACCACGGAATTCCATAAGTTGATGAGCAGCGGCAAGTCGCGATAAGACTGAATCCACTTGGCGTAGGCGTGACCGATGATGGTTTCCGAAGTCGGGCGGATGACCAGGGGCTCGGCGAGTTTCTCGCCTCCGCCGATGGTTACCACGGCCAGCTCGGGAGAAAATCCCTCCACGTGGGATTTTTCTTTTTCGATGAAACTCTTGGGGATCAACATCGGAAATGCGGCATTCACATGGCCGGTGGCCTTGAATCGGCGGTCCAGCGCCTGCTGGATGTTTTCCCACAACGCCCAGCCATACGGGCGGACAATCATGCATCCGCGCACCGGCGCATAGTCGGCGAGCTCTGCCTTCAATACCAGCTGGTTGTACCACTCGGAAAAATCTTCTGCGCGCGTGGGAAGTTTCTGTTCGGCCATCCCTCTGCTCTCTTTTAAGACTAAGGTTGAAGCCACCGAGCCTATGGGAGGCCATCGGCAATGTCAACGCGAAGCCCGTAGGGTCGCGGTGACCACTCTCTTCCTCCGCTTGCGTTGACTCAATAATTCCAGCACCCTATGGGGTGCTCGGGAGCAGCGTGCCCTGATGATCGGCAAAATCCTCGGCCATTATCGCATCGTCGAAAAAATGGGAGCCGGAGGCATGGGCGAAGTCTACCTGGCGCACGACGAGCGTTTGGAGCGTAACGTCGCCCTGAAGGTACTTCCCGCAGGTTCGCTGGCCGATGAAGCCACCCGCAGCCGATTCCGCAAAGAGGCGCTGGCGCTCTCCAAGCTCAATCATCCCAACATCGCCACAATCCATGACTTCGACACCGATGGGGGCGTCGATTTTATCGCTATGGAGCTGGTCGATGGCGAGACTCTTGCACAACGGGCAAAAACCGGCGCGCTCGCGGAAAAAGATGTTCTGACTTTGGCTGCGCAGGTCGCCGACGCCCTCGAAGAGGCGCACGAATACGGAATCGTTCATCGCGATTTGAAACCCGCCAATGTAATGGTGACGAGCAAAGGCCGCGCCAAGGTTCTCGATTTTGGCCTGGCCAAGTTGCTGCACCCGGTTAATAGCTTGACCACGGCCGAGACTCTCAACCAAACAAAAGGCGTCGCCGGGACTCTGCCGTATATGTCGCCGGAGCAGTTGCGCGATGAGCCAGTGGACGCGCGCAGCGACATTTTCTCTTTTGGGGCGGTGCTTTATGAAATGACCACCGGGCAACTGCCATTCCAGGAAGCCGTGGTGTCACGTCTCACCGACGCCATTCTGCATCGCGCACCGGTGACTCCGCGCGCACTGAATTCGCGCACTTCGCCGGAGCTGGAACGAATCATCCTGAAATGCCTGGAGAAAGAGCCCGACCGCCGCTACCAATCGGCCAAGGAATTGGGCGTGGATCTGCGCCGGTTGAGCGCGCCTTCCGCCCTGGTCGCTACGGATCCCGCGCCTCCTGAACGCAAGGCCGTCTCCCGCAAGATGTCCCGCACGGCGATGGTCTCCACCGCCGGTGCAGCCGTCGTTCTCGCCATCCTGCTGGCCGTATTTGCAATGATGAATGTAGGAGGCTGGCGACAGCGCATATTTGGCCGCGGCAACACGCCGAAGATACAGTCCCTGGCGGTCCTTCCATTAGCCAACCTCTCCGCGGACCCTTCGCAGGAATACTTTGCCGATGGCATGACCGAAGAATTAATCACCGAACTCGCGCAGATCAGCGGGCTGCGCGTGATTTCCCGCACCTCGGCGATGCGTTACAAAGGCTCACGCGAACCGCTGCCGTCCATTGCCCAGGCGCTGAACGTGGATGCGGTGATCGAAGGATCCGTCGAACGTTCGGGAGAACAGGTTCGTATCACCGCGCAGCTCATCAATGCCCGCACCGACACGCACCTTTGGGCGCGAAGCTATCAGCGGAATCTGCGTGATGTCTTGGCTTTGCAGACTGAAGTAGCCCGCGCCATCGCCGGAGAAGTCCAGGTCCAGTTGACGCCTCAGGAACACGAGCGACTCGATCGCACGCGCGCGGTGAATCCAGCGGCCTATGAAGCGTACCTGCGGGGCCGCTACCATTGGAACTTTCACACCCCTGATGAAATGCAGAAAGCGATCGGCGAATATCAAAATGCGCTGCACATCGATTCCGATTACCCGCTGGCATACGTGGGCTTGTCCGATGTCTACCGCATGCTGACCCTGAACGCGGACGCGGAGCCGCAAAAAGTGGTTCCCGTGGCAAAGGCCAACGCCATAAAGGCTCTGCAACTGGACCCGCAACTCAGTGAAGCGCACTTAAGTCTGGCCTACGCCTTGGAGATGTATGACTGGGATTGGGCTGGCGCCGAGAAGGAATTCAAGCGCTCGATCGAACTTAGCCCCAACAACCCGTTTGCGCACTCGTATTATGGGCGACTGCTGTCAGTGCTGGGGCGCAACTCAGAAGCCTTCGTTCAGGGCGAACGCGCCAGAGAGCTCGATCCGGTTTCCAACCAAGCCAGCTTTCTGCTCGGCACTTTTTTCCACTACGGGCGCCAGGATGATCGCGCCGTGCAGGAACTGAACGATTCAATAACGATCAATGCGCACTTCTGGCCGGCGCATCTATACCTGGGCAAAGCGTTTACCGAAAAGCGTTTGTATCCTCAAGCCCTGGGGGAGCTGCAAAAAGCGCAGGGGCCGACGCTCCAGGCACTTTCCTCTATGGCCTACGTCTTTGCGAGTTCAGGAAACGAATCCGGGGCCAGGAAAATTCTGAACGATCTGATCCAGCGCTCCAAGCAGAGCTACGTTCCGCCAACTCATATCGCCATCGTTTACGCCGGACTGGGAGAAAAAGATCAAGCCATCGCCTGGCTGCAAAAAGGCTTCGCCGTCAAAGACGCTCACCTGGAGTTTCTCGGCGTGGAACCGGTGTACGACTCGCTGCGTTCCGATCCGCGCTTTGCCGATATGATCGCTCGGCTCGGGCTTCCCCACTAGTGGTGCGCTCTTGCGCGAAATCGCCGCGAACCAGGGACACAAAACGCGTCACCTAGTCACCGGGCGCCGGGCCGTGGATTGCAAAACCGGAATTGCTCCCCTAGAATCGAAACTCCATTTGAGTTTCAAGCCGAGCCTCCCGAGCACGCGCGTACATAGTCGAGGATAACGAATTCAGCGGGGCGGAGATTTTATGGCAATCCATACACAGCAGGTCCGGCGGATGAATTTGACTCTGGCGCAGGCCGATCCGGAAATCGCCGAGGCCATCCGCGACGAGGCGCGCCGCCAGGCCACCGGCCTCGAATTAATCGCCTCGGAGAATTTTGTTTCCGAAGCCGTGCTCGAGGCAATGGGCTCCGTCTTCACCAATAAATACGCGGAAGGCTATCCTGGCAAGCGTTATTACGGCGGTTGCGAAAATGCCGATCGCGTGGAAAGTCTCGCTATCGCGCGCGCCAAGCAGTTATTCAGCGCGGAGCACGTCAACGTGCAGCCGCACTCCGGCACGCAGGCCAACGTAGCCGTGTATATGGCCGTGCTCCAGCCCGGCGATACCGTACTGGGCATGAATTTGGCCCACGGTGGGCACCTGACGCACGGGCATCCGCTGAATTTTTCGGGACGCATGTATAAGTTCATCCCTTACGGCGTGCGCCAGGATAACGAACTGCTCGATTACGACCAGGTCGAGCGGCTGGCAGCCGAACACAAGCCCAAGATGATCGTTGCGGGAGCCAGCGCCTATTCTCGGATCATCGATTTTGAGCGTTTGGGCAAGATTGCGAAATCTTCCGGGGCGGTGCTATTCGTGGACATGGCTCACATCGCCGGCTTGGTGGCCGCTGGTCTGCACCCCAGCCCGGTGCCGCATGCCGATTACGTGACGACCACTACGCACAAGACGCTGCGCGGCCCGCGGGGCGGGATGATTTTATGCCGTGAGGCGCTCGGTAAGGAGATCGACAAGCTGGTATTCCCCGGCACGCAAGGTGGGCCGCTGGTGCACATCATTGCCGCCAAAGCAGTGTGCTTGCGGGAAGCGCTGGAGCCGGAGTTCCGCGATTACCAGCGGCAGGTGCTGGCGAATGCCAAGACGCTCGCCGCGGGAATGGTGCGTCGCGAATTTTCCGTGGTTACCGGCGGAACGGACAACCATCTCTTCCTGCTGCGCGTGCACACTCGCCGCCTCACTGGACGCGACGCCGAGCTCGCGCTCGAGCGCTCGGGCATCACCGTGAACAAGAACGCCGTGCCCAACGATCCGCAGCCGCCGATGAAGGCCGGAGGAATTCGCATAGGCAGCCCCGCCGTGACCACACGCGGCATGCGCGAGCCGGAAATGGAACGCATCGCCGCATGGATCGCCGAAGTGCTCGCCCATACCGGAGATTCAGCTACCGAAAATAAAGTGCGCGCGGAGGTAGCCGAGATTGCGTCCGGGTTCCCGCTCTACGAACGTCACGCCCTGTAGCGGCTGGGCTTGCCGCCGCTCGCGAGTCAGTTAGATAGACACTGCGGCCACAGACTCGTAGCAATGCAACCATCCGGATATCGCAAACCATGAAAGTCGCCATCGACATCCGGCGCGCGGGCAGCTACGGCCTGGGAACCTACATTCGCAACATCGTCAACCACCTTGGGCGCGCGAATTATGCCACCCGCTACCTGCTCTTCGGTAGCGTGCGCGACCGCGACCAGTTTGAAGCTCTGCCGCCTCATTTCGAATGGGTGGAGCATGTCCCCCTGCCGGAATCTTTTCGCGACCAGTGGCGCCTGCCGCTGCTTCTCCGCAATCGCCAGGTGGACGTGCTGCATGAACCGTGGCTTTACGCGCCGCTGGTGTCGCCCTGCCCGGTGGTGATCACCGTGCATGACCTGCTCGATCTCATCGATTCCCACGCCGGCCCGCTGCCTGAGGGAGTACGGCCGCCGCGATCGCTGCGCCGCCAGTTTGCCCGGCGCGCGCTCGACCGCGCCACGCGAATCTTCGCCGTTTCTCACGCCACGCAACGCGAGCTCACGCGGGTCTTCGGCGTCCCGGAAGAAAAAATCGAAGTGGTCTACAACGCGCTCGACGAGCGCTTTCTTAGCGAGCCGCTGACCGCCGGCGCCGAACGCATTCTGGAACGCCACGCCGTGAACTATCCCTTCCTGCTGTACGCCGGGAACATCCGCCCGCAGAAGAATCTGTCGCGGCTGATCGAGGCCTTCGCCGTGGTGAAGGCCGAGCTGGCCGGCGATCCTGCCCTCGGTAATTTAAAGCTCATTGTGATTGGGGACGAGCTGGCCAAACACCCCGCCTTGCGGCGCGAAGTTGTGCGCACGCGCATGCGGGATGAGGTGCGCTTTCTGGGATTTGTTCCGCATAACGTTTTGCGCGTCTTTTACGCCCACGCTCGCGCGTTTCTCTTTCCATCGCTCTACGAAGGCTTCGGGCTGCCACCGCTTGAGGCCATGGCCCACGGGACCCCCGTGGTCACTTCCAATGTCTCCTCGCTGCCCGAAGTGTTTGGTCCGGCGGCGCTGCTGGTAAATCCTGAAAATGTTTTCGACATCGCCCGCGGAATCCGCAGCGTGCTCACCGACCAGGCACTGCGCCAGGATCTGATCGCGCGCGGCTACGAGCGCGTGAAGTGCTACTCCTGGGAGCGCGCGGCTCAGCAGATCCATAAAGCCTACGAAGACGTCGCCGCCGGCAAGAAGAACGGCCGCTCCTCTCGCGTTTAGCCTTGCACCGTCTCGATGGTCAGCTCGGTTACTCTGCTTTCGCGAATGGAAAAAGCGCGCACCGGGTTGGCGGCATCCCTGAGCGGGGAGAGAATGAAATAAGCGAGCTGGGGATAAAATGCGCGCTGAATGTCGCGCGGCGAAGGAAAATTGCCGCCGGCGGGATGCGAGTGATAAATTCCTAGATGTTCGAGCTTCTGTGCGCGTATCTCACGGACCAGTCGAAACAATTCCTGTGGCGCAATTTCAAACGACGTGGGACTGGCCAGGAAGTTGCACGCGGGCAGAACCACCGTGATCACGCCTCCGCTCCCAGCGAGGAACCCGCAGCACTCTTGCGGCAGCGCCGTCCGCGCTTCCTCCCGCAGCAACAAAAGCGCCCCTGCCCGGATCTTGACGCCTAGCCCCATGCCAGTACCCATGCCAGTAATTCTACCGCGCGGCACGCCTGGCAGAGCCACTCTCGCCCCTGTACCGGCCGAAGCGTCACTGGCATTAAGAATTCCGTGGCGCCTAATCTGAAATTGCGGTATTCCCTGTGCCGCGGATTGGCAATGAAGCTGGCCGTGATGGCAATGGGCGACCAACAAAACGTACGCAAGGTTATCGAGGATTACGCGCTCGAAACTGTGCCGGAAAGCCAGCGCAAGAGCGGCTGGCAACTGATGTGGATGACTGCCGGACTGGTGACAACACTGGTGCAGCTGCTCATCGGCAGCTACGTCACTGCTCTTGCAGGTGTAGCCTACGGCGTGCTGGCCGGAATCCTGGTGGGCGTTTTTGGCGGGACACTCGGGTGGCTGGTGGGCCGCATCTCTCTTGCGGAAGGACTTTCCAGCACCGTGCTCTCGCGTTTTTACGGCTTCGGCGCGCGCGGCTCGTTGGTGACCTCGGCGATTTACAGCTTCATGATCCTCGGTTTTCTCGCGCTCGAGAATTCGCTGCTCTACAACGGAACTATTTTCGCGCTGGGCCTGCAGGATACACTCGGGATGCGCGTTCTGGTCTACGGCCTTCTCAGCGTGGCGTGGATCTATCTGAGCGCTTACGGCGTCAAGCAAGTGCTGCGCGTTTCTTCCGTGCTTACCATTGCGTTTCTAGCGCTGCTGGCCTACGTGGTGTGGCGCGGCGCAATGGCTTCCGGGGAACCGCTGGGGAATATTCTGGCCCATGGCGCGATGATTTCAGGGATAGGCGGCAACGCGACGGATCGCCTGTATGCCGCGCTGGTGGCGCTGGCCGGTTCCGCGGGAGCCTTAGCGCTCTCCGACGCGGATTACGCGCGTTACGCGCGCACGTCAAAGGACGTGGCGATTTTAGCGTTTGCCGGAGCGTTCGCCATCGACGTGCTGATGGTAGTCGCCGGGACGATCATCATCTATGGCGGAAACAACCAGGTCGCCCAATATCTCGTACAGCATAATTCTCCCGGCCGGCAGGCCGCTTACTCTGCTAACCAGTTGGCCGGCGAAAACACCGGCGCCTACTTTGTGATTTTTGCCGGCATCGCCGGTTTTGTGCTGATGTACCTGGCGCAGGCCAAAGCGCAAGTTCTCAACACCTATTCGGGGTCGCTCTCCCTCAGTAATTTTTTTGACGCCGTGTTCCGCTGGCGGCCGGGACGACTGGCCATGGTCGTCCTTGGCAACCTGATTGGCCTGGCAATGACTGCGGGCGGAATTCTCCACTTCTTGCAGGCTTGGCTCGGTATGCTGGGGATTCTGACCACAAGTTTTGTCGGCGTGATTCTCTCGGACTACTACGTCGTTCGGCGCGGCCGCCGGGCTTCCCGTACCGATGTGGAAGCTTACAACGCAGCCGGGCTGGCAGCGATTGCCCTGGCTTCGGCATCCGCGTACACCTGCCAGAGCCACGGTGTTGGTATTTTAAAGCTGGGCTTCCTGGTAGCGCTGGTACTTTCGATGGGGTTCTATTCTTCGTTGCGGCTGACCGTGCTCAAGCCCGGAACGCTCTCGGGTGGACGCGTACCGCCGTCGTTGGCGCTGGCCGAGCGAGACGATTAGGAACTGACCAGGGATTAATTTTGTAGCGGCGCTGTAACCTCGGTGTGATTGCAGCTCTAAGCATCGAGCACCCTAAACGCGGGCAGCTATGGAATGACGAAAAGTAAGAGGAGGCTGGCGTGTTCGGAAAAAACAAAATCGTCAAAAGCGCACCGAGCGGCCCCGTGCGCGAAGATGTCCCGTTTCGCGTAATACGGGCGGACGGTAAGACCATCGAATTGACTTACTCTTCGCCGCGCCCGGCAGGCGGCCACGCCGAAATGAATGTTCTGCGCGAACTCCCCTGGTTCGAACCGGGCAAGCCCACAAAAAACTGGATGCTGCACGAAATCGACTTCTACGACGAGGTGGACAAAATCTGGGGGCAAAAATGGGGCGCGGAAGGAATCGGCAAACTGCGCGAGGTGCTGGTGTCGCGGCCCACGGAAAATGAAACGCGCGACGAGTATGCCCGGGAATGGCAGTACTACTATTCTTCCTCCAGAGGAAACGCTGATCTGAAAGTCTTGCAAAAGCAGTTTGACGATTATTACCAGGTGTTGAAGCAAAACGGCGTGCGCGTGAATTACATCGAAGCGCCGGTTCCGGCCATCGGCCAGTACGGTTATTTGAAGAACCTGGTTACCTTGGCCGGCGGCGGGCTGGTGGTCAAGGGCGGTGCCATCATTCATCGCATGGGCCTGGGCTCCTGGCAGCGCGGCCGCGAAGTCATCTGGAGCAAAGTATTGACTGCGCTGCAAGTGCCCATCTACTTGACCATTCACGGCAAAGGCGTTGGCGAACCGGGCGCGGGACGCTGGCTCGACAGCAGGACATTTGTCTTCAACGAAAGTGTAGTGGCCAACGAGGCCGGCCTCGCACAAATCAAATTCATTCTCGACGGGTTAGGGATCGATTTGGTCATCACGCACAGCCCGGGATGGCTAGGCGATATTGCCCAGGGAAATATGGGCACCAGCCACGCGGATATGTTCGTGATGGTTCCTGACATTCGCGTCGCCGTGCTATCGCCGCACCTGGTGAATTACGGCTTCGTGCGCTACCTCCAGCAGCGCAAATTCCGGATCATCGAAGTGCCGCTCGATGAATATTGGGATCTGGCGGTAAATGCCGTCACGCTCGAGCCCGGCAAAGTGGTGATGAACGCCGGATCCAAAACCACGGTGAAGGCGCTCAAGAAGGCAGGAATCGAAGTGATTGAAGTAGATTTTTCCGAAAGTCAGAAATTCGCTATCGCCGGCATCCACTGCGCCACGCTGGAGTTGGTGCGCGACCAGCCAGGACCGCTGCTCGATTGAGCGCTTTACATGCCGGCTTTGTGCGCACGGCGCAGAAATGTTGGAACGTCGAGATCGTTCGCCGGAATCTCGCTGATGACGCTGGAGACGTTTCGCGAAACCTGCGACACCACACTTTCCGCCGCTACGGGCTGGCTGGAATCACGGACCGACTTCCAGTCCTTCGGCAAATAAGCGGGCTTCTGCTGCGTGAGGCGCCGCGATGGCGCATCCTTAAATCCCGCCGCGATGACAGTGATTTTGACCTGCTCCTTCAAGCTTTCATCGAGCACCGCGCCAAAAATGATATTCGCGTTTTCGTGCGCCGCCTTCTGAATAATCAGCGAAGCCTCATTGACTTCGTCAAGCGCCAGGCTGGACGACCCGCAGATGTTGATCAGTATGCCCTGCGCGCCCTGGATGGAGTTGTCTTCCAGCAGCGGGCTATTGATCGCCGCGGTAGCCGCCTCCACAGCGCGGTTCGAGCCTGACGCCACCGCCGTGCCCATCACCGCGTAGCCCATGCCGTGCAAAATGGTTTTTACGTCGGCGAAGTCGCGGTTGATGATACCGGGAATGGTGATGATGTCGCTGATGCCCTGCACGGCCTGCCGCAGAATATCGTCGGCGATGCGAAACGCCTCGAAAAAGCTGGTGCCTTTTTCAATGGTGCCGATCAGTTTCTCGTTGGGGATAACGATCACCGTGTCGACGCAACCCACCAGCTCGGCCAGCGCCTGCTCGGCCTGCACCATGCGGCGCTTGCCTTCGAAATTAAAAGGTTTAGTGACCACGGCCACGGACAGCGCGCCCAATTCGCTGGCCAGCGAAGCGACCACCGGCGCTGCGCCTGAACCCGTGCCTCCGCCGAGCCCGGCGGTGATGAAGATCATGTCGGCGCCCTCCAGCGCCTCGATAATTTTCTCGGTGTCTTCGAGCGCGGCCTTGCGGCCCACCTCAGGGTTAGCGCCGGCGCCCAAGCCCTTAGTCAGCTTCGCGCCGAGCTGGAGCTTGAGGGGCGCCGCGGAAAGCTCGAGAGCCTGCAGGTCAGTATTGGCAGCGATAAACTCGATGCCCTCCACCTTGGCCCGGATCATGCGGTTGACAGCGTTGGAACCGCCGCCGCCCACACCGATGACCTTGATGCGCGCGCCGCGCTTGTCTTCATCGCTGAACGAAAAACGGACTCCGGATTCCTTCGGCGTCATCTTCCCTCCCTCTTTCCCTGTTTTTCCAATGGCTCCCACGTTTGCCCTCCGTGATTCCGTTTTTTTTTCGAAAAGACCGGGCCGGGCGAGCCCTGTCTGTGCTCCAAACTTTCTACCCCTTCAGCAAATCCTTCAGCTTACGTCCCCAGGAAACCGGTGGCGGCGGAACGGTTCGCGCCGCTTTCGCGCCGTAAATCAGCAGGCCTGCGACGGTCGAAAATTCCGGCTGCGAAAATTCTTCAGGCAGGCCGGAAATCCCGCGAGGGCGGCCAATGCGAACCGGAAGCGAAAACAGATGCTCGCCCAGCTCCACCAGGCCGCGCAGACGCGCCCCGCCGCCGGTCAGCACCAGCCCCGCGGGGATGCGGCCCTCCAGGCCGGCATGCTTGAGCTCATCGTGAATCAGATCGAATAATTCGTCGGCGCGCGGCTCGGTGATATCCGCCAGGCTCCGCGCGAATACCGTGCGTGGCGGGCGGTCGCCTACGCTGGAGATCTCCAGCGGTCGGTCTTCGCGCAGCAGTTCGCGGAATGCGCAGGCGTGTTCGCGCTTGATCGCTTCCGCCTCCGGGATCGGCGTGCGCAGACCCACGGCAAGATCATTCGAAAAATGGTCGCCGCCCACGGGGATGGCCGCAATGTGGCGCACCACGCCTTCCGTGTAAACAATCAGCTCGGTGGTGCCGCCGCCGAGGTCCAGCAGGCAACAGCCCATGTCGCGCTCGTCAGGCAGCAGGCAGGTTTCCGCCGAGGCATACGGCTCAAGAACCGTGGCGGTCACTTTTACACCGGCCAGATTTACAGCGCTGACGATGTTCTGCTCGGCGGTGGCCGACGCGGTGGCGATATGAACGTTGGCTTCGAGGCGTTGGCCCAGCAGGCCCACCGGCTGGCGGACGTTGTCCTGCCCGTCGAGGAAAAATTCCTGCGGGAAAACGTGCAGCACGCCGCGGTCTTCCGGCAGATGGATGCCGCGCGCAGCTTCGATGGCGTGCTGCATGTCTTCGCGCTGCACATCGCGCGGCCGCGAGCCCAGGGTAATCCCACCGCGGCTGCTCAGTCCCTTTACGTGTCCTCCGCCCACGCCCACCAGCGCAGTCTCCACCGGCACGCCGGAAGTGTCTTCGGCTTGCTCGAGGGCGCGCACCAAGGCGGCCCTGGCGGCATCCA
>JAAFGT010000056.1 GCA_010365215.1 Acidipila sp. | reverse complement strand
CGGGCGCTCGACCTCGCGCGCCAGGGCGAAGCGTTTGCCCACCCCAACCCCAGAGTCGGCGCCGTCTTGGTTAAGAACGGACGGGTTTTAGGTGAGGGATTCCACAACTACACCGACTCACGCCACGCCGAAGTCATCGCGATTGAAAAAGCAATAAAGAAACACCCGCGACGTAGTTCAAGCTCAGGTGCCGCTGCTGCGTCGCTGCGCGGCGCATCTTTGTACGTCAATTTGGAGCCTTGCTGCCACACCGGGCGCACCGCACCTTGCACCGATGCCGTGATTGCCGCCGGAATCCGTAAGGTGTTTGTTGCCATGCGGGATCCTGATCCGAGAGTCTCTGGACGCGGAATCGCGCGCTTGCGCCGGGCAGGAATTGTGGTTGAGGTCGGGCTTCTCGAACCAGAGGCCAGGCGCCTGAACGAAGGCTTCGCGCGATGGATTCGCACGCGGCGCCCGCTGGTCACGCTCAAGTTGGGCATGACCCTCGACGGCCGGGTCGCTTCGCCAAAAAAATCGGAGCGGTGGATTACCTCGCCCCAATCACGCGAAGCAGTGCAGCAGATGCGCCATGCCGCCGACGCGGTGGTCACCGGCATCGGCACCGTTTTGAAAGACGACCCTTTTCTCACCGATCGCACCGGCCTCAAACGCCGCCGGCCGCTGGTACGCGTAGTGCTTGACTCCAGGCTGCGGCTCCCGCTGAAATCAAATCTGGTGCGCTCAGCGCAGGGTGATGTGCTGGTGTTCACCCGGCAGCCGGAGGATTCGAGAAAGGCGCTGGCGTTGGAAGACGCGGGCGTCGAAGTCATGACCTTGCCAGGCCGTGGCAAACGTTTGCCTCTCAAAGAAGTATTCGCGGAGCTGGGCGAGCTGAGCCTGCTCGGGGTAATGCTGGAAGCGGGACCCACTCTGGTGGACGCGGCCCTGCACGCGGGCGTGGTGGATAAGCTTATGCTCTTCATTGCGCCGAAGTTTCTCGGTGGCCGCGCTCTTGCGCTTCTTCCGGATGGCTTTCGTTCGCTTGCCGGCGCTCCGCAATTGCGCGACATTCGGCTGCACCGCTTTGGACCGGACTTTGCCATAGAAGGATATTTTCGCCCCGTATAGAGTAAGCAAGCCGTAAGGCGTCATTGCGAAGGGCGCGGTTTATTGCCGTTGAAAGAATGTTAAAAGGTAGCGGTGTTTAAAGGTAGCGATGTTTACCGGAATCGTTGAACTAGCCGGAGTCATCGAGGCGCTCGAACTGACCGGCGCGGCAACCCCCGCAGCCGCCACCGGAGCACGGTTGCGCGTACGTGCCCCGGAGGTCGCGCCGCACTTGCAAATCTCCGCAAGCATTGCGGTAAACGGCTGCTGCCTGACGGTGATTGACAAGACCTCGCAGTATTTTATCGCCGACCTTTCCGGAGAAACCTTGCGTCGAACCGCGTTCCGCGAAATCAAACCCGCTGCGCGCGTGAATCTGGAGCGGCCGCTCACCGCGGGAAAGGAACTGGGCGGACATTTCGTGCAAGGGCACGTGGACGGCGTGGGCCGTGTCACTCGTCTCGAGCCGGAAGGCCAGAGTTGGTGGCTGGGCGTGCGCGTCCCGCAAGAGCTGGAACGCTACGTGGCGATGAAGGGCTCGATCGCCGTGGACGGCATCAGCCTGACCGTAGCCGCATGGCACGACGGCGTCGCCGAGATGGCCGTCATCCCCTACACCTACGCCCAAACCAACATTCGAGGGATGCGCTCGGGAGACGCGGTTAACATCGAGTGCGACATCCTGGCGAAATACGTGGAACGGCTCCTCGACGCGCGCACCCCAAGCTAGATCTTCGGTCTGACGTCCGCTAACCTGAATCTCCTTCGATCCTACTCGGGTAGTCCCTTCCGGAATGGCACGCGCACCAGCACGTATCCGCACAGGCCAAACACCAGGAATGACAGCCAGCCGCCCCAGCGCTGGTAAATGGGCAGCGCGCTCGCACCGGTGAAGAGCCGGGTGAAAGAAAAATCCGCCGAGCCGCGCGCCTGCGCCGCGATGAACGCCACGGAAATAATAATCGCCAGGATGGCTTCACCGGCTATGAAGCCCGACGCCAGCAGCGTGCCGCGCTGCTCATAGAGTTCCGCGCCGGCCGCAGAAAGTTTGCGGCGCGCGGCAATGCGGTCGGCCACCAGCTTGAACATCCCCCCTACGAAAATCGCCGCCGTGGTTTCAAAGGGAAGATACATTCCCACGGCAATCAACATGGGCGCAGGGGCGCCGATCATGATCAGCGACACCCCGAAGACGCAACCCATCGCCACCAGGCCCCACGCCATTTCGCCGCCCACAATTCCTTGAGCCAGCACGGCCATTAGACCCGCTTGCGGTGCAGGAAGCGCGCGGCTGCCGATGCCATAGGTTTGGTGCAGCGCAAGAATCGGCCACATCAGAAAAAATGCCAGCACGGTGACGGCAATCACCTCGGCCACTTGCATTTTCCACGGCGTGCCGCCCAGCAGATAACCCACCTTGAGGTCTTGAATCATGCTGCCCGCCACAGAGCATGCGATGGAGACCACCGCGGCCACACCCAGCACCGCGGCGATACCCGTAATGCCGCGAACACCAATCCCCACCATCAGCAGCGCGGCAATGACCAGCGCGGAGAGCGTGAGGCCGGAGACCGGCTGGTTACTGCTGCCCACCAGCCCCACCAGATATCCACCGACGGCCGCCAGCACGAAGCCCACCACCATCATCACCACGGCGGCGAGAATGGCGGGCCACACGGCGTGTGTGAAGTGGTAGTAGATCAGCCCGATGGGCACTACCAACGCGGCAATTGCCACAAGAACCCATTGCAGGGGAATATCCTGGTCCAGCCGGTCCGCCGCGCCGGAGCCGCCCGCCTGCCCCGCCGAGCTGATGGCTCCGCGCAGCGAAGCGAGCAGCGACTCGCGCATGGTATAGAGCGTATAAACTGCCGAGACCAGCATCGTGCCCACGGCCAGCGGCCGCACCACGTTGTACCACACGCTGTAACTCAGCACGTCGTAACTGGCGGGCTGACCCGATGCCGAGGCCAGGCGATGGGGCAGATCGGGATCGGCAAAAAGCACCAACGGGATCAGCACCCACCACACCATCACCGTCCCCGAAAAATTGATGGCCGCCAGCCGCGGGCCGATGATGTAACCAATCCCCATCAGTGCCGGAGAAGCCAGCGGCGTGGCCCAGGGCATCCCCCCGGCATGCGCCACCGAACCGATGCGCACTTTGTCCGTGTCAAAGTGGTTGATCATGGCGCGAGGAAATTCCAGAAATCCACCGAGCGATTCGCGAAAAAGCAGGAAGCCCCGGCTGTTGGTGAAAAACTGCAGCACCGCGCCCAGGGCCATCGCGCCGAAAATATAGCGCGGAGCTTCGGTGGAGCCGTGCTGTCCGGCCTTGACGATTTCCGCGCATGCCCTGGCTTCCGGCCACGGCAGATCGGCTTCCACGCATAGGGGCCGGCGCAATATAATAATAAAGAAAATCCCCAGCAGCCCTCCGGCAAGCATCAGGACAATCGATTCCCACAGGTGATCCCTGAAATCCACCCAGATGTGCTGGCCGCCGGACTGCGCCATGAGAAAAGCGGGCAGCGTGAAGGCCACTCCAGCCACCAGAGCTTCGCCTACTGAGGCCGCAGTACGCGTAATGTTCTGCTCCAGAACGCCGCCGCGAAAAAACGGCAACCGGAAAATCGCGATGGCGATCACAGCGGCGGGAATCGTGGCGGCGATGGTTTGGCCCGCCTTCATCGCCAGATAGGCGTTGGCGGCTCCGAAAACCGCCGACAAAACCACCCCCAAAAAAATAGCTTTAAAACTCAGCTCGGGCTCGCGCGAGCTTGCCGGGATGAAGGGCTTAAACTCTTTAATTCTGTGGGCTGGCAGATCGCTCATGATCTCCCCGATGTTATGGCGCCAAGTTGTGATGCCCCAGTTGTGATGCCCAAGTTGGGGCGCGATGTCAAACAGTGCCGCCTGCACGTCCGCGTAGGTTCTAACACCGAAGCTCGCCGGGCGGAAGCGAACAATCGCCTAAGTGCTTTCTATCCGTCTTGATAGGTCGTGGGGTATTAACCGTTACGACACAAAGTCTGGATTGCGGACGTGGCAATACATCCGGCTCAGATACAATGCGCGACGACACGCCCAGTCTTCTGCATTTCTGGACCCTGCGAAAGCAGGCTTTAGACCAGGTCTGCCCGGTCAGCATTTCGGCCGAAGCGGTACTTGGAATTTTAAATACAGAACCTGTTCGGCGTTGAACGGAGCCCACCCCTTCTTCGTACCGATACAAACTAGGGGGAAAGATGGGCTATGTTATTTCGTTTCATCAGTTACGGGTGTTGACGCGCGGTTGGCGCGTTTCAGCGGCGGTCACCTTAATTGCATTCCTAACTGCTTTCAATCCTTCATTGCACGGCCAGTCCGGCAACTCCAGTCAGAGCGCCAGCACTCCTAAAGCAGCCAATACTTCATCCCCGGCCATTTTCGTAACGGTTTTCCCGCAAAACGTCTCGCTATTCGTAGGAAGACCGCAGCAATTTACATCCCACGTCTTCCTATCCACCAATTCCGCGGTAACTTGGGCGGTAAACGGTGTTAACGGCGGGAACGCCACGTCGGGCACGATCGACTTCACCGGGTTGTATACGCCACCTTCGCAAGTTCCTGCCAAGCCAGGAATCATCATCACCGCTACGAGTCAGGCAGATCCGACAAAGTTGGCGACGGTTTCGGCGCGCGTCGTCGCCCAGGTGACCGTTACTCCGCCTTCAGACAGTCTCCACGTCGGCGAAAGTGCGCAGCTCTCAGCCACGGTCTTGGGTGTCACGAATACGTTGGTGACCTGGGCAGTGAGCGGCGTCACCGGGGGGAACACCACCGTTGGACTTATTTCTCCCACCGGGCTTTACATCGCCCCGGTCGCAGTACCTCGTCCAGGCATGCTCACCGTTACGGCCACCAGCGTGGCTGATCCCACCGAGCCCGGGGTGGCTGGCTTGAAAATCTACGGCGCAAAAATGTTGACCCTTTACCCGGCTTCGGTTGACGTGCTGGAGGGCGGCAAGATCAATTTTCAATACCATACAAATGTCTATTATCGATCGACTCAAAATTCCTACAAACCCATCGTGCGTTGGATAGTGAACGGGGTCGCCGGCGGAAACTCCACCGTCGGCACGATCACCGCCTTTGGCCAGTACCTGGCGCCGCTCGCACAACAGACGGTGACTGTCACTGCAGAAAGTGCCGTGGATCCCGCGTACACAGCAACTGCCACGGTAAGAGTGGGCCAAGTGGCCGGACAAAAAGCCGCCGCTTCCCTCATCGATACCATGACCAAAGTAAGACCGTACGATGTGATCACCGGGGCGACAACGATAAATCTGGCGGCAGCCGCACAGGAATACGCCGACTGGCAAGTGCTG
The DNA here is from genome assembly GCA_010365215.1 of Acidipila sp. Classification (GTDB taxonomy): domain Bacteria; phylum Acidobacteriota; class Terriglobia; order Acidiferrales; family UBA7541; genus JAAFGT01. The sequence goes on along the minus strand of JAAFGT010000056.1, from coordinate 17,765 downwards.
GTCACTGGAGTCTCTGAAGACTTAACCGGCGTAGACGTTGCCGTCTCCGATTTCAGGGACAGCCGCGGCAATACCATCAGCCAGAGCAATGCCACAATTTATCTGGAAAAGTACTTGAATATCGCCAATCCGTCGCGTCTACACGGAAGCGACACAGGCGAATGGCCCGAACCGCTTATCCCCAAAGTGGATCCATTCGTCCACGAAACTCGCAACGCCTTCCCGTTTAACGTAAACCGCATCTCACCGGCGTACAGAAAGATCCCGATCACCACGGGGGGCGCTTCCATCAACTCGGGCATCGGCGACGGGACGGCAAGTTCCTCAGGCGTGTATACGGGAACTGCCCAAGAGAGATTCGACATCATCGTCGATGGTCCTGGTGCGGTCGGCGCTGCCACGTTCAAATGGTCCACGGACGGAGGAGTGACTTTTCGCGGCCTCAGGGTGCCGACATCGATTAACCCCATCTCGCTGTCTGATGGCGTAAGAGTTAGTTTTCGCCCGGGTGGTGTCGTCGGTGTGCTCGACTTTAATACCGGCGACACTTTCTGGATCCACGCAGGCCCGTTGCGGAATCAACCCGTCTGGATAGATCTCTATGTGCCCCAGGCCACTCCATCGGGCGACTATACTGGGAATGTTACCGTCAGCCAGGCGGGCAAACCGCCGGCTATTCTCCCCGTCAACCTGCATGTGTATACCTTCACATTGCCGGCCACCTCGAGCATGCGTAGCCTTTTCGAAATGTCGTGGACCACGCTGACGCAGGCACATTACCTGCTTGGCTTCGGCCCGCAGACGCAGGTGCTCGGGGAACTCTACGGGACGGCTTGTCTGATCAATCGCATCACGTGTGGCAGTCCACCTTTCGGCCCCATTTACTCCTACAACTCGAACGGCACGATTGCCAGCGCGGATTATCGCGCCTATGACGCTGCGCTTAGCCCGCTCGCGAACGGCACGGCTACACCCCACGGCGAGACGTTGACCTCGATCAAGATGGGATCAATGGGCACTAACGAAACGAAGCAGTTTTTCTCCATCCAAGACCTGCTCGCTCATCTTGCTTCCAAAGGATGGCGCACTCGTCTTCTCGACTACTCCAGCAACGAACCCCATTACCCGGCCGATTTCGTTGCACTCATGAAACGAGCCAGCCTTGTGCGATCCGTTGACAACTCCCTGCGCACCCTCGCGACCACAGGCATTTCCAACTTTAACTTCACCACTGTAGGCTACATCAGCCGGTATGTGGCAAGTTGGATGGCGCTCGGCCTGAAAGACTACCAGCGCGGGCCGTCGGCTTCATTACCCGCGTTTTATCAGAAGCGTTTAGCGCAGGGTGATGAACTCTGGTGGTACGACTCCTGTGTCACCCACGGCTGTTCAGGAAATGGCGGAACTCCCTTCATGGACAACTACCCCGCTTTGATCGCCGACACCTCCGCGGTCATGAACCGCGTTTGGGGTCTTATGACCCTGGTGCCCTACGGGGCCGCGGGAATGTTTTATTACGACACCACCTATGCGTTTTCTCAGTACTATCGAATGGCGCAACCGCGGATCGATGCATGGGACAGCATCTACTATTACGGTGGCAACGGCGATGGTACTTTCTTTTATCCGGGCCGTCCTGCAAACATCGGAGGCACCACGCATATTCCCATCGAGTCTCTACGCCTAAAACATATCCGCGACGCCATGGTGGATGCGGAATATGGATTGAAACTCATCGCACAAGGGGACCGGGCATTCCTGGAAACCAACGTCCTAAACCTGGCCTCTGACATTTTTACTTACGACGGCGATCCAGCCGCCTGGATCGCGCTTCGCAAAACACTTGGACAGAAGATTAAATAGGCGGAGGGCCGGAGCACCAACGGCCGTTTCTATGATTGCGGTTGACGCCATGGGTGGGCAAGCCGGCCCACCCGTTGCGTCATTCACCTGGTCAAACACCTGACCAATGCTCCCAAGAGTGCTGGCCGCGCGCTACTCCGCCGCGAGAGCTGGCGAAACGCCAAGCTGCCAGAACAAAAATCCGAGCTGGTCGGCCAAGTCGTCAACCTGCGTAGCAACGGGCACTACCGCCACGTGACCCGCTTTGGTGTCGTAGTGCAACAGAATCGGCTTCCCCGAGGCGCTCGCCGCCTGCAGTATCGCGGTCATTTTGCGCGCGTGCAGCGGTGCCACCCGGGTGTCAGCGTCGCCGGTAAGGAACAGAACGGCAGGATAATTCGTGCCCGGCTTCACTTGGTGGTAGGGCGAATAGGCATAGAGGTATTTGAACTGCTCGGCATCCTCCGATGAGCCGTATTCCGGCACCCACCATTTAGCGACCAGAAACTGGTGATAACGCACCATGTCCAGCAGCGGATACGCGCAGATCACCGCTCCAAAAAGGTCGGGGCGCTGGGTCAAAGCGGCGCCCACCAGTAGTCCTCCATTGCTTCCCCCGGTAATGGCCAGGCGCGAAGGTCGCGTGTAACCGCTGTGGATGAGCCATTCCGCTGCGGCGATGAAGTCGTCAAAAACATTCTGTTTTTTGGCGAGCATTCCTGCCTGGTGCCAGGCTTCCCCGAATTCTGCGCCGCCGCGCAGGTTCGCCAGCGCGTAAACCCCGCCGCTCATCATCCACGCTGCCGCGCGTGCGCCGTAGCTGGCGGATTCACTCACGTCGAAACCTCCGTAGCCGGTCAAAAGGACGGGATTGTTCCCATCGAGCTTTAGGCCCCTCTTATGGCCCACCAGCATGGGCACGCGGGTGCCGTCTTTCGACTTGTACCACACCTGATGAACCTCGAATTGATCGCTCTCGATGGGAACGTGCATCTGCGACCAGATTTCCTGCCGCCCGGAGGCCACGTCATAACGGTAAACCGTCGTGGGAATGTGAAACGAGTTGAAAGAATAAAACGCTTCCGCACTGCCCCACCGGCCCAAAAGCGCTGTGGGCGAGCCGATGGTGGGAAGCTCCACTTCGCGCAACAGTTTTCCCGTGGGAGCGTAGAGTTTTAGATGGGTCAGCGCGTTTTCCAGCGCGAGAACGGCCACCTGACCGCCCACCATTGAAAAACTTTCAATGCTTGCCGTGCTCTCCGGCACCACTTCGCGCCAATGTTCGCGATTTAAGTCGGAAGCCGGAAAAGCGACAATGCGTCCTTTCGGCGCCTTCCAGTTGGTAAGCACATAAAGCTGGTCACCGACTGCCACCGCGGTGAATTGCGCCTCCGTATCGTTCACGACGGGCACAATCGGCCCGGCTTTCGTCAGATCTTGCACGTACACGTCGTTGCGCACCGAGCCGGACCCATACACCACGTAAATCAACAAAGTGCGCCCGTCTTCCGATATATCCAGTGCAATAATTTTGTCCGGGCCATTCCCTTTGCCGAAGATCTCCACGTCCGCGGCCTCGCTACCCGGCTTATGCACGTAGACGCGCGGTCCTTCCGCGGTTTGCTTGGCGTAGTACACAGCGGACTTGTCCGCCTTAATCGCCATGCTGATGTAGGTGGCGCGCGGAAATTTGTCGGGAAGGTCCTTGCCCGCGTCCACGTCGAAAAGATGCGGCGTAGTCTCATCCTCGCCGCCCTGGCGGAACTGGTAGAGCAGAAGGGCCCCGTCATTGGAGACCGCTTCGATGCTGAACGATACCCGGTGGTCGGCGCTGAGCGGCAGCGGATCGAGAAGCAGCTGGTCCGCGCCGTGGTAGCCTTTGCGGACATATAGTTTGGCCTGATCTTCATCCGCCGCGCGTTTGGAAATGAAATAGCGATTATTGCGCACCACCGGAGCGCTCACCGTTTCGTTCTTCAACAGCGCGCGTAGTTTCCGCCGCCATTCTTCGCGGCCGGGCAGTTTGCTGAGAATTGCATCCGTGTAAGCGTTCTGCGCGTCGATCCACGCGCGCGTCTCTGGCGACTTCTGATCCTCAAGCCAGCGGTAAGCATCCACGATCTCCACGCCGTGAACCACGTCCTTGACGTTGTCGCGCCGTGTAACCGGCGGCGTGGCCAGACTTGCGGTGGCCGCACCGCCGCTGTGCGCTTGCGCCCATACTGCCGGTGAATGCCACATCAGCATCACCCCCCAAATCGCCAGCCGGAGACATAGCCGGCGCGCTGCGTTTTGAACCGGAGTGAATGCTCGGGACATCGCTGTGTCTCCTCTCTAAAGCGAATGATCCAGTGCCGGGACCAGGGCGTCTTGCAATAGAAAGTTTTGCAGAATTGGATCGCTGGAACTTTCGAAATCGTGCCAGGGACCGAAAAATTTCGCGCGGCCTTCGTGCAGGAAGACCACGCTATCGGCCAGCTTTCTGGCTAGATGCGTATCGTGTGTGACCACCACGGAAGTCTTGCGCACCGTGCTCTTGAGCCGGGAGATCAGTTCGCTGATGTGCGCGGCCATGATCGGATCCACCATGGTGGTCGGTTCGTCGTAGAGAATCGCTTCCGGCTCCTGCGCCAGCGCCCGGGCAATCGCCACCGCTCGCCGCATACCGGTGGAAAGCTCCGCCGGTAAGCGGTCGGCATATTCTGCAACTTCGAGCAGCTTCAGCAGTTCGGCGACGCGACCGTCGATTTCGTCCATATCCACCGCCGCATCATCGAGGTCCCCGCGGCTCACCAAAGGATATGCTACGTTCTCGGCCACAGTCAGCGAATCAAACAGCGCGCCCGATTGAAACACCATGGTCACCCGGCGGCGCACCGCGCCCATCTGCTCCTCCGTCCAGCCGGTGATATCTTCCCCGGCCACGAAGACGCTTCCGGAATCGGGCTTCAGGAATCCAAGGATGTGTTTCAGAGTGACCGATTTTCCCACGCCGCTGCGGCCCAGGATCACGCAACATTGACCTTGGTCGACGTAAAAGCTGACGTCATTCAGCACCACGCGTTCGTCGAACGCCTTGGAAACGTTGCGAAACTCGATGTAATGGTCGCTCAATGCTGTTTCATCCGCTCGTGCCAGCCCAAAGCGGCCTCGTAGTCCTGCATCGTGTTTAGATTCTGAAACAGCAGGCCTTCGCTGTCAAAAGGCTTCGAGTCCACGGCCGCTACCCGTTCGATGTGCAGTCCGCCGAGCCCGTCCATGATCTTGCGCACGCCGCGCTCGAGCGCGGCGCGAATCGGCGCGCTGGCGCGTTGGTGATAGACCGCGCAGAGCGGCTCAGGCCTGCGCTCACCGCTGTAATCACTCTCCGGAAGCACCACATCGGCGGAGCACACTAGAGCGCGGTGAACCAGATATTTTAGCCAGTCTTGCGTGAGGTACGGCATGTCGCAGGCAACGATCAGGTTCCAGCGGCGCTCACTATGCATCAGCGCGGATGCGATTCCCCCAAGTGGGCCAGTTCCGGGATAGTCATCGGAAATGACCGAGCACTCCGGCGGGCCCACCAGCGGCGCCAGCACCGGCGCCAGTTGTCGCGACGGCCCCACGACTTTGACCGGGTCGGTCAAGCCCGAAAGAAGAATCCGGGCTGCGCGCGCTACAAGAGTCAGTCCCCCAAGTTCAAGCAGCGCCTTATCTCTCCCCATGCGCGAACTTCGGCCGCCCGCCAGCACAAACCCGCCAACGTGATTCTGCCCGGCGTTTTGTTCTTCAGAGGCCGTTCTATTCACAGCGGGTCGGTGGGTACGGAAACTTCAGTCGCGGGCGCATCGGGCGGAGGAATCAGTGGCAGGGTGAGAGTAAAACGCGAACCGTGGCCGTGGTTGAGCGGGCTCTCCCACGTAATCGAGCCCAGCAGTTCACCCAACCGTCGCTCGACGATCGACAACCCCATGCCTTTGGCTCCCGGCTTGGTCGTATACCCGTGCTGAAAGATTTTCGAGAGATGTTCGCGGCCAATTCCCGGCCCGTCATCGCTGACGTCAATGACCACCGTCTCCCCTTGCTTACGAACCGCGACGCGCACCAGCCCGCCAGGCGCCGTGGCTTCCATGGCGTTCCAGATCAGGTTCTGTAGCGCCTCGGCCAAAGCCTGCGCGGTCCCCTTGATTTTACCGCCTTCAAAAGAACGCGCCAGTTCCACGTCAATGCCGCGTTGCTCGGCATGATGTTGCAGTTGCTCTGCCACCATTTTAATGGTGGCGACCACGTCGACCGGCGCCTGCGGCGTCACGTTCTTCTGACGCCCCCCCGGCTCTGGCGGTATTGCCATTTCTTTACCCCCCTGCTTCGCTGTCTGCGTCCGATTTTGCCACAGGGCAAGCCTCAGGAAGCGTCTAAATCGCAGTTCCCCACCATTGCACCCATGAAGAACCGAATCCCCCTCCAGTCCAGAGGTATATCGGAGACTTTTCAACTGCCTTTATCGAGAGTCCCGTAAAACCTTGACATACAAGGGCAACCAGACTATATTAGCACTCACTCCCGAGGAGTGCTAAACCCCCCAGGGAGTCCATATTCGTACCAAAGCCTGATTGATACCATTCGGAGGGAATAAACGATGGCAGTGCAAATCACGCCGCTGCACGACCGCGTAGTGGTCAAGCGGATTGAAGAGAAAGAGAGCGTCCGGGGCGGCATCATCATCCCCGACAGCGCAAAAGAGAAACCGCAGGAAGGCGAAGTCATCTCCGTCGGCGCTGGAAAGCGCGAGAAGGGAGTGCGCATTCCGCTCGACGTGGTCGCCGGCGACCGCATCCTGTTCGGCAAGTATAGCGGCACGGAGATTCGCCTCGACGAGCAGGATTACCTGATCCTGCGCGAAGACGAGATCCTGGCCAAGTTGGGCGGCGCAGCCAAGGCTGCCGGCTCGAGGAAATAACTTTCCGGTCCGCCCGAACCGGGGCGGTCCGCCAGATTTTACCTATTTCGGAGGAGATGAGAACTTATGGCAAAGCAAATTGTGACTGGTGAGAATTCACGCCAGGCAATCCTGCGCGGCGTCAATATTCTCGCCGACGCAGTAAAGATCACGCTCGGCCCGAAGGGGCGCAACGCAGTCATCGAAAAAAAGTTCGGCGCGCCGATTATTACCAAAGACGGCGTAACCGTAGCTAAAGAGATCGAGCTGCGCGATCCGCTCGAGAACATGGGCGCACAGATGGTGCGCGAAGTGGCCTCGAAGACTTCCGACGTGGCTGGCGATGGCACCACCACCGCCACCGTTCTGGCCCAGGCGATTTTCCGTGAAGGCGTGCGGACCGTAGCGGCCGGAGCAAGCCCGATGGCCCTCAAACGCGGCATCGAGCGGGCCGTGGAAGTAGCCGTGGCGGAGATTAAGAAGCTGGCCCGCGACGTCAAGGGCGACATGATCGCCCAGGTGGGCACCATCAGCGCCAACAACGACAAGCAGATCGGCAGCATCATTGCCGAAGCCATGAAGAAGGTCGGCAAAGACGGCGTCATCACCGTGGAAGAATCCAAGACCATGGAAACGACCCTGGAAGTCGTCGAAGGAATGCAATTCGACCGCGGCTACCAGTCCCCCTACTTCGTCACCGACCCCGAACGCATGGAATGCGTGATCGAAGACGCGCGCATCCTCATTCACGAGAAAAAGATCAGCTCCATGAAGGACCTGCTTCCCCTTCTCGAGCAGATCGCCAAAATGGGCAAGCCGCTGCTGATCATTGCCGAGGACGTCGAGGGTGAAGCCCTGGCCACTCTGGTAGTGAACAAGCTGCGTGGCACGCTGCAGTGCGCGGCCGTCAAGGCCCCGGGCTTCGGCGACCGCCGCAAGGCCATGCTCGAAGATATCGCCACTCTCACCGGCGGCAAGGCCGTCACCGAGGACCTGGGCATCAAGCTCGAAAACGTAAAAGTGGAAGACCTGGGCCGGGCCAAGAAGATCGTCATCGACAAGGACAACACCACCATCGTCGAGGGCGGCGGCAAGGCCGGCGAGATCGAAGGCCGCGTCAAACAGATTCGCGCGCAGATCGAGGACACCACCTCGGACTACGACCGCGAGAAACTCCAGGAGCGCCTCGCCAAGCTGGTGGGCGGCGTGGCGGTCATCAAGGTGGGCGCGGCAACCGAAACCGAGCTGAAGGAAAAGAAGGCTCGCGTGGAAGATGCCATGCACGCCACCCGCGCTGCGGTCGAGGAAGGAATTGTCCCCGGCGGCGGCGTAGCTCTGCTGCGCTGCATCGCAGCTCTCGACAAAATGAAGCTGCACGAAGATGAAGCCATCGGCGTGAACATCGTCAAGCGCGCCCTGGAAGAGCCCATGCGTCAGATTGTCCTCAACGCCGGGCATGAAGGCGCGGTTGTCGTAGGCCGCGTTCGCGAAACCAAGGAAGATAACTTCGGCTTCAACGCCGAAACCGGTGAGTACGGCGACATGGTCAAGGCGGGAGTCATCGATCCGGCCAAGGTCACCCGTCTTGCTCTCCAGAACGCCTCCTCCATCGCCGGCCTGATGCTCACCACCGAAGCTCTGGTGGCGGAAATCAAGGAAGACGATAAGAAGTCAGCAGGCGCCGGCGGCCCCGGCGGCGGCGGCCCAGGCGGCATGGGCGGCATGTACTAGTATCCAAGACCAGCAAACGTCGACCAGCAAATTTCTGGTCCGCGTCAAAGGGCGCCCCGCAACGGGCGCCCTTTTTTTAATACCCTGATCCCACGAGGCGGAAGAAGCGCCGTCCTTGCCCACGCTCGTCATCCCGAACCGGGCGCTGCTTGCTGCGCGCTTTTTGCCCCATCGCCTTGCCGCGCAGCGAACGACCTGCGGAAGTGGCTGGCGAATGTGGGGATAGGAACGCTGTACATCGAGCAGGGAAGTCCTTGGGAGAACGGCTAGTGCGATACCTTCAACGGGAAGCTGCGCGATGAGTCCTTGAACGGAGAGACTCGCGATTCTGCGGGTGTCACTTTTATTCCCGAACGCCAGCCTTTGCAGCACCCAAATCTTGTTCGGAAAGTTCGCCCGGCTCTTCGCCTGCTACGCTCTCGTGCCGGACGAAGTCTCTTTTCCCCACGCCACGTATAGGTCCTGCGCCTTACTCGCCTCGTCGTCAAACTTGAAAGACTTCGTGACGAGATTGGTCACCATCCAAAAGGCGGAACAGCTATTGTGAATTAGCTCGATTATTTCTTCATCCGTGTAATTTGGTTCGAGACTATCTTTCTTGAAGCGCCTAGCAAGCTGGGAGAGACCTGAATGTGTGAAACTGTGGAGGACGCCTTTCACACCGTTCAAAAAGCGGTCCAGAAGTCCCTCGAGGTTGAAGGCAGTGTCAATCTGTGCCCCCACTGTCTTGAAATTCGCACGGTACTCGTCAGACATAATCTTGCGAACTTCTTCTTCATCGCCAATCAAAACGATGTGCGCACGAATCAGCGCCTCAACCAATGGACGCTGGAGAGCAAATGCGCCGCCGTACAATTCGTGGTTCAGTAGAGCGATAATGGACTTCTGGTAGTCCGAGAGCAGTGACCAGTGGGCGCTTAGAAGTCGGTCACGATAACCATTAGGAAGTTGCTTTCTGTTTACAACAAGGTCTTCAAGTTTCTGACACAGCATCGTCGCGTGCTGAATCTCATCTTTTACATTCATCGAAGTGTTGGTAGTGCTAACGGGAATCGAACCCGTATTTTTGGCCTTGAAAGGTCTTTGAACTTGGCGTTTTGTTTTGCTTTACTTTCTACAACCTTCCCCGCGTTTGCGGACAATTTGTGACCGAACGAATCGAGACGCCGCAAGGCGACCAAAGCCAGTGGAAGTTTGTGCCTATCGGTAGAACGCGATAATTAGTCTGAGTGGGTCGAGTAGCTTGCCCCGTCAGACACCGTGACAACTGATGGCGTATCAAGGCGAGTGAACCACTTTTTTTGCGTGTGCGATAGACCGATCTTAAAATCGGCGACGAGTTGTTCAATCGCCTTGTTCATATCGCCGTCCAACGTCCAACGCCAGGGAGTTAGTCGCTTCAACGTTAGATGTGCCATCCTTTTGTTGATTGCTTCTCTCGTGGCGTCGAACACCGGGTCTTTTTTCGGTTTCCATCCGACGATATACTGCTCGGCAAACACGTCGTCATTGTCTTTGTTTCTAGGGCCGCGCTCCGCGAAAAAGAACGCCCGCAGGATACGGAAATGCAGAAGCCCAGACTCGATTGTGGCGTTCCACCCCACATCGGAATACTTCAAAAGCTGTACGGTTCGAATTGCTTTCCTGAATTCAGCAATTTCGTACTGTACATGCTCGGCCATCTGTTCCAATTGTTCGACGGTGATTGGCGGATTCATAGAGCGGCCTCACTTTCGAGTAGCCTATCGCACCGAACGAATCAAGGCAAGTTGCTGAGCTTTCCGCGTTCAAGGCACTAAACGCTTCCGGATTCAGCGGCCGATGCCAACCTTCCCGGTGGTCGTCACATACTTCGTGATGATTGCCCGCAACTTTCCCATCACTTGCGCCAAACAGTGCACTCGCAAAAAAGCCACTGATGGGATTACGTTTTCGGCTCCTCAACAAACTTGGCAGCTGTTGAACGACAAGGGCTGGTGTCCCTGAGATGGGGCTAAGTTTTGGGGTGCCGCACTCTTTGAGGTTTAGGCGTTCTCCCAGGGACTTCCCGGCTCGCTGTACAGCGCTACTGGGAGAGCTTTAACGGGAAGCTGCGGGGCGAATGCGTGAACGGAGAGATCTTTTACTCGCGGAAGGAGGCACAGATCGTGATCGAGAAGTGGCGGGCTAGTGTGCTCTTTCCCGATTACTTCGACTCCGCAGACGCCGAACCGAGGAGGCCAACATCGATCCGAGCGCGACGGAAGTACGCCTAATGGTTGGGCCAGTTTATGTGTGGGGCTTCAGGCAACGTTGGTATCAACCCGCCCAACCGCTCGATGGCTTGGGTCACCACTGCATTTTGCGGAGCTATAAACTTCCCGCGCTTAACACCGTATTCTATGCTCGCGGCAGAAACCATGAGATATGCTTCGCCGGGCCCTATTTCTTTTGGTTTCACCCACATTTCATCCTCTCCCAAATCAACATAAAGGGCACGCATGCGAGCCTCGTGAGCCTCGCCCGGAGCATTATTCAGCGCTATCTCCTGTGCCGCATCCAACTGCGCTTCTAATGCCTCACTCTCAGCGGCATCCGGTGCGGGGATGTCCCCACAGAAACTAACAGAAGCAATGACTGTAGCCGCGCCCCGCCCGGCTTTGAGTTTCGTTTGGTGCTGAATTACGCCAGCCATAACCTCGTTTCTGGTTTTGGCAGCGCCGGTAGCCGTCTCTATCCCTCTTTGTAGGAACATTTCAGCCTTGCCTAGTTCTTCGAGCGAAAATACAGCGAGCACTAAACTGCTTGACCACTTGCCCTGTGCGTAGAGAGCCGTCGCGTCGTTAATGAGTCGACCAGCCTGTTCCATCGAGTAAAATGCTCCTTCGATGATCCTATCAGTACACATCATTTTTCATCGCCTTCCTCTTCATGCTTCAAGGCTTCCAACCGGAAGCCTTGATTACTTGAAGGAGCCGACCAACTTCCGAAGATGCGACCGTTGTATTGGTTTTCTTGTAAAGATCACTTAACATGTCTTGCAACGTCAAAATTTTGATGGGATTGCCCCGCAGATTATTTTTGAAGGGAAGATATTCTTGCCACGCCTCCGGGTCGCCCTTCAATCTAGTCACAGCCGTAACATAGGTGAACTTGGAAGACCCTGTTAGGTTCTCAATCTTTGCGATCAAGCCATCAGCCCATTTTTTCTTCACCAACTCGCGGAATGATTGCCAAGCCTCTCTCCCTGAAATCACTTTATTCTGCTCGATGAGCGTAATTCTTCTCTTAGGGTCAAATCCCGCCTGCCAACTCTTGCAGCTTACAACCCAAGTTTGGTCTGTACCTTTCAGCATCGGGTGGAATCCAACCACGTCAATGTCGCTTGCCACGCAATCGTCTTTCTGGACGTATTCGGAACCAGTCTTTTCCGGCTGAAACTTTACGTTGTGAAGCGTGAAGTATCCGTTAAATTTCAAATAGTCATCGACTAGCTGCTCAAGAATATCTTCTTTCATACGAGCGGGAATCATACCAATTTACCGGCCCTGGTGACGCTAGACATTGATGCCGCCCCTTGCTTCTAAGTAGCGACGGTGGTGTTCCCAGCAATCCCTCAGTACTATCCCCACGTTCGCTTTCATTAAGGCGGCGGGTGGCAGAGGTCCCGAGATGGGGCTAAGGTTTGGGGTGCCGCACTCTTGGCAGTTTAAGTTCAGTTTAGGTTCACGCGAAGGGTGCGGGGCTTGAACTCGGTTTCTCTACGCTTGCCCTGATCCCGCTGAGCGGGAGAATGGTCTCGTTGCGGCAATTGGCTGCCCTGAAGCTGCAAAGCGGGTAACGGGCCACTGCCCCTCCCCACTGACCCTTCGCCAACGCCCATTCAGCCGCGAACTGTGCCCGTTCGCTTGTTTATCATATCGGTAAGTATTCCGACTGTGATACCCTCACTCGAGGTCATTCGACATGAAGCGTGGCGGTGCAACCCGGAGGCCCTCGGAAGTCTCGGCCTTGCCTGCCTCCTATCATCCCCTAGTCAGTCAGCACCATTCAGTATCCACTTCTTCTATTTCCTTTCGAATACGTCGTGACGCGACCCCCTCTCGCAACTTCTTTGTAATGTACACTTACAAACGGCCAATCTGTATCTCTCCTGTAATGTGCACTTACTGCATCCCCGGAGGGAAGGGGGTGCCGCTCTCCGGTTCCAACTCCCAGCCTCTAGCACCTAACCTCTGTAGACTCCATCCTTACGCGCCGGGCGCTTGTAACCCCTTTGGAATCCATGCTTACAAAAAGGTCTCCGCTAACTCCATTGTAAGCACTTCTTACAAAAAGGCCTCCGCTAACTCCATTGTTAGCACCTCTTACACGCCGGAGGGGGAGGGGGTAGTCTCCAGCACCAGCGAATCTGCTTGCCTGCTAGCGGCTTTTCCTGCCTGTTCTGCGATACTATTGCTCTTGCTCCGCGCCGGCCTATGACACGCCAAGCGGCCGATAATAATGTCTGACTCACAACCCGCATTCGCCACGGTCGAGGAAGCTCTCGAGGAGATTCGCGAAGGCCGCATGATCGTCGTCGTCGACGACGCCGACCGCGAAAACGAGGGCGACCTGGTCATGGCCGCCGAGAAAGTCACCCCCGAAGCCGTCAATTTCATGGCCAAGTACGGCCGCGGCCTGATCTGCCTCACGCTTACTCCGGAGCGCTGCGAAGAGTTGAACCTCTCCATGATGGTGGCGCAGAACACCTCCAGCTACGGAACGGCCTTCACCGAATCGATTGAAGCGCGCCGCGGCGTGACCACCGGCATCAGCGCCGCCGACCGTGCCACCACCATCCTCACCGCTGTCGATTCCAAGACCAAGCCTTCCGACCTCGCCCGCCCCGGCCACATTTTCCCCCTGCAGGCGCGCAAAGGCGGCGTGCTGGTGCGCGCCGGACAGACTGAAGCCTCCGTGGATCTGGCCAGGATTGCCGGCCTGCAGCCCGCGGGAATCGTCTGCGAAATCATGGCCGAAGACGGCACCATGATGCGCACACCGCAACTGCTCGAGTTCTGCCGCTCGCATGGATTGAAGCTGCTCACCGTCGCTGACCTGATCCGTTACCGCATGCAGCACGAGCGCCACGTGCGGCGCATCGCCGAAGGAGTTCTGCCCACGCGCTACGGCGATTTCCGCATGATCTGCTTCTCCAGCGCGGCGGATGACGAGATGCACGTGGCTTTGGTGCGCGGAGATCTGGCCGGCAGCGCGCCACCCCTGGTTCGCCTGCACTCTCACTGCCTCACCGGCGACGTCTTCGCCGCCACTTCCTGCGATTGCCATGACATCATCGAGCACTCGCTCGAGGCTATCTCCCGCGAAGACCGCGGCGTGTTTCTCTACTTGCACCACCGCGGCCGCGGCTTTGGCGTGGACCTCGCGGGGGTGGCGCCGGGAGAAATGCCGCACGTGCGCTTTCACGCCCGCGGGCAGCTGGACCGCGATATCGACCGCCAGCGCATCGTGCAGCGCGAGAGCGGCATCGGCGTGCAGATCCTGCTCGACCTGGGTCTCACCGCCATCCGCGTGCTCACCAACCACCCGCGCAAAATCGTGGCGCTCGATGGTTTCGGCCTCACCATCGTCGAGCAGGTCTCCATACCCGTCAGCCGCGATAAGCTCACTCATCAGCGCCTGTGAACGCACCGGCCCGTGATATCGCCTGGCTCGCAGCACTCGGTGTATGCATCTGGTTGTTTCCAAGGACGGTTCTGGCCATGGAAGCTGTCGCCGCAGTAGGAACGATTGCTCTGTTTTGGGTGGAAAAACGATTGAGCTGAAGGCCAGACTTCGGTTAGAAGTATTTACTGCCTCGGCGCCACCGTCAGGTAGGGCCGCATCTTTTCGACGGCTGCCCGCGTAACCCGTGGCAGCGCCAGTAAATCATCCACGCGGCGAAACGGTCCGCTTTTTTCCCGCAGTGTGACAATCCTTTTCGCCAGCGTCGGCCCGATTCCCGGCACCTGCTGGAGCTGCACGGCCGTCGCCGAATTCAGATCGAGCGGAACCCCGGGCGGGTGTTTTTTTTGCGCAGCGGCAACCGAAGCGATCCCCAGGCAAAAAAGCAGCACAGCGGCGAACAAGAACGCGCCACGTCGGTTCATAACCTCATCCGCCTGATCGCCTCGCGCTAGGCCAGTCGCGTCCCCTGCGCATCGTAGGTTTCTACTTCGCCAAACGTCGCGGCTTGCGCGGTAATCTGCGCGGCATCGCCTACCACAACAATCTGCGCATTGGCCGAGTCGAAATATTTTCTGGCCGCGTCCAGCACGTCCTCCGCGGTAAGCGCGCGAATCTTCTGGCGATACGTCTCCAGGTAATTATCGGGCAGTTCGTTGAGAAGCAGCGTGGCCAGCTGCCCGGCCACTCCGTCCTGCGTGGCGATGCCCAGCGAAAATACTCCGCTCAGATACGCCAGCGCGTCGTCCAGCTCTTCCTTGCCCACCGGCTGATCGCGCATGCGGTCGAGCTCGTAAAAAATCTCCGTCAGCGTGGCGGCCACTACTTCGTTGCGCACCGCCGCGCTGACGCTGAAATAACCCAGCCGCCGCAGGGCGTGCGTGCTCGAGCGCGGGCTGTAGGTGTAGCCTTTCTGTTCGCGGATGTTGGCCACCAGGCGCGAATGGAAGGCTCCGCCATAAATCGAATTGGCCAGCGTCAACCGCAGCCAGTCAGGATGATTGCGCGTGATGGCGTGATTCCCCAGCAGAATTTGTGTCTGCACCGAGCCGGGCAGGTGCACCAACTGCACGCGACGCCCTTGCAGCTTGGGCGGCGCCGCTTCGGGCTGCCAGGGCGGCTGGCCACCGGGCCAATCGCGAAATGCCGCTTCCATCTGCGCCAGCAGCGCCGGCGCGGAAAAATCGCCGACGGCAATCAGCACGGCATTTTCCGGCGTATAGTGCGCGTGGTAAAAATCGATAAGCTGCTCACGGCGGTAGGATTCCACCTGCGCCTCGGTGGGAGCCACCACGGCGTAAGGATGCGCGCCGAAAAGCGTTTTCCTCAGCCGCTCCCCGGCCAGGAATCCCGGCGTGGTGCGTTCGATGCGCACCGCTTCCAGGGCATTGCGCCGTTCACGCTCGAACTCCTCCGCCGGAAAGTTCGCATGCCCAGCCAAATCGGCAAGCAGTTCGAGCTGCTGCCGGCTGAACTCGGAAAGGCCACCCAGCGAAATGGCGCTGGAATCCGCTCCCGCGCCAGTGGATAGATCGGCGCCCAGGCGCCGCAACTCTTCCTCGATCTGCCGGCCGCTGCGTCCCTTGGTCCCCGTGCGCACCACGCTCGCGGTCATGTCCGCCAGGCCGGGATGCGATGTCGCCACTGCGGAATTGCCGCTGCGAAATAAAAGCTGCAAGGTCAGCTTGGGAACGCGGTGCTGCTCGACCATCATTACCGCGAGGCCGCAAGAGAGTTTTGCCGCGTGGCGCGCCGGCCAGACCACCGGCCGCTCCGGGCCAAGCGCCGGAGTCAGCGGAGAAATTGGCGAGGAGAATTCCGTAGCCATTACGCGCTTCCCTTTTCGACTGGCGATCCGGCGAGCTTCTCTGCGGACTTGGCCGCCAACTGGCGGAACACCACCGCGCGATTCTCAGGCCGCAAGTAACGCTGGGCCACCGACTGCGCCTCCTGAGGCGTCACGCGCTCGAAATCTTCCAGAATCGTGTTCACCAGTTGCGGCTGGTTATCGAACAGCGTGAAGCAAGCCAGATAATGCATTAACCCGAATCGCGGCACGTAACCGCCCAGCCCTCCTTCCAGCGAAGAATAAAAGTCTGAGCGGAACTTCACTTTCACCTGGTCCAGCTCTCCTTCCCCGAGCGGCTTCTCCTGGACGTCGGCAATCACGCGGTCAAAAGCGGCCAGCGTCTTTTCGGCGGAGTACTCCGGCTTGTGCAGGATCCGAGTAACCATCTGGATGGGGCCGTTGCAGTCAAATATGTCGCCCAGGGGATAGTGGATGCCGCCCTCGGTGTCCACGGCAATCTCCTTCTCCAGCACCAACGAGCGGTAAATCCGTCCGGCGCGGCCGCCGTGCAAGGCCTGGTCCAGCATCGCTGCCGCGCACCAGTCGCGTGTCCGCCGCGCCGGCGCGTGATAACCGATGGCCATGGCCGGCAGCGTGCCAAATTTTTCTTCCACGCTTCCGCGGCGCTCTTCCGTCTGTGGCGGCTCGCTGACGTCCACGGCAGGCACCGGCAGGCCGGGAGGTATGGATTCGAAGTGCCGCCGGGCGAGCGCGAATCCCTCTTCTGGTTCCACGTCGCCCAGAATCAACAGCACCGCATTGTTAGGCGAATAATACGTTTTGAAAAATGTCTGCACATCCCCCAGCGTGGCGGCATCCAGGTCGCTGAAGTCGCCGTAGAAATTGTGCGCGTTGGCCCAGTTGCGATTGGCGATGGGCGGAAGGTCCAGCCAGGGAAAGCCGCCGTAGGGCTGATTGAAAACGTTCATGCGCACTTCTTCCTTCACCACGTCGCGCTGGTTGCGCAGGTTCTCGTCGTCCACATGCAGCGCGCGCATGCGGTCGGCTTCCAGCCACAGCACGCGCTCCAGCGCATTCGAGGGCACCGCCTGAAAATAGTTGGTTACGTCGTATCGCGTGGAACCGTTCAGTATTCCCCCGGATGAATTAATCAGCCGGATGTGCACCATCTTCCCGGCATTCTCCGAGCCTTGAAACATCATGTGCTCGAAAAGATGCGCGAATCCGCTGCGACCCCGCGGCTCGAGACGGAAGCCGATGTTGTAGTACACGCCGGCAGTCACTACCGGCGCGGCGCGGTCGGGGGAGATCACGACGCGCAACCCGTTCTTCAATGTCAGGCATTCGATCGGAATCTGTAACTTGTGCACCCGTTCCTCCCCACTGCGCTGCTGCGTACTGCTCGCACGCGCGATTAGAACTCTTCGATGCGCTTCTGACGGAAAGCCGCGACTAGCTTTTCAATGCACGGTCCAGCCGCGCTCGCGCGCTAAGCGGCGACTTTGCCAGCAGCGAGACGCCCAGCCGTGCCAACGCTGCGTAAGCATCCAGATACTGCGCTGGATAACCCTTCAAGACTTCAGCATGCCTCGAAACAGTTTCATAGTCCCCGCGCGAGAGCGGTCCCGTCCATGCTGCGCGCGGCCCCAACAGCTCGAAATTTTCCAGCACTTGCCGCGAGAGCTGCACCAGCGCGCGCGCCGCCTGCTTCCGGCTGAACGCCGTCCCTTCCAGCAGGCGCGTTCCTGCTTCCAG
>JAAFGT010000055.1 GCA_010365215.1 Acidipila sp. | reverse complement strand
TGCCCTATCCGGCAGGCGGCATTCCCAGACCATTCGAGAATGGGGAGATTGTGCGCGTTAAGTTAACCGGCTCGTCCCTGGCGGCGATGGGCTATCCGGTGGAGGGCGACCGCGCCGGAGAGGCTTTTATCGCGCAGGTATTGCTCGGAGAAGATGGGGAGCCTCGCGCCATTCGTTTTCCCCGCCAGTAGATCGCATTTTCGTAATGAGTTTCTTCGTAACGACAGAACGAATGCATGAGAACGATTGCATGGATGGAGGACATATGAAGCTCGCAAAAAACTATTCGCACTTTTTAGGCAGCGCACTGGCAGTTCTAACTCTGGGGGCAACGGCACTGGCTCAGTCGCCGGCGCCGCCACCTCCGCCGCACGGCGGGGATCAAGCCTTCATGGCAGACCGGCCAATGGGGCCGGAGCACGAAATGTTTTTTTCCTACCTGGGGATGGAGCACGGTCTCGGCGACAAAGTAGTCAAGGGTGCGCCTTACTCGGCGCAATCTACCACTGAAACCACCCAAGTGCTGGCCGACGGCAACCGCATTTATCGCAAAATGACCGGGCAGATATTTCGCGATAGCGAGGGGCGCACACGCCGCGAAAGTTCGTTCCCCGCAATTGGGGCTTCTGTGTCGTCGGGCGTGACGCCGCAGATTGCGTTCATCAACGATCCGGTGGCCGGTGTTCGCTACGTGCTGGAAGAGCAGGAGAAAATTGCGCGCACGATAAAGGCGCACCCCGCGGATATGCCTCACGTTGCCGAAGGCCCGCGACACGGCTTTGCCCAGGGCCAGCAGCCGCAAATCGAGTCGCTTGGCAAGCAGACGATTGAGGGCGTTGAAGCCGAGGGCACTCGAAAGACCATGACGATTCCCGCCGGAGAGATGGGCAATGACCGTCCTCTGGTAATCGTGTCCGAGCGCTGGTACTCCCAGGCTCTCCAGACCGTGGTGATGTCCAAGCACAGCGATCCACGCATGGGCGAGACGATCTTTCGTTTAACCAACATCCGCCGCGAGGAACCGGCTGCGTCACTGTTTGCCGTTCCCTCCGACTACACGGTTAAGGAAGGTCATGGTTTCGGCGGACACAAAATGATGCACCGGCCGCCCGGCGCGTAAGAGTTCCCACTAGCCCAGCCCCACGCCGGCGTCCGCTTTTCGCGAACGCCGGCACCCCGTTTCCGCCTCCGTGTCTGACCGCAAAAAATAAATTACCCGGCATCGCGGTTCGTGACGCCGTTGACGGTGCCGTTCTTGGCCCCGCTCATCGCCCCGTTCATCGCCCCGTTCATCGCCCGATCCAGCAGTTCTACGACGTGCAACACGTCCTGTCCCGTGCCGTGCATGGCCACTCCGGCGCGAAGCTGCAGGATGCAGCCGGGATTCGCCGTGACGATCGCGGCGGCATTCGTGGACGTTGCATAGCGCATTTTTTCGTCGAGAATCCGCATCGAGTTTTCCGTTTCCGTGACGTTGTAAATTCCTGCCGAGCCGCAGCAGTAATCCGCCAAAGGCATTTCCACCAGCTCCACGCCAGGGATGGCGCGAATTAATTTGCGCGGCGCCTCGCGCACCTTTTGCGCGTGCAGCAGATGGCAGGAATCCTGGTAAGTGACGCGCAGGGGGAGTGTCTGCAGCGGTGCTACCAGACCCAGTTCGGCTAGAAACTCCGTGACGTCGCGGACTTTGGCGGAGAACGATGCAGCCGCCCCGCGCGCCTGCTCATCCCAGTCGGGCGCCCCGAGCGTGCCGTCGGCCAGCCGCGCATATTCCTTTAGAGTGGAGCCGCAGCCGGCGGCATTTACGATGATGGCGTCGTACGCGCCACCGGGCACTCCGCGGGACTTTCCACGCAGGAACGCTTCGATATTGATTCGCGCCAGGGATCGCGCGGTCTTGCGTACACCGGCATGGACGGCTAAAGCTCCGCAACAGCGCTGCTGTCGCGGCACGACTACTTCGCAGCCGTTCGCCGTCAGTACGCGGATGGTGGCTTCGTGCAGCGCGGTAAATGTAACCTGGGCGATGCACCCGGCAAACAGGGCCACCCGGGCGCGCCTCTTTCCCCGCGCGGGAAATGTTTTCCCGAGCTGCGAGAAAAAAAAGTGGCCGTCGATCGCGGGCAGCAATCGTTCGCGTTCGGCCAGGCCCAGCGCATGCAGCAGTCCAGAGCGGCGCGCCAGCGCTTGCAGGCCCGTGCGCTGGTAGAACTGCACGGCCCGCGCCGCCGCGGCGATGCGGTGCGGATGCGGCAATAAGTGCCGCAGAAAAAGCCAGCGCGCCAGGTGCGCGAGCACGGGCCGCGGATAGTTCTCTTCGATATTTTCTCGCGCGTACTCCACCAGCCGCCCGTACTCGACGCCTGAGGGGCAGGCCGTCTCGCACGCCCGGCAATCCAGGCACTGGTCGATGTGGCTCACAAACGTATCGCCCAGCTCCATCTTGCCTTCGTCGACCAGAAGCATTTGGCGTATGCGCCCGCGCGGAGAATCTGCTTCCAGACCGTCGAGGCGATAGGTGGGGCAGTGGTTGAGGCAGAGGCCGCAGTGTACGCAACGGCCGTAGTCCTCCCACTGCGGCGTGGCGCTCGCCGTTTTCACAGCAGTCGTTATTTGGTTTGGAGTATCCATCAAAGCTACGGTGTTAGACCGTCCGTGCCGGTCATCGTCTGGCTTTCAAGGCGCCGCGGAAGCCTGATAATTCTACTTAATTAACCAACCGGTGGGCAAAGCTGCTGTTCATATCCCGCCCACGAACCGTCCGGGCGAGAGAATATTTTGGGGATCGAAGACCTTTTTCACGCGGCGCATAAGTTCAGCGTCTTCGCCGGGAGGGCCCCAAACGCTGACGCGCCGCTTCAGCTCGAGCGGGCACCATTCGATTACCGCGCGCGCCCCTACGTCCGCGGTGCGCGCAAAAAGTTGAGCAACGGCCCGTTGCAAACGATTCATCGTCGCCGGATCATCTTCCGGATCCACCTCGGTGGGCAAGAGCGCGGCGTAGACCAGCCCTGCCGCTCGGATCAAAGTGGCTGCGCGCAGCGAATTTTCCCGGGCGATGCGGTCCACTTCGGAGACTACTGCCGCGAACGAGCCGGGGAGCGAGCTTATCTTCCAGAATACTACGCGCTTGCTGGTGGCCAGCAGCGTTGCCGGAAGCTCCCGGACCGCCTCCCAGAGCCCCTGCCTTGCCACTTCTTCCAGCGCTGCGAAATTGTCCGCTCCCGTTTGGGCGGCCATTTGCTCGATGTCGGCGGCATGCCGCTCGACCACGCGTTGATCTCCACCCGCCGCCACGATCACCGACCATCGCTCCGCCGGGAGTTGACCGCTGCCGGAATCCAGGAATGGCACTGCATCGGGCGAAACAATATCCAAGACCTGCGGCGATAGCACCGAAGCGGCCAGCGCCGCGCGCAGGGCCAGCGCATCGGCCAACCGGAGATAAGAAATCACGAAGGTTCCTGAAGCCTGCGGCAGCGGGAAGGTTTTGAAATTCGCGCTGGTGATCACGCCCAGCGTGCCCAGCGATCCAATCATCAGTTTGTGCAGATCCATCCCCGCGACGTTTTTCACCACGCGCCCGCCGCTCTTCGTGCGCGTGCCCGAACCGTCGACGAACTCCATCCCCAAGGTAAAATCGCGCGCGGTACCGTACGAGTGACGCAGCGGGCCGGTAGCATTCGAGGCCAGCACTCCGCCCACAGTGCAGCTTTTTGCGAACGGCGAGGCGAAGGGAAGGAACTGGCCCTGCTCGCCGAGAACTTTCTGCAAGTCGGCGACGCGAATACCGGCTTCGACGCTGAGTGTCAAGTCGGCTGGGTCGTAAGCGATTACGCGCCGCAGGCGAGTCAGATCGAGCGCCAGATCATACTGGCTGGGCGGGGCGCCGATGCCCAGCTTGGTGCGCGCGCCTGAGGCAATCACCGCCAGTTTTTCCGCTGCGGCAACGCGCACAATTTCCGCCGTCTCTTCGGGCGAATAGGGCCGGGCCACAGCAGTGGGCCGCCAACCGTCCACCTCGTACGGCGCCAGCGCGGCGGGGTCGGTGACAAAATTCGCCGAGGCAACAATTTTTTCGATCTGCTGCAACGCCGCGGAAGCCAGGACGCTCATGAAACGGCGCTCGTTCCCACGGGCAAGGGACGCACGCGCGTTTCTCCGCAGCCTTTGCCCAGCGGAAACATTTTCCCCGGGTTCAACAGGCCGGCCGGGTTGAAGGCGTCGCGGATGCGTTTCATGGCGTCCAGGTCCGCCGGCGAAAAAAGCGCCGGCATCATTTCGCTTTTTTCCATTCCTACGCCATGCTCGCCGGTGATGGAGCCTCCCAGGCTCACGCACCATTCCATAATTTCATGCGCGGCGGAGGCGGCGCGTTTAAATTGCTCGTGGTCGCGCGGGTCGAACAAAATAATGGGGTGCAGGTTGCCGTCTCCCGCGTGAAAAATATTTCCGATCTCAAATCCATACTTCGTGCCGATTTCGTTCACACGGCGCAGCGTAGCGGGAAGTTTGGACCGCGGGATCACCCCGTCCTGAACGTAGTAGCTCGGAGAAATTCTCCCCACCGCGCCAAAAGCGTTCTTGCGGCCCTTCCAGAGCAGCTCGCGTTCGCGGTCATCGCGGGCCACGCGCACTTCGCGCGCCTTATTCGCGCGGCAGACCTCGGCTACGGCGAGCGCCTGCGCTTCGGTGGCTTCACGCAAACCTTCGATTTCGATCAGCAGCACCGCCGCGCTATCGAGCGGAAAACCGGCGTGCACGTAGGCCTCTACGGCGCGCAGCGTCCAGCCGTCGAGCATCTCGCATGCCGCCGGAGTGATCCCGCGCGCGGTAATCTCCGCGACGGTTTCCGTAGCGTCGTCCACCGCGTCGTAGACCGCCAGCAGAGTTTTCACCGCTTCCGGCTTGCGCAGCAGCTTCACGGTGATTTCCGTGATCAGCGCCAGCGTGCCTTCCGAGCCCACCAGCAGTCCGGTCAAATCGTAGCCCGGAGTGTCCGGTGTTTTACCTCCGATGCGCACCACTTCGCCATCGGGCAGCACCAACTCCAATCCGAGCACGTGATTGGTGGTCACGCCGTACGCCAGCGTGTGTGGCCCTCCGGCATTTTCGGCAACGTTTCCGCCGATGGTGCACGCCTTTTGGCTCGAAGGGTCGGGCGCGTAATACAGATCGGCGTGTTCCACAGCGCGGGTCAGTTCGTAATTCACTACGCCTGGCTGAACCACGGCGCGTTGATTTTCGAAGTCGATTCCCAAAATACGGTTCATGCGCGAAAACACGATTTGCACGCCGCCATTCCGCGCCAGCGCGCCCCCCGATAGGCCGGTGCCCGCCCCCCGGCCAACGATGGGGACGCCACGCTGGTTCGAGAAGCGCGCCACCGCCACCACATCGCCCGTCGTGCGCACGAAAACCACGCAATCCGGCCGGCCGTGCTCTACGGAGCCGTCGTATACGTAGAGCAGAAGCTCTTCCGGCTTCGAGAAAACGTTGGCGGGTCCGAGCGCCTGCTCGAGCTCGGCGATCAGGGTTGGATCCATCATGGAATGAAAGCACTCACTCGAGGCCACTATAGCCAGCGTCGAACCGGGCGTCAACGGAAGGCCCCTCGCGCGTTGACACTCGCCCCGGGCCTGTGTAACTTGGCGTCGACCGTCGGAGGCGATGCGGCCGCAGCTTCGAGGAAACCATGCCCAGACCGAAAGTCCTTTCCACCCACCCGCTATTTCCTGCTGCCCGGACCATCCTCGATGCACCTTGCGACATGGACTACTGGAAAAATCCCGAGCGTATCCCGCGCGCGGAACTGCTGGCCCGCGCCGCCGGACGGGATGCCATGGTCTGCTTGCTCACCGAAAAAGTAGACGACGAGCTTTTGGCCGCCGCGCCTACTCTACGAATGGTCGCTAACGTGGCCGTGGGCTACGACAACATCGACGTTGCAGCTTGCACCCGGCGCGGCGTGGCCGCCAGCAACACTCCTGGAGTCCTCGACGAGACCACTGCCGATTTTGCTTGGGCGCTCCTCATGGCCGTCGCGCGCCGCATCGGCGAAGGCGAACAGTTAATACGCTCCGGCCAGTGGAAGGGTTGGGACCTCGATCAGCTCTGCGGCGGCGATGTCTCCGGCAAGACGCTGGGCGTAGTCGGTTTCGGGCGCATCGGCCGGGCGGTGGCGCGTCGCGCGATTGGTTTTAAGATGCGTGTGCTTTATTCCGACGCGGTGCGCGCGCCTCGCGAAGTCGAGGAAGAGCTGCATGCCGAATTCATCGATCGCGACGCATTATTCGCCGTCGCTGACTTCATCTCCCTCCACGTTCCGCTGCTGCCGGATACGCACCACCTGATTTCTACCGCCACGCTCTCTAAAATGAAGGCGACCGCCTATATCATTAACACCTCACGCGGGCCGGTGGTGGATGAAGCCGCTCTGGTGGCCGCGCTCGAGGCGAAAAAGATTGCTGGAGCTGCCCTCGATGTTTACGAGCGCGAACCGCAGGTGCATCCGGGACTGATCGCGCGCAAGGACGTAGTGCTGGCGCCTCACATCGCCAGCGCGTCGCTGGAGACGCGGACGAAGATGGCCTGCATGGCGGCAGAAAATGTGGTGGCGTTGTTTGATGGCCGCCGCCCGCCAAACATTCTGAATCCCGACGTGCTCGCTGCGAAGAGTTGAAGGGAAGCGGGCTTGAAGTGAGTTCGCCGTGAGTTTCAGGTGAGTTTGCGTTTGACGTGAGTCGACCGGATGCCCAGAACGTATCAAGCCCCGAAGCTGACACTTGAAGGCGCGCGCGTCGCTCTGGACGCCGCCGAAGCGCGCGCTCTTGCCGTTGGCGTGCCCATGGACATAGCCATCGTCGATGACGGCGGGCACCTCTTCGCATTTATCCGCATGGACGGCGCTAAACTTTCATCCATAGACATCGCGATTAATAAAGCGCACTGCGCCGCTATCCGCCGCCAGCCCACCGGCCCGGTGATGCAAGACGGTCACGAAAATCTTCGCGTTTCATTGGGGCTGGCAATCGGCAGCGGTGCCCGGCAGACGCCTCTGCGCGGAGGGCTGCCATTGACAGTGAACGACCAGACGGTAGGCGCTATTGGTGTAAGCAACGGAAGCGAGGACCAGGACACGGACGTTGCGCGCGCCGGGGTGGAAGCGCTCGCTGCCGCCTGTGCCACGGATAAGAAGACCTGAACTAAACTGAACTGAACGTCCCTATCATCACTCCGCCGCTATGACCGATCTTTCCAACTCCTGTCGAGAAATTTTTCACGCCACTCTCAATGGCGTGGATATCCGTGCGGCGCTGACGCGCAATCTCCTGCGCTCCGGCTCGCGCCTGGATCTGCTCGGGGACCATCCCGAAAACATCTGCGCCGATCTTGCCGCGTTTTCGAAACTGCGTATGGTGGTCATCGGGAAGGCGGGTTTCGCGATGGCCGAGGGCATGCTGAGCGTGCTGGGGGACGAGTTTCCCTGCGAAGGAGTGATGGTGGTTTCGGCGCCGCCGCCGCGCGATCTGCCGGGCCTGCGAACCATCGTAGCGGGTCACCCGGTTCCCGACGATGGCAGCTTTTCCGCGGGCCGGGAAATCTTGCAACTCCTTGCGTCTTGCGACGAGCGCACCTTGGTATTTTTTCTGCTTTCCGGCGGCGGCTCCGCGCTGGTCGAGCAGCCGCTCTTTGCAGACGTCAGCCTGGAGGACATGCAAGCGATGCATCGTGGGCTGGTTACCTGTGGCGCGCCGATCGACGAAATGAATGCGGTACGTAAACACTTCTCGGCGGTCAAGGGGGGCCGCCTGGCGGCAGCGGCACCGCGCGCGCTCAAAATTGCGCTGGGCGTGAGCGATGTGCCGCCCGGCCGCGAGTCCGCGCTGTGCTCGGGTCCCACTTTGCCTGACCCCACGACGGTGGAAGATGTCTACCGCATCGCCGCGGAATATTCGCTGGCGCCGAAGCTCGCGCCGGGATTGCGCTCACGCCTCGAGGCGCGCGCTCTGCCGGAAACTCCCAAGGCCGGCGACGCGGCATTCGCGCGCGCCCGTTTTTCGCTGGTGCTGGGGATGCACGAACTGTTTCATCAGGCGCATCGAATCGCCGAGGCTGCAGGCTTTTATACCATCTGCGACAACACCACCGACGACTGGCCGGTTGCGAAGGCGGTTGATTTTCTGTTGGCGCAGCTTCGCGCGCTCGGCTCATGGCAGCCCGGGCGCCCGGTGTGCGTTATTGCCGACGGCGAGGTTTCCAGTCCGGTCATGGGCAAGGGAATCGGCGGACGAAATTCGGCTTTTGTTTTGGCTTGCGTGGAGAAAATTTCTGCCCAACCCATCGCCGTACTGAGCGCGGGCACAGACGGCGTTGACGGTAATAGCCCCGCAGCCGGCGCCGTGGCCGACGGTACTACTCTTGCACGCGCTCGCGCGCTAGGTCTGGACCCTAGCGATTACTTCCAGCAGAGCGACGCCTACAGTTTTTTCGAACGGCTCGGCGACACGATTGTTACCGGGCCAACCGGAAATAACCTGCGCGACCTGCGGATTTTACTGCTCAGGCCGTGACGCGGCAGGTGTCACGCCACAGGTCTACCGTGGAGGGCCGCCCGGATTTTCGTCTTCTCTTTTCATCGACGGCCGTACTCTCGCCCTACTGTCCCTTGTGGTTGACAACGCCCCTTGGCAGGCGAATAATCCGCCCCAGAATCAGTTTTCCCTCACCGCCTAGCGAAAAGGAGAACGAATGAACAACTGCGAGTGGCAAAACCATTCCTTCACTAGTCCTAATACTGTGAAGCATCCGTCTTCAAATCGTAGACTTGGAAGTCCCATTGTGCTCGGCGCTGCCGGGCTACTGCTGTTAGCTTCTTTTGTTTGGGCGCCGCTCGCCGCCGCTCAGAATAAGCCCTTCAAGGATCTGGATTCCTTCGTCAAGTGGGTTCAGTCAACTCACAAGGCGCCTTTTGATCGTGAAGGCGCGGAGCTGCCCAAAGGCGGCGCCCAAGCTCTAAAGAAGAGCCAAGCAAATGCGGCCCTGCTAGGGAAGAGCACTGTCGCAAGCGCGCCGTTTACAAACGTTCTGGTCAATCAAGACCGCAATCCCTGGCCCAAGTCCGAGATCGCGTCGGCGACCGACCCTACCAGCGGGCAAAATTATGTGGTGATGTCCAACGACTTCCGCATGAACTTTGACCACCAGTTTTTCCATGTCTCTACAAATGGCGGAACCGTTTGGACAGACGATTCCATGGTTGGCGGAGCCCATCCCTCGACCGGTTTTCTTCCTGGGAACTTCCAGAGTGACCCGGGAGTGTCCTTCGACAGCATAGGCCACAGCTACCTGTCTACCATCTCAGGTAATCTCATTTTCGATTTCGGCAACAATTACTTCAATAACGACACTGAAATCGAGCTGGCACCGGGCTTCGCCAACGGCACGTACGCCGATCTGCTTCCGATCCCCATCGATGATCAGCCGTGCAACGGCCAGCTCTTCGGACCTTTGTTCACGTGCGATGCCACGCTCGATAAGCCTTTGATCACTACGGACAATTCCGGCACATCGACAGATGGCACCACGTATGTTTATTACACGCTGTTTTGCCTGGTCTCCACCGGTTGTTCTGACGGCTCGGCCACCAGCATCCCCGGGTTTTCGTCCGTGATTTTGGAAGCGCATTCCGCAGGGCCGGGGCTGCCATTTTCCGCTCCTGCGCTGGTCAGCGGTTCTCTATCGAATACTCAATTCTCCAGCATGGTGATCGACAGCAGCGGAACTCCGCACATTTTCTTCGATGATTTTACCAATCCGCAGACCAACATGTGGGAATCCACATTGGTGGGCAGCAACTGGGTGGTTTCGGCCAAGCCGGTTGCCAGCTTCACCTTCAACGGCCTCAACAATTTCAACTGGGGTTTCCGTTCGTTCGGAGCGGAAGCACCGGGCTGCGGCATCCACGGCAACACAGCCTATTGCGCCTTTTCGGCCAATCAAGTGGGAACCGGACGCCCCGAGCAAACTCCCAGCGTTTACCTGGCCGTGGTCCACACTGCCACTGGCGCCTCCTCGATTCACCGCGTCAATAACGATCGTCCGCGAAACGGGAAAGACCACTTCTTCGCCTGGGCTACGACAACGCCCGGGGGCGCGGTTTATGTGGGCTGGTACGATAACCGCAACGATCCTTTCAATACCAAAGTAGATTATTTCGTGGGGAAGTCCACCGATGGCGGCAAAACGTTTCCCAAGCAGAGCGCCGTCAACGATGTTTCCTTCAATCCGTGCATCGGGTTCCCCGGATGCGGGTTCTTTGGAGATTATGTCCAACTCGTGGCTGGAATTGACGGCGTAGTGCATGCCGCCTGGACCGATACGCGAGACGGCGCCAGCCAGCAAATCTGGACGCAAGACATTAAGTGGTAATCCAGCGCTGAATTAGAAAGCCTGCGGGCGCGTTTTTGCTCCCGCAGGCTTTTTTTTGTCTTGCATGTTCTGGGCCACGCCGCCTTTCTAGGGTGTTGGTGACGCGGAGCCAGCCTGCGGTGATTTATCTTCCGAACCCCGCAACATTTTGACGATGCGCTCCGCTTCGATGCGCGACGTTTCGTAGAGTTCACCGCTCCGCGCCAGCGCCTCGATAGGGCCGGCAGCTTCTGGGTCTCCGCGTTCGCCTAACGCTTGCATGGCGGCTTCGCGGACATCGAACACCGGCTCCGCCAGATATCCGATAAGCCGCGAGGTGAGCTGTTTACTTTTTCTTCCCACCCGGCCGAGCGCGCGTATGGCTGCCGGCCGGGATTCCAGGGGTTTACCCGGGCCCGACCATTCGATCGCCAGGGAGACGCCGCGATCGTCGCCTAAACTCCCGAGGCCGTTCAGCGCCGTGGCACGCAGGCGATCGTCCGGCGAATCCATCTGCAATGCAGCGCGCAACACGTCGAAGGCGTTTTTTGATTTTAACTGCGCCAGCGAATCCAGCACCGCCTCGCGCACCAGAAAAGTCTGCTCTTCGCGGAATATTTTTTCGAGCCGCGCGGCGATGGCGCCGTCATCGTGGAAGTATCCCAGCTGCTGCACAGCGACGCGGCGCGTCCATGGCTGCTGGCCGTCGATCGCCGCCAGCACGCGATCCCGCGCTCCCGGGCTGCCGATACGTCCCAGCGCTTCGAGAGCTTCTGCGCGCACGCCCCAGAAAGCATCGTGTTGCGCGGCGTCGCCGAGCGCGCCGACTACATCCGGGTTGTCGCGGAATCCACGCAGCGCGTCAGCGGCCGCAGCGCGGTCGGGCACCGTCGCGGCGTGCGCCAGTTGGTAGACCCACTCCTGCCAGGTTTTCTTGAAATTGGCGCTTTTTAGAATCTTATTGCCGCGGTCAAACAGCACCATCACCGGCCGCGCGTCAACGGCAAACGTGAACTCCTCCTGCGCTTTGGAAATCAGGATGGGGTAACTCTTGCTACCGGTTGAGGTGGTGACTTCCACTTCGACGGGCACACGAAATAGCCGGACATCGCCCTCAATTTTCTGTGTCTGGCGAACGCCGAGTTTGAGCTGGCGCGTCATTTCGTCGTACGTTTCGGTCACCTCAAATTCCGGTGCGCCGGCGCGATAGATCCACTGCTCAAAAAAACGATCCACATTGCGCCCGGTGGCTTCCTCCAGGGCCTTCTGCAGATCGGCGGTCACCACATTCTCGCCGCGGTATTTTTCCAGGTAGTGTTTCAGACCACGGTAGAAATCTGCCGGTCCCAGTTCGTTGCGCAACATCACCAGCACCAGGCCGGCCTTGGTATAAATATTTTCCGTGTATTCCGTGGTGTCGGTGAAATTACGCGAAACAATCGGCACCGGGAACATTTTTCTCTCGAGCATCCACGTGCGTCCCCTGAGGAATACCGTGTAGGCGAAGTCGTCAGCGCCGTATTGTTTCTCTTCCCAGAAATATTCGAAAGCGGTGGCCAGGCCTTCGTTGAGCCACAGGTTTCCCCAGTCCCGGCAAGTTACCAGATCGCCGAACCACTGATGGGCCAGCTCATGGGAGAGCAGGGCATCCGAACCCTCATGAATTTCGGCAGCGATACGCGGATGAAGCAGCGAACTGGAAGTCAGCGTCGTCGCGCTGGTGTTTTCCATTCCACCCACTACAAAATCGTCTACATCCACTTGCGCGTATTTATCCCACGGGTAGGCCACGCCGAGCGTTTCGGAAAAAAAATCCAGCATCGCCCGGGTTCGCGAAAATGTGGGGGCGATGCGCTCCCCCAATCCGCGCGGCACAAAGTAGGTTAGCGGCTTTCCCTTCCAGCTCTCCTCCTCGCGGTCGAGTTCCCCGGCGACGATTGAGATCAAGTAGCTGGAAAGCGGCAGCGTCTGCACCCAGTGCCAGGTCTTCTGTCCCCCGCCGGCGTCGCTGGTCGCGGCGAGCCGGCCGTTTGAAACCGTCTGCCAGCTTGCGGGCACGGTGATGAACGTTTCAGTGGTCAGCCGATTGTTGGGGTAATCGTAAATGGGAATGTAGTAGCGCGTATCCTCGGCTTCGCCCTGCGTCCAGATTTGCGCGGGACGTGTTGGGTAGTCCTTGTCCGGTAAAACGAAGTAGAGTCCGCGTCGCGGGCGCCCGTCGTAGCGGATGGTGACCTCGCTGGTCTGGCCGGCATGCGCCGGCGGAAGAAGCGGGATCAGCAGCTTGGTCGGCGTTATTTCGAATTTAACGGCCGTTCCGTTCACCGTAACAGACTCGATGTTCAGATTCACGGAATCGAGATCGATGCGATTGAGCCCATCCCTCAGCGCCACAATGCGATGGGTCACTTCGCCAAATATTTTTTTCTGCTCGACGCTGAATCGCACGCTGATCTGTGCGTGTTGAAGCTGGTAGCTGCAGTCTCTGCCATACGGTTCATCGGCTCGGAGAGCGCCGGGTGCAAGGAGTATGAGGAAGAACAGGCACCGGCTTGGCGTTAACCGCAGAATTGTTCTTGGCCACCTGCGCTGGACGCAACGTGCAGCCGCGAAAACCGGAAGCATTGCCATTCGATCGATCCTCCCAACAATCTTCCATACTACCATCGTGATTCATGAAGGCAGGGTGGGCCTTACGCGCCGAGTTTTAATTTGCGCACGAGGTCGCCGTTCCCCTAAGATGCTCCCAGATATGAACCCTCCACCCAACCTCGCCGGGCCCTTGCGGCTCGGCTATATCATTGCCGGCAGCGTGCTAGTCATTTGGGGAATCTTTTATGCTGCTCCGGGGCTCACTCGGGATGTGTTGGTTATCATTGGAGCCGCCGTGCTGGTAGAAGGCTTGATCGGATTCTGCGTGGTTCGCGCCATGCTCGGTCTGGGTGGCAAGAAAGAAAGCCTGCAGCCGTGATCGCCTGGTAAGAATTTTCGGAGGTAGCTTATGCGGCGTGTGATTTTCGTCCTGACGATGGCCCTCCTTCTTAGTCAAGCTGCCGCGGCGCAGATCGGCAAGGACATCATTGTTTCCGCCGGGTCCGCGGAAGACAAAGCGCTGCGAACGATCAACGAGACCACTGACCCTGGGCAGAAGATCGCGCTGCTCGATAAATTTCTGGCCGACTATGGCAAAGGCGATATGGCCATCGCCGCTTACGAACTTTACATCGCCGCATACGCCTCCCAGAAAAACTACGATCAAGCTTTCGCCATGGGCGACAAAATGTTCGCCGTCGATCCCGACAGCTTTGCCACGGCCTTAAAGCTGTTCCAGATAGCGCAAGAGAAAAAAGATCCTGAAAAAATGTTTACCTACGGCGAGCGCCTCCAGGACATCGTCGCGCGATTCAAAGCGCGCCCGGCGCCGGCAGGCATGGGAGCCGATCAGTGGAAAAAACGGCAGGCCGAGGCTCTGGCCGAGGTCAAAGAAAATGTAAATTACGTGCAATACGCGCTTTTCCAAGCCGCGAATCAGCAAACCGACCCCGCGCGCCGGGCTGCGCTCCTCGAGCGTTATGGCGCGGGCTTTACCGATTCGCCGTACGCGGCCAACGCGCAGTCGCTCGCGGCCTCGGCGTATCAGCAGGCTAAGGACTATCGCAAAATGCAGGCGTTCGCTCAAAAAATTCTTACGCGCGATCCGGCGAACGTGGGCATGCTGCTTTTGCTTGCCGACGACGCGAGCGAGCGCGGCATCGATCTCGACAAGGCCGAGGAAAATGCGCACCGCGCGCTCGATCTGCTGGGCAAGGCCGCGAAGCCGGAGGGCACCGAAACCGAAACACTGAGCGATGCGCAGTGGGCGCAACAGAAGTCGGTGCAGCAGGGATTGGCGTGGTCGTCCATCGGGCAGGTGCGCTTGCAGCGGAAACAGAATGCCCAGGCCGTCGAGGCGTTCAAGACTGCATCGCCGCTGCTGAAATCCGATAATTTCAGCTACGCCCGCAACCAGTACCGCATGGGTTTTGCGCTCATCAACTTGAAACGCATGGCCGACGCTCGCGCAGCCTTCGCTGAGGCGGCCTCGGTCGACAGCGCCTACAAGGGACCGGCTCAGGAAAAACTTACCGGCATTCCTGCCACGGCTGCAGGCAAACGTCCGGCTAAGAAACGCCCGTAGTGGGGTCGCGCCGCGTGACGTCTTGTCGTTTGACAACTTGTCGGGCCCTCGTACGTCTGTTACGCTTTTCTCAAGCCTCGCAGCGCGCGGAGAGGTGTCCGAGTGGTTGAAGGAGCCCGCCTCGAAAGCGGGTGGCCTGGTAAAACCGGGCTCGTGGGTTCGAATCCCACCCTCTCCGCCAAAGCACTCACCGAAAGCGGTGGGCCTGGGACATCGATTGCTTCGTCCCGCGATGCGGGACGGGCGTGCTCGTTGGTTCAAATCCCACTCTGTCCGCCAGAGCACTCACCGAAAGCGGTCGGCCTGGGACATCTATTGCATCATCCCGCGATGCGGGACGGGGCGTGCTCGTCGGTTCAAATCCCACCCTCTCCGCCAAAGCACTCACCGAAGGCGGGTGGCCTGGGACATCGATTGCTTCGTCCCGCGATGCGGGACGGGGCGTGCTCGTCGGTTCAAATCCCACTCTCTCCGCCAGAATAATTCTTATTAGCCGCTTCTTTCGCAGATCGTCAGCGGCGTGCGGCGAAAAAAGTTTGTAGCAGCGCCGCGCATTCTTCCGCCAGGACTCCCGCAGTGACGGTAACGCGGTGATTGAGTTGCGGATGATTCAGCACATCGAAGCACGAGCTCACCGCGCCGCCTTTCGGATCGGCTGCGCCGTAGACCAGGCGCTCAATTCGCGCTTGCACCATGGCTCCCGCACACATCGCGCAGGGCTCGATGGTCACGTAAATAGTTGCGCCGCCGAGGCGATGGTTGCGCGCCGCGCGGGCGGCCTGGCGTAGCGCGACGATTTCCGCGTGCGCCGTGGGGTCGCAGTCGGTGATGGTGCGGTTGCCGGCGCGAGCAATCACTTCACCTCCTTGAGTAACCACTGCACCGATGGGCACTTCACCGGCGCGCTCGGCCGCGCGCGCTTCTGCGAGCGCCATGCGCATGAATTCAATATCCCTAGCGTCCATGGGGCCGAGGATAACAGGCGGCAGGGAAGCGGGAAAGCGGAGCGTTTGCACGGTGATCTGTGATTCCGCGTTGCTTGGCTAACTTCCGTACTCATTGGCGATCTCTTTTTAGGTTGTGGTTGGATTCGGGTAGGGGTACCCCCCTCCCCGGGGTACGTCTAAGTGTTCATTCGAAGGCACATAGAAAGATGTGCGTGGCGGTTGCGGTGTAAGTGCAGAATTGAAACGGGGTTACGGGAGCAACTTTTGTAAGTGCAGATTGCAAAGAGGATAGGCTGGAGCGCTGGCGACTTGTCTGGCTGTTCCGAACGTTCTGGGCGACAAATGGCATATCAGTTCACTTATGATCATAGTACCAACTTGTTACGTAGAGTCAAGTTAGAATAGGCTAATAATTCGAGGCAGGAAGGTGGTGGGCCGAGGTGAGTGGGCGCAGTGGATTGGGGCCAGGCGAGGGATTGGGAAAATCAAAACCCGCACTCTTTCCGCGGACGGAAAGGGATGCGGCACCCGAATCGTGCTTGATCCTGTGGGTGCGCCACCCGCCTGTGTGGCGTCAACTTGTGATAAGGGGCAGCAATACGTAGGTCGCCCGGACGGTGCCCAACGTCATTTGTTCAGCTTTGCGGTCCAGTTCAGGACGACGGACATGGGCGAGGCCTCCGCCTGCTTGATTGGCGTGATTATTAGAAATCTCTGCCCGTCTCGGCTCACGTCGTAAACAAACATGTCCGTGCTTGAGACTGCCTGCCGGGGAGTGGCCTGGAAGAGCGAGACGGGCGTACCGGCATCGAACTTGTTCCCAGCGGTCACCGGCGTAGCCATCATCTTGCCATCCGAAGAAAGGTAGAACAGCTCTTTGCCGTCGCCACGCCAGCGGGGCTGCTCTCCTCTCCTCGTCGAGACTTCCCACTTGCCGCGTGCATCCGGAAAGGAGGTCACGTAAATTTCCCATTTCCCGGTCTCATTGGATGAATAAGCAACCCATTTTCCGTCCGGGGAGAATTGGCCGTTCCTGAGGACGGAAACCGCTTTCAGGAACAGACGGCTCTTTAGTTCCGGGAACGTCACAAACCACAAGTCACCGACCCGATTATAGAGGATATGCTTTCCGTCTCTGGACCAGTCGTCCGGATATTTGTCGAAGTCATTCTGCGCGATGCTCTTTTCTTCTTGCGTACCATCGGAGTTCTTTATATACAGGCCCCGGCCGAGTTGCCCATTAGTCCCAAATACCAACTGCGCGGCGTCCGGGCTCCACATCGCAAGAAAATCAAAGCCGGAGCCGAAAGTGAGTCGCATGGCGCTGTCGCGCTGCAAATCATACGTCCAAATGTCACTGTTCAGGCTCCCCATGTCGGTCTTGTCTACCGCCACCGATCTTCCATTCGGCGCTATGGAGACGTTGCCATAGACGTCGGGCTTGCCCACCGCTCCCGCTTCCTTGCCCGTACGGTCAAACCAGATGGGCTGCGAAAGTGCCACCCCGCTTCCAGTTTTACTAACCAGCAGGCCGTTATCGGAGACTGCAAAGACTGCCCTGGCGACTTGTGGCTGATATTCGATCTCCGTCTGGATGGTCGTTGGTTCTCCTGTCAATGTGAGTCGCTTCAGATCGAATCGCTGGGCGATCAGAGTCTTGTCTCGGTAAAACAGCAGGTAGCCTGGCGCGGCATAGGCCGCGTTCGCAGTCGCTTCAACGACGAAGTGCTTTTCGTTCGAATCCAGCGAACCCACGAAGATGGCATCTACGCCTTTCTGCCCGGAGAAATTGGCTACCATATACAGGTAGCGCATACCGTCGGGCAGAAACATGGGCCAGCGATGGGTGGTTTCGCCCCGGCCCGCATCCGGTTTGCTGATCTGCGTGGGTGTTCCGCCCAAGGCCGAGACTCGATGCAAGCCTACGCCCGGACTCGCGTCCGGCGTGAAAACGATCACGCCGTCCTTGTTCCAAGTACCGCCACGTCCCGAGGGCGCATCACAGATCGTCTGCACCGGGCCACCTGCTACCTCCAGCTTCTTTAACTTTCCGTCTGCAAAGAACGCCAGAGATCGCCCGTCAGCCGACCAGAACGGATAGGTAGCGCCTTCGGAATCAGCGATGCTTTTCGCGTCTTGCGTTCCCAGTTCGTAGATCCACAGCACATTTTTCCGTGCAGATTCCCGGTACCCCACTACGGCGATAGTGTGGCCGTTTGGGGCTATGGCAATGTCCCGCGCCGGAAACGGCAGCGGTGCATAAAATTGCATCGTTTGCTCCGGCGGCTTGGACCTTCGCCACAAAACGACCGTAACCG
The DNA here is from genome assembly GCA_010365215.1 of Acidipila sp. GTDB lineage: Bacteria > Acidobacteriota > Terriglobia > Acidiferrales > UBA7541 > JAAFGT01. The sequence continues at coordinate 35,201 of JAAFGT010000055.1, read as the reverse complement.
TCAGGGTGACGAGCAAAGCGCAGGAGATGAGCCAAGGTAATACTTTTAGAGTCTTTCCCTTCGCGGCCAATGGCACTGTCCCGCTGGCCTGCCCGCCACTCTCGGCAATCCACTTCAACTCTGCTCCCAGATCGCATGCGGTTTGCCACCTGTCGTCGGGATCTTTGGCAAGACACCGCTTGACCACACGATCCAGCGCTGGCGGTGTCGCCGGCGCCAGCTCCGCAATCGGTTTGGGGTCGACTGAGAGAATCGCCGCGATCAGGCTGGCTCTGGTTCTCCCGGTGAACGCCGGCCTGCCCGTGGCCATCTCGTAGAGCACTTCTCCGAAGGCGAAGATGTCGGTTCGTGCGTCCGCTTCGCGCCCTTCCAACTGCTCGGGCGCCATGTACTGGAAGGTGCCGAGGATGGTGCCTTCGGCCGTGAGCTTCTTGTCCGAAGTCATTTCCGTGAGAGCGTCAGCGGCGGGCACTGCTTCAGATTTGAGCTTCGCCAATCCGAAGTCCATCAACTTCACACCCGATTTGGTGAGCATGATGTTGCCCGGCTTGATGTCCCGATGGATGATCCCTTGCCGGTGCGCTTTATCTAAAGCATCCGCAAGCTCGATGGCGAATTTCAGGACGTCCTGGACGGACAGTGAACCCTTTTCCAGTTTCTTCTCCAGGGTCTCGCCTTCGAGATATTCCAATACCAGGTAGTCCACTCCATCCTGTTGTCCAATGTCATGCAATGTGCAGATGTGCGGATGGGAAAGCGTTGAGATAGATCGCGCTTCTCGTTCAAACCGTTGCTGCTTCTCTGGATTATTGGCAAGCTCGGAGGGCAATACCTTCACCGCCACGATGCGGTCCAAGCGGGTGTCTTTGGCGCGATAAACTTCGCCCATGCCGCCAGCACCGGCAGCGGAAATTATCTCGTAGGGCCCGAAGCGAGTTCCTGCGGCGATAGGCATGAAGATTCCCGGAATTATAGCCCGACACAAGGAAGATGGTGTGGTTATCTCCTACGGAAGCCATTAGCCGGCTGACCGAACCGATCAGTTCTGAAGCCGCCCCGGACGCTGCCGGCCTGTTTGCTTGACAATGCGCGCGCAACTTCGCAGACTAGGGTCATGCTGAAACAGCTGCTGCGGCGAATTTTTCTTGTGGACCTGATCAAGGGCATGGGTCTGACGTTTTCGTATCAGAATCCCAAGTACATTTACACCGAGCAGTACCCGCAGGAGCGGCCCATGGTGGCGGAGCGCTACCGTGGGGCGCCGCGGCTGAATATCAATCCTGAAACCGGAGAGACGCTGTGCATTTCCTGCAATCTTTGCGCGCTGGCGTGCCCGGAAAATCTGATTGTAGTGGGCTGGCAGCGCGATGACGCTACGCGCCGCAAGGTTCTAACGCATTTTACCTACGACACTTCGCGCTGCATGTTTTGCGGGCTGTGCGAAGATGCCTGCCCTACGGATTGCCTGGAGCTGACCCAGGACTTCGAAATGGCCAGTTACTCGCGCGAAGGCGCGATTTGGGACCGCAATCGCCTGGAGCAGGGACCTACGCCTGCGCACTACACTCGCTGAACAAATTCGGAATGCCAACTTTTTTGTGCAAGGATGCGGGCCGCGCGCGACAGTTGCGTGCGCTGGGTGCGTGCGTTATAACTTCAGCGTGCACACGATTCTGAATTCAGCCTCAGTCGTTCTCGCTTTCTGAACATTCAATACTATGGAACTTCGCCAGGATCCCATCACGCGCAGTTGGGTGGTTATCGGGCCGGGCAGCGATGCCGCGCCCTCGCCTGATCCGTGCCCGCTATGTCCGGGAACCCCGGGCGCGCAGACGCTTTTGGCTTTGCCTGTCGGGACAGAGCCGTGGCGCGTGCGGGTGTGCCCTCACCTGGCGCCGCTTTACCAGATTGAAGGCGACCTGGGGCGCGCCGCGGAAGGCATCTACGACCGCATGCGCGCGGTGGGCGCCCACGAAATTATCATCGAGACGCCGGATCACAACCGGCCGCTCTCGCGGCTGACCGACGATGAGATCGAGCTGGTGCTCTCGGCCTATTCGCTGCGCATTGTTGATTTGAAACGCGACGCGCGCTTTAAGTACGTCACCGTGTTCAAGAACCAGGGCGAGCCAGCCGGGGCAGACTGGAGCCATGCCTATTCCCAGGTGACGGCGACGACGTTCGTGCCGCGGCGCATTCTTTACGAGTTGCGCGCCTGCCGCACCTACTACCAGCAGAAAGAGCGCTGCGTCTTTTGCGATATCGTGCGGCAGGAGGAAAAGCAGGGCAAACGCGTGATTGATACGCAGGGCGATTATGTGGCCTTTTGTCCTTACGCTTCCCGCGTGCCGTTCGAGACCTGGATCATGTCGCGCAAGCATAACCATGAATTCGAGGCGCCGCGCACCGGCAGCAAACGTCGCAACCTGGCCACGCTGCTGGGGCGTCTGCTGCGGAGATTTGAAAAAATTTCCGAGTCGTATCACATGGTGCTGCACACCTGCCCAAACACGCGGGAAAGGCGCGGCGAGCTGCAGGAATATTGGAAGACGATTGCCGATGACTACCACTGGCACATGGAGGTGATGCCCATCCTGCCGGCGGGGCGGCGCTCCTACGCGCTCAAAGAGGTGTACTTCAATCAGATGTTTCCCGAGCAGGCCGCTGAGCGCCTGCGTGCGCTGGATCCGAATCCGTGAGATCGCCCGTGGCCACTCGTGGTTCTTCGCGCAATGCGGCGCCGCGGAATCCGGAACGCGGCGGCATCATCGGGAAGCTGGTCTCCGTTCTGTTTTTAATCGCCCTGCTGGGCGGGCTGTATATTTTCCGCTACCCGCTGCTAGGCGCTGCCGGGGGATTCTGGGTTGTCAGCGATGAGCCGGCTCCGGCCGACGCCATTGTGATTCTGGGCGACGACAACTATGAGGCGGACCGCGCCACGCGCGGCGCCGAGCTCTATCGCGGGCGATGGGCGCCGCTGGTGGTGGCCAGCGGACGCTACCTGCGTCCCTACGCGAGCATTGCTCAACTCATGCAGCGCGACCTGACCGAGCGGGGTGTTCCCGCCAGCGCCGTAGTGGTTTTTCCGCACCGCGCCGCGAATACACTGGAAGAAGCCAAGGACCTGCGTCAACTTGCCGGCGACCGGCACTGGCGCCACGTGCTGGTGGTCACCTCGAATTTTCACACCCGACGCACACGCTACATCTTTCGCCGGGTGTGGCCGCCGGGATCGGAATTCCGCGTCATTTCCGCTAACGACGTCAACTACGATCCCTCAGCATGGTGGCACACACGCGACGGCCTGAAGACCTTTCTGTATGAGTCGGTGAGCATCTGCGTCGCCGCTTGGGAGCTATCCGGCTCGAAATAGTTGTTGCTTCGATAGGTCCAGTGCTTGCGGGAAAGCTTGCTAAACCCAACCCCCTGTTCTATAGTTTTTTGCGTTTCCCCAACCCAGCCCCGGGAGCCTGCCCGGATTCGTGCGGCTCGACGTTCCACTTCGCGGAGGTTTCTCATGGCATGGTTCAAACAGAACGAGCAGAAGTCTCCAGCGTCTTCCGAGAGCCAAACTTCTACGCCGCCCGCAGCCGTTCCCGCGGCACCGGTGCAAGCCGCCGTTGCCCCGGTGGAGCAATGGAACGGCCCGGCCAGCCCTGCGCCCGCCGTCCCTGTTGCGGCTGCGGGGGTTCCCGCGGTTTCCACCGCGTCGCGCGTCAGCCGCGGCATTACGGTGCGCGGAGAGATTTCCGGGCGCGAAGATCTGTCCATCGATGGGGAAGTGGAGGGCACATTGCGGCTGGCGGGCGTGCGCGTGATCGTCGGCGCTAGCGGGCGCGTTCGCGCCGGGATTTCCGCCCGGGAGATTGTGGTGCACGGCGAGGTGCGCGGTGACGTGCAGGCGGAAGAGCGCATTGAAATCGGCCGCACCGGCAAAGTGAAGGGAAATGCGACGGCCAAGCGCATCGCCATAGAAGATGGTGCGGTGTTCAACGGGACGGTGGAAGTTCTGCGTGCCGACATGGTCGCGCGGAGTAATGATGCCAGCCGAGCCGCGCGCGCGGGCGCTCGTGCTGACGCCAGGCCGGATGCGAGAGCCGAGGCCAAGCCCGATGCTAAGGCTGATGCTAAGCCTGAAACTAAGGCTGATGCCAAGCCTGAAACCAAGCCCGAGACTCGCATGGGTCAGCAGACAGCCCAGCAGACCGCCCAGCCCGCCGCGCCGGCGGCACCTGCTTCGGCGAGTGCGGCTCCCAAGGATGCGGACAAATCCTGGCGAGATGAAACGGCGATTGCGAGTGATTCGGTAAATTAGCGTGGGGTGCTCGATCCGCGCGCGTGATGCACTGGCGCCTAAATGTTAAAACCAATGGGATTGCTCCCGAAACTTCGAACAGGAAACGGCGGCGCCGGCGCTGCTGCAGCGCCCGCACACGCCAATGGCGAGAACTTGCGGCCGTCCAATGGCCTGAAGGAATTTCTCGGCCACCTGGGAATGCCGGATAACGCGCGGGTGCTAGATCTGGGGCCGGTGTCGCAAGCCACCGTCGACTTTTTTACCGGGCAGCGCTACCGGATTTACAGCGAGGATTTATTGCGCGCCTGGCAGGATTTTCTCGCCGCGGAGCTGGCCGCGCTGATGGCCGCAGGCGTGGGGGAGAAGAAAGAAGCGGAACGCCCGGCACCATCCGAACGCGCGTCGCGCTTTCTTGACGCGCAACTGGATTATCCGGAGGAATCATTTCACGGAGTGCTGGCCTGGGATTTGATCGACTACCTTCCGCCGGAATTAGTTCAGTTGCTGGTGGCACGGCTGCACCGGCTGGTGCGGCCGGGCGGAGCAGCACTGGCAATTTTTCATAACCGCATCCCGGAGCGCTTTCACCGCTACCGGGTGTTGAACGCAGCAGCGGTTGAATATCTGCCCTGCGCCGCTCCAGTGCCCTACGGGCGGGTGCTTCCAAACCGCGAGATCCTCAATCTTTTCAGTAAGTTCCGTTCTTCCAAGAGCTTTGTGGGGCGCGACCAGATTCGTGAAGTGCTTTTTACCCGCTAGCCGCCTTACCGCAGGGCAAGAAAGTTTTCTCGGAGTAAGAATTTTTCTTGCTTTTCCGATCGCAGGGGAGTATTTCGGAGATGTGAGGTACGGAGGGGCATGACTCCACCGGACCAGAATTGAACCAGGTTTAAAAAGAACACCGCTTTCGCGGTGCTGGCCGTTCGCAAGCCTTCGGCTAGCGCGACGGCTAACAGAAGGCAAAACGGGGAGCTGCCAGGCTCCCCGTTTTGCTTGTAGCCGCACATTTCCGCCTTGGGACCATCCACAGGGGACACGGTCCTTGGGGCGAGTCAAAGAGGCGCTAGGCTGACTTCCCTCCGGCCTGTTCGGGACGCGGTTGCTGATTCACCCCATGAAGCGATACCGGATGCCGATGATGCCGCCGGTGCCGTCTCCGGTGGTAGCGGCGCCGCCGCCGCGACTTCGCTTCCTGTGATTCCCGGTGTGATTCCCCGTCAACCGAGTTGTGATTTTGCTCCGGCGAGTTGTGATTTTGCTCCGGCGTCGCCCGGCTATCGGGTGGCGTTGTGGAATCCTGCGGTTGCGCGAACAGTGGCGATGAAGCCAGTAATAGGACGCCTGCAAGGATCGTATGCCTGGTCATTTCTCCCCCTTCAATGATCCAATAACTCTAGCACCACTTCGCCCCACCCGGCGGCGCCGCTTGAGGCGCCCACTTTAGCGCCTGGCAGCCGGCCCCGCAGTTCTTTGTCGATCTCACCATCTTTTCCGGGCAGCAGTACCGCTTGAGGGGCAGCAGCCAGCACCGCCAACTCGCCGGCATGGGAACCGATGGCCACTCCACGCACCCGCGCGCGCCGCTCTTCGCGGTAAAGAGTCATCAACCGTTTCACTGCGCGCCCGGCATCGGCTCCGGAAGAGAGATGCCAGAAACGGTCTCCGCGCGTGCATTGAAAGCCGCGCTCGGCGGCGGCGGCCTGAAAGCGTCTGACCGCTTGAGGTGTTTCGCCGGCTATGAAAAACGGCTCGTCGAACTCGCGAACCGCCTTGGGGGGCAAGCCGGTATTTTCGGCAGTCTCTCGCGCGCTCATCTGGTGGAAGCCGACAACTTCGACACGGGCCTGCTTGGCGATGTCTTCCAGAGCTTCGGTCACTTCTTCATACGGGCGACCGAACGCAATGCTGTGGTAGTCGCGACTGGTGGTGACGGCATCGGGGATGCGCGGCGAAAAATACCCGTGGGGAATGAAAAGGCCGCCGCCATTTTCAGTGATGAAGGGATGCTCGCTCTCGAGCGCGCGCCTGAGGAATTCCAGCTCCATGCGCGTGGCGCGGCTCGAGAATATGAGCGGCACCTTGCGCCGGTCGAGCTCGGCCAAGGCGTCTTCGGCGCCCTCGAGAGTGAGGCGCCCGCCGGTGATCAGCAGGCCGAGCGGTTCCGTGAAAATCACCAGGGGGGACGGAAGCATTGCGCGGTTACACCTGCTCGGGAAGGCGGCGAGCTTTGGCGCGGGTGCGCAGCACTTCAATAATGGCCGGCAGCACGGAGACGAAAATCACGATGGCGATCACGATATGCAGATGTTTGTTGACGTTGGGCACGGAACGGCCCAGGAAATATCCGCCGAGAACTGTAGTGAAGACCCAGAAAATCCCGCCCAGGATGTCGTAGGTAAGATAGGTGCGGTAGTGCATGCGCGCCGCGCCGGCCACGGCGGGGCAGAACGTCCGCACGATGGGTATGAAGCGCGCCAGAATAATGGTCTTCACGCCGTGTTTTTTATAGAATTCCTGCGCATGCACGAGATGCTTACGCTTGAAGAAAACTGAATCTTTTCGGCTGTAGAGCGCCTCCCCGGCTTTGCGCCCCACAAAATAATTGAGCTGATCGCCCAGGATCGCGCATAAGGTGACCAGCGTAAGCAGCGCCACAAGACTTAGATGCCCAGCCGCGGCCAGGATTCCCGCGGTCACCAGCAGGGAATCACCGGGCAGAAAAAACCCCACGAAAAGTCCAGTCTCGGCAAAGACAATCCCACAGATGACCGCCAAGCCTCCCGCCCGGATAATTCCTTCGACATCACTCAAGTAATGAAACGCGTGCTTCAGCCACTCGATCATCAAGCCTCTTTTTTACGATGCCACCCTGAAGGGCGCTCGCGTTACCTGCAAACTTCAGATTATCAGAACTGGCGGAAAGCTCGCGACCTTTTGCTTCGGCGGAGTTTAGCGCGCATGCACCCGAACACTTCTGATCGCGCCGCGACTCTCGCCAATCCCTATTGATACCAGAGGCGAATTTCCGGCTTACCCGCGGGTACCAGTTTGGGGCAGTACCCTCGCACTAACGCGAATATAGCCCCTGTACCATAGCCGCCGGCAGCGCTCTCCGGCAGACTCGTATACATGATCACCAAGACAGAGGAGGGCCAGCAAATGACCAGCGCATTCGCGGTTTGGCGTGGGCAGCCGGTCATTCTGCAGGTGGCTGCAGGGATCACCCGCGTGCCTCTTCGCGGCACGATTGTTGGAGAATCCGACGATGCGCTGCGCGTGCGTGTGGGCAGCGGCTGGGACGTGGACATATTCAAGACTATGGTTCTCGCGGTCGAGGAAGACAGCTGGATGAACGTAACCTAGCAAGACTTTGGCAGTAATTTGGCAAAATTTTGGCAACATTTTGGCAAGAACGCTGAATACAGCGATTCGACTTTCTAGCTTCACCGACGTTCCAAGCCCACCCCAACCCCCCACCCCTGGGTCGCTCCCCCCGGCGACCCAGGGATTTTTTTTCTGCAAATTTTTCCTGTGGCGCCGGCTTTCAAGCTGATCCTGCACTAACGTCCCCTTGCCTCCGTCGCCGACTCCCCCAGCGGTTCACGCACAGATACTGCCGTGCTGATTTTTAGTTTGACAGTTGGCCACGCGCCCGCAACACTGAGCGTCCCGCGTTTCGCCCGCACTGGTATGCGGAAGGGAAGACGCCGCAATGACGCTCGCGTTATCCGATTGGTGGGCCATCGTTGCCTACCTGGCCATCACACTGGCGCTGGGTCTTTACTTCCGCCGGCGGTCCGGCCGCAGCACGGAAGATTATTTCGTCTCCGGCCGCGAAGTCTCCTGGTGGCTTGCGGGCACCTCCATGGTGGCGACGACGTTCGCCGCGGACACGCCGCTCGCAGTCACCGGCCTGGTATATGCCTACGGGGTAGCCGGGAACTGGCTGTGGTGGAGCTTTCTGCCCTCCGGCATGATGACGGTCTTCCTTTTTTCACGGTTGTGGCGCCGATCGGGGCTGCTCACCGATGTTCAGTTCGCGGAATTTCGCTACGCCGGGCGTCCCGCCGCTTTTCTTCGCGGGTTTCGCGCGCTGTATCTGGGATTGATGATGAACTGCCTGATCCTTGGCTGGGTGACCAAGGCGATGACCAGCATCACCGCGGTGGCGCTGGGAGTTACCGAACACACCGCGCTTTTGATCTGCGTCTTTTTCCTGATTCCGTTTACGGGTTTTTACGTGACGCTTGGCGGGCTGTGGGGCGTGCTGTGGACGGACCTGTTCCAGTTTGTGCTGAAAATGGGCATCGTCATCGCCGTGGCCGCTTATGGAGTGGCCGCCGTCGGCGGGATCGATGCGCTGGTGGCCAAGCTTGCGGCCGCGCGCGCGGAAGCAACTGTTTCGGGCGGCGCCGCGAGCGCAGGCGATATCACCGCTTATTTTCCTGATTTTTCGCGCGGGCTTTCGAACGAGGCGCTGTGGACGCTGCCGGTGCTGGTGTTCCTGGTGAACCTGGGCGTGCAGTGGTGGGCAGCGTGGTATCCCGGGGCCGAGCCGGGCGGCGGCGGATACATCGCGCAGCGCATTTTTGCCACGCGCGACGAGCGCAACGGCCTGCTCAGCGTGCTGTGGTTCAACCTGGCGCACTATGCGCTGCGTCCCTGGCCCTGGATTCTCACCGCGCTATCGGCGGTGGTGCTCTATCCCAAGCTGCAGCATCCGGAGTCGGGCTATATGCTGGTGGCGGTGACGCACCTGCCGCACGCTTTGCGCGGGCTGCTGATCGCCGGATTTCTTGCCGCTTTCATGTCCACGCTGGCTACCCAGCTCAATTGGGGCAGTTCCTATCTGGTGACGGATTTTTACCGGAGATTTTTACGCCGCGATGGGACGGAGGCGCATTACGTAATGGCTTCGCGTGCGGCTACGGCGCTGCTGGTGATTGTTTCGGCGTGGGTGGCGGCTCAGCTCGGCTCGGTGGTGGAAGGATGGAAGTTCGTGCTCGAAGTTGGCGCAGGAACCGGAGCCGTCTATATCCTGCGCTGGTACTGGTGGCGAATTAATGCGTGGAGTGAAATCTCGGCCATGGCCGCCGCGCTGGTGGCTTCGCTTGCTCTGCGCCAAGTTCCGCTGTACCAGGGCGCGGGGCTGCTGGTGTTCGCCAAAGATGCGGTTACCACGACAGCTTTCACCACGGTGGTGTGGGTAACGGTGACATATTTGACGCCGCCTGAATCTCAGGAAGTGCTGCTGCGCTTCTATCGCCGCGTTCGCCCGCATGTCGGTGGCTGGCGTCCGGTGGCACGGCTGGCGCCGGAGGTGCCGGAGTCGCACGACTTGGCCGCCAATCTGCGCGCGTGGTTGCTGGGTTGCGCGATGGTTTACGCCACGCTCTTCGGCATCGGCGATCTGTGCTTCAAGCGCTTTGCCCAGGGGTTTGCGCTGCTCGCGGTGGCCGGAGTCTGCGCCGGGCTGATCTACCGGGAGATCTCGCGCCAGTCCTGGCGTGAGCCGGCGCCGGAAGCGGCGACAGAACCTGTGCCGGGATTGCCGAAATAACGCAGAGGGCTTCTCGTTTCTGCTGAAGCGTTGCTGTGCTATGATTTTCTTCTCATTTCCCACCGCGGCGCGCCCTTAGCTCAGCTGGATAGAGCGTCTGGCTACGAACCAGAAGGTCGGGAGTTCGAATCTCTCAGGGCGCACCACCCTTTCAAGTGCTTACGGACAGCTCGGAAACCGGCCCACACCCATGGTGGGGCCGGCACTCATGCTCAGGTCCATTCCGTCTGGCGATGAAGTTTCGTCCTCTATTGGTCCATCGGCGTTGTAAAGCGGTGCGAGATAGATCCCATGCCGCGCCGCGATGGCCAGCATCTCCTCGACCCTGCCCCGAGAGATGAACCCTCTTCCTTGAGAAAAGGATTCGAACCGGCCCTCCAGAGCAAGAGCCATGCCTTCGAGCAGACATCCATGCACCACATCGGGGAACGGATGCCGGTTCAGAATTCCATGAAAATCGGGCGCGAACCTCATTCCTCCGGTGATCTGTCCCAGACCTCCGAAGAAGATTTTGGCGCCAAGCATCTTTGCGCTGGGAGAGAGGTTTTTGGGATAACCGGCATCGCAAACGATGGCGTGGGGCGCGACGCGGTCCAATAGCAGCGAAGGGGACGGCAGACTCGCGGCGCAGATCACGACGTCGGCCTCGACGGAGAATCGCTGGAGATCCGTGGCGATCTCCACCTGAATTCCATCGGCTTGCAACTCCGCTGCGAGCCTGCGCAGCCGGTCTGGATTGCGCGCGCTGAGCAGCACGCGCCTGACGGCAGGCGCCAGACAACGGGCGCAGCCGGAGCCTACATCTCCGGTTGCTCCAACGACGAGCAGCGTTGATTTCGAGAGGTTTCGACTCTCCCGCGCGCACATCTTTTGGATGCCCTGAACGATGAAACCAACGGTCAAGGTATTGCCGGTGGTGAAGACCGTTTCGTTTTTTTCCGGAAGCCGGTCGAGTTTTTTTGGAAGCTGATCGAATTTTGTCGAATGCAGATCGAGGTTTTTCGAAAGCAGATCGTTTTTGTTCGGAAGCAGATCGAAGTTGCCTTCGATCAGAATTGAGCTGAAGCCGCCGAGACTCACGATTTTCGCTCCTGCATTGATGGCGCAGGCCGCCGCCGCTCGAACGCGGGCGATGTTCTCGTGCACGTTAGCGGCTTCCAGACGGCCGGGAGGGATGAAGGAGTCGATGTAAAGGCCGCGCGCCTTCGCGCCGGTGACGGAAACGATGTCGACATGGCAGACTGCGCGGGGAGGAATCCAAGGAAGAATGTCCTGGATCTCATCGTCCGGCAGTGGCGTGCGTCCGGGTCCGCGCAGGACAGCGAGCACGTCCGCGGCCGCTCTCCAACTCTCCTGATGCCCGATCAGAGCGAAATCGACCTCGCTCGCCGGCGCTCGCTTCGCTACACCGGCAATTGAGCCACCCATGAAAGTGTTACCTCCCCGGGTATTCCCAGCATGTCCAGCGTCTTCAGATATTGTTGCAGTGACGCGCCGCGAAGCTCGGCCGCAGACAAGCTGACCTCGAACAGCGACGGCTTCACACAGCTGGCGTGGCACACTTCGCAGTGTCCATCCTTGCATTCCTTGGCCAGCATCTGCGCGAGGGTGGTCATCACGTCAAGATGCAGGCGGTAGACCTTATCGTCGAAGCGCTGCGGGTCCAAGGCTCGCTCCGCCCTGAGTATCGACATCGCGTGATCGACGTGCTCCCCTTCCTCGGCGGCGATGCGTGCAAAGGTCTGGCCCAGACTCCCCGGCCCCACCCTCCCGACCCGGGCATAGCTGGCGACGGCAAAAGATTCCAGCATGATTTCCTGAACGATCAGGCAGCCGATAAAGTCGCGCTCGGTGATGCAGCGCAGGAATGCTTCACGGAGCCGCTTCCAATGCCTGGCGTCGACGTTATTGGAGACCTCCACGCTAATCTTGCGGCCCTCGGCAGCGAACGCCGCGGCATGGCCGCGTTCACACTGCGAGTGCTCCAAGGCATCGGCTGCTTCCGCGGGATCGTCACAGATTTCCGATAAAGAGGTGTAGTTCATGGCGGCGAGGAGTTCCCCGGTCATGGCCTGTGCCAGGATGTCCTGCCAGATCGGGGCACTGGGAGAGAGAGAAGTACATTCCGTCGATGAGCAATTAACATCAATCAGTGGTTCCATGTTTTCTCCTGAACAGATAATTAAACTTTACCGCTGTGTTTCCACGCGTTTTCTATTACGCGAAGCGCTGAATAAAGATTGCTTGTGCACCGGCTTTCATGGACGCTGGCCTGCTCCTTGCAACGTTCTCTTTTTGCCGGACTACCGGGACTGGCCCCATTGCGGGCTCCACAGTCCGCGAGCCGAGAGGATGAGGGAGAACAATCCAGTCACGCCGAGCGCGTGAAGCGTCCAGACGAACAGGAAGGCTGGGCTGGACTTGGCGATCTGGCCGCGAAAAACGCCTCCCGCTCCCATCGCGTGGATGACGGGCATGCCCGCCGCAAAGAGCGATCCGACGAGCATGATGAGGTAGCCCGACCGCCGTTCGGCGAGCAGCAACGTTCCGTATAACCAGACGACCAGGATGGGCACCAGAACCAGGGTTGAGCCCCCTGCCTCGTCCGTCCCGAACCTGGCGTGGACGGTATCGCTCGTCAGGTGAAGCGTCATCAAGAGGATCGAGAGCAGGGAGGCGATGGTTAAAATGCTGTTGTGCTTCATCGAATATTCTCCATTAGATTTGTGTGGCCCTCAGTGAGGCACAAGACCGGTTGACAGTGCCGCGCTGGCCTGCTCCGGGGAACCGCCCAGCGGGCCATTTTCTTCCAACGTGATTACTACTTTCCCTCTAGCGTGCCCTTCTTCCAGATACCGACAAGCATCGGGAACCTCACTCAACCTGTAGCGCCTGTCAATCACCGGTGTCACTTTTCCAGAGGCCATGAGATCACGCACGATGGTCAGGTCCCCTTTGTCGATTTTCGCCATGAACGAGACCAGTTTCTGGCTCACAAACCGTGACACCACAAGCGCTCCGATCAACCTAGCCAGAATACTGGTCAAGCCAGCGTTGCTTGGGGCTCCGACCATGACGAGTATTCCCTTGGGGGTTAAGACGCGCCGGCATGCCGACAACGAATGGTTCCCGACGCAGTCGAGAAGGAGGTCGTAACGTCGCCCACTCCTGGTAAAATTTTCCTGGGTGTAATCAATGACTTGATCCGCGCCGATGGATCGGACAATCTCCACATTCCGGGTGCTGCATACGCCGGTCACATCCGCGCCAAACGACTTGGCGATCTGCACAGCGAACGTACCCACGCCTCCTGCCGCACCGTTAATCAGGACCGCCTGTCCCGGCTGAATCCGTCCCTTGTCGCGAAGACCCTGCAATGCAGTGAACGCCGCCACCGGTGCAGAAGCTGCTTGCTCAAACGTCACGTTGGTCGGTTTCATGACCAACGCCGGTTTCCGTACCGACGCCGATATGGGAATACAGGCATACTCGGCAAACGCCCCACGGCACGCGCCGAACACTTCGTCGCCCGCTTTGAACTGCGTTATATTCCTGCCAACCGCTTCAACCCGGCCGGCCACATCAACGCCGGGCCGTTTGATCTTTGGTTGAAGTAGCCGGAGCAGTATGCGAAGTGGGAGCGGTCCGCCTTTCATTAACTTCCAGTCCAGTGGATTGACGGAAGCTGCCCGAACTTTTATCAAGACTTCATTGTCCAGGGGGGCCGGCGCGTCAATCTCCTCACATCTCAGAACGTCTGGTGAACCATAGTTGTGATAGACAATAGCTTTCATAAGTCCCTTGCAGGGTTGAAGCCCAATCCAATCTACTGAAGGTCCATTTCACCTGTGTCCTGCGTGCGCAGATAAACTATTCCCCTGCTGCGCTGGCCTGCTCCTTCCATCGTTGTTCGTTCACGCCGAACAGAAGGAGCCACAGCATTAGCGACACTGCCCCTAGGAGGCCGGGGATGGCAATGTAGGGGAACAGACGGTATCCGAGCGGCTGATACAGGAAGGTCAGCCAGCCTACACCGGCAACCATCGAAAACACGCCCAGGATCCGCGGCAGAAAGGTAGACCTGACAATGAGGTAGCCCGTCAGGGGTGCATAGAATCCGAAAAATACCAGGGCGATCGCGGCCCCATGGTCATTCACCCGGAGAAAGAGGAGCGCCAGCGCCTGCAACTGTTCCGTGCTGAACACACTCAAGTAGTGCGCGCCGCCCAAGATAAACAAGGGGGCGATAAAAAAGAGGCGGCTAACAGTCTTGATTATGCAACCGGTGAGGCCTAAGTACGCGGCAACCAAAGAGACGCTCCGGCCCGCCGGCTTAAGCAAGTCATAAAAGAGAGCTGTCAGAGCGATCTGGCACGCCATTTCGATTAGGTAGACTGCGAAACCCAACTGAAAGAAGCCCCGGTGTGCCAGTATGTTCCTCGCTGTAGCCGCTGCGTCGCCGTCTACCACCAGGCTGCCGCTCACGAAACCCTGGGCGAATATTCCCGTCAGCATGGCCAGGAGATACAACACACCCGCAATCCTGGCCTTGAGACGCGGCGACGTTTCTGTAATCCGTTCCACCATTTCAGTTGTGCTCCTATTCGTTTTTCCCTACACCAGGGACTGAATGAAGCGAGCAGCGCATCAGATTGGTTCGCGGTACCGCCGTAGCCGCACCGCTGCGGCCAGGAATATCGCGGCGACTGCCAGCCCTCCCCATAGACCCGGCGTGCTGAAAAATTGCGCCGGAGTCAGCGCTGACAGCATTTCCATCATGTTTCCGCCCTGCGCTGCGGGGGTGGAAGGCGCTGGCCCGGTCAAGCGGTACTGCAGCATGGCGAGGAAATACGAAGTCTGGAACGCAATCTTCTCGACTCCCCAGATCACGAACGGAGGCAAGAACGCCCACATAAATGGCGCGCGCGGCGCCCAAGCTGAAACCAGCAGCAACCAGCCGTAGATGGGCGCGTACCAGAGGCCATGAACGGTCAGAATGTGGTAGAGGAGGATCAGTGACATGTGGAAGAACGACATCCGTGCCCAAAGCGTCCCGACACTCAGGCCGCTGCCCAGCAGGACCGCGCTGCTGAGCAGCAGCATGACGAACTGGGTGACAACGGCGATGGCGAAGCTGAGCAGCGGCAGAATGATGAGGGGAACAGTGAACTTTGAAAGCACGGTGGTGAGGTCGGAAACCGGCAGCGACTTCCAGAAGAGGATGCTGCGATCGCGGCGCTCGCCGTACAACGCGTCGAGAGTGTAGAAAATCCCGACGATAAAAGCCGTGCCCATGATCAGAGCCGCCGCGAGGGTGTAGGGCTGATAGATCAAGTCTTGGTGCTGCACCGGGTTGACCCTGAACGCGGCACGCATCTCGGCAGGCAGGTAAATCAAGCGGATCAGGAAGCCGAACAGAAAAACGGCGGCGACGGCCAGCGGCGCGAGATAGATCGAACGGTACTCCCAAAGCTCGCGTCGCACCGCCCAGTACAGGCGCCCGGTCGCGGTGATGACCGCGGGTGGAATTACTTGCGATTGCTGGGGAGACCCGGGCATGACGTTCGATGGCGTATTCATCTAGATGCTCCGTGGGCCGCGCCGCTTTGATTGCCGAGCATGGCAACAAACAAGTCGGCGATGCTGGGCGTGCGCACGTCGCCGAGCGCGGCGAGTTGCTGGCGCTCGACACCATCGAACAGCAGGATGGTGCGCCCAAACACCTGGCGTTCGTGAATCGGCTTCAGCGCCCGTGCCGCGGCGACCTGCTCGGGATTCACCATCACTTCCAGATAGCGCGACTCGAATTCTTCCATGCTGCAATCGAATACGATGCGGCCACGGTTGATGAACATGACATCGGTGAGGACGTCCTGAACCTCTTCCACTTGATGTGTGGTCACCACGATGGTGCGGCTGCGATCGAAGTAGTCGTTCAGCAGCGAATCGTAGAACTGCTTGCGATACAGAATGTCCAGGCCCAGCGTGGGCTCGTCCAGCACCAGCAATTTCGCGTCAATGGCCATGACCAGAGCGAGGTGCAGCTGCGCCACCATGCCCTTCGACAATTCCCTGACCTTGCTGGAACGCCTGATGGTGGTCTTCGCAAGAAAGCCTTCCGCCTTGGCACGATCGAATCGAGGATGCACGCCGGCGAGGTAGTCCAGCGCCTGCGAAACCCGCAGCCAGCGCGGCAGCACGGCGACGTCCGAAATGAAGCAGGCATCGCGCATCAGCTGATCGCGCTCGGTCCAGGGGTCGCGTCCGAGCACCTTCAGCTCTCCCTGATAGGGGGTGAGTCCGAGAATTGCGTTGAGCGCGGTGGTCTTGCCTGCGCCGTTGGGGCCGATGAGTCCGAGGATGCGGCCCTCTTCGACTCTCAAATTGATGCCGTCCACCGCGATCGTTGTGCCGAACGCCTTACGGAGACCGCGTGCTTCGATGCATGCCATAGCTTGGGTGCTCCTACTCTTCGACTTTCGGCTTCGACCGGCGTTTTGCGGTACCGTCGAGCAGCTCTTCCGGCGTGAGGCCCAGCCGCTGAATGGTTGCGTGAATCCTGGGCCATTCTTCGCCGAGGAATTTCTGACGCTCGCCTTGCAGCAGCAGATTGCGCGCGCCTTGATTGATGAACATGCCGAGGCCACGCCTGCTCTCGACAAGCCCATCGTCCACCAGCTGCTGATAGCCTTTCAGGACGGTGAGCGGATTGACCCGAAATTCGGCGGCAACATTGCGCACCGATGGCAGCGGATCGCCTTCTTTGAGTACCCCGTCGAGGATCATGGCCACGACGCGGTCCCGCAGCTGGCGGTAAATCGGCTGACTGTCGTTCCACTCACGGTCCATCAGGTTTTCCAGATTGCCTTTGCGAATGTTGCTGTCCGTTACTTTGTGCGCGTCAGGTCGAAGTGCGCGTGGATGAGCTTGTCTCCCATCATGTACGTCCAGTCTTCGGTGTGATGGTTGGCGTCGATGTAAGTGAACACGGCGTGATGCATATGGCCATGTTCCGTGCTCCCGGAGATCTCCACCAATCCGAACTCCACGGTCTTGCCGTCGGGTGACATCTTGCCGGTCATATGCGGCCGATTGCCCGCGTCACAGTAGTGGATCAGGTTGAGCTGGTCGCCATCCACATAAAGCATGGTGACCGGATGGTCGTACTTGGCCGGATCCAACGGCGTGTTGGCTTCCTGAAATTCGTGCACGACCGCGGTCCCTCTGGAAGTCACGCGAAGCGAGAGGTGCATGGGCTTGCCGCCATTCATCTCGGGCACTTCGGGGACTGTCACGGGGCCTTCCCACTCACCCGCGAACGTCTTCATGGTGTCGAAAGATTTTTGCGCCTCGGACGGTGCGGGTTTGTCGACGGACTTTTGCGCGTCGGACTGCGCGAAAGCCACGGTGGAGAGCGACATCAGAAAAAAGGACAGCACAAAACGGAGGGGTTTCATTTTCATTCTCCTTAAGAAAGTTTATTTCTTCCTGATCTCCGGGCGGGTTATTCGCTGGTCACTCACTTTCGGTCGAATCCGTAGTAACCAGCTCCCTCGCCCTATACTGTTATAGTTAACTACAACACTAATTCAGGTGTCAAGCGCTTTCTTATCCGCCTTGGGGGTTTGAGCAGCGCGAATTAGCGCCTGGCAAGTTGCCCTTTTTGGGCAATTGGACTAAAGTCCGCTGGCTGAAGCACCGCACATTTAGTAAAAGCGTAAAGGAGGAGAGGATATGTTGAATAAAAGATGGAAGTGGTCCGTAGGTGTATTGTCCGTGGTAGTGGTGATGGCCACGGTGGTTCCGGCTGCGCTGGCCAAGAAGGCGGATACCAAGAGCGTGGAAGCGACCATCACCAAGCTGGAGATGGATTCGAGGAAGGCGGACTTGGCCGGGCAGAACGGGTCGTGGATGAAGGCGCACAACACCGACGATTACACGATGGGCACCAGCTGGGGAGCATGGGAGGCCAACGCCGAGTTGCAGAAGGATGCCGCCGATACCGCAAAGAACAAGTCGACCAAGCGGGATATCAGCGATATCAAGGTAACCGTCTATGGCAACAACACGGCGATCGCGAGATACAAGGAATCCTACGACCTGATGATCAAGGGCGAGCATCGCGCGCGCACGATCCTGACGACGGACACCTGGGTCAACGAGAAGGGCGTGTGGAAGCTAGCGGCGTCGCACAGTTCGCAGGCGGGCCAGAAGATCGGCGATTGAGGTTGGTTTTGCTGGGGCCGCTGAGCGATCAGCGGCTTTTTTGCGGGGTGGAATCGGCGTCGTGAGCTACTGTGGCGTTCCTCCTGGCGATCTTCGTAGCGCCGCATTTCCTTCAACCGGCCTCCTGGCCCGCAGTCGGGAGGCCGTCCCAGCCCATAGCTTCAGAGTTGCCCGTTACTCGCCCGAAATCTCCCTCCCAGTTCGACTGCTGCAAGAGTCGCAGTAAGAAAGATTCTGCGTCGTTGCTCTGCTCCATTTGCAAAAGCGTCCAATATTGGACAGTTTCGAGATCGTGAAACGCATTACGCTCATCTTCTTGTCGACGAACACCAATCAAGAGTTTCTAGTGAGCTGCGTCACATCGACGTGTGACGTGCGCGCTATCCTTTGCTATCGGGCAGAGTTCACAATCGCACAAATGATGAATTAAAGACTCCCTTGGCGCGCGCGAAAGTGGCATGGGGTGAATCGTGAAGCTGTTGCGACTCTCTAGGACACCGGTCGGGATTCCAACTTTCGCCTTTTTCTTATGCCTGCTCCTCGTAAATTGGCTTCCCGCGCACGCCTCTCCTCAGGAGGCGGCGAGCCAAAAAGAGGCGCCAAGCCAGCCGGCCGCTACCGCTAAATACGTGGGCTCGGAAACTTGTAAAACCTGCCACGAAGACATGTACAAGAATTGGGAGAAGACTCCTCACTGGAAAACTACCTACAGCACCGACGCGGGTCCGGAAAAGCAGGGCTGCGAAGCCTGCCACGGGCCGGGCCAGGCGCACGTGGAGGGCGGCGGGGACAAGACAAAGATCTTCAGGTTCAACGATGCCTCAGCCGCAAAAATCAGCGAGCGCTGCCTCACCTGCCACACTTACGGCGAGGAACACAGCAACTTCGCGCGCTCGGCTCACCTCCTGAACGGCGTGAGCTGCATCGACTGTCACTCCCCTCACCACGCCAAGGAGAGCCAGCATCTGATGAAGGCAGCCCAGCCGCAGTTGTGCTACGGCTGCCACCTGGAAACCAAGCAGCAGTTCAGTCGGCCGTTCCACCATCGCGTTAACGAAGGCCTGGTGAAGTGCAGCGATTGCCATAATCCGCACGGCGGGTTCCTCGCGCGGCAGTTGCGGGCCACCGCCGCGCAAGACATGCTCTGCTTCAAGTGCCACCAGGAAAAGGCCGGGCCCTTCGTGTACGAGCATCCTGCGGTGAAGGTTGAAGGTTGCGTCTCCTGCCACACCCCGCACGGATCATCCAACGCCCGACTTCTGAAGCGCAGCCAGGTAAATCTGCTGTGCCTCGAATGCCACTCGTTCACGGTCGACCAGCCCATACCGGTTACTCCGAGTTTCCACAACCAGGCGCAGAAGTATCAGGCCTGCACCCTCTGCCACACGCAGATCCATGGTTCGAACTTCGACCAGTTCTTCTTTAAGTAGGAGGCGGCCATGCGGACGCGAATCATCGCAAAGCCTTTTCAATCCTCCCGGGGACCGGCGTGGATCCTCCTGGCCTGGCTGCCGGCGCTGCTGCTCCTGGCCGGGCCGCGTGCGTTTGCCCAGCAGGACGCGGAGGCACAAGGTGTCGACAGCGGGAATTACAATATCAAGCAGTCGGCGGAGATCGGTTACCGTTTCACAGACTTCTCGGGTGACCGGCAAGCCTACGACTCCATGATCAACCTGCAGCAGGGCCCGCGTCTCCTGAATTTCACGGTGGAGATGCGCTCCCTCAACCATCAGGGCATGCTTTTCGACCGTTTTTACATCACCAATTATGGCTACGGTGGTGACCCCAATGACGTCTCGCGGCTACGGATAAGCAAAGACAAGTGGTACAACTTTGATACCACCTTCCGCCGGGACCAATCTTTTTTCGACTATTCCTTGCTGGCCAACCCGCTCAACCCGGTGACTCCCGCTTTCGCGAACGCGCCCGCAGGATTCACTCCGGTCATCGGTTCGTCACCTCACCTGTTCGCGACGGTGCGCCACTTGAGCGACTACAACCTGACACTGCTGCCGCAATCGCGGGTGCGCTTCCGGCTAGGCTTTTCACGCAGTGCCACGCAGGGTCCGGCGTTTACGACGCTTCACCAGGGGACGGAGGCGCTTCTCCTCCAGGACGTGAGCACTACGGGAGACACCTACCGCGTCGGCTTTGACTTCAGGATGGCCCCGCGCACCAGCTTCAGCTACGACCAGTTCTTCAGCTACTACAAGGGGGATACGGGCATCACCGACCAACATCAGTTGTTCACGCTGGCCAACGGCGTGCCGGTGGATATCGGCGTCTCGCTGAACGCAAGCGCGAACCAGCCGTGCGGTGGAACCTTCTTGGTGGCGCCACCCAGCGCCGTCAACCCTACATGCAACGGGTTTTTGAGCTACACGCAGCACGGGCGGTCGCGGACACGGATCCCGACCGAGCAATTCAGCTTTCAATCGAATTACTTTCAGCGCCTGGATCTCTCCGGCCGCTTCAGCTACAGCGGCGGAGATGTGAAAGTTTCCGGCTGGAATTCGAACTTTAACGGCCTCGAGTCGCGCACCTCCCTTCGAAACGCGACGACCTCCGGGCCCGTCCTCGGCCGCCACGTGACCGCGAGTGGGGATTTCGGCGCCACGTTGCATGTGACCGACAAGCTCAGCTTCCTCGAGACCTTTCATTACTCCAATTTCCATAACCCGGTTGCGTTTGACTCCACGCTCTGTCAATTTTTCGGGGCGCCCTCGTCCCTGCTGACGGCGCCGACCATGTTTACCTCCATCGGTACCCTGCCGGCGAAGTGTACCGCTCCGGCGGGTGCCGCCGCCGGAACGCCCACTCACGGTGGTTCCTCCGGCCCGGACATCACTGTGGGCACCACGTCCCGGCTGCTGACCATGGATTCAAAGACCAATCTCGTTGAGCTGGATTACCGGTTCAGCCAGCGCTTCGGAGCCCGTCTGGGGTATCGCTACCGCGCTCGCAGCATCGGGGAAAGGGACACGGATACCGCCACATTCGTGTTTTTCCCAACCAAGCAGAACGCCCGCTCGCCTCTCGCTCCCTTCTCCTCGGTGACTTGTCCCGTGGCGAACAACCTCGCCGACCTCACTTGCATAGTCACTCCTGCACCTTTTATTGATTCGTCCAATATTCCGATTAACGAGCACTCAGCAGTGCTCGGACTCTGGGCGCGCCCAGTGCAAAACTTCCGCATCAGCTTCGACACGGAATTGAGGAGTGCGGACAATTCTTTTACCCGCATCAGCCCGCGGCAATTGCAGGAGTACCGCATCCGGAGTAGCTACAAGCCCGTGGCCTGGATGAACGTGAGCGGGTCCGTAAACATCCTCGAAAGCCGCAACAACGTGACCGATGTCAACAACCTGCAGCACACTCGCGGGTACGGATTCTCCGCGAGTTTCGACCCCAACCAGAAATTTAGCCTAGAGCTCGGCTACGATTACAGCGACATTTTTTCACAGATCCAGATCTGTTATACGGCCACACCCAAGCCGCGGGGGCTGAATGCGTGTCCCGGGGGCACGGGGCTGGGCGAACAGCTCTCGACCTACACCAACAAGTCGCACTTCGGTTATTTCGACCTCACCTTTACGCCCTTCAAGCGGCTGACAACGCGCGTGGGCACCAATATGACCGGCACCACCGGCAGCGCCCTGAATGTCAATCCCTTGGCGCCCTCGGGGACCCTGAATTCCAACTTCTATAAGCCGTATGGCGGCTTTGAACTCGTAATCGTGAAAGGCGTGACTGGAAAAGCCTACTGGAATTACTACGGCTATCACGAAGACATGAATTCCGTGCCTCAGGATCTATTTGCCCCGCGCAATTACCGCGGGAATATGGCGACGCTCTCCGTGCGCTATGCCTTCTGAGACTCGATTCGCAATGGTGGCATGGCGGCCGGGATTTTGATTATCTTTGCAGTAAGGGGGAACAAGCGATGCGCAAACTCTGGTTTCTCGGTGCAGGACTGCTGGTGACCGCGGCCCTGCTCGCTGTACCTGCGCGGGCAGACAGCGCCACGGAAACGCTTTATAAGACAAAATGCGCAACCTGCCACGGGCCCGACGGCAAAGGCGACACGCCCGCGGGCAAGAAGATGGGCGCACACGATTTCACTTCGCCCGACGTCCAGAAGCGGACGGACGCGCAACTCTCGGAAGCCATCGCCAAGCGCAAGAACAAGATGCCGGGCTACGAGAAAAGTCTCAAACCCGAACAGATCAAGGATCTGGTCGCGTACATCCGCGAACTCGGAAAGAAAAACTAATGGTTCCAGGCGGCGGCCGCGGACACCACGCCCAGACAATGTCCAGCTCGTGCGTCTCTGCCCCGAGGCGCACTTCCCATGAGTGAACAAACCCCGCTGTTCATTTTGCTGGGTGCCAGCATCGTGCTGTGCGCCTTGCTGGTCTTCCGGCCGTCGGTCACCGATTCGCGCGAGGGGAAAATTCTTGCTTTCTTCGCGCTGTTCGCTCTTCCCGTGCTCACCGGTTTCGCCGGGCTCTCCGCGCACATGGAGCATTCCAAGCGCACCGAGTTCTGCCTCTCCTGCCACAACATGGAGCCATTCGGGAAGAGCCTGTACGTGGACGACAAAGCGTATCTTGCCGGGGCGCACTTCCAGAACCACCGCGTGCCCCGGGATCAGGCCTGCTTTACCTGCCACACTGATTACACGATGTACGGCGATCTGCATGCGAAGCTGAAAGGCCTTGAGCATCTGCGCATCTATTATTTCGGCACGCCGATGAACCCCATCAAGCTCTACACGCCGTACAACAACCGCGAATGCCTGCATTGCCACGCGGGAGCGCGATCATTCGAAGAAGGACCTACGCATCAGGCCATGATGCAGGAACTCAAGAGCAACAATATGTCCTGCCTGTTGGGCGGTTGCCACGACACGGTGCACAACATCGCCGGGCTTGGCACGGTCAAGTTCTGGAGGCCGCCGGATGAGCACTGAAACGACGGCGCAGGGAAACAACCGGCGCGCGGAAGTGGGGCAGCGTCGTCTCCGCCGCTCGGGGATTCTGCTGATTCTCGGCCTGCTGGTGGAAACATTCAGCCTGGTCTGGTCGCGCCCGGTGGCGTTTATCGTGTTCGTCGGGATCGGCGGATTGCTGATGGCCGTCGGAATTCTTCTTTATCTTTTCTCGCTGCTTCCCTCCCGCTCTGCCTATCGTTGAAGATCGCTGCTCGCGATGGATTCTGGGCCGAACGAATCCTGACGAAAAAGGAATTGTCGGCCTGTACGTCGATCTCAAAGAAGAAGACTTGAGGGCCCTTATCGCTTACATCGAGGGACTGAGGTGACTCTAGGCCGGCGATTGGCGTGGACCGGCGCTCTTCCTATTTTGCGTTGAGAGTGAGCGAAATCACACGGCTTTGTGACGGTTATCACAGCGACCGATGGAAGAAGGTGTATGATTTGTAAGGATCACCCAGTCAAACCTAGTCAAAGATGACAAGCACGGACCAAATACGGCGCATCATTATTATTGCCATTGCTTTGAGCGTGGCAGGATTAGTGCCCTTGCCTTTGTCGGATTGTGGGGTGCTCGCGTCACCGGCTAGGCGATGCGCGGCTGGAGACGCGGAGTCCTGTTGCAGCCGCGTGAACGCAGACGAGGGTAGTCCTCAAACTCTGATTGGCTCGGCGGTAGCCTGCTGTCATTTCACGCAGGGTGGGCTACAGGACCCTCAAGATAAGGCGCGCTTCACTTCCCCCACAAGCACGGTGGCAACATCTCCCGGCCTGACAGGTGAAGTGACCCCGGTCCGGCAGGCGCCGGCTATTCTCGACGCGCAGAAGCTCCTCCCTCCTCGAACGCAATCTCTTCTCTGCACATTCCTGATTTAAGACTGTCCTCATCGGCCTTGGCAGCACCTGTCTGTTCCGTTGGCGCAGAATAGGTCAAGTCAAGCTCACGTTCCCTGAACGCAACGAGAGAATCAGCCCGGACCGGGAAAGGACAGCATCATGAATCTCAACTTTTCATTGTTACTGGCATGTTTTTATCTTTTCCTGCAGGTCACGCCCGCCTGGACGCAACAAGCACGGCCACAGCTTCAGACAGTGGAGCTTGCTGCGCTACTAGCCGAAGCCGAGCGGAATAATCCGCAGATCCAAGCCGCGCGCTATGGCTGGGATTCGGCGAAGCAGGTCCCGACACAAGTCTCCACGCTCCCTGACCCGCAATTCGTGGTGCAGCATATGAGCGTGGGCAGCCCGCTGCCATTCGCGGGCTATTCCAATAGTGATTTCGCATACGTGGGCTTCGGCATATCGCAGGATCTTCCCTACCCGGGAAAGCTACACCTTCGCGGCGCCATCGCCCAGAAAGATGCCGATGTGACCCAACAGCGGTATGAAAGTCTCCGCAGGGTAATTGCCGCAGCGGTGAAGATGGCCTACTTCCAGATCGCTTATCTGGCCAAGCGGCAAACCATACTGGAAGGGGACGGACAGTTGCTGCAACAGGTGGAACAATCCGCGCAAGCCCATTATCGAAACGGAGTGGGAAGTCAGCTGAGCGTTTTGCAGGGGCAGCTCGAACGTACCAGGCTGCTACGCGAAATAACCGCCACGGAACTGGAAGCGGGAAGACTTCAGGCCGAACTGAAACATCTTTTGAATCGATCGCAATCATCGCCCGACATCGAAACCGCCGAGCTCTCCGAGACCGCGACTTCCTACACGTTCGAGCAACTGCTGGCTGCGGCGAGCGCCAACAACCCGGAGATCGCCGGAGCACAAAAAATGGTGGAGCGGCAGGGTCTACAGGTGGATTTGGCCCGCAAAGACTTCTACCCGGATTTCAATCTTCAATACATGTGGCAGCGGACGGACCCAACTCAATTCCGCGCTTACTACTCCGTGACGCTGGGCGTGCGATTTCCCATCTATCGGGGGAGACGGCAACAGCCGGAGTTAGCCCAAGCCGAAGCGGACCATCGGCGCGCGAAAAGCGAAGTTGAGATGCAAACGCAGCAGATCGCCTTGCAACTGCGACAGCAGTACTTGAGTGTTGAGAAATCTTCCGAGCTGCTCAAGATTTACCGCGAAGGGCTAATTCCTCAGGCGCGCGCAGGGCTGCAGGCGGGCATGACTTCCTATCAATCGAGTCGCGAGGACTTTCAGGCCCTGTTCGCTTCTTTCCTGGATGTGCTCAAGCTCGACGAGGAGTACTGGCAGACGCTTTCGGAACACGAAACGGCATTGGCGCAAATCGAGGCGGCAACGGGACTATCGCTGCGCTAGGTGGCGCAGCGTGGGAGTGAGCTCATGACGAATTTTCGACGGGCATTCTTTCTTGCACTCGCGGGAAACATTATTTTCATCGGCATTCTGGCTGGCGTCTGGTGGACCGCGCGAAGGTCTGGCGCGAAGCAACAAGCCGCCAATGCCGCATCGAATCCCGTGCCTGCTGTTGAGAGCAATTCGCCCGTTGCGGCGCCGCCGGCAAAAGAGACGGCGCTTGTTCCCATTCAGCTGTCCATCGAGCGACTGCAATCCATCGGCGTGAAGTTTGGAGTGGTGGAGCGGAAAATGGTGCAGGACGAAATCCGCGCAACGGGAACTGTGGCTATCGACGAAACCAGGCTTTCCTACATTCAGACGCGAATCTCCGGCCACATCGAGAAGGTTTTTGCGAATGCCACCTACCAGTACGTACGCAAAGGTCAGCCGCTGTTCACGATTCACAGTCCAGAGCTGGTGGTAGCCGAAAGCGAATACTTGCTGGCCAGGCAGAATGCCAAGAACATGTCACAAAGCACCGTGCCGGGAGTTTCCGAAGGCGTTGCGTCGCTGCTGGACTCCTCGAAACAGCGCCTGGAGCAATGGAACGTCCCCGAACAGGAGATCGCCCGCCTCGAAGCCGCAGGCGAGGTTGCCCATACGCTGGAAATTGACTCGACCGCGTCCGGCTATATCACCGAGCGGATTGCTTTTCCCAACCTCCTGGTGCAACCGGACACGCGGCTGTACACCATCGCGGACCTTTCCACCGTATGGGTGCTGGCGCAAATCCTGCAAAACGACCTGGGCCGCCTAAAAGTCGGCGCGCAAACGTCGCTCACTATGGATTCCTACCCGGGCCGCGTGCTTCGAGGAAAAGTTGATTTCATATATCCCGACGTGGACATGACGACGCGCACGGCGAGAGTACGCCTGGTGGTCAACAATCCCGGTCTCACGCTGAAGCCTGGAATGTACGTGAATGTGGCCGTGCAGGTGGCGCTCGGCAAACAACTGGTGATTCCTCTCAGCGGAGTGCTGCAGTCAGGGACGCGGCAAATTGTTTTCGTCGACCGAGGCGAGGGTTACCTGGAGCCGCGTGACGTGCTCTTGGGACCTCAGGCCGGGGATCAATACATCGTGCTCAAAGGACTGAAAGCCGGCGAGCGCATCGTTACCTCGGCTAACTTCCTGATCGACTCGGAAAGCCAGCTGCAAGCCGCCATCGGTTCGTTTGTTCCTCCCCCTCCTGGTGCAAGCGAAGCAGCAGCACCGAATGGCACGATACCGAATGGCACTACATTGAATGGCACGAAACTGAATGGTGCCGCACCGCCTGGTGCAAGCCAAATCGAATTTTCCAGCGATCCGGCGACAGCCCGTAAGGGGGCGAACGTGTACCGTGTGAAACTCACCGCCGCAGATGGCTCTGCGGTCACCGGCGCGCAGGTCAGCGTGCGCAGCTATATGGCCGGCATGCCGCAAATGGGCATGGCCTCGATGAATGTGGTGACGCCCCTGAGCGAGAAAAATGGCGGCGTATACGAAGGCCAGGTGACTCTTGACAGCGGTGGCACCTGGCAGATCACCGTCACGGCGATGAAGAATGGCGTGGTGCTCGCGAACAAGCAGTTGCGCCTGAATGCCGAAGGGGGATCGTAGCCATGATCTCCCGAATCATTGACTGGTGCGCGAGCAACCGGTTCCTGGTATTCACCGGAACATTGCTGCTCGTTTTCGCCGGGATCTGGTCGCTCAGGAAGATTCCGCTGGATGCTCTGCCGGACATCTCCGATGTGCAAGTGATCGTGCACGTCCCCTGGGCAGGGCAGCCTCCCGACATTATTGAGGACCAGGTCACCTACCCGATCGTAACGACGCTGCTGGCCGCACCGCATGTGAAGGCGGTCCGCGCGCAAACGATGTTTGGAGACGCCTACATCTTCGCAGTTTTTGAAGATGGCACTGACCTCTACTGGGCGCGGTCGCGCGTAATTGAATATATCCAACAACTCCAGGGGGTCTTGCCAAAAAACGTATCTCCGATGATTGGGCCCGACGCCACCGGTGCGGGATGGGTGTACGAGTACGCGGTCATTGACCGCTCCCATCAGCACAGCCTTTCGGACTTGCGCGCCCTTCAGGATTGGTATCTCCGGTATCAGCTGGAAACGGTCCCTGGTGTCGCGGAAGTTGCTTCCATTGGAGGATTCGTTCGCCAGTACCAGGTGAATCTGGATCCCAACAAACTTCGCGCCTACAACATTCCACTCTCGATGGTGATCGACCGTGTCCGTGACAGCACCAACGAAGTTGGCGGCCGCGTGCTGGAGATGGGCGGCGCGCAATACATGATTCGCGGGCTCGGTTACCTGCATTCGACACACGATCTGGAGATTGTGCCGGTAGCGACGAAGAACGGCACGCCGGTCCTGGTGCGCGACCTGGGAACGGTGGCGTTTGGTCCGGACATTCGCGAGGGCGTGGTGGAGTGGAACGGCGAGGGCGAGACCGTCGGCGGAATTATTGTCATGCGTTACGGGATGAATGCTCTGCAAGTGATCGACGGTGTGAAGAAAAAGCTCGCCGAAATCAAACCGTCCCTTCCTCCCGGCGTAGAGATTGTCTCCGGTTATGACCGCTCCGGATTGATACAGGCATCCATAAAGACGCTACAACGCGACCTCATCGAAGAAGCGATCATCGTCAGCTTCGTGACCATAGCTTTCTTGTTCCATTTCCGTTCTGCCCTGATCCCCATTCTGACTCTGCCCATCGCGGTCTTGGCCGCTTTCATACCCATGTACTTCCTGAATGTCAGCTCCAACATCATGTCGCTTGGCGGTTTGGCTCTGGCCGTAGGCGTGCTGATCGACGCGGCCATCGTTATGGTCGAGAACGGTTACCGCCACCTCTCGGAACACGTTGACGCAAGCGGAGCCACGGGGACCAAGCTGACAGAAAAGGAGCGGCGACGCATTCTGATGGGCGCGGCAAAACAGGTTGGCCCGGCCATCTTCTTTTCCTTGCTCATTATCCTGGTGTCGTTTTTGCCGGTATTCCTTCTCGAAGCTCAGGAAGGGCGGATGTTTCGTCCGCTGGCGTGGACCAAAACGCTCTCCGTTGGATTTTCCTCGATCCTTGCCATCACCCTGGTTCCCGTCCTGATGGTGATTTTTATTCGCGGCAGGCTCAGACCGGAATCCGAAAATCCGTTCTCGCGATGGACGCAGGCTCTCTATCTGCCGGTGCTGCGATTCTGTCTGCGGCACCGGAAGACCACGCTGCTGCTCAATTTAATTTTCCTGGTGGTGACGCTCCCGCTGGCCTGGCGCATCGGCAGTCAGTTCATGCCGCCGCTCTATGAAGGGTCCGCGCTTTACATGCCTACCGCTCTACCGGGCATTTCCATCAACCAGGCTTCCACGCTGCTGCAGCAACAGGACCGCATCATAAAGTCTTTTCCTGAAGTGGAGAGCGTTTTTGGCGCCGTGGGGCGCTCTGGAAGCCCCACCGACAATGCTCCGCTCGATATGTACGACACCACGGTCATGCTCAAACCGCGCGAACAGTGGCGCGCAGGCATGACCTACGAAAAACTGATTCGCGAGATGGACGAGAAGCTCCAATTTCCAGGTCTGACGAATACCTGGACAATGCCCGTGCAAAACCGTCTGGACATGGAGCTCACCGGCATAAAAACGTCCGTAGGACTCAAGATACAAGGCCCGGACGTCGAGGGCATCCAGCAAGCGGGCGCTCAGGTGCAACAGATCCTTGGGGGGATTCCTGAATTACGATCTGTGTTCGCCGAACGCGTGGCAGAAGGCTTTTACATCAACGTGGAGGTTAACCGCCTGGAAGCAGCGCGGTATGGACTCACCGTGGCCGATGTACAACGCGCGGTAACATCGGGAATCGGTGGCGAGAACATCGCTGAAAATATCGAAGGCCGCGAGCGTTACCCGATCAATGTGCGCTACAGCAGGGATTTTCGTGGCGACATCACGCAACTTCAGCGGGTGATTATTGCTACACCCACCGGCGCGCAAATTCCCATCTCGGAAGTGGCCAAGGTTTATTTCTCCCGCGGGCCCGCCATGATTCGCGATGAGGATGGTCTGCTCACGGGGTACGTCTATCTGGATCTGGCAACAAAGGATTACGGTGGTTTCGTCGATAAAGCCAATCGCCTCCTCAATGAAAAACTGCGCTTGCCCGCGGGTTTCAGTTACCGGTGGTCGGGTGAGTACGAGTTCGAGGTGCGCGCCAAAGCAAGACTGAAATTCATCGTGCCAATCGTGTTTTTTGCGATCTTCCTGCTGCTCTATATGGTGTTTCACTCCTTTACGGAAGCCGCGGTCTTAATTTTCCCCACTTTTTATGCTATGACCGGAGGCCTGATTCTCCAGTACTTGCTGGGCTACAACTTCAGCGTCGCCGTCTGGGTGGGCTACATCGCCCTCTTTGGAATCGCCGTCGAGACTGGCGTGGTTATGGTGGTCTATCTCCATGAGGCGCTCGACAAACGCATCGCCTCGGGAGTACCCGTCAAACATGAAGATATCGAAGCGGCCGCGATCGAAGGCGCCGTAAAGCGATTGCGTCCAAAGCTGATGACGGTCACAGCGGTTCTGGCAAGCCTCATACCAATACTCTGGGAAAGTGGAATCGGCTCCGACGTCATGAAGCCCATTGCCGCCCCGATGGTAGGGGGCATGATCACTTCGACGATTCACGTCCTGATTCTCGTTCCAGTATTCTTCGCCCTGATGAAGGAACGAGCACTGCGCGCAGGCACTCTGATCACCAAAGTCGCCACAGAACAGGACTGATTGGACTGCCTCTGCCTACCTCGTTTTTCCCTGCAGTTTTCCGTAGCACGCGCTACGCGCGTTGGGTGGCCTTTAGCCCGAGGGCGATCACTACCAGCAGTGCGGTTACGGCATTGGCCCAGATGATTTCTGGAGCGTGCAGAAGAAGGCCGTAGAACAGCCAGAAAAGAACTCCGGCGAGATAAAGAAACAGCATGGAATACGAGAGATCTTTGCCGCCCTGTTTTCGGATCTTGATAATTTGCGGAATAAAAGCGAGTGTCGTGCATACCGCCGCGGCTCCGCCAACCAGCGCTGAAAGTTCCATCTGCTCTCCCCCCATACGGGTTGCGCCGCCGACGGCGCGCAAGTTTTTCGCGAATAATTCTGCCACCCTCAGGCCATCACTTTGGAATATACTCGGTTCGTCGAAAAGGTGTGAGCCATCACGCCCCATGTTTGTACACGGCGCGCCCTTAGCTCAGCTGGATAGAGCGTCTGGCTTCGAACCAGAAGGTCGGGAGTTCGAATCTCTCAGGGCGCGCCATATTTTTCAAACACTTACCTCGGCCTACTGGTCTTTTATCTACAGCACTGTAGATGATGTTGTAGACAGGGCATCCCGCAGGGGCAAGCACGAACGAGGGGTTCTAAGGGATCAATCTTCTAAAGCTGAACAACTCTGATCTTCTTGGTCGTCAGGCTGTCCAATAACGACTGCGCGAGTGCGCCTATCCTTTTGCCCGTTGGAACAACAAGATACGCTTTCACAATGACATGATCTCGCTTCCGGTGATCGAGGTATTTCTCCATTTTCGCCAGTTGCTCCGAAGTATGATCTTTGAATAAGGTCGATTCGATTTCGGCCTCGGCAATGATTTCATCTTTGACTGCGCCTCGCTTAGAAACTCTTTGGGCAAAAACATCCGGCCTGTAGTCGGGCATAGGTGATTTTTTTTCCTGAAACCCCTTCTTCAAGAACTTCTTCCTGAAGGAGACAAGCGTTGATTCGTGGAGTTCCGCCATAGGATACGGGCTCTAACCCAAATGCTTTTGCACGAATTGTGCAAGATTAGAGTATCCGCCTATCCCCGTACCGAAGCGACGTGCGCCGCGCTTATTCGATCTTTTCCAGAAATCCGCTTTCAGGCGCTTCAACCCAGCCAAGCGTTTAGCAAATTCCTTGTCCTCATATTTACTAAAGAACAGTGGAGCGATGAAGAAATTGAAAGCAAACATTCCAGACGTCTTTTGAATCATATAGCGACGAGGATCGTCGAACGCCTCTGGAACATTCTCCCTGATCGCGGACCAGAAATTAGCGAGTCGCTTCGCCACCTGATGCGGCTGCTTATACTTTCCAGCTATTAGGAGTTGGCGAAGCGACGACACGAATGATTTTTCCGTAGCGACATGCGGATTCCGTTTTTCCTCGTTTGGTCGACGGATTGCATCGTGCCATGGATTCTCGCGTAACGCCGAGGACTGGTTCATATCGATCGTGATTTGGACTGCTTCGATCTCCCATGGTTTCGCGTCTGAGATATCCTTGATCAGATCGTTCTCGATGAGAAGTCGCCTAGTCAGGGCAACATCCATCTTCTTTGATTTTGTATTGATAATGTAAAATTGCGCCGCTTCCCGGACCTGGTCCATGCCTTCCGTTATGACGACCGGAAACAGAAAGTCGTCCTTCACCAGGCCATCTTCGCGCGCTTTGACTAAACCTTTTAATCGATGCTGCATATCTACGACCCAGATGTTTACACCATCAGGGATTACCAGCTCTTTCTTCTTGTTATTGTATTTTAACTTTCCGCTCTCGCGTACGTTGACGAGGCCCGCAACGGGCATAAGTGAGGTCTTTTTTTCGAAGTATTTGGCTATGCTCTTAACTCGCCTATCGTCAGGCTTCCGTTGGTATCCTCGCCTCTTCACTACGTTTTTTGGATCCCACCAATCTATAGAAAAGGAATCAAGCTTGCTAACGGGTACAACCGCGATATACATGTCGACCTTGTTTTGTCTGAAACGTATGGAGGGCAGGACCAAGCTCGTAAATGAATCATATCTTGTGATATCAACGTGTCAATAGAATTGCGGGAGTTCACTCGACCGGTTTGTTCGGGATGGATCTAAGAAGGGGTGAGCTTAGGTGCGGTTTGCGAGCTTCTCCAAAAATAGGCTTGAAAACAGCCGGCGGCGATGACCGATACATTTCCGCTTGACTGAAAGGTGAACAGGATTTAGGCTGCGCCGAGATGTAAGCAGTTTTACGCAGCAAATCCGTGACCCTTGGGAACAAATTTAAAATGCCGCTGGGACGCCCGTCCCCACGGCGGGGAGGAAGTTCGATATGGGATTAATGCCCGAAGGTGCAAGTCCATTCACCAAACTCGACAAGCAAGGCGTGATCGGGATATTGAAAGCTACCGGGTCGCGCGATCCGGATGTTCTTCACGCGCAGAAAGAAAGAATGCTGGCGCACCCCAAAAACCTGAAAATGTTGGCGATCATCTGTTTTGCGTGCGGCGGCCTGCTGACGCTCACGATATTTATGGCGTTTTTTGGCATCCCCATCGTCCTTTTTGGGTGGTGGTTGTGGAACTATAGCGCGAAGAACATTGCCGCTGTGGAGGCCGGGTACGCCGAATATGCCGGGTCTTCGCGAAGCGACATTACCGGTGTCGGCGACCTTCAGAAAAGTATTTGAAGCAAGGAGCGAGGCCATTTGATGAAAAATAAATTTAGCCGGGCGGACGCCGTGGTGCTGGCGATGGTTGGAATGGTTGCATTCTCGCTCGCTGCTTGCGGCGGGAAAGTGCAAGGCAATACCTACACGGGCAACGGAGGTATTGTCGTAGTTGAGTTCAAATCCGGCGGGAAAGCCTTTATCGCGACGGGGCCGGTCTCAACCCCATGCACTTACACGGAGAGCGGAAACAAGGTCACGCTGGTTTGTGAAGGAAAGCCATTGGAGTTCACCGTTGACGATGAGGGCTCGCTGATCGGGCCGCCGGACGGTTTTGTGGCGCGATTGACAAAGAAAAAATAATCGGCCGGTCCGGTTGCCGGAATCAGCACGGCACCTCGCAGGAGTGTGGTCCATGTCGCTTCCGATCTACTTTACTCGCGTCGCAGCTTTACTGCTGGGGACCATGACCTGCGCTGCGGTCCTGGCCGCGCAAGAGCCGCTGCAATTCAATGTGCCCTACCGGTGCGCCGACGGAACGGTTTACATCATCCAGCGCTGCGAGAAGAACGCGCGCGGCGGCGAAATGTGCGCCTGGCGCGAAGAAAAGAACGGGCAATTGGTGGTTGATGCGGTTAGTGTCCGCACGCAGATGTACGGCCGGCTGAAGCCATGCCCTCCCGATAGCGCGGCTCGGGGTGCGGTGCCGGGCGCGACACCAGCGGCACGGCCGTCCAACGGCCCGGTCAACGGTCCGCTCAACCCAGCCTACCTCAGTGAAATGCCTTCGGTCGAGCGCGTCATGACCGCGATGAAGACGGCCGATCCACGCGAGACAGCCTTGCGCCAGATGGGCGCGTTCTACGAGCTGATGGAAATTATCAAAACGTTGTCCGGGCCCCGCGAATTTGGCAGTTTCACACCCGATGAAACGCGGGTTTTGACAGAGTACGCCACCGCTCAATACAAGGTGGGGCTGGCGATAGATGCTGCATTTCCGGGACCGTATAAAAACGAGAAGAAAGTCAGCGAGAATATTCCTTATCACTACAGCCGGTGGGATGCGAGGTTCGGAGTCCAGGGCCTCCCGGTGTTTCAGTTGTTTTTCTCACCCCAGCTCCAGGCGCAATTCACGCAAATCACCGGGGCGGATAACGCGCGACGCGCGGCCAAAGTTGCGCAAGATCGGCAGACGGCAGCTCGCGCTCGCGAACCTAATGCAAGTGAAGCGCCTGGAAATGGTGGTCCTCAGTTTATACGAAACGATCCGGGCACGCTGGCGGCTCGCCGTTGTGTCGAATCCGGGCGCAGCGAAATGGAGTGCATTGGGGAAGGCCTGAAAACCGGCTTGAATGATCTTATGGGGCCGGTGCTGGGCGGCGCGATGGGCAATGACCTTCCCGGAACCGGAGGAATGTCCGCTGGTCCGGCGCAATTGCGCCTGAGCGGCTTTTACGGTGGAGATCGATTTAAGCTGTTTTTCCACGATACGGCGGCTGTACTCTACTGCGGCACGCTGGTTCCCGACGGGTATGAGTATACGGTGGAGCAGAAGGGCAACCAAGTAGTGGTGCGAGTTGGCACTTCGCCCAAGCCAATTGATCTGACGCTGATATCGGATGGCAAGATGGTGGGCCCACCAGCAAGTTTTGACGTCGCCGGGCGCGTAGTAGTGGGCCACCGGACCGGCAGTGCGGGTTCGTCAGGGGGATACGAGGCGCATACGCAGACAACCACCACGGAAAGACAGATCGCCGCGGCGGATGTTCCGAATTACAGCGCGGGCACAGTACACCAGAATGGCATGGAGTCTACCGTCTCGGAGCAGACTACTAGTACGACGTACGAACCCGCATGGCCGACACCATCAAAACGCGCGGTCGTAATTACCGCCCCTAAAACTGAGCGCTGTAGCGCAGGCGTCTTGACGGGCACCCCACGAGTTACGCTAACGGAGGGCATTCAGTCATTAGTTGGCCCCCCTGACAAAAAGGCCAAAGGGTTGCCCATGGGGCTACGGCTGCTGGGAACTTATGCCGGACAGAGCGGCCTGAACATTGAATTTCGAACTGACCTGGCAACCGTGGATTGCGGACAGGCTCATGTGGCCATGCCATACCAAGTGGAAAATGCGGGCGGGCAGTTGACGGTGAAGGTTGCGAATCCTGCCGGGCCATTTTCGCTGCAGTTGCGTCCCGATAAAACCTTGGAGGGGTCGGGCAAAGTGGATGTTGCCGGTAGGGTGGTTTCGGGTGCCACTAATGAAAAAATTTTATATGCGGCGCGCAACGAAAGCTGCGCCGTGGGCACGCTATCTTCCACTGGAGGCCGTGCCGGCGGGAATGCCGCGGCGCGTCCGGCGA
>JAAFGT010000087.1 GCA_010365215.1 Acidipila sp. | reverse complement strand
CGGAGAAGGCCGCGCCGTGACCTCCGGCCCGCGCGATAAAAGGAAGACGCTGGTAAAAAAAGACGCGACCCCGAAAAACGAAACGGCTCCGAACAATCAAACCACCGACAAGAAAGACAGCCATCAAGAGAAAGAAGCGCGCATGTGGGGCGGACGCTTTGCAGAGCAGCCCGATCGCGGATTCTACGAATTTCAGCGGTCGTTCCGCTTCGATTGCCGCCTGCTGCCTTACGAGCTCAAGGCCAGCCGCGCCTGGGCGCGCGCGCTGGAACGCGCCGGACTTCTCGCTGCGGGTGAGGCAAAGCAGATCGTCGCGGCGCTCGATGCCGTGGAACGCATGGCGCTCGACGATCCCCAGCGCGTGGCCGCTTCGCCGGCGGAGGATGTGCATCACTTCGTTGAACGCGAGCTGATCGGGCGGCTGGGTGCGCTGGGCGCGAAGCTGCACACCGGGCGCAGCCGTAACGAACAGGTGATCACCGACTTGCGGTTATTTTTGCGCGACGCTGCGGCGGAAACGCGGCGCGCCCTGGCGCAACTACTGGGTGCGCTGGCCGCCCAGGCAGAAAACGCCTGGGGTATTCCCATGCCGGGCATGACCCATATGCAGCACGCCCAGCCGCTGCTGTTTTCGCATTTTCTGCTGGCGCACGCGGAAGCGTTGCTGCGCGACGCGGCGCGTGTGTCCGCCGCGGCCCAAGCCAGCGAAGAATGTCCGCTGGGCTCCGGCGCTCTTGCCGGCACGGCGTTTCCGCTGGATCGAGAAGCGATGGCGCGCGAGCTTGGTTTTTCGCAGGTGACTGGGAACAGTTTGGACGCTGTGGGCCAGCGGGACTTCGCCGCGGAATATCTATTCGCGCTCAGCATGATTGCCACGCACCTTTCGCGGCTGGCCGAGGACTACGTGCTTTTAGCGTCCGCTGCGTATGGCTGGGTGATCCTGCCGGATGAGTTCTCCACGGGCAGCAGCCTGATGCCGCAGAAGAAAAATCCTGACGTTTGGGAATTGATTCGCGGCAAGACCGGCCGCGTGACCGCGGCGCTGTTTTCGCTGCTGACCACGCTGAAGGGACTGCCCTCCAGTTACCAGCGCGACCTGCAGGAAGACAAAGAGGCGCTATTCTCCGCGCACGACGAGACGCTGGGAATGCTGCGCGTGGCGGCGGGAGCTGTGGCCGCAACGCGAGCGAACGAACCGCGGCTGCGCCGGGCGTGCGAAGATCCCGGCCTGCTGGCCACCGAGGCCGCGGATTTTTTGGTGCAGCGCGGCATGCCGTTCCGCGAGGCGCACGAGGTGGTGGGAAAAATCTGCCTGGAAGGCGAGCGCACCGGTAAAGCGTGGACGCAGCTGCCGCTCGAAACGTTGCGGCGCTTCTCTCCGCTGTTTGACGAAAGCCTGGCTGCGGCGCTGACCGTAGAAGCGGCCCTGGCGCGGCGGGACGTTCCGGGCGGAACCGCGCCGGTGCGCGTACGCGCGGCGATTGCGGAGTGCCGCAAGCAAATTGAGAAGCTCGAAAGCGCGCAGGAACCGGCGGAACGGAGAAGTAAGCCGTAAACCCGCTGATTTTCCGCGAACTGTTGGGAACTTCCTGGTGACCATATTGGCTCTACCGCCTTGAGCCGCAGCAAAGCAGAATATCTCCATGCCCGGCGAAACAGATTTCGGCGAAACAACTTTCAGCGGCCACAAAAGCCGCAAACCTTCCACCGGGCTTCTGATCGGCGCGTTTGCGGCTTTATACCTGGCCTGGGGTGGAACTTATCTGGCCATCCGCATCGGCATTGAAAGCATTCCGCCGCTATTGATGGTGGGCGCGCGCTACGTGATTGCCGGGGCGATTCTTTACGCGTGGTCCAGGATGCATGGTGAGCCGCTGCCCACGCGAGTGCACTGGCGCTCGGCGGCGATTGCGGGTGCGCTGCTGCTGCTCGGAGGAAATGGAGCGCTGGCTTGGGCGGAACAGCGCGTGCCGTCGGGCTTGGCCGCGCTACTGATTGCCACCACGCCATTCTGGATGGCGCTGCTGGCGTGGTGGCTGAAACTCGGGCGCCCGAACGCGGGAGTGGCGGTGGGGCTGGCACTGGGCTTTTTGGGGATGCTGGTATTGGTGGGGTTTGGAGTATTCAGAGGGCGCGGCGCGGTGGATCCAGTGGGCGCGGTGGTGCTGCTGCTCGCTTCGTTATCGTGGGCGGCAGGCGCGCTTTACGGGCGACGCGCGAAGCTGCCCGCCTCAGTGCTGGATTCTACCGCCGTGCAGATGCTGGCCGGCGGCGGTCTGCTGATTGTAGCGGGAATACTTCGCGGAGAATTGCTGGGGTTTTCGCTGGGCGCGGTGACGGTGCGCTCGTGGATCGCGTTCATCTACCTGGTGGTGTTTGGCGGAATCGTGGGCATGACGGCATTCCTGTGGATCATGCGGACGACGACGCCTTCGCGCGCATCGACCTATGCTTACGTCAACCCGGTGGTGGCGGTAATTCTGGGATGGGCCTATGCGGGCGAAGCGCTCACGGCTCGCACGCTCATCGCCGCGGCAATCATCGTCGCGGGAGTGGCCATGGTGATCAGCTTCCGGGACCGCCAGCCGCAGAAGGCGCAAATCCCGCCCAGCGGAAAAGGATGCGCGGTGCGCGCTACTTCCACTTCCAGTTCTGATAGCGTTCCCGCAGCTCGGACTTCTTAAACTTTCCCACCGAGGTTCGCGGGAGAGCTTCCACAAATTCCACGGCGTCGGGAATCTGCCATTTCGCAAACTTCCAGCCGAGGAAGGCGCGCAGGTCCTCGGCGCTGATGGTCCAGCCATCTTTGCAAACGACCACGGCGAGCGGGCGCTCGAGCCATTTGGGATGCGCCACAGCAATTACCGCGGCTTCTTTTACCGCGGGGTGCCCCATGAGCGCGCTCTCCAAGTCCACGGAGCTGATCCATTCGCCTCCCGACTTGATCAAATCCTTGGTGCGGTCGGCGATCTTGATGTAGCCCTCGGGATCGATGGCGGCCACGTCGCCGGTGCGGAACCAGCCGTCGTTGGTCCAACGGTCTGCTGCTTCCGGAAGATTATAGTAACTCGCGGCCACGAAGGGCCCGCGTACTTGCAGTTCACCGACGGATTCGCCGTCCCAGGGCACTTCCCCCTGCTCGGAAACAGCACGCACTTCGACAAACGGAAGCGGCAGGCCTTGCAACCGCTTGACGGCATATTTTTCGTCGTCCGGCCAATCGAGCATATAGCTTTTTAACGTGCCGGCGGTGCCGACGGGAGTCAGCTCCGTCATGCCCCAGGAGTGCATGGTGCGCAAGCCCAGTGAATCGAGCGCGCGAATCAAGGCTTCGGGCGGAGCCGCGCCGCCAATTCCCAGGCGCAGATCCGCGGCAAGCTTCCAGCGGCCGGGATTTTTTTCGAGCGCCTCGAGTACGCCCATCCAGACCGTGGGAACGCCCGCGGCAAAAGTCACCTGTTCGCCGGCCATGAGTTCGAGCAAGCTGGCAGGATCGTAATGCGGGCCGGGAAACACCAGCTTAGCGCCGACCATCGCGGCGAGGAAAGG
This sequence comes from Acidipila sp., assembly GCA_010365215.1. Lineage (GTDB taxonomy): Bacteria > Acidobacteriota > Terriglobia > Acidiferrales > UBA7541 > JAAFGT01. Next base: position 1,279 of record JAAFGT010000087.1, on the reverse strand, counting down.
CAGCCCCCAGGCATTCGCGTGGAACATGGGAACGACGGGAAGCAAGACGTCGCGCTGGCGCAAGTCGAATGTGTCCGCCATACCGATGGCCAGGGTATGCAGCACCAGGGAGCGGTGGGAATAAAGAACGCCCTTGGGCGGGCCGGTGGTTCCGGAGGTGTAGCACATGGCCGCCGGGTCATTTTCGTTGAGCGCGGGATATTGAAATTCGCCGCGCGCTGTGGTGATGAGCTGCTCATAATTTTCACAGCCCGCCGGCGTGGTGCTGCTAATCGTGGGCACTACCCAAACGCGCTCGAAGCTGACCTCGCCGCGCATTTTTTCGTAAATGGGAAAGAGCACGTCATCGATGATCAGAAACTTATCGCCGGCGTGGCGCACGATGTACGAAAGCTCTCCAGGAGAGAGCCGTAAATTGAGAGTGTGCAGGACGCCTCCAGCGCAGGGTACGGCGAAGTAGGCTTCCAGATGTTCCGCGTGATTCCAGCAGAGGGTAGCCACGCGGTCGCCGTGACCAAGGCCGGCATGCTGAAGCGCCTGGGCCAGCGCACGCGCCCGGCGATAGACTTGCGCATAAGTGGTGCGGTGCAGGGAGCGGTCGGGCCGCCGCGAAACCACTTCAATTTTGCCGAAGTATTTTCCGACGCGCTCGAGTACGGCAACGAGCGTCAACGGAAAATCCATCATGGTGCCGGACATTTGCGGACCTCCTCGACGCGCATCCTACCATCGAACAGGGCTATGGAACGCGGCTCGGTGAGGCCTGGCCACGCGCGCAGACCCGATCGTTTCGTTGAAAAAACCGCTGCGTTGACAGTGGGGGGAAATTGCGAGACCATCGGCGCCATAGCTGATCTGACAGCCCGCTCGCGGCGTAGCCAGCCCTTTTTGACTGCCCGTGGACTAGCACCCTGCCTCTTCAGCGCCCGGCCCGCCGGGCGAATCTAGACGGGCCATAAGGAGCGCCGTCTTGAAGAAACTTTACGTGGGTAACGTGCCGTTTCAAGCCACCGATGAGGAGCTGACTTCGTGGTTCTCCGCGGCCGGGGTGAAGACGTCGAACGTGAACCTGGTGCGCGACCGCGCCACCGGCCAGCCTCGCGGTTTCGGTTTCGTCGAAATCGAGAATGACGAGGAAGCGGACAAGGCTGTGGCCGCCCTGAACGGGAAGGATTTTCTGGGGCGCCCGCTGGTGGTGAATGAAGCGCGCCCAGCGCGCGACCGCGCACCCGGCGGCGGTGGTGGTGGCGGTGGACGTGATCGCGGGCCGGGCGGTGGT
>JAAFGT010000054.1 GCA_010365215.1 Acidipila sp. | reverse complement strand
AGATTGACTACCAGAGTCTTTGCGCGCACGCCCGCTACCGCACGGGAAAGCACGGCGCGAGGAGTGTGCGCGCGACCCGCCTCACGCATCAATTCACCCAACCCCGGCAGCAGCTTGGCGCAAACGGAGGTGGCCGCTTCCGGGGTGATATCGCGCGGGCCGATTCCCGTGCCCCCGGCGGTGAGGATCAGATCGAATTCGGCTGAATCGGCCAGCGTGGTCAGCATCTTCCGCAATGGCGTTTCGTCGTCTGCAGTCACGTGGCGCGATAGCACGTGCCAGCCGTATTGAGTACAACGCGCAGCTACCACCACGCCGGTAATATCCTGACGTTCGTTGTGCGCAATGGAGTCGCTGACGGTAATGATGGCAACGCGGATCACGGGCTGGTTACGACTCGGCCGGCGCGGAATCGCGCGAGGCTTCATCCAACAGGCGCAGAGCTTCCATCAGCAGGCCCTGGGTGGTGCGCTCGATAGTGACCTTGTCGGAGGTAGCGCTAAAGTCGATCTCGAATGAGCCTTTGTCCCACTGGATTACCCGGCACACCGCCTCTTCCCCTTCCTGCGCGCCGGAGCTGGCGTGCTTGCAAACTCCGCCGGTAAAATACATTTCGCAATATTCCTCGCCCTGGCGCACGGTGAGCCGCCCGGATTTCTGCCCCATTTCCAGCGTCTGCAGCAAATCGATGATGTTCATCTCCTCCAGACGTCCCTCGAGCACACCAGGGCGGGCGGCGCGTTGCGCCAGTTTTTCGAGTGCCAGGCGGTCGATCACTTTCTTCGCGCGCCGGACCAGCTCTTGCACGAAGAAGGGTTTCTGGATGTAGTCTTCCACACCGTCCACTAAGGGACGAAGTTTTTCCTCGATTTCCGAACGGCTGGCGACGAATATAAATGGCGTGGCCCGCGTGGCTTGCCGGCCGCGGAGCTTTTCGTAAAACTGGCGCCCGTCCATGCCCGGCATCTTGTAATCGGAGATGATCATGTCCGGCGTCTGGTCCACCGCTTTGAGCAACGCATCCACGCCGTCCGAGGCGATATCAATTTCGGCGTGCGGCTCGAGGCCCTTGGCGATGAGTTCGCGCATCTGCAGGTTGTCGTCCACCACGAGTACGCGGACCTGCTTCATCGGCGCGTTCCCCGTCGCGGTGTACCCACGCGACGGCTTGCGCCGGCTCGCGAGCGCTTGGCGGAGGGCGCACGCTTATCTGCTCGCGCGTAGGGTCCGCTCTTACCGCCGATTTTCTCGAGAACGCAAATCGAGCTGATTTCCATCTCCTTGTCCAGAGCTTTACACATGTCATAGACGGTCAGTGCGGCAACCGCGACGGCGGTCAGCGCCTCCATCTCCACTCCGGTCCGCGCGGTGGCCGAGACTCGCGCGGTTAATTCGACTCCATTGTGGCGAAGCCTCGCGGCCACGTCAACGTAGGTAAGCGGAAGCGGATGGCACAGAGGAATAAGCTCTGCGGTGCGTTTGGCCGCGGCGATGCCGGCGATGCGGGCGATTTCAAGCGGATTGCCCTTGGGCGTTCGCTGCGCGCGTACCGCGGCCATGGCCGCGCGGCCGATGCGGATAAATGCGCGCGCCACGACGGTGCGCTCGGTGAAGCCCTTTGCGCTCACATCCACCATCTGCACTTCGCCGCCCTTCCGGTAGTGAGAAAGTCCTGGCATCAGATTCGTCATTGACCTGACTGCAATTTTGCTACTCGCGGCAAGCGGGAAGGATGATAAATCCGCCGCGCCACTCGCATTCGTTAACGTCGAGAAGCCCCGTTATCCGCGACGCTCGCACATCTTGCGGCCAACTGCGGGTTCGCGTTGAATTATAAGTGGAGACAGACAATAACTTGAATCACCGCTTAGAGTACGCCGCGCCGCGGCATCACGTCGACCCATTCACCCGCAGCCCATTCGAGTTTCGTCGCCGGCACAACCAGAAACGCATTCGATTGGGCCAGGACGACAATATCGCCGCTTCCCTGCCACGGCAATACGCTGACCACTGCCTCGCCGGTGGTCCAACTGACTGCAGCAGGCAAAAAATGTGTTAGCTCGGCCTTCTGCTGCACGGGCGCTCCCAGTTTTGCTTTGAAAAGCGGCAGAGGGCGAGGCGTCGCGCCACCGACAATCTCGATCGCCGGTGCCGCAAAAAGCTCAAACGTCACCATCGTCGACACCGGATTTCCCGGCAAGCCAAATACGGGTTTGCCCTGGCAGTATCCGAAAACGGCCGGCCGGCCCGGACGTATGGCAACAGCGTCAAAGAAAAATTCCGCTCCCAAATCACGCAGCACGCCTTCTACCAGGTCGTACTTCCCCATCGACACTCCCCCGGTCACTACCAGCACGTCGGACTTAAGTCCTTGCTCGATCATGGCGCGCAACTCCAGCACGCGGTCGGGTGAGTTCCCGAGCGGAACTGCTTCGCCCCCTGCCAGCGCCACCTGCGCGGCAAGAGAGAGGCAGTTGCTGTTGCGGATTTCCACCGGCCCTGGCTTTGCGCCGATGCCGACAACCTCGTCGCCCGTGGAAAGCAGCGCCACCTGCGGGCAACGAAAGACACGCGCCGGAGTGTGCCCCACCTGGCCGGTAATGGCCAGCTCGGCATATCCCAGTCGCGTACCGCCAGGCAGCAATTGTTGACCCGCTTTTGCCTCGCGTCCTTTCGGAACAATGTTTTGACCTGCGGTGACCGAACCCTCAACGAAGACGCTGCGGCCGGCGATGCGGGTGTGCTCGATCATCACTACCGCATCCGCGCCCCGGGGAACTGCGGCTCCCGTCATAATCTGCGCGCACGTTCCGGGAGTAATTTCCCCCGTAAACACGGCACCGGCGCGAATTTCGCCGCGCACTTCCATAGGCCCGCGGGAGGTCGCAACATCGGAGGAACGCAAGGCGAAACCGTCGCGCGTCGCCCGATCGAATGGCGGATAGTCGCGGTCGGCCACAACCGCTTCAGCCAGGATGCGACCAGCAACTCGATCCAGGGGAAGCGATTCCACTGCAGTGAGCGGACCGCGGGCGCGAACGACCTCGATGACTTTTTGCCGAGCGTCGGTGTAGGAGAGCATTTGGAAGCGGCAGCCTCATGCCGTCGCGTTGGAAACGAATGTTGCAACCATAAACCGAACGATGGAAAACCGGCGGGAAAAACCCGCACTGCTTAGTGCCGCACGGCCTCAGCCAACCATGCCGCGAGTTGCGTTCCCGGAGGAACAAATGTGGCATCGCGCTCGGGCCCGGTAGAGATCATTCCAATTTCCACCTGCAGCTGGTCGGAAATGAATTTCAGATAGTCACTCGCCGCGGCGGGCAGGCCTTGACCTTCGTGCAGGCTCGAAGTGGGCGCACACCATCCGCGCAGCGTTTTATATTCCGGAGTGATGTGCTCAAACATTTCCACCTGTGCGGGCATCTCGCGCAGGGGCGTGCCCTTATAGCGATATCCCGTACAAACCTGAATTTCCGGCTGCGTGTCGAAGACGTCCAGCTTGGTCACCACCAGCGAATTTATTCCGTTGATCATGACGGCATAGCGCAGCATCACCAGATCGAGCCAGCCGCAACGCCGCGGCCGCCCGGTGACCGCGCCATATTCTTTGCCGCGATCGCGCAGCTCTTTGGCTTCCAGATCGGGCATCTCCGTGGGAAACGGCCCGCTGCCGACGCGCGTGGTGTAGGCCTTCGTCACGCCCACCACGCCGTCGATACGTTGCGGAGCAATGCCCAATCCAGTGCAGGCGCCACCGGCGGTGCAACTGGAGGAAGTGACGTAGGGGTAGGTGCCGTGGTCGATGTCGAGCATCGTTCCCTGCGCAGCTTCCAGCAGCACCGACCGCCCCTCGTCCAGCGCCGCGTTCAGCAGCACGGCTGTGTCGGTAACGTAAGCCCGCAGCCGCTCCGCCAGTGCGGCGTATTGAGACGCAAGCCCCGCGCTATCGAGGCTCTGCCCGAACGCTCCGCGAGAGATGGCATCTTTTTCTTTGAACGTCTCCGCAAGCTTAGCCGGGAAAGTAGCGGAATCCAGCAGATCGCACATGCGCAGACCGCGCCGCGCCATTTTGTCCTCGTAGCTGGGACCAATACCCCGTGAAGTTGTGCCAATCTTCGCCGCTCCGCGCGCCGCCTCGGCGGCCTTTTCGATTTGCCGATGATACGGAAAAATTACATGAGCGCGATTGCTGACGAACAGGCGTCCGGTCACGTCGATGCCCGCCTGGGCCAGCGTGTCCACTTCCGCGACCAGTGCCGCCGGGTCCACCACCACACCGGCGCCAATCACCGCGCGCTTGCCAGGCCGCAGGATTCCGCAGGGGATAAGCTGAAGAACGAAGCGGTGACCGTCGAAGATAACCGTGTGGCCCGCATTGTGGCCGCCGCCGTAACGCGCTGAGTAATCAAACGAGGCGGCAAGATAGTCCACCACCTTGCCCTTGCCCTCATCGCCCCACTGCGCGCCCACAATGACAATCGCCGGCATCGTTTTTCTGACTGAAAAATCTCCTAAAAATGCCCGCAAGCTTCCCGCTTGGATTCGATCATCCAGGATGCAAAGACAGGGCGGGTCAAACTGCAGGACTTGTTATCGTAACCTTGTACTGCAAAGGAACGCAATCGCAAATCGATTCACCGGGGGAACAAACCAAGCGACACCGCGAAATGCAGCTGAGGCAGCGGAAAACCTGGCGGGATGGCGTTCCAAGCAGCACAGCGAATGGCGCCGGTGGAGGGAAAGAATCAAGCGGGCGACGCCAGCGCCGCCCGCGAAGCTCGGTGGAAAGTCGGCGGGACCTCTACCCAGCGTGCCGGGAGAGGAACTTCTCGATCTGGTCTTTGGGCAGGTTGCCAACCAGCTGGTCCACCACTTCCCCGCCCTTAAACAGCAGCAGCGTGGGAATACCGCGGATATTGTACTTGCCGGGCGCGCTGGGGTTTTCGTCCACATTCATTTTTACAAACTTCACCTTGCCCGACTGCTCGCTGGCCACTTCGGCCACAACGGGCGCCAGCATCAGGCAGGGGCGGCACCACTCCGCCCAAAAATCGACCAACACGGGCTGGGTCTTGCTGGCATCCAGCACGTCTGCCTGAAAATTTGCGTCTGTCACCTTGGTTATTTGATCTGCCATGCTCTCCTCTGGGTGCCGGGGAGTCTGGTTCCCTCGGGCACTAGTTAGATGTTTGGCGCAATTTTTCGATTCGCCGGCACGGAGCCTTGCATCTGGGACTCCGCTAAGACTTTAGCGCGCGATTCCCATGCCCTCTTGTAGAGCCGCGTATATTCGGCCGCCGATGCCGCCCAGGAAAAATCTTTGGCCATCCCATTCGCCATCAGCTTGCGCCACAACGGGGCGTCGCGGTAAACCTTAATCGCCTGGCGCAATGTGGCGACCAACTCTTTAGCATCATACTCCTGAAATTTGAAGCCCGTACCGGCACCTGTTCGCGCATCGAATGCCTCAATCGTGTCGTCCAAGCCCCCCGTGGCTCGCACCACTGGCACGGTGCCGTAGCGCAGGCTGTAAATCTGGTTGAGTCCGCAGGGCTCATAGCGCGACGGCATCAGAAACATGTCCGAGCCTGCCTCAATTTTGTGCGCCAGCACATTGTCAAAGCCTAAGCGAACTCCCACGCGGTCGGGCTCGCGCTCCGCCAGCGCTTGAAACATGGACTCATACTTTGGCTCGCCCGTTCCCAGCACCGCCAGGCACACGTCTTCCTTCAGCAAATCCACGGCCATCTGCGCGATCAGATCGAAACCCTTCTGGTCGGCGAAACGCGAGAGGATTCCCACCACCGGACGCTTCAGGTTTGCCGCGGGCAGTTTGAGCTGGTCCAGCAGATCGCTCTTGCAGGCCGCTTTGCCCGCCAGATCATTCGCGGAATATTTCCGGGCGATGAGCGCATCGTTTTCCGGACTCCACATCGAATAGTCCACGCCATTCAATATTCCTGCAAGGTCCGCGGCGCGGAGGCGAATGACCCCGTCCAATCCGTGGCCATACTCCACGGTCTGTATCTCCTGCGCATATTTGCGGCTGACCGTAGTCAGGTAATCGGAAAAAAGCAGACCTCCTTTGAGCAGATTCACTTTGCCGTAGAATTCGAGCGCATCCACGTGGAACAGGGTTTCCGGCAGGCCGAGCCGGGCAAGCGCGTCGCGCCCAAAAATCCCCTGGTACCCAAGGTTGTGCACGGTGAGCACGACGGGCACGCCGAGAAACGCCGGATCGCCGGAATACTGAGTGCGCAGCAACACCGGCACCAGCGACGCCTGCCAGTCGTGGCAGTGAATTACGTCCGGACGCCAGATCTGCTTGGCCAACTCGATGGAAGCACGCGAAAACAGCCCAAAGCGCTCTGCGTTGTCTGGATAATCCCTGCCGTTTTCGCCGTAGAGCTGGGCGCGATCGAAATACTGAGGGTCTTCGATAAAAAAATATCGCACTCCGTCTACCACGGAGCCGTCGGCAATGGAGGGAAACCGCAAGCCATTGCCAATCGGAATCGTCAGGCTGGAAGCAGCGGTGGCCGCCGTTCTGGTGCCGCGATAATGCGGCAGCACTACGGCAACCTCATGTCCGGAGGCCACCAGCGCCTTGGGCAGCGCTTGGATCACATCAGCCAAGCCGCCGGTCTTTGAATATGGCAGGCCTTCCGAGGCTATGAAAAGAATTTTCATTCGCTATCCGGAACCTGAATGGGCCGCGCCCCTTTTTAGACCTGCGTTGCAAGACGGGAGCCCACAATGCCCACGCAAAACAACTTACGGTAAGAGGTAAACGAAATTCCGTCAAGATAAACTGGGTGGTATATAAGGCCGGTCGCGATTTCCCCGAACCCATTGCTTGGAGTCGTCGCCAAGCAATCAAAAATGACCGGATACCCCAGGGAGCTCTTTTGCGATAGATTGTTTGCTACACTTCGCGCCGGTGCGGCCGCTACCTTCGGCACCATTGCCCGCGAACGAGCGCGGCCGCGCTCTTACGCCATGTCCCCTCGCCGCCTCGGACAACATTTTCTCGCAGACGCCGGCTGGCGCGCGCGCATTCTGCAAACTCTCGGCGTAAAATCCGGGCAGACCTGGCTGGAAATCGGCGCGGGGCACGGGGAGATGAGCCAGGAACTGGCGCGAGCAGGAGTGCGCGTCGTGGCCGTGGAGCTCGACCCGCCCTTGGTAGAAAGTCTGCGCAAACTTGCTGAGGAAAATTCCAGCATCGCCGTTGTCCCTGGCGACATTCTTGCCCTCAATCCCTCCGTGCTGGATGCGGCGGCGTCCGGCGCGCGCTTTCACGTCTATGGCAGCTTGCCTTACTACATCACTTCGCCGATTCTGCACCGTTTGTTCGAATGGGCCGCGCGTATCGAGAGCATTCACGTGGTCATACAGCGGGAAGTTGCCGAGCGCATCGTAGCGCGCCCAGGCGGGCGGGAGTTCGGCTATCTCTCCGCGGCCACGCAATACTTCACGCGGCCGGAAATCGCTCTGCGTCTTCCACCTGGCGCCTTTCGCCCCCCACCCAAGGTTTCATCAGCGCTGGTCACCATGCACGTCCCGGGCAGCCGCGCGGTGCTCGGAATTGCCGATGATTCCGCATTCCTGCGCTTCTTGCATGTCTGCTTCGCGCACAAGCGCAAGACGTTGACGAACAACCTGCTCTCCCTGGGAGCTCGTGGAGAAGTGAATGCCTGGCTGCTGGCCGCGGGCCTGCGCAGCGACGCGCGGGCCGAGCAGCTCACTCTCGAACAGTTCGCCGCGCTTTTTCGTGCCGCCGACATTAGCTAACCTTGCGGATTTACGACCCTTTAGGGAGATGCTGCGGACGCTACTTGTTGAGCGCGGCCACCACGCGGTCAGGATAGTCGGACATGATGCCGTCCACTCCCGCGGCGGCGAGGTCGCGAATATGGTCCGGTTCATTGATCGTCCAGGTAATGAGCTGCAGGCCGTTGGAGTGCGCCTCCGCAATCAGCGACGCACTGACGCGGTCGCCCCGTGGCGCGAGTTGCCGCGCGCCCATATGCATGGCCCTCTCCACAGCCTCCGCGGGATCGTCATCCCAAAGGAGTCCGGACATAATCACGCGATCGAGACGGCGCACCAGCTCGAGCGAGTGCGGGTCGAAGGACAGTACCACGACTCGCACGGCTTCTTTCCGCCCGCGCAGCGCCGTCACCAGCGCCCGTTCGATGCCATAGCCGGATCCCGCTTTAATTTCGAGGTACAGGTGGACGTCCGCTTGCCCCGCAAAGTTGAGGATCTCGTCGAGCGTCGGAATCCGCTCACCCGCGAATTGATTGGAAAACCAGCTTCCGGCATCGAGCAGGCGAAGCTCGTCAAGGGAGTGCGCCATCACCAGGCCGTGCCCGTTGGTGGTGCGCTCCAGGGTGGAATCGTGAATCGCTACGATTTCTCCGTCGCGGGAAAGATGCAGGTCGGTCTCAATGAACCGCGCGCCCAGATCCACCGCGCGCCGGAAGGCCGACATGGTGTTTTCCGGGGCGGTACCGGAAGCTCCGCGATGCGCAATGACCCAGGGTGCCGTCATACCAGCCAGTTATCGTAGCAGAGAGCGCAGCCCGACGCTGTCAGGGATGAAAATGTCCGGGCTATTCGCCACGGTGCGGGCACCGAAGCGGCACCGGGCGGATAATTAAATCCGCCGCCCCGCGCTACAGCTCAGCTCTTCGCCGGGCTTCCTGCAATCGCCAGCCCTCTTCCTTGGGGATATCGCGCGGCGCGGTTCCCGATTACACTACCGGGGCGCAGTCCGCTACCGGGCACCCAGGCATGCCACGCAGCTCTCTCATCGAACTGCTCGACCTCTTCGACCGCCACGGCGGGGGAGCGGCGTACGGGCATCGCCGCGGTTACCGCATGGAGCGCTGGTCATACCGTCAGGTAGCGGATGTCGCGCGGCAGTTTGCGCGCGAACTGGAGTCACGTCGAATCCAGGCCGGGCAGCGAGTAATTCTGTGGGGCGAAAACTCAGCCGAATGGGTGGCGTCGTTTTTGGGTTGCATGCTTTGCGGCGTAGTCGTAGTGCCCATGGACAGAATCGCCGCGCCGGAGTTTGCCTGGCGCGTGGCGCGCGACGTGGATGCGAAGCTGATGATCTGCTCGCGCGAACTTGCGCCGGCGATGGAGAGTGAACGATCGCGGCATGACGCGCCCTTCCCTCTTGCTACGCTACTGCTTGAGGAATTGGCCGAACTCCTTCCGCGGCACTCGCATGCACCGTTCGCATCACCGCCGCTGGGACGCAGCGACCTGCTACAGATCGTCTTCACATCAGGAACCACGGCTGAGCCACGGGGCGTGGCCATCACCCACGGCAACGTACTCGCCAACCTCGAGCCGCTCGAAAAAGAGATCGCGGCTTATTTGAAGTATGAAAGGCTCGTTCATCCGCTGCGCTTCCTAAATCTGCTTCCGCTGAGCCATGTATTTGGGCAGTTCCTGGGCATTTTTGTCCCGCCGCTGCTGGGAGCAACGGTTTTCTTTCAGGATTCATTGAACCCATCCGAAGTCATTCGCGCCGTACGTCAGGAACGCATCTCGGTAATGGTGGCGGTGCCTCGCATGTTGGAATCGTTGCGCGCGAAAATCGAACGGGATGCCGAAGCCGGCAGCGGAGGAGTTAGCTTCCCGGAAGAATTTGCAGCCGCCGCGACAGACCGGCACTTCGCTTTCCGCTGGTGGCGCTTTCGTAAAATTCACCAGCAATTTGGCTGGAAATTCTGGGCCTTCATTTCCGGAGGCGCGGCGCTCGATGCGGACACCGAAGAGTTCTGGCGGCGGCTGGGCTTCGTAGTGATTCAGGGTTACGGCCTGACGGAGACCACTTCGTTAATAAGTGTGAACCATCCCTTCCGCCTAGGGAAAGGATCCATCGGCAAGGTGCTGCCAGGACGCGAAATGAAACTCGACCCCAACGGCGAGATCCTGGTCCGCGGAGAAAACGTGGCCTCGGGGTACTGGCAGGGCGGGCGACTCGAAACCGTGGAACGTACCGGCGACGATAACTGGTTCCGCACCGGCGACGTCGGCCAGCTCGACGCCGGGGGAAATCTCTATTTCAAGGGCCGACAGAAAAACGTGATCGTCACGCCGGAAGGCATGAACGTCTATCCAGAAGACCTGGAAAAAGCATTGCGCCTGGCCCCCGAGGTGCGCGACGTCGTAGTGGTGCCACTCGAGCGCGAGAAGAACGCGGAGGCTTGCGCCGTGCTGCTTCTGCGCGGAGCGACGCACCGACAGACGGCCGCTGCTCTAATCCAGCGTACCAACCAGACGCTGGGCGAACACCAGAAGATCCGCCACTGGCTGGTGTGGCCGGAAGAAGATTTTCCGCGGACCTCCACGCAAAAGCCGCGGACCAATCTGATCCTTGAACGCGTGCGTGCCCAGGCGGCGAATGACGCGAAGTTGGACACAGCCGCGCAAGGCTCGCTCGCCGAGTTAATCGCACGCGTCACCGGAAGGGCACCGCAAAGTTTTCGCTCCGGGGCGGGCCTGGCGGCAGAACTCAACCTCAATTCGCTGGAACGTGTAGAGCTGATGAGCGCGCTGGAGGATCGTTACCAGGTCGATCTCGATGAAAATCTTTTTACGACCGCGGTGACGGTGGGCCAGCTGGAAGAGTTGGTGCACCGGCCCGCAGCCTCGCCAAGCCGTTACAGCTATCCGCGCTGGACTCAACATCCCCTGCAGCGAGCCGCGCGCGTGGGCATTTACTACCTGTTTGTGTGGCCGGCCACCCAGCTGCTTGCTCACCCGCGCGTGCGTGGCCGCGAGAGGCTGGCCGGACTCAGCGGTCCGGCGCTGTTCGTCTCCAATCACATCACCGAGATCGATATTGGATTCATCCTCGCGGCGCTGCCAGTCAGGTTTCGTCATCGCCTGGCCGTAGCCATGATCGGTGAGCGGCTGCACGCGATGAAACATCCACCCGCCAACATGAACATGATTCGCAGCTCGATCCAGCGTCTCAATTATTTTCTGGTAGTGGCGCTTTTCAATGTGTTTCCGTTGCCGCAGGCGGCCGGATTCCGGGAGAGCTTCTCCTTCGCCGGTGAATCGGCCGATCGCGGTTATAGCGTACTGGTTTTTCCCGAAGGGCGCCGTACAGCGGACGGTCGGCTGTCGCCATTCCGTGCGGGAATCGGCGTGTTAGCCAGGCGCTTGAATCTGCCGATCGTTCCCGTGCGCATCGACGGGTTGTACGACGTGAAGCAGACGGGCAGGAAATTTGCCCGGCCGGGGGCAGTGCGCGTGTCCATCGGCGACCCGGCGCGCTTCTCCGCAGAAGCCACGCCCGAAGAAATAACCCGTGATCTGGAAGAACGCATCAAAAAGCTCGAGTGGCCTGTATAGTGCCGGTGCGGCGAAGTAAGTGAGCACCTGTTATAGTCCACGATTAGAGCTAACGAAAAAGACTAGAGCCAACGAAAAAGATTAGAGCTAACGAAAAACATTTGTGCGCCTCGCTCGGGCGCGTCCATCAGCACTGTGAAGCCACCTATACCAAAAGACGAGGCCGAGCGTCTGGAAGCGCTCCGGGGCTACCAGATTCTGGACACGCCGCCGGAGCAGACCTTCGACGACCTCACGCAGCTTGCTGCGTTCATCGTTAACGCGCCGATCGCGCTGATCAGCCTGATCGACGCAGACCGGCAATGGTTCAAATCCAAAGTGGGCGTGGAGGCGACCGAGACGCCGCGCGAGTTGGCATTCTGTGCATATGCCGTCGCGCAGAAGGAGCTGCTCGTTGTACCGGACGCGACCAAGGACCAGCGCTTCGCGCACAATCCGTTGGTTACCTCCGACCCCAACATTCGTTTCTACGCGGGCATGCCGCTGACGAATGCGGAGGGACATGCGCTGGGAACGCTGTGTGTAGTGGACCGCGTGCCGCGCGAGCTTACTCCCGAGCAAGAGCAGGCGCTGCGCGTGTTGGCCCGCCAGGTGATGACGCAGATCGAGCTGCGCGGTGCGCTGGCGAAACAGACGCGCCTGCTTGTCGAGCAGAGCGAGGCCCGCGACGCGTTGACGCGTGCGCACGCCACGCTTGCCGCCGTGCTTGCCGCAGCCACGCAGGTAGCAATCGTGGGCACTAACTCCGAAGGGATCATCACCGTATTCAATACCGGGGCGGAAAAAATGTATGGCTACACGGCCGCGGAAATGATCGGCAAGCAGTCGCCGCAGATCCTGCACGTGGGTGCCGAAGTGAAAGCACGAGGCGAGGAGCTGAGCCGCCAGGTGGGACATCCCGTAAACGGATTCGGCGTGTTCGTCGAATACGCGCGCCGCGGGCAATTGGATGATCAGGAGTGGACCTACGTCCGCAAAGACGGTACGCGGTTCACCGGCATCCTGGCGGTCACACCCCTGCGCGATGAACGAGGCCGCATGGGCGGTTTCCTTGGAATCGTAAAAGACATCACTGAAATTAAAGATTATATGCAACACCTGGAAGAGGCCCGCCGCGTCGAGCAGCAGACGGCCTCGCGGCTTTCCTTACTGGTGGTGGAACTCGAACAGGCCAAGCAACGCGCCGAGGACGCCACCCGCGCGAAGAGCGAATTCCTGGCCAATATGAGCCACGAGATTCGCACCCCTATGAACGCCATCTTGGGAATGACGGAACTCGCGCTCGACACCAAACTGCCCCCGCAGCAACGCGCGTACTTGCGCACGGCGAAGGATGCGGCCAACTCCCTGCTGGGATTGATCAACGACATCCTCGACTTCTCGAAGGTCGAGGCAAAAAAACTCGAATTGGATCGCATTGGATTTTCCTTGCGGCACTTGCTGGTGGATACGCTCAAGGTGCTGGCCGTGCGCGCGCAACAGCGCAGCCTGGGTCTTGCGGTGCACGTCCGCTCCGGCGTGCCGGATGGACTGGTAGGGGATCCAGCCCGTTTGGGGCGCATCCTGGTGAACCTCGTAGGCAATGCCGTCAAGTTCACGGAGAAAGGAGAGGTGGTGGTCCATGCGCGCGTGGAGTCGCAAGAGGAGGAACAGGTCATACTCCACTTTGCCGTCACCGACACGGGCATCGGCATCCCCGGTGAAAAGCTGGAGCATATTTTTGAAGCGTTCGCTCAGGCGGACAGCTCCACCACGCGTAAGTATGGTGGCACCGGGCTAGGCCTGGCCATCACCCGGCAACTTGTCGACTTGATGGGAGGGCGCATCTGGGTGGAGAGCCTGCCCAGCCAGGGCAGCACGTTCCATTTCACCGCGCTATTTGGCGTGGACAAAACCCGCGTCTCGCCAAAGAGCGTACGCCCATCGCGCGCCGCGGCGATTTCCCAGCAGAAAAGCCGGCGGTCTTTGCACATCCTGGTGGTCGAAGACAATCCGGTGAACCAGGAGCTTACCGTCCACCTGCTCGAACGGCGCGGACACCGCACGGCGGTGGCTGACAATGGTCATGAAGCGCTGCGCGCAGTCGAGCGGCAATCCTTCGATTTGGTGCTGATGGATCTGCAGATGCCCGAAATGGGTGGCCTGGAAGCCACGCAACTGATTCGCGAGCAGGAAAAAGAGACGGGTAAACATCTCCCCGTCGTGGCCATGACCGCTCACGCCATGCAAAGCGACCGCGAACGCTGCCTCGCGGCAGGCATGGACGCATATCTAGCAAAGCCCTTTGAAGCAAAGGACCTGTTCGAAACGGTGGAAAAAACCGGAAGTTCTGCGGCCGGCGGAAAAATAGCCGGAGACAAGAGCGTTGTCCGCGAGGCAGGTCGCGGCGAGCTGGAGCCAACTCCGGCACGGCCGGCCGCGTATAAAGATGTGGCTTGCAGTGACGACGAACTGAACCAGGACACTCTGGTCGCGCGCGTGGGGGGTGACGCCAAATTTCTGCGCAAGCTGGCGAACGCATTCCTGAGCGATGCACCGAAGAGGATGAGCCAGATTCGCCGCGCGTTGGCGCGGCGCGATTGGGAAGCGTTGGCAGGCGCAGCTCATTCCCTGAAGGGAGCGGTAGGCAATTTCGGCGCTGCGCAGGTAGTGGGGATGGCCAAGGCACTCGAAGCTCGTGCGCGGGCTGAAGACCTGGCCGGCGCTCGAGAGGCCGGCGTGGCGCTGGATGTGGCACTGAGCGCATTTTCGGAAGATTTGCGGCGCGTGACGGCAGCCGGACGGAAGAAGAGAAAAAGTTAGCCGGCCGTGACGGTGGTAAAAAATCCGGGCACCAGGAGAGCGGATGAAGCGGATTCTTGTGGCGGAGGATGATCGCACCACACGTCTTCTGCTCGCGGGAGCGCTGAAGCGCGCCGGGTTTTCCGTAGAGACCGCGATAGACGGCGCCGTGGCCCTACGGCAGTTGCGGAAAAAGAAATTCGACCTTTTACTGACCGATATCTGGATGCCGCGAATGACCGGCATCGAGCTGTTGGCACGTTTAAAGAAAGAGAAGTCTCCCCCCCGCGTGGTGGTGATGACTTCGGATGACACGCCGGAAACCTTACTGCGCGCGGTGCGCGAGCAGGCCTATCACTACGTGACCAAGCCGGTTCAAGCGGCGGCGCTGATCGAGCTCATTCGCGACGCGCTGGCCGCACACCCCACCGCGCAGCCGATCGAGGTGCTCTCCGCGCGTCCCGACTGGGTGGAATTGCTGGTGCCTTGCGAGCCGGGAGCGGCCGAGCGCGTGCACAGCTTTTTGATCCGCCTCAAAGCCGACCTGCCGGATGAGACCCGCGAGCTGGTGGCGCAGGCGTTCCGCGAGCTGCTGAACAATGCCATTGAATGGGGCGGGCGAATGGATCCCAATCAGAAGGTGCGCATTTCGTATCTGCGCGCCAAACGCATGCTGCTCTATCGCATCGCCGATCCGGGAACGGGCTTCCGCTTCGAGGGATTGAAGCATGCCGCGCTGCAGAACCCGCCGGACCAGCCTTGGGGGCACATGAACGAGCGGGATGCGAAAGGGTTGCGTCCAGGCGGATTTGGGATCCTGATGGTGAAGGCGATG
Organism: Acidipila sp.; assembly: GCA_010365215.1. Lineage (GTDB taxonomy): Bacteria > Acidobacteriota > Terriglobia > Acidiferrales > UBA7541 > JAAFGT01. The sequence goes on along the minus strand of JAAFGT010000054.1, from coordinate 10,630 downwards.
GTGGATGAGCTGCTTTACAACGAAGCGCAGAACGAAGTCGTGTTCGTCAAATATCTCGACAAGTAAAGCCCGCGTTTAAAAACAGCTCGCGGTAACTATCTCGCGAGTCCGCCTAGACGGTAATACGCGTGCCATCGAACTTGGTGAAAGTGAACCCATCGAACTTTTCGTTGTAGGTGGCACGCTGGTCGCTCAGGATGCTGATAGCGATCTTTTCACCCAGTAGCACGGACTCCTGGTAGTCCGAGCGCCAGTGAACACCGGCATGATTGCGTCCAATACCGACGTTCGCGGCAATTTTATTCATTTCCCCGCCTACCGTGATCTGGCCCGCGTCGGAGCCGGCATACGGAACCAGCGACAGGCCGTCGTCGCTGGGCTGCTCGATCTGGGTAAGGCTGGCGAGCGGCACCTTGTCGTCAAAGAATGCTTTCACGATTGTGGCGCATGCTCCCGCCACGGTGGCGTGGCCTGCCCCATAAGCCGGATGCTGCGGACAACCTTCGGGAAATGCATGCGGCAGGAAATAGGTTCCGTTCCTGGCAAAAACCCGGGAGACGGCGTCCGAGGCCAAAATCTCATGATGCAGCGGGTAGTTCGCGGCGCCCGTCTTGGTGTAATGCACGCGACCTCCAAACTCCTCGGGGCGCAGGGCGCGGTGCACGCTCCACTTCTGGTGCCACACGGCTTTCAGCGCTCGGGTGGCCACTTCCGCCACCAGCGCCTTCAGGTGCGGAAATCCGAACGTACCGAATCCCACCTGGTTCCTGGACTTATTCGCGTAAGGATTGCCCGGATTCAGTGGCGCGTGATTGTCAGCTAACCAGAGGCAGGCGATGAAATAAGCCTCGAACAGCACGTCGATATGCACGTAGGCGCTGAGATCCCTTCCGTTGCGCATGTGGCGCGGCGTAGAATCCAGAATATTCTTCCCGAAGGGTCCCGCGCCGTTCATTGCCGCATGCCAGGAGGCGGCGTCGATAAGGTAATCTTTCCCTCCGGCGTTTAGCGGAAGATAGCAATTGTAGAACTGCGGCACAGTTACCGCGCCAAATTCGACGGTCTTGAGCAGGAACTGAGACACGTAAGGCCCAGCCAGATCCCCAGGCGTAAATCCGCGAAACAAAGTAGCCGGTGTGACCTTTCCATTCACCTTCGGGCCAACAAAATGTGAAAGCTTCGAAAGCTCGGCGCAGGCTGCAGGGACCAGGGGGTCAGACGCGTAGTCAGTGAAATTTACGTCGCGCAGCAACGCCATCCAGTAATTTTCCACCGCTTCGCCAGCTCGTTGGGCGCTGGCTAGCGCGGGCGCCGGAGGAATTGCCAGTTGGTGGCAATCCGTGCCTTCCAGGTCGAAGGCGAAGCCGGACTGAGGATCGACCAGCGGGACGGTGCCGCCCATGGTTATGTTCTCAAAATCGTCCGGGGCAGCGGTGGAAAGGGCGTGGAGGAGGCTCTGGTACGCCGCCGCGTCTACTTCTCCGATTGCGTTATGGGGGAGGCCTTTGGAATAGTTGCCGATCTTGTTGGGATACCGCGCCTCGTCGCCGTTGGTGGGATGCGGGGGCGAGGGGATGTTTCTCTCACGCAACGCCGCGTTTCGGCGTATCTCGAAGCTCTGCTGCACACGGGAGATGGAGGAGCTTGCGCCCGCATCGCGTTCCTGCGCGGCAGCAGGAGCTTCGATAACCATGACCCCGACGGCCGCTGCGGCCGCCGCCACGCCTACCTTAGCAAAAAAATCGCGGCGGCTCTCATCTGCGGGGGTATCACGATTCTGCACAGGGGTAATCTTGTGCGCGGGGATAGGCGACATCGGTGCTCCTAAGATTCTGAAAAGTAAGCTGGTAGAGGAAGCGTAGATGCAGGCGGGAATTATGTCAAGAGACAGACGCGAAGGTTCTTAATTGTAATGGTCGGCGGCGAAAGGCAAATTAGGAGCTGAGGGTATAATTTCCAATGACGTCGTGTTCTGCCAGGGGTGGCCCGGTGCGTAGAACCGTTTTTCACCTATTTCTCAGCATCATTGTGTTCACAACCGTGGTCCGCTCGGAAACATCGCGCATGCAAGCTCGGCCGGCCAAGTCAGCGTCTAAAAACGAGGAAGATTTTGCGCCACTCAAAGCCTGGCGCGCAGCGATTTTGTCGGGTAATGCCGCGGCCCTTTCGGCGCTTTACAGCGCGAATCCGCCAGCCACGGTGGCAACGCCCGAGGGCAAAAGCACGGACGTTGCCTCGGAGGTCAATTTCTGGACGTCGTTTAAGCCGGACGGCCCTCTCGCGGTCGAGTTTAGCGAGATGCAGAGCCAGTCGCCGCAAGGTGATCTTCGACAGGTGATTTTTCAGACCGCGCTGACCACACGCACCCATTCTGCGCTACGCAAAGTCTATGTTTCCGCTGCGCTGGTGTGGCAGAAACAAGGCGATGCCTGGCGCATTGTCTCCAGCCAGCGCACGACCCCGGCCCGCCTCCTGCAGGCGCTCTCCCCTAAAAAAGACTTATATCCTGCGGAGGAAAATGCTCATACCCGCATCAAAGAGGCGCTGGCCCGTTCGGCGAGCAGTCATAAGCGCGTGCTGCTGGTTTTCGGCGCGAACTGGTGTTACGACTGCCACGTCCTGGATGCCGCATTCCACACCGCGGAAATCGCGCCGCTGCTGGCGAGAGGCTTTGAGGTGGTCCATGTGGACGTCGGCGAATACAATAAAAATTTAGACTTGGCCGAGCGCTACGAAGTGCCCCTTAAAAAAGGCGTCCCCGCCATCGCGGTACTGGCCGGCGACGGCAAGCTGCTTTATGCGCAGAAGACCGGCGAGTTCCAAGCTACGCGGCGCCTCGGCCTGGAAGATATCATCGCGTTTTTGCAGCGCTGGAAGCCGTAGGGAACGCTTTAGCAAATCTCTTGATATTCGCCTTTTCTTCGCCTAAACTTGGGCGGGTAGTAAAATGGGAGCCCGGCGAAGGCTAGCCCCATTGTCCAGCGAGACTCTCCAAGGCTCGCCTCCGCCGGGCACAAGCTGCCTACCAGTGATTCCCTTCCGTGATGATTTGACTGCGCGTCAAATGCCCCTGCGCTAAAACTTGGTAATCTCGGTGAAGTGGAAATCGCGGACCTTCATCGGCGGCACGACCATTTCAAACGCCTCCTCTCCCGATGCGCGAACTGACGCGCCCAGCGTTTCGACGTTTGAAAGCATTTCGAGCAGGCTTTGATTGAATCGGAAGTTGCGAACGCCCCCCACCAGGCGCCCTCCTTCGATGAGGAACGTGCCGTCGCGGGTCATGCCGGTCAAAATCTTTTCGTAAGGATCGACTTCGCGGACATACCACACGCGCGTGACCAGAATCCCGCGATCCGTGGAATCGATCATAGCTTCCAGCGAAGCCTTGCCTCCGTCCAAAACCAGATTCACCGGCGCCTCGCCCCATTCATTGGGCAACGCGAGGCTGTGGCCGGTGGGCTTGGCCTTCATTTTTTTCGCCGTAGCGCGTGAATAGACGAGATTCTTGGGCACGCCGGCATCCACCAGTTTGACGCGCTGGCGCGGCAGACCTTCGCCATCGAACGGCGCGCCAAGCTGCAGCGCATGTGTAGAGTCGTCCCAAAGATTTATGTTGCGGCCGAAGATGCGCTTGCCCATGCGATCGTTCAGGCAGGAACGCCGGTCGAGGACAGCGGTGGCGGCGAAGTCATAAAAAATAAACCCCACGAGGTCAAGGACCGCCGCCGGCTCCAAAATAACCGTGTAGCGCGCGGGTTCGAGCTCCCGCGGTGAACGCGAGCGGATGGATTTCTCCGCGGCGCGTTGTGCCAGGGCCACCGGGTCCAGATCTGCAACCTCCGGAGCATTGGCTTTGGCCCAGCCGGAGGAATCGCCGGCCATCATGGTGATGGAAAACTCCGCGCGAGTCTGCTGATATTCGGCCACGAGCCCGTTCGAATTTGCCAGCACGCTGCGGAACGCCCCGGTGGAAAAGATCCCCGCGGCCGTTTCGTGCAGTTTTTGAGCGGTCTCGCAGACCTCGGCCACCAGGCGCGCGCGGTCGCGGGGCGTGGCCGCGGCGGTGGATTCGAAGTAACGCTCCACGTGCGGATATTTCTGTGGACCGGGCATGGGCGGCAAGTCAGGAATTTTGGGCTGGCAGCGCGCGAGAGTGGAAGAGGCGGCGAGCACGCGGCGCAGCGATTCTTCGTCCGTTTTATTGGTGGTGGCGCGCGCGGTGCGGCCGTCGAACACGGTGCGCACGGAAATCGAGAGAAACTCTTCGGCGACGTTCTGGTGGATCACGTTGTTCGCGAAACGCGTGAGTGCGTCGGCCCCGGCGTCGAGAGTAACCTCGGTTTCGTCGGCTTCGCTCCAGCGCAAAATCTTTTCAGCGATGTGGCGCAGCTCCGCGGCCGAGGGCAGACGTTCGCCGGCGACCGCTGGGCCCGCGGCGGGGCCGGCGGTGGGATGACGCATTGGTTTTTTTCCGCTTTTCTTCAGCACTTTCATCAACACTTTCGTCAAAAATGCGGCCTGCGTTCAGCGCCGTCTTTTACAGCGCGACGAAATGCGTCCTATTTGGAAAAGGCCACGCCGACGCGGATATTGCGGAAACGCGCGGGCGCCGCGCCATGTCCCGTACCCATCACCTGCTGGGGCTGGCCTTTGCCGCAGTTGGGCGTGCCCCACAAAGTCCATTCCTCGCGCGAGCAGATGGCATCGCAAGAATTCCAGAATTCCGTAGTAATTCCGCTATAACTCGGGTTCTTCAGCATGCGGATTTTCTTCCCGCCTTTTATCTCCCAGGCTATTTCCGTGGAGAACTGAAAATGGTAGCGGTGGTCGTCGATGGACCAGGAGCGGTTGGTCTCCATCCAGATGCCGTCATCGGTATCGGCAATTAAATCCGCCGAGCGCCACGCGCCGGGCAGCAGGCTGACGTTGGTCATGCGGATCATAGGCAGGCGGTTCCAGCACTCCGCGCGCATGGTGCCTCCGGAGCGCGCTTCGCCGATGCTCGACGCGGTCTCGCGGCTGGAGAGATAACCGGTGAACAAGCCGTTCGAGATGATGGGCGTGCACTGCGCCGGCACGCCTTCGTCGTCGTAGCCGAAGGTGCCCAGGCCGGGGCCATGCTCGAGGCGCGCGTCGGCCACGACGTTGACGATATCCGAGCCGTAACGCAGCGTGCGAAGTTTTTCCAGCGTAAGAAAACTCATTCCGGCGAAGTTGGCTTCCATGCCCAGCACGCGGTCGAGTTCAATGGGATGCCCGACGGACTCGTGAATCTGTAGTCCGAGCTGCGCGCTGTCGAGAATAACGGTCCGCGAGCCTTCCGGGCACTGCGCGGCTTTGTGCAGAGCTACAGCTTCTTCGCCGACGCGGTAGGCGTGGCCAGGCAGGTCCATGGATTCGACCAGCTCGTAACCCTGCAATGTGTGCTGGCCGCCGAAGCTGTTGGGATACGAGCGCTTTTGAATCTCGTCGTTGGCAAAGCTGGTAGCCACGATGCCCGCGCCGGACTGCATCTTCACCTGATGAATGTTAGCTCCGGCGGTGGAGACGAAAAGCTGCTCGATCCTCCGGAAATTCATGGAGGTCTCGGTCAGGGTAACGCCTTTGACGCGGCGCATCTCCTGGTCCGCAGCTAGCAAAAGGGCGAGCTGGCGTTCGAGCGGAATGCGGAAGGGGTCCTTGATGAAAGGATTTTGCCAGGTGTCGGAGTAAGCTTGTTCCGGAGCCAGCACAATGTCGCCGTGCTTGGCCAGCGCCGAGGCGTGCGCGATGTCAACCGCCTGGGCGGCGCAGGCCTGCACGCCTTCACGGGTCAGGCGGTCGGTGGAGGCAAATCCCCAAGCCCCCTGGGCGATGACGCGGATGCCGATGCCCAGCGATTCGCTCTCGCTAAGCGAGCCGACTTCCCCGTTCTTGGTGGAGAGATCGCGCCGGCGTATGTCCATCACCCGCGCGTCGGCATAGGATGCGCCGCGCCGGCGCGCGGTATCAAGGGCGGAATTGGCGAGGTCAAGCATGTTGAAAAGACTCGCCATCTTATCGCAAAGAAACGGAGACTGGGAAGTCGAACGGGGAGAGTGCAGATTCGGGAGCGACTGCATGCCAAAAAGAAGGGCGGCAGAAGCGCCGCCCATAGGTGATCCCTGGAGATGATCCTTATGTGATCCGCAGGATTTGCTTCTCCCTGCGTTACGTCCCTTCGTCCCACGAAGCAAGATACTGCTCCTGCTCCGACGTAAGTTTATCCACCTGGATGCCCATCGATTCGAGTTTTAGCTTGGCGATGTTCCGGTCGATATTGTCGGGTACGGAATAAACCTTGCGCTCGAGCGTCTTAGCATTCTGCAGCATGTATTCCGCGGCCAAGGCCTGGTTGGCAAAGCTCATGTCCATCACCGAGGCAGGATGGCCTTCAGCGGCGGCAAGATTGATCAGCCGGCCCTCGCCCAGCAGATAAAGCCTGCGGCTGTCGCGCATCACGTATTCGTCCACGTAGGGGCGCGCTTCGCGCTTGCTGCTGGCCAGCTTTTCGAGTGATGGAATATCAATTTCCACGTTGAAGTGGCCCGAGTTGCACAATACCGCGCCATCTTTCATGGTCTGGAAGTGCTCGGCGGCCAGAACATTCTTGTTGCCGGTGACGGTGACGAAGATATCGCCAATCCGCGCAGCCTCGCGCATGGGCATGACGCGAAAGCCGTCCATGGTGGCTTCAATCGCGCGAATGGGGTCGATCTCGGTGACGATGACGTCGGCGCCCAGGCCTTTCGCTCGCATGGCCACGCCGCGCCCGCACCACCCGTACCCGGCAACCACCAGCTTCAGCCCGGCTAGCAGCAGGTTGGTGGCTCGGATAATGCCGTCGATGGTGGATTGACCCGTACCGTAGCGGTTGTCGAAAAAGTGTTTGGTCATGGCGTCATTGACGGCGATGACCGGGAACTTCAGCGTGCCGTCCTTAGCCATGGCGCGAAGGCGGATGACCCCGGTGGTAGTCTCCTCGGTGCCTCCGATGACGTCAGAAATCTGGGCGGTGCGCTTGGTCAGAAGCTGGGTAACCAGGTCGGCGCCGTCATCCATGGTGATCTGCGGCTTGTGGTCGAGCGCCGCGTTTATGTGGGCGTAGTAGGTGGCATTATCCTCGCCTTTAATTGCGTAGGTGGGGATACCGTAATCCTTCACCAAGGACGCGGCCACTTCATCCTGCGTGGAGAGCGGGTTCGAGCCGCAGACCACAACGTCGGCGCCCCCATCGCGAAGCGTGATGGCCAGATTGGCAGTCTCGCTCGTCACGTGCAGGCAGGCCGAAAGGCGAATACCCTTCAGCGGCTGCTCCTTGATGAAGCGCTTGCGGATCAACTGCAAGACGGGCATTTGCAGATTGGCCCATTCGATCTTGCGTTTCCCCTTTTCAGCCAGGGCAATGTCTTTTACGTCGCCGGTAAGGCGCTCTACAGTAGCCACACGGATCTCCTTAAACGTTGTGAGTTATCGGATGATGCCAGGGTGCGGCCACTCCCAGCCTGTCAGGTTGAGGTATGGCCACACCACCGCGAATGTTACGAATTCCAGGGTACGAATTTTAACGGCGTGCGCCGACTTCCTTCGCCTCCACGCCGGCTTCCTTGCGCAGTAATTCGGCCTTGTCGGCACGCTCCCAGGTAAACCCGGGCTCATTGCGCCCGAAGTGCCCGTACGCAGCGGTTGCCCGATAGATGGGCCGCCGGAGATCGAGGCTCTTAATGATGCCGGCAGGCGTTAGCGGGAAAACGGAGCGTATGATTTCAGTCATCTGCTCTTCAGGGATGATCCCGGTGCCGAAGGTGTCGGCCATTACCGAGACAGGTTCCGCCACTCCGATCGCGTAAGCCAGTTGCACTTCCACTTTAGTGGCCAGACCGGAGGCTACCAGGTTTTTGGCGATGTAGCGCGCCATGTAGCACGCGGAGCGGTCCACCTTGGTTGGATCCTTGCCGCTGAATGCGCCGCCACCGTGGCGGCTATAGCCGCCGTAGGAGTCGACAATAATTTTACGGCCGGTTAGCCCGGCATCGCCCATGGGGCCGCCCGTCACAAAGCGCCCGGTGGGATTGATGTGGAATTTGGTGCGCGAGTCCATCATGCCCGCGGGAACCACGTTGCGAATGACCTCGTCCATCACCACGGCGTGCAGGTCGTGATTGCTGACCTCATCGCTGTGTTGCGTCGAGACCACTACGCAGTCCACGCGCTCGGGGCGACCATTCAGGTATTCGATGGTCACCTGGGACTTGCCGTCCGGACGGAGAAAATTCACGTGACCTTGCTTGCGTACTTCGGAAAGCCGGCGGACCAGCTTGTGCGCCAGGATGATCGGCATGGGCATGAGCTCTTCGGTCTCATCGCAGGCAAATCCGAACATCAACCCTTGGTCGCCAGCGCCGCCCGTGTCCACTCCCTGGGCGATATCCGGAGACTGCCGCTTGAGAGAAGAGATCACCGCGCACGTATCAGCGTCGAAGCCGTACTTGGCGCGCGTATAGCCCACGTCGCGAATCACGCCCCGGACAATATCGGTGTATTCGAGCTGAGCGGAGGTAGTAATTTCGCCGGCCACAACGGCCAACCCGGTGGTGACCAAAGTCTCGCAAGCGACGCGCCCGGTGCTGTCCTGCCTCAGGACTTCGTCGAGAATGGCGTCGGAAATCTGGTCAGCAATTTTGTCCGGGTGACCTTCGGTTACAGACTCGGAAGTGAACAAAAAACGACGGTCTTTTTCTTTCAAGTTACTTTCCTCCGGCTAATGGTGGAGCAATCCGGGGGCCCAAGATTGTCCGCTTCCAGGTAGCAGTAAAACTCAAAAGTAACATGGCGGTTTCGGGCTGTCAACGTATTAGCCCGAAACGGCTTAGGGACGATTCGAGCTGCGAATATCGAGGGTCGAGCAGCGTGTTGCGGTAGCCTCCATTCTCCCCAGAACTGGCTTCAAAACTAGGTAAAGAGTTGCCTTTAAGGGCAACTCGCCCTCCCGGAACGGGCAAAGTTAAACGGTCGCTACCCCTGAAGCAAACGGGGTTAACGGGGAGAAGTTACCCTTCGGGAGAGCAGGTAGGCGCGTATAAATCCGTCGATGTCGCCGTCCAGGACGCGGTTTACGTCGCCGACCTCGAACTTGGTGCGAAGATCTTTGATCATTTGGTAGGGCTGCAAGACGTAAGAGCGAATCTGGCTGCCGAAGCTGATGTCCAGTTTCTGTTCGTCCAGCTTGTCGGTCTTAGCCTGCCGTTTTTCCAGTTCGTGCTCGTAAAGGCGGGAACGCAGGATTTTCATGGCGATCTCGCGGTTCTTGTGCTGGCTGCGCTCGTTCTGGCACTGAACGACAATCCCCGTCGCCAAATGCGTAAAGCGAACCGCGGATTCGACCTTGTTAACGTTTTGCCCGCCGTGGCCTCCGGCGCGGAAGGTATCGATGCGCAGATCCTCCGGCTTGATGACAATCTCAATCTGATCGTCGATCTCCGGTATGACGGAGATCGACGCGAACGAGGTGTGGCGCCTCGCGGCCTGGTCAAAGGGAGATATTCGCACCAGGCGGTGAACCCCGTTCTCGCCTGCCAGCAATCCGTAAGCGTTTTCGCCCTCAAGAAGGACGGTGGCGGACTTGAGCCCTGCTTCCTCGCCAGGCGTGGAATCGAGCACCGAGGTACGGAAGCCGCGACGCTCCGCCCAGCGCAGGTACATGCGCAGAAGCATTTCGGCCCAATCCTGCGAATCCACTCCGCCTGCGCCTGGCTTGACCGTCAGGATCGCGTTCAGCCGGTCAGTTTCGCCGGCCAGCAACGTGGAGGTTTCGAGCTCACCGATGTACTTATCGGCGGCATCAAGCTCCCGTGTCAGCTCGGTAACCAGCGCATCGCGCTCCGAAGCGTTTGATTCATCGTGGGCAAGATGGAAATAGGCCTCGAGATCGCCCAATAGATGAACGAGCTTCTCCTCGGCTTGCACCGCGTCCTCCGCTTTCTTCCGCTTTTGGAGGAGCTTTTTCGCTTTGTCCTGGTCTTGCCAGAAATCCGGCGCGGAGGAATTTGCTTCGAATTCGATTAAACGCTGGCGGTTGGCAGGGGCGTCAAAGATAGCTCCGCACAAGGTCAATGCGGTTCTGCAGCTCTTCGTAGCGGTGTTGGAGATCTTCAATAATCATAGGCGTTGTCGCCGCTAAGGCGACCTCCGGTAATAGCTCAGATTAGCCCCTGCCTCGCGTTAAGACTTTCGATGCCAGGCCGAGCCGATCAAAACGCCAACGGCCACTGCAACGCACAAGTAAGCGAACCAGTCGCCCCAGCGAGTGTATAGCGTCAGATCGCCGCGAAAACCGTACGGGGCCGCGAGCGCTGCGCGTCGATCGGGCTCGAGCACGGCTACGATCCGGCCGTAAGGATCAACGGAAGCGGTCAACCCGGTATTGGTGGCGCGCAAGAGCCAGCGATGATTCTCAACGGCTCGCACCCGCGCCATAGCCAGATGCTGTTCGCCGGCAGCGGAGTGGCTGAACCATCCATCATTCGACAGATTAATAAGCAAACGCGCCCCGTCGGCCACGGCGCGGCGAATCTCATCCGGGAAAATAGCTTCGTAACAGATCGATATT
>JAAFGT010000008.1 GCA_010365215.1 Acidipila sp. | reverse complement strand
GATGCCGGCACGTTGCGCCACCTGCCTCACGCGCAGCAACCGCTCGCTCTCGGCGTAAGGAAGCGGACGCAGCAGCACGCCGTTGATCACGCTGAAAATTGCCGTGTTCGCGCCGATACCCAGCGCCAGCGTGAGCACCACCACCGCCGTAAACCCCGGATTTTTGCGCATCAGTCGCAGCGCGTAGCCTCCGTCCTGCTTCAGCATCTCCCAATGCTCGCGCGGCGCTGTGGTAAATATTCCGCTCAATGTTTCCCGCCACAATCTCAAAATAGCCATTACGCCTCCCTGCTGCGCAACTTCTCGCCGCTGGTCCTCGAATGTGTTTTCCATGTCCCGCGCGTAATCCCACCGGAATTCGACCGGAAACATGCGCAACAGAAATCGAAAAACCCGGTGGTGTAGGGTTTCTCTCTGAGGAACCGATTTATTCTCCGCAGGTCGCATATTCGTAACTCCTGCTTCCGGGCTTCAGTGCGTGTCAGGCCGTTCGTGTCCGCTCGAATAATTTCTTCGAGCGCGCTACCGCCAACACCGCTTCGAGCCTCTCCACTTCGCCCATGGCCACCTGCTGCCCGAACTCCGTTAGCCGGTAATACCGGCGCCGTTCGTCGTCCAGCTCGGCCACCGGCCGCTCATCGCTTTCCGCAATCATCCCTTCGCTGACCATGCGGCGGATCAGTCCGTAGAGTGTTCCGGTGCTAAGCCGCACCTTGCTCCCGCTGCGCCGGGCAACGTCCTTCATCACCGCATACCCATGCTTATCGCCGTCCGCCAAAGCCAGCAGCAAGTGAAACTCCGCCGGGGTCAGCGGCAGATGCGGTGCCGTATCGCGCTTCTTATTTCCCATGGAGTTACCTTCCCGAGTCCCCGCCAGCCGAGAACCCTCACTGTATCAGACGTAATACTACTATAATGCGTTTCATTATAGTTTGTGTTTTTGAAGGCCCTACCCTGAGGTCTACCCTGCTACGGAAGCGAAGCGAACGATCTGCTATGCGTGGATTCGGCGGGTTCCGCTTCTCGGGGCAGCGCGCTCAGCGGTTCGCTAACGTCGCAATCTTTCCTAATCCCAACAACCGCTCGTCCGCCGTCACCAGAGTCAGCCCCAGAACTTCCGCCGTAGCCGCCAGGAAGCGATCCGCGGGATCCTGCTGAGCCATTTCCAATTCCTGTGCCGCAACCACAATCTCATGCGTCAGCGGAGCTTCGCGCAGATGCATCGTTGCCATCGGTACCCACTCTCGCAAGCTGCGATTCAGCCGGATTCGTCCCTTGGCATGCAGCAGCAGCGCTTCCCACCCGGAGATAGCCACAGCTCGTTGGCCGCGTCTCCCAATTCGCGCTCCACCTGCCGCGAAAGCCGCTTGGGCTCCGCCAGACTCCAAAGCCAAATATGCGTGTCGAGTAGAAGTCTCAATATTTCAGCGCCTCAATCACCTGAATGTCGATCACTGGTGAGACGATATCGCCCGTAATTTCCATTGTGTCTGCCATCGAGCCGATCCAACCCCGTTCCTCAACGTCCGCAGACGCAGGAACCACATCCGCAATCGCCTTGCCCCGCCGCGTCACCCGCAGTGGAGTCTTCGTCTTGCTCACCTGCTCCAGCAGCGACAAACACTTCGCCTTGAACTCGGAAATCGCTACCACTCGAATTGGCTTTCTTCGCCCACCCACCATACTTTCCTCCTTCTGACTCAGATACCTTACTATGGTCACGTATAATGGTCAACTGCCGTGCCCTTTCCCCTACACCGTCATCCCGGGCGCAGCAAGGAATCTCTCCGCTGGGATCACGGGCAGCCCGGAGGTTGAGAACAGGTTCCAGCTCTTCTTGTATCAATGAAATACAATTTACATATAATGAAACGCAACATGCGCAACAACACAGGAATCGTTCTGATTTTCGCTTGCTTGTTTCTAACGACGGGGGTCTTGTGCGCGGGCACGGAAGATGCGACCAGCCCCGAAGAGCTGATTTCCCGAGCGCGCCTGCTTGAGGACATCTGGACTGAGGGAACGCCCCCCATGTTGATGCGGGCGGAAATTGAAGTTTCCAGTGCCACCGGCGCTCTAGTGCATGGCAGCTACCGCCTCGATTGGGTTTCGCCTTCCCGGTGGAGAGAAGAGATTCGTTTTGATAATTATCAGCGCCTTCGCGTGGGGGACGCAAAGGGATATTGGCAGACGAGTGCACGGAGTTTCCGGCCGCAAGTCATCTTTCAGCTAGACACGTTGTTGCACCTCAGGGATGCACTCAGGGTAACGCCGAAAGAAACCCTGGGAAAAGTAAAAAACCGCAAGCAGGATCGAGCCCGGCAGATATGTACCGAAGTGAAGTGGGCGTTAGGCACCAGCCGGACAATGTGCTTCGATGAGACCAGCGGCGCTTTAGCAAGCATTGAATATCCGGGAGGTGAGCCTCACATCCCACCGGAGATCTCGCGAATCGAATACGGTGCGTTTACTAGCGTCGCTGGAAAGCTTGTTCCCCATGAAATCCGAGCGCTGAAGGACGGGAAAGTCATCGCCGCAGTAAGAGTTTTGGAAATTGCAAAAATCACCGAAGAAAATCCGTCGCTATTCAATGCACCGGCGAAAGCGGAATTTTGGGCACAGTGTGATGACATGAAGGAAGCAGAGCCGTTGGTCGGCAGCGTACCACCCAAATACCCGAAGAGTGCGAAAGACAATCTTCAGACAGGAAGAGTAATACTCTACCTGGTTGTCGAAGCAGATGGATCGCTCTCAAAAGTGGAACTCATTCGCGGTGCAACGCCCGATCTGAATGCAGCGGCCTTGGAAGCCGCACGTCAGTGGCACTTCAGTCCTGCTACTTGCGGGTCCACGCCGATTCGCGTGGAAAAATCATTTTCTACAGACTTCGTGCTCCAATTCGATGGTAGGAGAAGGTAAGAATTCCATCTTTCAATGGCCTCTTTTTCGAAGGGCTACTGAAACGAGACGCTCCGAATGGCCCGGAACCACTTGGCTGTCTTCGCCTTCCGTAGAAGGGCGGCCTCTCCGGCGGTCGGCAAGTATAATGGGTCAAGGAGTCCCCAGACGTGACCACGCGGCAACTCCAGGCACATACGCAACTCTGCCGAGCCGCCGTCCACACCTTCGCCGCCAGTGATCGCATGAACCAGATGCTGCTCGAACATCTCGACCCTGCCGCCTGGAGAGCCAAACCGCCCGGCCAAATCCGCAGGGGCCGCACGGTCCAGCCTGTCCGCACCATCGCCGCGATCTTCACGCACATGCACAATGTCCGCTGCAAGTGGGTCCGGCTTACCGCTCCGCACCTCAAGGTTCCGCAGCAGCTCCACCGCGCGCACTGCACGCCGCGGCAGGCCCGCGCGGGATTGGCCCAGAGCGCCGCTTGCTGCGCGGAGATGCTGGCGGAAGCGCTCGGCGGCTCTGGCGGCCGCATCGAGAAGTTTCGCAGAGACGGCTGGGCTTCGCCCTGGCCGGTGGGCGTGGAAATGCTCTGCTACATGCTTTCTCACGAAGCCCATCATCGCGGGCAGGTCTGTATGCTCGCGCATCAACTCGGCTTCCCGTTGCCCAAAGCGGTGGACTACGGGCTCTGGAATTGGGAAAAGCTCTGGAAAGAGTGTGGCGCCCCTGGCGGCCCCGGCCACACTTCTTAAGGCAATCTCTCAGCGCCACAGGCCGCACCTCAATCTTCACTTTTCAGAACCTCGCCACCCTTGGCGCGGCGCGGGGAACTTGCTACCATGTAGCTCCTACGATGACACCTCGCACACTTTTCGAAAAAATCTGGGAATCGCATCTGGTGCACGAAGAGGCCGGGCAGCCTTCCCTGCTCTACATCGACCGCCACCTGATTCACGAAGGCACTTCGCCGCAAGCCTTCGCCGGGCTGAAAGAGGCCGGCCGCAAAGTCCGCCGCCCTGACCTGACCTTCGCGGTGATGGACCATTCCGTTCCCACCGTGCATCGCGAGCTGCCCATCCTCGACGCCGACGCCATGGGCCAGTTCGAAGCGCTCGCGCGCAACTGCCGCGAGACGGGCGTGCGCCTGTTCGACATGAACAGCCGCAACCAGGGCATCGTGCACGTCATCGGGCCGGAGCTGGGCATCACCCAGCCGGGACAGACCATCGTCTGCGGCGATTCGCATACTTCCACGCACGGCGCATTTGGCGCGCTGGCTTTCGGCATTGGCACCAGCGAAGTGGAGCACGTCCTGGCAACGCAATGTCTGGTCCAGTTCAAGTCGCAGACCATGCTGATCCGCATGAATGGCCGGCGGCCGCGCGGAATCACCGCGAAAGATCTTGTGCTTTACATCATCGGACGCCTGGGCATCGCCGCGGGCACCGGTTACGTTTTCGAATATGCCGGCGAAGCGATACGCGGGCTTTCCATGGAAGGGCGCATGACCCTGTGCAACATGTCCATCGAAGGCGGCGCGCGCGCGGGAATGGTGGCGCCCGACGACACCACGGTAAGCTATTTGGAGGGCCGGCCCTTCGTCCCGCGCGGAAAAGATTTTCAGGTTGCCGCCGACCATTGGAAGAGCCTGGCCAGCGACACAGGCGCGCGCTATGACCGCGAACTGGATCTCGACGCTACCCAAGTTGTTCCGCAGGTGACCTGGGGCACAAATCCTGGAATGGTTACGGGAGTCACCAATCGCGTGCCCGACCCGGGATCGTTTACTGAGAATGGAGACCGCAAAGCGGTAGAAAGCGCGCTCGAATATATGGGCCTCATTCCCGGCACGCCCATTGTGGATATTCCGCTGGATCGTGTGTTCATCGGCTCGTGTACAAATTCGCGCCTGGAAGATTTGCGGATGGCCGCGCGGCTGGTGGCGGGCAAACATATTTCCGCGCACCTCAAGCAGGCCTTGGTGGTGCCGGGGTCGCGTGTAGTGAAAGCGCAGGCCGAGGCGGAGGGCCTGGACAGGATTTTTACCGACGCGGGGTTCGAATGGCGCGATGCCGGGTGCAGCATGTGCATCGGGATGAATGACGATCGGCTGCCCTCCGGCGAGCGTTGCGCCAGCACGTCAAACCGCAATTTCGAAGGACGCCAGGGCAAAGGCGGCCGCACTCATCTGGTGAGCCCGATCATGGCGGCCGCGGCGGCGCTGGCCGGGCACTTTGTGGATGTGCGCGAAATGAACGTAGACGGAGAATAAGGAACCCGCACATGAAGCCATTCTCCAAACATTCCGGACTGCTCGTACCTCTCGACCGCGTGAACGTGGACACCGACCAGATGGTGCCCAAGCAGTTTCTGAAGGCGCTCACACGCGCAGGCTTCGGAAAGAATCTTTTCTACGACTGGCGCTACCTGCCCGGCGAGATTCCCAATCCGGAGTTTGTGCTGAACCTCCCGCGTTACCGGGGAGCGTCTATTTTATTGGCGCGCCACAATTTTGGATGCGGGTCCAGCCGCGAGCACGCCGTATGGGCGGTGATGGACTACGGTTTTCGCGTGGTGATTGCGCCCAGCTTCGGAGATATTTTTTACAATAACTGCTTCAAGAACGGTGTGTTGCCCATCCGCTTGCCCGAATCTGAAATCGACGAAATGTTTCGCGCGGCGAAGGAAGCCGGAAGTTATCGCCTCACCGTGGATTTAGAGAGCCAGTCCATCACCGATTCTCAAGGACGCAGCATTGGCTTTGAGATCGATCCATCACGGCGCGAAGTCCTGTTGCAGGGCCTCGACGACATCGGCGTGACCCTGCGGCATGAAGAGCGCATCACTCAGTTCGAAAACCGCGCGCATCCCTCTGCCCCGCTTTACGACCCTGCTTCGGTTGACGTGCGCATCACCTCCGGCCAGTAGCGTTCATCGCCACAGCTCGCCCGCCACAGCTCGCCGCTACGGCTCGACATCTACCACGTCGGTGGTGGCATCGGTAGAGTCGGCGATGGCGTGCACCGGGCCGAGCAGCTCCGCCACTAGAATGCCCCCGAGGATGAGCGCGGCGCCGGCGAGTGAACGCTGCCCAAGCCGCTCACCAAGCACGAAGAAAGAAGTGATGGCCGCAAACACCGGCTCCAGGCTGAACACCAGCGCCGCGTGCGAGGGCGATGTATGGCGCTGCGCCCAGACGTGAATCGAGAAAGCGATTACCGTCGCGCCTACCACGGTAATGAGCAGCGCCAGAAAAAATGCCGGCGAAGCGTCGATGCGCGGGCGCTCGATGCCGGTGACGGCAGCGATGGGAATGAACAACGCGTTGAGCGCGGCGGCCGTCGCCACCTGGATCATGGTTAGAGCGAAGACAGGGTGATGCGGCGTGTACTGCCCCACGAAAATGATATGCAGCGCGAAGAGAATGGCGGCGCAAAATGTCATGAGGTCTCCGCGATTCAGCGCGCCCAGGCCCTGTGCGGGTACCGTCAGGATGTAAAGGCCGGCCGTCCCCGCAGCCGCGCCCATCCACATCCACACCGTGGCGTGGCGCCCCCAAAAGAGCGCCAGAAAAACTGGCACCAGCACGATCGCGGAGCCGATAATGAAGGCGGACTTCGACGCAGTGGTTAAAACCAAGCCGCTGGTTTGCAGGGCATATCCTGCGAAAAGAAACAGGCCCAGTATGACGCCGGCGCGGAGGTCCGCACGCGTGAGATTACGCAGCGACGAGCGGTAGAGAATGGCCAGGATCAGCGAAGCCAGAAAAAAGCGCACGGCCAGAAAGACGAAGGGCGAAGCGTGATGGAGCACCGCTTTCACCACCACGAAGTTGCAGCCCCAGATGAGCGTAGCCAGGACCAGGCCGAGATCTGCTTTAACGCGAGTGGTCATCCCTTCCACTCGATCTATCCTTTACTTCTTTACGGCGATTCCCAGGACTTCGAAGTGACCTCCGGCAATCAGTGGGCCGGAACCGACGAATGCACGGGCGGGAAAATCCTTTGCGAAGTAGGTGCGATAGACGGAGTTGAAGGGGTCGAAGTAGGCAGCAACGTCCGGGCAGAACACCTGCACCGAGACGACGTCGTCCATGGTCATGCCCGCGTCCGCCAGCACCGCTTTCATGTGATCAAGGACAAGCTTGACCTCGTCTTCGATCTTGGCCGGCGGCTTTCGCGTCTGCGGGTCGAGACCGATACTGCCGGCGATATACAGTGTGTTCCCGACCAGCACCGCGTCACTGTACGGCGCCTGCGCGAAATGGCCCGGTATGTTGATGTAACGGCGCGCCGCCGCGGGCTTGGAACTGGAAACCTGCGCGAGAGCGAATGGAACCAGGATCAGCGTGGCAATCAGCAGCCGCGGTACTCCATTTTGGATTTTCATCAGCGTCCCCCTCAAACATTCTTGACATCGCTTTTCGTAGACCGCATCTTCGCACGGCAAGAGCGCGAACCGCAGAGACGCAGAGTACCTAGACTGAGGGGCGGAAGGAAGCGCCAATTGCTCAGAGTGGAATTGTGGGGCAGCGCGAAGAAGTGAAGTTGGGCGGCTTGGCGCCTTCGCCGCGACCTGAAAACGTCAATCTTTCGGCCAGACTTGGCGTCCGCCGACGTAGGTAGTCAGGACGTGAATCTGCAAAAGTTTTGCGGGCTTTGCTTTGGTGGGATCGGCGGAGAGCACAATCACGTCGGCGAGCTGGCCTGCGGCGATCTGACCTTTCTCTTTTTCTGAAAACTCAGCATACGCCGAGCCCTGGGTGTAAGCAGCGATGCAATCGTCGAGGGAGATGCGTTCCTGCGGCTGCCATGAAGGGCCGCCTTCCGGGCGGGCGCGAGTGACGCAGGCATAGAGCCCGCGCATGGGATCGATGGGCTCGACCGGATAGTCGGTGCCAAAGGCGAGGCGCGCGCCGCTCTTGCGCAGCGAGTTCCAGGCATATGCGCCGCGCGAGCGTTCCGGGCCGAGACGCGCCGCCGCCCAGCGCATGTCGGTGGTTTCGTGCGAGGGTTGCATCGAGGCGATGACGCCAAGCTTCGCGAAGCGCGGCAGATCTTCAACAGAAATCACCTGGGCGTGCTCGATGCGATGACGCGAATCGCGCACGCCATTCGCATCGCGCGCGGCGGCGAAGGCGTCGAGCGCCAGTCGATTGGTGCGGTCGCCGATGGCATGGATGGCGATCTGGAACCCGGCTTTATCACGTTCCACGACCATTTTTTTAAGCTCGTCAGGCGCGATGGTCATGATGCCGCTGGTGGCAGGCTCGTCGGAGTAGGGCGCAAGCAGCGCCGCCGTGCGCGAGCCGAGCGAGCCATCGGCCACCAGTTTCAAGGCGCCGGTGCGCAGCATGGGGTCGGTGGTGCCCCCGCGCTTGCGCAGCTCTTCGAGCTTGTCGAGCGGCAACTGGAATGGCAGCCACTCGGTGATGCGCGCGGTGAGTTTGCCGTCTTTCTTGATCTCCTCGTAGGCAAGAAAATCGATGAACGTCGAATTGTCCTGAAGCGTGGTGACGCCGTGCCGGGCGGCGTCCTCGAGCGCCATCTCAATGCCCTGCCGATGCTGCTGCGGCGTGATGCCGGGGATGCGGCTCTCGACCATGGCCATGGCCGACCCCTCTTTGAGCATACCGTTGGGTTCGCCGGCGGAGTCGCGCTCGATGCCGCCCCCGGGAGGATCTTTTGTGGCGCGTGTGATACCGGCGATCTCCAGAGCGCGTGAATTGGCTACAGCGACGTGACCATCGATACGGCCGAAGAACATGGGATGCGCGGTGGAGATTGCGTCCAGCTCCTGACGAGTCGGAAAACGCTTCTCGGGCCAGAGTGTGTGGTCCCAGCCGCGGCCGGTCAGCCACTCGCCGGGCTTGTGCTCGGCAAGATGGGCGCGGATGCGCTGCTGGAACTCGGCTAGCGACTTGGCGCCTTCGAGATCGATGCTGAGCCGCGCGTCACCCGCACTGGCCAGGTGCGTGTGCGCGTCATTGAAGCCGGGCATCACGAAAGCGCCGCGCAGATCAACGACGCGAGTCTTGGGCCCCTGGTATTCGCGAATTTCTTTTGTGGAGCCGGTGGCGAGAATGCGCTCAAACGAGATGGCCATGGCCTGGACGCGTGGGCGTTGCGGGTCGCCGGTATAAATAACGCCGTTGAGCAGGACGAGTTCGGCGGGCTCTTTAGCGCCGGGTTTGGACGGCTCGGTTTGTGATAGACGCGGCGGCGGGAATACGGCAGAGGCGGAGGCCGAGGACGGAGCGAACGCGCAGAACGCCCCGGAGAGGATGGCCCCGGTGCGCGTGAAGGAGCCGGACGAGAGGACGGCGATCATGGCGGCGAGTGCCATGACGGCGAACAACCGCAAGTAGCGGGACTTGTTCATCGCGTCCTACCGGAGAAAAAACAGATTCCTCGCTGCGCGCGGAATGACAATTTTGTCGGAAGCACGTGACGCGATGCGGTGGTCATATGATTTGAGTTAATCCTCGATGCCGGCAACAGCCAGGGCTGTCAGTAGGATGCGCTTGAGCCCGATTTCGCGGCCGGTGGAGTCGTACCACTCCGCCAGAGTATGCGCGCCGCCGGCGCGGCCACCGCCGCCGATGGCGATGGCGGGGATACCCAACGCCAGCGGGATATTCGCGTCGGTGGACGAACGCTCGAGCCGCGATTGATTCCCGAGCAGCCGGTCGGCGTCGCGCAGCGCTTCGAGCAGCGGCGAATCGGCAGCCAACTCTCCCACCGGGCGAACCCCAAGACTTTTGAATTTTGCGTCCAGCCGGGTGGCGTCAGCGCGACCCGCCAATCGTGAGGCCGCCATCTCGGCGTCGATGCCTTCGGCAATAGTGCGGCGCAACGCGGATTCCAAGCGTTCGAGCTCGGCTTCGGATTCGGAACGCAGGTCAATCTTCATCAGCGCGTGATCGGGGATCGAATTCACCGAGCTGCCGCCTTCGACGAGCCCGATATTGTAAGTGGTGCGCGGATTGTCGGGGACGCGCACGTCGAGGAAGCGGGCGATGCCGCGCGAAAGGGCGTGAATGGGATTGGGAGTGCCAAAATCCGCCCAGCTATGGCCGCCAGGGCCGGAAAGAATCACTTCAATGCGGCGCGAGCCCAGGCCCATGGTGGTGACGTGCTCGACGGAAGCTCCATCAATGGCGATGACCGCGCGCAGGCGGCCGCGATAGCTTTCCACCAGTTTACGCATGCCGCGAAGGTTCCCTTCTCCTTCCTCGCCGGTGTTGGCGGCGAAAATCAGGGTCATGCGCGTTTGCAGTTTGGCCTCGTGCACGGCGCGAGCGAGGCCCACCAGCGCGGCGAGTCCCGCGCCATTATCGGCGATGCCCGGGGCTGAAAAATTATGGCCGTCCTTGTGGACGTGAAGCGGCGTGCCCGCGGGAAAAACCGTATCCAGATGGGCGGAGAGAAGCACTACGTCTTTCCTGGAAGAGCCGGGGCGCTCGGCGATGACGTTGCCGGCCGAGTCGCTGCGCGTCTTGTAACCGTTCGCGGAAAGGATTTTTTGCACGGCTGCGGCGCGGGCGTGCTCCTGAAAAGTGGGCGCGGAAATCTCGGTGAGCTGGGTCTGCTGCTCGGTGATCCAGCCCAGCGAGCGATCTAGATTTTCAAGGGCCTTGGCAACGCGAGGATGGCGCGCCAGGGCTTCCGCTGGATTGGCCTCGGCCACCGTCAATACGCCGGCGCGCAGGGAGCTCAAGGGCATCGCCATAACCATTAGGATACAGCAGAGCAGAAGAAGATGCAGCAGCGTCGGACGCACGGGAAAACCTCTCGCAAAATGAGTGTGGGGCAAGCGCACGGCAGGGTCAATATGGAAGCGGCGGACCCGGTGCTGGATTGTGATTCTCCGCTGGCGACATCTCCGCTGGCGACATCTTCGCTAGCGGAGACGCGAAGGTTTGGGTATCAGTTCGGATGCGGGGCCGGGATGAGCGCCAGAATTTCTTTCTCCGTAAGGGTACGGCTGGACTGTTTAGCGCAGCTCAAAATGCGGTCGACGGTTTCGTCGTTGAAGGAGAGCCCGCGCTGCTGCAGCCAGAAGATTACGTTGGAGCGGCCGCTCATGGGGCCCACGTCGATGATCTGCTCGAGACCGAAGAGGTGGGCGGGGACGCCGCTATAAACCAGGTTCGCGAGTAAGGCGTCGCCTTTCTTGAACGCCTTGATGATGGCCGCGGCGTGGACGCCGGTGGCGGTGCGGAAAGCGTCGCGACCAATGACCGGAGAATTCGGCGGAATCGTTGTGCCGGTCGCGGCGGCGACCGTCTCGCAGTATTCCTTGAGACGAGAAAGGTCGCGGTCGATGAGCCCCATCAGGCGCAGATTGACGAGCATTAACTCCATCGGAGTGTTGCCGACGCGTTCGCCCAGGGAGTTGGCGGCGGCGTGAATCTGGTCGGCACCGGCGGCAAGCGCGGCGATGGAATTAGCTACGGCGAGGCCGCGGTCGCAATGACCGTGCCAGTCCACCCGGATGGTTGCGCCGGAAGGTTTGACAATCTCATCGATCACAAAACGCACCAGGCTGTAGGCGCCGCGCGGGGTGGCATGGCCGACCGTGTCGCAGAGCACGATTGCTCGCGCGCCGCACTCGATGGCCGTGGTGTAGAGCCGCTTTACAACTTCCCGACCGGTGCGCACGGTGTCTTCGGTGACGTACATCACCGGCAGGCCTTCGGCGATGGCAAATTTCACCGCTTTCTCGGTCAGCTGGGCGATGTGGTCGACCGTCCAGTCTTCCGCGAGGCAGCGAACCGGACTCGATCCCAGAAAAGTGGCGGCTTCGATGGCGATGCCGGCGCGCTGGGAAATCTCGGCGATAGGGCGGATGTCGTTTTCGTGGGTCCGCGCTGCGCAGTTCGGACGAATCTTCATGCGCGCGCGCACGATTTCGCGAGCCAGGGCCTCGACATCCGCGGCGACGCGCGGGCCTGCGCCGGGCAGGCCGATGTTCACCGAATCGATGCCCAGCGCTTCCATCAGATGAAGGATGCGCAGCTTGTCGTCGATTGAAGGATCGCGAACGGAGGGATTTTGCAGACCGTCGCGGAGGGTTTCGTCATCGAGCATGACGCGGCGGCCAGGCGGAATCTCCGGGCCGGAGACGGTGTTCCAGTCGTAGATCAGGTCGTCGTGGTTCACGGATTTTGCGGAAGAACTCCCGCTAAAACCGCTGCGTGTAACTGTGCGGCATGTCTGCCGGGTTGGGGCGAAAGAGCACTTTACAGTTCTCGCAGCGATAAATCTCCGCGTCTTGGCCAATGCGAATTTCAATCTCTTTGGGGTAGTCGTACCAGCGCTTCAGATGGCCGCAGCAGACTTTCCCCTTTTCGTCTTTTTCGTCGCAGGCGCGCTGGCGGGGTTTGCGAAATTTTATTTTGACCGGCGCGGGTGGAGCGGCTGGCGTTGCAACGGCAGAAGTAGGCGCAACGGCCGGAGTCGGCGCGGCAGTCGGAGTGGGTACGGCGCCCGGATTGGGCGCGGCGGCTGGAGTGGGTGCGTCTGGCATTTCACTATTCCTCAAAATACGACAGATTTACCGCAGAGGCACAGAGTACACAGAGAATGGAATGAGGAAAACAAAAATGATTCAAGCCTTATCCCGGTAGTGCTTTCCTCTCGATTGCAATTCTAGCGCATTTTTGATTGTTGGTTGTCGGCTACTTCAGCTGGAGTAAGAAACGCTCGCTGTTCACTTCATTTTCCAGGGTTGAGCGTACTCGACGGCGACCAGGAATAATCCATGCGGCGGTGCGGTGGGGCCGGACTGCGAGCGGTCGCGCAGTTCCATCAGGCGGGGGATGTCTTCCACAGCGAGGCGCCCGCGGCCCACGTCGAGAAGCGTGCCCACCATCTTGCGCACCATGTAGCGAAGGAAGGAACGGCCGCGAACGGTGTAGAGCAGTTCGTCTCCCGCCGCAGCGCGGGCAACGGAACCAGAGTCGGGATACATTGAGGAAACCGGATCGGGAGATGTACCGGGTGCCGGCTTCGGGCGGGCGTGATGCGACGAAGGATCCCAAACGGGCGCCTGCGACCAGAAATTATCGCGCGCGATGCGGCGGACTTCCGAGTGCAGGATCTCACGTTGCGGCGCGCGTTGGCGGTCGTCCTCTTCAGAGCCGGAAGATGCGGCAAACGAAGTGAAGTCGTGCATGCCCTCAAAGAGCCGCGCGGCGCGGGCCATGGCGTCTTCATCGAGAGGATAAGGGTAATGCAGGACGTAGCGCTGATCGAACGGCGGCACGATGCGTCCGCGAAAAATCCGGTACTGGTAGGTCTTGGCCTGAGCCTGGAAGCGCGCGTGGAAATTCGGGGATTCTTCCTCGCACTGGACGATGCGAATAGAAGGAGGCAGCAGCGCATTAAACGCGCGCTGGAATTCCGCAGGCGCCAGGCCGGAGTGCGTCTTGAAATGGGCCACCTGTCCGAGCGCGTGAACTCCGGCGTCGGTGCGGCCGGAACCGTAGAGGAAAATATTCTCCTGCGTCAGCTTGCAGGCCACGTCGACGAGCGCGCCTTGCACTGTGGGCGCGCCTTGCTGCAACTGCCAGCCGTGGAAGTCGGTACCGTCGTAGGCGATGATCAGCTTGATGTTGCGCATGGAGGGCCGAAGTATCGCACGGGAAGGACGCGCGCGGGTCTAGTGGGAGCTGCGGAGTTGGCGGCTGCCGGGGCGGTCGGGAGTGCCCCCGGCGCGGCACAGCGGACATTCCGCGGATTGGTAATTTTTGATGGCCAGCTCAAGCAGCGCTTCCGCGGGGACAGAGAGGTCCAGTCGGCCTCCGCTGCGGTCAATGAGGGCGCCGGCAGCGACCACGCGGCCATCCCCGTCAGCGATGGTGGCGATCGTTTCCTCGGTTGAGCCGCCCGTGGTCCAGACGTCTTCCACAACCAAGACGCGTTCGCCAGGAGTTAGGGTGAACCCGCGGCGGAGGGTGAGGTGGCCGGAAGCGTCGCGCTCGGCGAAGATCGCGCGTACAGACAGGGCGCGGGCCACTTCGTGTCCCACCAAAATTCCGCCCAAAGCCGGGGAGGCCACGCAGTCGATGGCGGTGCCCTCGAATCGCGCGGCGAGCGAACGGCCGAGGCGCTCGGCATGCTGGGGATGCTGGAGTACCAGAGCGCACTGCACGTAGACGTCGCTATGGAGGCCGGAGCTAAGCGCGAAGTGGCCGCGCGAGACGGCACCCGACTGTTCGAAGAGCCGCAATAGTTCGCCGGGTTGCCAGACCGAGCCGGTCATGAGTTTGAACCCCTGAAAGTCGCGGCCAGCCTAACGGGGAGCCCATCCATTTGTCAAATATCGCTTCGTATTGATAAACTGCACACGGATGAGGTTGGGACCTGAAGCGGGCGCAGAGCGCTTCACTTACATTGCAGCGAATCCTATTTTGCTCGAAAGCCCAAAGCTTTGAGCGAATTAGATGAAACTTATGCGCCCTTCCACACGTTAGAATATTTTAGGCACATCATCTCGATGCCACACGTTGCGAAAACTCTATGGGCAAGGTATTTCCCTGCGCTGGGGCGGGGTCACCGGGGAAGTTGGAGAGGAGAGCGATGAAGCTGAAGCATTGCCACATCGCAGCGGCCGCCATGGCCCTGCTGCTAGGAATGTCACCGGCGCGCGCACAAGAGAAGACGCCTGAGTCGGCTCAGGCCCAAGCGCAGCCTCAAGATTTCGTACAGCCTCAAGATCCCGCACCGCCCCAGCCGCAGACGCCCGGGCAAACTCCGGGTGACGCAGTTCCTATGACGCCGGGGCCGGGGCAAAATCCGCAGCCCGCGACAGTGACGCCGCCAACCAGCACGCAGCGCTACCAGGTGAAGCTTTTCGACCAGGACTACACCAAAGGCCGCTCGACATTTCCGATGATTTTTAATCCCTACATCGCTCTGCGACTGCCCAAGCCGGCGGAAGTCAATGCCCCGTCGGTGGATCAGCTCATCACCAACGGCCAGTTGCGGCTGGGAGTGGAAGATGCGGTGGCCATGGCGCTGCAAAACAACCTGGATATTTCCATTCAGCGCTTTGTCACCTACGAGTCCGAAACGGCAGTGCTCGCCGCTAAGGCAGGTCCGGGGCCGGTAAACCCGTTCGGAGGCAGTATCAGTTTCGACCCGGTGCTGTCGTCAACTTTCGGGTGGGCGCGAACTTCGTTTCCGGTGAACAATCCGTTTCTTTCGGGCGTCGGAGCGACCGGCCGGTTCTCTACCTTGACCAATCAAAACACGATCGGAGACGTCGGATTCGTGCAGGGATTTCCCACCGGAACAAATCTCGCCGTTACACTGAATAATACCAGGCAATCGAGCACCTCCGGATCGAACCTGTTCAATCCCTCGGTCACTTCCCAGCTCAACGTGGCCTTCCAGCAGCCGCTGCTCAATGGGTTTGGATTCACGCCGAACCTTCGGTTGTTGCGGGTGGCGCGTATAAACAACAAAATCGCCGACCTTGCGTTCCAGCAGCAGCTGATTGCCACGGTAACGGCGGTGAAGAATCAGTACTACGAGTTGATTTTTGCTCAGGAAGATGTGGAAGTAAAAAAGAAGTCCGTGGAGCTGGCCGGGAAGCTTTATAACGACAACAAGCGTCAGGTAGAAATCGGCACGCTGGCGCCGATCGAAGTCACGCGCGCCGAGGCCCAACTCGCCAGCACGCGCGCGGACTTGATTACTTCGCAAACGCTGGCGCTACAGGATGAAAACCTGCTGAAACAGCTGATCCTGCGCAATGTGATGGATCCAAAAATCGTTGAGGTTAAAATCGTGCCGGTAGACAAGCCCACTTCCAATGTAGTGGTGCCGGCCATCCGCATTCAGGACGCCGTGGCCGAGGCGGCAGAGAAACGCCCGGAGGTACGCCAGGCCCTGTTGGACCTGGACGCGCGAAAGATCAATTCGCGCGCGTCGCGAAACGCCCTGCTGCCATCCTTGAACCTCAACGCGCAATACGGTTCGCAGGGCTTGGGCGGGAATCTGCTGACCCAGGTTCCGGCGGGACGCAACATCGGCGCAAATCCCATTGTGGACGCGAACGGTATGCCCATCCTGATAAATGGCTCGCCTATATTTACCTCCAGCGCGGCGTTCACGAACGGGCCAGTAGTTTCCGGCGGCCTGGGCGACGCTCTTTCCAACGTGTTCAACAGTAATTTCCCGAACTATTCCGTGACCCTGAATCTGAATATTCCCCTCCGCAACCGCAGCGCTCAGGCGGCGAACCTGAACGCCATGCTGCTGCAGCAGCAGAGCGAAGCCAATGTGCAAAAAGTACGCAATACCGTGGCCGTGGATGTGCGCAATGCGCAGATCGCGCTGGAACAGGACCGCTACGCCGTCGAGGCCAATGTGCGCGCGCGCATCCTGGCCGAGCAGACACTGGACGCCGAGCAGAAGAAATTCCAGCTTGGCGCTTCGACCATATTCCTGGTGATTCAGGCGCAAAGAGATTTGGCGACGGCAAGCAGTAACGAAGTGCGCTCCATCGTGAACTTCGTCGAAGCCAAGGTAAACTTCGACCGCGCGCTGGGACGTACGCTGGAGGAGAACCGCATCGACATCACCGAGTTGCGCCACGACCATATCCAGCGTGTTCCCCTGATCCCGGGAACCAGCAGCGGTGAGATGGCCGGGGAGCCGGGCAAGTACTGAGTGAGACAGAGAGCCGGACAGCGATCCTGACAGCGCTGGCGGTTGAAAACAAAAAATCGAGAGTAACCGAGGGGCCCGGGAAATTGCCGGGCCTTTCGTTTTTTGGTGAGCGCGGCAATGCAGGCTGCTCGACGATCACGGAGGGAGTCCGCCCAAGGGACGAAGCTCGGGATCAATCCAGCCGGATTTCGCCTCGGGCGAGAGCAGACGGTCGCGAGAATAGTAAGTGTAAATAAGGTTCTTGTCGGAGAAGCGTTCGATAACTTCGTTGGCGAGAACGTACAAAGGCATGACTGAGGTTCGCTGGTGGATATAGTCGTGCACAAGACGCACCCAAAAGACGGTGACGGTCTGGTGATAGATGCCGGATTTCCCGTGGTGGCGGCTGAACTTGAGAATGGACGCGCGCATGGCCTCGAAGGCATCCTCGAAGGAAAGCCGTGATAGATACCAGACCAGAACGGTTAAATGCCTGGCATGATTGAATTCCGCTGCCTGGAAGGCGCAGGATTCGAACTTCGCGGCGACGGCGGCAACCTCGGCGTCCGAGTGGTAAGCCGAGTTGTAAGCAGTGGCCTCAGGCATCACGACGAGCCGCCCTGTTAAATCCAGTGAAAAGCATGCGCGACTTTTATCCTCTCGACGAGGGCGTGCATCCGAGGGTCACGATACTACTACGGTGCCCGCTACTCCGTTTCTTCACACTCGGTGGAAAATATCGTCGCGACTCCAGGCTGTGCCCACAACTTGCCCGCTACTCGCGCTTGGCATAAACTTGGGTGTAGTGAATCCGTTCCTACAAGGGCGCGCCTCGCGCCGGGAGCCGTCCGTATGAGCCAGCCGCCGAAAACGACTCTCCCCGAAGAACCACTGGAAACGCGCAACCCATCGGCGCGCGAGCGCGAATGGGAAGAGAAAACACTGCGGCCTTCGCTGGCGCGCTCGCCTGAGCGCAAGCCTGAGTTCACCACCGTTTCCGGTTACCCCATCCGGCGCCTGTACACGCCGGCAGACTTGTCCGGCTGGGATCCGCAGCGCGACCTGGGCATGCCCGGCGAGCCGCCCTACACCCGCGGAATTCACTCCACGATGCATCGCGGAAAGCTGTGGACCATGCGGCAGTTCGCCGGCTTTGGCTCCGCGGAAGACACCAACAAGCGGTTCCGCTACCTGCTGAGCCAGGGACAGACCGGCCTCTCCGTAGCATTCGATTTGCCCACGCTCATGGGTTACGACTCCGACCACGCTATGGCGGAAGGAGAGGTGGGCAAGTGCGGCGTGGCCATCAGCTCGCTGGCGGATATGGAAGTGCTGTTCGATCAGATTCCGCTGGCGGATGTGACCACGTCGATGACCATCAATTCTCCGGCGGCGGTCATCTGGGCCATGTATCTGGCGGTAGCCGAAAAGCAGGGCGCCGACTGGAAGAAAATTTCCGGAACGCTGCAGAACGACATCCTCAAGGAATACATCGCGCAGAAGGAATATATCTACCCGCCGGAACCGTCCATGCGCCTGGTGATCGACACGTTCGAATTTGGGGTGAAGCACACTCCAAAGTTCAACGTCATCTCGGTGAGCGGCTACCACATCCGCGAGGCCGGGTCGACGGCGATTCAGGAGCTGGCCTTCACGCTGCGCGACGGAATCGAGTATGTGGAGTGGGGCCTGCGCCGCGGCCTCGACATCGACCAGTTCGTGCCGCAGATTTCATTTTTCTTCAACGCGCACAATGATTTCTTCGAGGAGATTGCCAAGTACCGCGCGGCGCGGCGCATCTGGTACCACACCATGCGCGACCGCTTCGGCTCGAAGCAGGCGCGCACCTGGGCGCTGCGCTTCCACACGCAGACGGCGGGCTGTTCGCTGACCGCGCAGCAACCGTATAACAACGTGGTGCGCACCGCCCTGCAGGCGCTGGCCGCGGTGCTGGGCGGGACGCAGTCACTGCATACCAATTCACTCGACGAGGCCTGGGCGCTGCCCACGGAGTTCGCGGCCACGCTGGCCTTGCGCACCCAGCAGATTCTGGCGCATGAAAGCGGTGTGACCAATACGGTGGACCCGTTGGGCGGTTCGTACTTCGTGGAATCGCTGACCAACGAGGTGGAGAAAGGCGCGTGGGAATATATTCATCGCATCGATGCCCTGGGCGGAATGATCGCGGCCATCGAGCATGGATATCCTCAGCGGGAGATTGCCGAGGCGTCTTACCAGTATCAGCTGGCCGTGGATCGCAAGGAGAAGATTATTGTCGGCGTGAATGACTTCGTCAGCAACGAGGAGACGCTGGAAACTCTACAGATTGGCGAGGGCGTGGGCGCGCAGCAGACCGAGAGCCTGCGCAAGCTGCGTGCCGAGCGGTCCAGCGCGGAAGTGGAACGGAGACTCGACGCCTTGCGCCACGCATCGGCGGGCAGCGAGAATCTGATGCCGTTTATTTATGACGCAGTGAAGGCCTATGCCACGGTGGGAGAGATCTGCGAGGCTATGCGCGTGGTGTTTGGGACGTATGAAGAGATTGCGATTACCTAGGAAGCCGCGGCGTTATTCCAAGCACAGCCTCTCCTTTTTTCTATTCATTCGCATGCGAAAACGGCCTCCCCGCACCGTCAGGATGTTAAGCTGGAATGCGTTGTGAGTAACGGACCGATGACCGACAAGAAAATCCGCGTTTTGATTGCCAAGCCGGGGCTGGATGGGCACGACCGCGGCGCGAAGGTGATCGCGCGCGCCCTGCGGGATGCAGGCATGGAAGTGATTTACACCGGGTTGCGGCAGACTCCGGAGATGATCGCGGCGGCGGCGGCGCAGGAAGATGTGGACGTGATCGGGCTCTCCATCCTTTCCGGCGCGCATAACACCATCTGCCCGCGGCTGGTGGAACTGCTGCGCGAAAAGGGCATGGGAGATGTACCCATTTTGATCGGCGGAATTATTCCCGGCGCCGACATCGTGACCTTGAAGAAGTCCGGCATTGCGGAAGTTTTTCTGCCAGGAACCTCCACGCAAGACATCGTCGAGTTCATCCACAAGATGCAAGCCGCGAAGACCTAGGCAAGACCCCGGCAACTCCCCGTCGTCCTTCCGAGCGCAGCGAGGAATCCCTCTTGGCTTTGGGAGCGAAGGAGTCTCAGAAACTGTGCGGGGCAGTGGGAAGATGTGAGGCGTAAGGGTGGTGCGCCGACGCGTAGTGCCGCGCCTGCTTCTGCGGTGCGGTCTTGAAAATCCAGGGATGAATCAGACCGTTGGCCACGGCGACCACAGTGAAAAGCAGCAGCCGGTCGAGAATGGTATAAACGAAAAAATCGCCGGGCCGGCTGAAATGGTTCATGTACACGGCGCTGCTGGTGGAAAAGAAAAGGAACATCACCCCATAAACTTTCAGGCTCTTGCGAATGGGATGGCCATGGACTACCGGCTCCATCTTCACGTAAAGCAGGGAGATCAAAAACCAGGTCATAAAATCCAGAAAGAAATGGACCACCCAGTTCCATGCGGTGAATTGCCAGTTGAAGAGGTCGTAATCGCTCTCCATCACGGAAGAAAGCCGGTCGTGAATGAGAAAGTGTTCGAGAGGCCAGCCGATGGCAAAACGCACGGCGCAAAGCACCACTACCAAAAACAGAGACTTAAGAATTCGACGCATATGCCTACCCTGCTGCTGAGCTGGACTAAGTAATTTAATCAGATATATAGCAGAAACCAGGGCGTATTGCTACGAAATGCAGCGTACGTACGGATTAGAGGATTTTAAGAAATCGTGGCGCTACAAGGCCAATTGCCGCGATTGCGAAACTCGGACGCTATCAGTTTGTGCATCAGAAAGCGCCCCGGCACCGCAAGACGGAATGTAAAATCGCGCAAACCACGTATACTGTTGCGGCGCGAATCACGCTGGAGATTTTCGTTACACTGGAAATGACAGGCTCCCGACTTCATCAGAGCGGTGCCAAGGATACGGAAGTGACGGAAAGCAACGTCGATCAAAAGGCTACTGAATTTGAGCGCAATACCCGGCGGATGGTGGACCTCGTCTCGGAAATCAAAAACGACGAAGAAGTAATCCGCCAGGGCGGCGGCGCAAAATCCATCGAAGCGCAGCACAAGAAGGGGCGGCTGACAGCGCGCGAACGCATTGCCAAGCTGCTCGATCCGGGAAAACCCTTTTTCGAGCTGAGCATTTATGCCGCGCACGAAATGTACACGGAATGGGGAGGCGCGCCGGCGGCAGGGACGCTAACCGGACTGGCGCGGGTGGCGGGACGCCTGGTAATGATCATCGCCAACGACGCCACGGTGAAGGCCGGAGCTTTTTTCCCGATGACCGCGAAAAAAGTGATCCGCGCGCAAAATATTGCCATCGAGAATCGCATTCCTACGATCTACCTGGTGGATTCCGCCGGTGTGTTCCTGCCGCTGCAGGAGGACGTGTTCCCCGACACGGACGACTTTGGACGCGTATTCCGCAACAATGCCGTGATGAGCGCCATGGGGATTCCGCAGATCACCGCGATCATGGGCATGTGCGTGGCCGGCGGGGCGTATCTGCCGGTGATGTGCGACCACATCCTGATGACCGAAGGCAGCGGGCTGTTTCTGGCGGGGCCCGCGCTGGTGCAGGCGGCCATCGGGCAGAAAGTTTCCGCGGAAGACCTGGGAGGCGCGAAAATGCACGCGCAAATTTCCGGGACCATCGATTTTCGCGAAGCCGATGACGAAGCATGCATCAAACGAATCCGCGCCCTGGTGGACAAGATGGGCCGCAAGCCCGGCGCGCCGTTTTCGCACATTCCCGAGGAGCCTGCTGCGCACCCGGGCGACGAAATTTACGGAATTTTTTCGTCCGACCCCGCCAAGCAGTACGACATGCATGACGTCCTCACGCGCATCGTCGATGGCGGCGCATTCGAGGAATATCGCGCTGAATATGGGCAGACGCTGCTGTGCGGTTATGCGCGCATCGGCGGATTCGCCGTAGGCATTGTGGCCAATCAGAAGAAGCACGTGCAGACCCGTGCGCCGGGGACCGGGGAGCGGCGCGTGGAGTTTGGCGGGGTGATTTACACCGAGTCGGCGCAAAAGGCCGCGCGCTTCATCATGGACTGCAATCAGAACCTGGTGCCGCTGATTTTTCTGCACGATGTGAACGGCTTCATGGTGGGCAAGGAAGCGGAGTGGAGCGGGATCATCCGCGCCGGCGCGCAGATGGTGAATGCCGTGGCGAATAGTGTGGTGCCCAAGATCGCGGTGATCTGCGGCGGCAGCTTCGGCGCGGGGCACTATGCCATGTGCGGAAAAGCGTACGACCCGCGATTCATATTCGCCTGGCCCTCGGCGCGCTATGCGGTGATGGGCGGAGACGCAGCGGCGGGGACACTGGTGGAAATTAAGGTCAAGCAACTGGAGCGCGAAGGGAAAAAGCTGACCGAGAAAGACAAAAAAGAGCTGCACGAGTCGGTGCGCAAGACCTATGAGCACCAGACCGATCCCCGTTATGCCGCGGCACGTCTGTGGGTGGATGCCATCATCGATCCCGCGCAGACACGCGAGGCTTTGATCTGGGCGCTCGAAGCGGCGGCGCTGAATCCGGAAGTGCGCGAGTTTAAGACGGGAGTCTTGCAGACCTGAGCAGCTCATCTGAAACATCCCGGAGAAACGCTTCAACAGCGGAACGGATACAGGCCTTATCGCAATAGACCCGGGGAAATGTGGAATCGTTAAAACTGATCGAATGCCCGCGGGACGCTTGGCAGGGATTGCCGCAGATGATTCCTGCGGCGACCAAGGCGGAATATTTTCGCAAGCTCGTTGCCGCGGGTTTCCGGCACATTGATGCGGTAAGTTTTGTATCGCCGAAGCATGTGCCGCAAATGGCGGACAGCGAAGAGGTGATGCGGGAGTTCGCAGCGGCTGCTGCGAAAGCAGATGGCGCTCTTACGGGCGCGATGCCTGGGAGTGATTCTGCTGGGCCGGAAATTATCGGAATCGTCGTGAACGAGATGGGTCTGCAGCGCGCGCTGGCCACTCCTGGCGTAACCACGGTGGGTTACCCCTACTCCATATCCGCCTATTTTCGCCGGGCGAACGCGAATATGTCGCGCGATGAATCGCGCGCGCTGGTGAAAAAACTGCAAGAAGCCACAAGTAAGGCTGGGAAACAGTTGGTGGTGTATATCTCCATGGCGTTTGGCAATCCCTACGATGAACCGTGGGCTCCTGAAATTGTCGCGGACACCCTGCTGTGGCTGAAGAACGCCGGCGTGCGCACGATTTCCCTTGCTGATACGGTAGGACAAGCGAATCCCCAGCAAGTGGGCGAACTGTTTTCGGCGTTGCGCGAGGTGCGGGACGGCGTAGAAGTGGGCGTGCATCTGCACAGCCGCCGCGAGAGCGCCGCGGAGAAAGTGCTGGCGGCGTACGAGGCGGGCTGCCGGAGATTTGATAGCGCCGTTGGCGGTCTGGGTGGATGCCCGTTCGCTGGCGATGAACTGGTTGGCAATATTCCCACTGAGATTGTGGTCGAGGCGCTCTCGCAGCGCGGCGTCGCTACGGGGATCGACAAGGACGCCCTGCTCGCGCTAGTCGAACGGAACGAACAGATTCGCGTGATCTATAGGCAGGTGGCGGGAACGACCGTGCATTGATGCGGGAAATCTAAGACAGAAATAAAAGCAACGAAGAAGAGAATCAGGAAAGAACGACGAAAAGAAAACGGGCACGGCAGCCGTGCCCCTACGAGAAAGCAGGGACCGCGGAGCTGGATGTGGGATTTGAGACGTTAAAACTTGAATCAGACGGGCGGGTGGCCAAGATTACGCTCAACCGGCCGGAAAAGCGCAACGCCATTACCGCGCAGATGATTGACGATCTGCAGGCGGCGCTGGACGACGTTGAAAACAGCCCGGCGCTGGTTACGATCTTGACGGGCGCGGGGAAAGCGTTCTGCGCGGGAATGGATCTCGCAGGCTTGCAGGCGCTCTCGACCAATTCCGGGGATGACAACCTGACCGATTCGCGGCGCATGGCCGGAATTTTTCGACGGCTGTGGGCGTTTTCCAAACCGCTGGTGGCGGCGGTGAATGGCGCGGCGATCGCCGGAGGCTGCGCGTTCGCGACGCTGTGCGATTTTACGCTGGCGGTTCCGGAGGCGACCTTCGGATATACCGAAGTGCGCATTGGATTCCTGCCTGCCATTGTTTCCGTCTTTTTGCGGCGCCAGGTGGGCGAGAAGGTGATACGCGACCTGTTGCTGACCGGCCGGATCGTCACCGCCGAAGAGGGATTACGGCTCGGGCTGGTTACGGAGATTGTGCCCGCCGAGCGGTTGCTGGCGCGCGCGGAGGAGCTGGCGGGTTCCCTGTTGGCCAACAGTCCTACCAGCCTTCTGCGCACCAAGGCTTTGCTGCGCAGATATGAAACCGCGGCCGTCGACCTCGAGCTGGAAATGGCCATCACCGAAAATGCCGGCAGTCGCACAACGGAAGATTTTCGCGAAGGGCTGGCGGCATTCCTCGAAAAGCGGAAGCCTCGCTGGACCGGCCGGTAGTTCTCGCCGGAAACCGTCGCTGCGCTTTGCGTCCCTGCCGGGGTTTCGACTACACTTCCCCGCGGTGAGAGATTCCCACGAAACTACGGTGCGGGTGCGCTACGCCGAAACGGATCAGATGGGAGTGGTGTATCACGCCAACTTTTTTATCTGGTTCGAAGTCGGCCGCGTGGAATTGATGCGCTCGCTGGGACTCGACTACCGCGAGATGGAACGCGAGCATGGATGCTTCATCGCCGTGGCCGAAGCGCGCTGCCGGTATAAATCTCCCGCGCGCTACGACGACCTCATTCTGATTCGCACGCGGCTAAAAGGCGTGCGCGGGTCGCTGGTCCAGTTTACCTACGAGATTTTGCGCCAGGCCGACGGGTTGTTACTGGCCGAGGGCGAGACTTCGCATGTGGTCACCGACGCGAACCTGAAAATGTGTCCACTCCCGGAAAAATATGCGAAGGTGTTTCAGGAAATGGCCACGGCATCATGAATCGTATTGAGATTACCGGCAATGGCCTCACCCTGGGGCAGGTTTACGACGTGGCCTTGCGCGGCCGCGAAATACAGCTCGCGCCGGAAGCGCGCCGCCGCATGGAAGCATCGCGCGCGGTGATTGAGAAGTTGCTGGAATCGGGCGCAACCGCCTACGGAATCAACACCGGCTTTGGAAAGCTGGCCGCGGTGCGCATCCCGCAAGACCAGATCAAGCAGTTGCAGGTGAACTTGGTGCGCAGTCATTCCTGCGGAGTGGGCGCGCCGCTGAGCGAAGCGGAAACCCGCGCCATGATGCTGCTGCGGGCGAATACTCTGGCCAAGGGCTTCAGCGGGGCGCGTCCTGTGGTGGTAGAAACGCTTGCCGCCATGCTGGCGCGCGGAGTGCATCCGGTAATCCCTGCGCAAGGTTCCGTAGGCGCCTCGGGTGACCTGGCCCCGCTGGCGCATCTGGCGCAGGTGGCTATCGGAGAAGGCGAAGCCATCTATCGCAGCCAGCGTATGGCCGGTGCCGAGGCCATGCGCCTGGCGAAAATCGCTCCGCTCCAACTGGAGGCGAAAGAAGGGCTGGCGCTATTGAACGGCACGCAGGGAATGTTGGCGTTGCTCGCGCTGGCGCTGCGTGACGCGGATATTCTGGCGGATACCGCGGACGTGGCCGCGGCGCTTTCGCTCGACGCCCTGCGCGGCAGCCCGTCGGCGTTCGACGAGCGCCTGAACCGCGTGCGTCCCTTCCCCGGGCAGATGCGCAGCGCGGAAAACCTGCGCCGGCTCAACGCCGGCAGCGAAATCCGTGAGTCCCACCGCGCGCCGGAAAAAGACCAGCGCGTGCAGGACGCTTACAGTGTGCGCTGCACGCCGCAGGTGCATGGCGCGGCGCGCGACGCCTTGACGCAGATTCGCGGCACTCTGGAAATCGAGCTGAACAGCGCGACCGACAACCCCTTGGTGTTTGCCTCCGGCGCCGTGGGAGAAGGCGAAGTCCTCAGCGGCGGCAATTTTCACGGACAGCCGCTGGCCATGGCCGCGGACCAGATGGCCGTGGCGCTGTGCGCCATCGCCGGCATTTCCGAGCGCCGCATCGACCACATGACCAATCCTCTTACCAGCCTGCTGCCGGCGTTTTTAACGGCGAGCGCCGGACTCAATTCAGGCTTCATGATTCTGCAGGTGACCGCGGCCTCGCTGGCCAGCGAAATGAAAGCGCAGGCCGCGCCGCATTCGGTGGATTCCATTCCCACTTCAGGCAACCAGGAAGATTACGTCTCGATGGGCATGAGCGCAGCGCGACGTCTGGGTCCGATGCTGGATAACCTGCGCTACGTGCTGGCCATCGAGCTGCTCTGCGCATGCCAGGGCATCGATCTGCTGGCGCCATTGCGCACCGGGCGCGAAGCGCACAAGGCCTACGAGCGCGTGCGCGGCGCTTCGGCGCGCGTCGACGCCGACCGGTCGCTGGCCCCGGACATTGCCGACGTGGCCAAGCTGATTCGAGACGGCGACATCCAGATGGCGCTGGGAAATAGTGACCTGAGGTAGCGGCGCGTTTACCACCCTGCCGCCTTCTCGAGCTATGCCAGCGTACGCATGAAGAAGGCGCCGAGGCGTGCGCCGACCATCCAACTGAACGGCGGCAAGCCCAGCGAATAGTGCCCGCAAGGTAGCTGCAGCCTTTCCACTTCTATTCCATCCCGTTCCAGAACCGCCAGCATCTCCTCGGAAAATTCCGGCCAAAACGTGGGGTCGTAGCGGCCCGTAACCATGAGCGCTTTTTGCTTTCCGGCTTTTAATCGGTGCACGTAGGGAAAAGGGCTGATCGGCGACCAGAAGCGGATGATCTCTTCCCGCGTAACTTGTGATTGCAACGGCTCCCAGACGTGCGTGGTGGTAAGCCCGGTGCTGACCACCGCCCCGAAATAGGTGGATACGTGGAGAAACGTGCCGGCGCGGATCGCCGCGTCGTGCGCCATGGTGATGAAGGCAATGGAAGAGCCGATGCTGGTGCCCAGCACACCCAGCTTGCCGTAGCCTTGCTGCTCGAGCCACCGAAAGCAGCGGCGCGCGTCGCAGACTGCCTGGCGATTGGCAAGTAGAGTGAGGCCCAGGTTGGGCCCTACGAGATTGTGGGCGCGTTCGTGCCCTGGAGTGGCGCGGCTATCGTGATACGGCAGTGTCAGCCGCAATGCGGAGATGCCGATTGCGTTTAGCCAGCGGCAGATGGCCACGTGCTCGGCAGGCTTGGCGTTCCAGTGTGCCATCACCACCACCGCCGGGCCGGCCTTGCCTGCCGGAAAAAAGCGCGCGTGCACCAGGTTATTTTCGGGCCACGGGGACGGCACGGCGGTGGAGAAAGTCAGCTCGTCGCCCTCCAAGCGGTAATCTTGCGCCGGTGGGGCGGAGAACCATTCCTCGCTCGAGGCCAGTGTTTTCTTGACCCACTCATCCAGGAAGCCTCGCGGGTCGGATTCGTCGGCGCGCCCGCCGATATGCTCGAGTCCCCATGAAAATGGCAGAACGGCGCGCTGGTCGGTGGCCCAGCGGCGGTGTTCATAGCGGCGGATAAACTGTTCGAGTAAACGCATGGAGGGCAAACCAACAAATATAGTGGCGCGTTGCGGGAGTGTCAAATTCGGAGACGGCGCGCGGCGGAACCCACTGGGACGCACGAGTGAGTATGTGCAGACGCAGAGGGCTGCCGTTAGGCATGGAACATACCGAGCGCGGCGCTGCTTGAGGGGTCCGGCGGCTTGTGGCAGAGTCGGGCTGTGATTGGCGGCGTAATTTTCATGCTGGGGATGATTATCGGCAGCTTCCTGAATGTGTGCATTCTGCGCATTCCTGCGGGGGAGTCCATCGTTCACCCACGGTCGCGCTGCCCGAAATGCAATCAGGCCATCGCGGCTTACGACAACATTCCCGTGCTGAGCTGGGCGCTGCTGGGAGGCAAGTGCCGCGGCTGCAAGACGCCGATCTCACCGCTGTATCCGGCGGTGGAACTGCTGAACGGATTACTGTTCCTGGCCTGTTATTTCGCTTTTGGTCTGACGACGGAGATGGCGAAGTGGGCCGTACTTTGCGCGCTGCTGGTCGTGCTGATGGTCACGGATATGCGCGAGCGCATTCTCCCGGATAAAGTGAACCTGACGGGAGCGGTGATCGGCTTGGTGTTTAGTTTGCTTACGCCCGTGGCCGATGGTTCGGCGATGGCGCTGGCCGCGCGCTGGTTCGCATTTCCGCCGCCCGCTGCGGTGCTGTCGTTTGCCGATGCCCTGCTGGGGGCTGCGGCGGGCTACGGCTTTCTGTGGATCGTCTCGGAAGGCTACTTCCGGCTTCGCGGACGCGAAGGGATGGGGCTTGGCGACGTGAAGCTGATGGGAATGGTAGGCACATTCATGGGACTGAAGGCTACACTGCTGACCATTCTAGCCGGCGCGCTGCTGGGCAGCGTGATCGGGACGTCATTCATGTTGATGCGCCGCAAAGACAGCCAGTACGAGCTTCCCTTCGGCACATTTTTAGGAGCTGCGGCGCTGCTGGTGGTTTTCTTCGGCAGGCCGGTGCTCAAGTGGTATTTCGCGGGGCTGCGCTGACGCAGAAGCAGCCGCGAGAAAGAAGCGTGAAAGAACCCAGATAGAAACCCAGACAGAAATGATGACCACGCAAATCCAATTTTCGGGAAGCCCGCGTTTCTTTCTCTCCGCTGGAACGTTTTTTATGCTGGCGGTGTTCTTCGGGTTCCTGCTGGTTTCCTACATGTTCCTGCGTCACCTGCGCGCCGGCCTCAACAAAAAAGAAGACACCACGGGGCGGCCAGCCCTGGCCGGCGAGACGGCGTTCGCTGCTGCATCGGTGCAAGCCGTGATCCAGAAGTTGCGGGAGCAGGAGCGCGAGCTGGAGCGTCTGCGTAATGTGGAACGCGAACGCGCGCAACGGACGGAGCGGCTCACCGATGCAGTGACGCGCAACATGCCCACGGGATTGATCGTGGTGGGGGCCAACTCGCTGGTGAATCTTTCGAATCCCGCAGCGGAGGCCGCGCTGGGCGTTGGCGCGCTGCAGTACCGCCGGTATACGGATCTGCTGGGTACGGATTCCGCGCTCGCCGAACTGGTGGGCGCTTGCCTGCGCCAGGGACAGACCTTTCAGCGTCAGGAAATAGACCACCGCACTGCGGCAGGCGAAACGCGCCACCTGGGCGTGACCATTTCGCCTGTGTCCATGGTTGAGGGTAAAGCCACCGGTGCGCTGTGCCTGATGAGCGACCTCACCGAGCTTACCGCGCTGCAGCGGCAGATGCGATTGAAGGAAAGCCTGGCGTCGCTCGGGGAGATGTCCGCGGGGATCGCCCACGAGTTCAAGAATTCGCTGGCCACGCTGTGCGCGTATGCACAACTGATCCAGCAACAGTCGGTAAGCAGCGATGTGGCAGAGAATGCCGGGAAAATTTTGAGCGAGGCGCGCTCGCTCACCCACGTGGTCACCGAATTTCTGCGCTTTGCACGGCCGATGGAGCTGGAGGGCGAACTCCTGGCCATGGCGCCGCTGGTGGAGCGAGTGGTCGCGGAAGGACGAGAGATTTTTCCGGGAGTTATCTTCTCCTCGGCCGGGGAGTTTACCGATGTGGCCGGCGACGAAGGGCTTTTGCGCCAGGCGCTGCTCAACCTGGTGCGGAATGCCGCGGAAGCGACACTCGCGCAGCGTGCCGGAACGGCTCCCGGAACCGGTACCGAAAAGAGCGACTCGCCTGGGTTTAAGCCCGGGGGACGCGTCGAAGTGCTTGGGACCATCGAGGATCTGGCCGGACGCCGGATGCAACGGCTGGGGGTTCGCGACGATGGCCCGGGAATCCCCGCCGAAGACCTCAGCAAGGTGTTCCTGCCCTTTTATACCACCAAGACCTCGGGGACGGGCTTGGGCCTCGCCATCGTCCAGAAAATCGCCGTGCAGCACGGGGGAAGCGCCGAAGCGCAGAACCGCCCGGAAGGCGGGGCCGAGTTAATCCTTTGGTTACCCGCGCCAACGGCTTGAGCTACGTGGTTGCTAAGGCTGCTGGACGCATCTAAACTCTGAGAGTCCAAAGAGTCGCTGAAGTCCATGCGCGAAGGTGGTGGGTATGAAGAACAACTTGAAGTTTGCCGTGGCGCTGCTGCTGGCGGGATCGTGTGTGCCGGCGTGGGTGCCGTCATTTGCCCAGCAGGTTTCTTTGGGTGAAGCCGCGCGTCGCGCGCAGGAGCAGAAGAAAGAGGCGCCGCGGGCGAAGCGCGTCTACGGGAATGAGGACCTGGCTACGGCGGGATCGGTTTCGGTGGTAGGCAGCCTGCCAGCTAGCGGCAGCACCACGGCAACCGGCAGCACCAGTGGCGTTGCCGGCACGGGCACCGGAGCGGTGGTCAAGCCCGGTGACAAGGCCAAAGATTCGGCTGCGAACGAGGCGGCGTGGCGCAAGAAATTCAGCGAGCTGCGCGACAAAATTGCGCTGAAGGCAAAAGAGATCGACGTTACCCAGCGCGAGTTGAATCTAAAGCAGCAGCAGTATTATAGCGATCCCAACGTGGCTCTGCGCGAGCAGTATTCCCGCAGCGACATAAACGATTCCAAAACCAAGATTGACGACATGAGGCGCGAGCTCGCAGACATGCAGGCACAGCTTTCCGACCTGGACGATCAACTGCGCCGCGCGGGCCTGCCGTCGAGCTGGTCGCGCGAATAACCGCCGCAGCCGCGAATATTGCGCGGCACGAAACCAAAATCAGCAAACGTACTGGCGAAGAGTCCGGCGGGGAAACTTCGCGCAGAGAGCGGCGTCCTTGCAGTTGACGCCGTTTTTTTATTTACGGCAAATTTTCGCCGGCCCGGTTCAGTGAAAGTTCGGTGAGCTGCGAATATGAACTGCGGATATCAGGTGCGCCTGTGAGGTACGGATGAAGGAACCGCTGCTGCTGGTCGAGGATAAGGCCGAGCTGCGCGCGGTGCTATCCAAAGCGCTGAAACTCGCCGGGTGGAACGTCGA
The DNA here is from genome assembly GCA_010365215.1 of Acidipila sp. Classification (GTDB taxonomy): domain Bacteria; phylum Acidobacteriota; class Terriglobia; order Acidiferrales; family UBA7541; genus JAAFGT01. Next base: position 57,536 of record JAAFGT010000008.1, on the reverse strand, counting down.
CGAGGCGCCCGACGGCACCACCGCCCTCGATAAGCTGCGGCGCATGCGCTACCTGCTGGTGCTCACCGACCTGAAGCTGCCGGGCTGCTCCGGCCTCGACGTGCTTCGCGGCGTAAAAGAAGCCGACCCCACCATACCTGTCATCCTGATGACCGCCTTCGGCTCGGTGGAGGAAGCGGTGACGGCCATGAAGGAAGGCGCCTTCGATTTCATTCAGAAGCCAGTGGACCTCGACCACTTGCGGCTGCTGGTCGAGCGTGCCGCGCGCCAGCAGGAGCTGCTGCGCGAGAACCTGGTGCTTCGCGAAGACTACGCGGCGCGTTACGGCTTTCCGCGCATCGTGGGCGAGCATCCCTCCATCCTCGAAATCGGACAGCAGGTGCAGCGCGTAGCCGCGGCGGAAACCACCGTCCTGCTGCTCGGCGAGAGCGGCACGGGCAAGGAGCTTTTTGCGCGCGCCATTCACCACCTCTCCAAACGTCGCGATCAACCCTTCGTAGCGCTCAACTGCGCGGCCATTCCCGAGGGCTTGGTGGAGAATGAGCTCTTCGGCCACGAAAAGGGCGCGTACACCGGAGCGGGCGCGCGTAAAGCCGGCAAAATGGAGCTGGCCCACCGCGGCACGCTGTTCCTCGACGAAATTGGCGAACTTCCGCTGCTCACCCAGAGCAAGCTGTTGCGCGTAATCGAAGAAAGGCAGTTCGAGCGCGTGGGCGGCACGCAAGCCATCGAAGTGGATTCACGCATCGTCTGCGCCACCAACCGCGATCTCCATGCCGCGGTGGCCGGCAAGACGTTCCGCGAAGACCTGTACTTCCGCATCTCCGCCGTGCCCATCACCATCCCGCCGTTGCGCGAGCGCGGCGCGGACGTGCAGCTGCTCGCCGAACATTTTCTGGAAAAATTCCGGCGCGAGCTGGCCAAGCCCGGATTGCGCTTGACCGAAGACGCCAAAGAGCGCCTCGCCGCCTATCCTTGGCCAGGCAACATCCGCGAGCTGCAAAACACCATCGAGCGCGCCGTTCTCCTAGCCGACGGCGAAACCCTCGACGCCGCCGACCTGCGCCTCCCCGCGGCTCGGCCCACGGCCACCGAAATTCCCGCAGGCGCGCTGGACGAAGGTTTTTCCTGGGAAGGAACGCTGGACGAGGTCTCGGGGCGAGCCGTAGCCCACGTGGAGAAATTCAAAATCGAAACCGTACTCCGCGAATGCCGCTGGAACAAGACCCGCGCCGCCGAAAAACTCGGCGTCTCCTACAAAACTCTGCTCAACAAAATTAAAGCGCTGGGCCTCGAGGGGTAACGGCGGCGCACTCAGCTTGACACTTAATATTTAGAACGCACGCGCGGCGGGCGTGTGGAGCTACAGAAAACTGATTGGACATCTGTGCAAACACTTCCCGGTTAGCAGTATGATACGTCCATGTGTGGCTACAGAAAGGTCGCCGCGCTGCGCGCGCTCATGCTGAGCGTGTGCTTCCCCTTTCTGACGGCCAGCCTTTCCGCCCAAGAAATTACCACGCCGGTAGAGCCAACGCCAGTCTCACAAAAGGCGGCAACATGCTCAATAGCGGGCGTGGTGGTGCGCGCCGGGACGGAGGAGCCGATACGGAAGGCACAGGTCCTGGTTTATACGGCGGGTGAGCACACGCGTGGCTACAGCGCAACTACCGACGACGCCGGGCGTTTTTTTCTGGAGGGCATTGCTCCTGGCAACTACGAACTCAAGGTGGACCGCACTGGTTTCGTAACGGAAACGGTCGGAGTGGATCCATCCAACGGCCATCGCGTTAATCTCGCACTGGATGCCGGAAAGAAAATAAGCAATCTTCTGGTTCGAATGCCCGTGTGGGCAGTCATCTCCGGTCGCATCACGGATCAAGACGGCGATCCGGTGGCAAATGCCGAGGTGGTTGCGTTGCAAAGCTATGTCGACGAGGGCCAGCGCAAATTTTCCCCGAGTCAAACCGCTCTTACGAACGACCTCGGAGAGTACCGCCTTTATGGTCTGGCGAAAGGCCGTTACTACGTGCGGGCGGAATATACACAAAGCTCACCTTCCACCACCGTGTATGCTCCGATTTTCTATCCGGGAACAGTGGATGTGTCCCGGGCCTCAACCGTTACCCTGGCATCAGGCCAGGAGCTCCCGTCTGTCGATTTCAGATTGGTTGCCACGCGAGCGATGCGAATCCGCGGACATGTTTATAGTGCCATTCCGGGCAAGGGACATTGCTGCGTCTATCTGAAATCCCGCGACAACACTTCAGGGACCAACGCCTTCCCCGGGCCGGGTTATCCGTTTGGAATCAAGGGAGGCTTTGAGATAGATAACGTGCCGCCGGGATCCTATTTTGTCATCGCTGTTGCGTGGGGACAGAAAGCTTTGCACGCAGCGCCGGTCCCCGTGGAGGTAAGCAATGCGAATCTGGAGGATATCAACCTCACGCTTTCCCCTGGCGTCGAAGTAACCGGTCGAATAACCGTGGAAAATGGCGAATCTTTCGATCGTTCCACTTTACAGTTTCTTTTAACGCCAAAGGATGGGGAATATCCGCGTGCTGAAGCTGAGGTGCGACGGGACGGGACTTTTCATTTTGCAGATGTCGCTTTGGGAAGTTATGAGTTCAATGTCTTAGTAAAGCCGCCCGGGGCCTACCTGAAATCGGCTCGAATCAACGGAGAGGATATCCTGAACCGCAATCTGGAAATTGGTACCGAGGGAAGCCACGGCCCCCTGGAGGTCGTCATCAGCCTGGGGGGCTACCAATTGGATGGTACGGTTGCCGATGCAGATGGCCTGTTGGTGGCCGGCGCGACGGTCGTGCTAATTCCCGAAGGGAACAGACGCAAGCTCTACCTCCTGTATAAAGATGTTGTGACCGATCAAAACGGCAAATTCATACTCCAGGGAATCGCACCGGGGGATTACAAGGTTTTCGCGTGGCAGGGTGTGCAGAATGATGAGTGGCAAGACCCTGAATTTCTGAAGCCGTTTGAGAGTAGAGGCGTGGAAGTGCGAGCCGAAGAAAACGGTCATGGCTCTGTGACGCTGAAAGTCTCGGCTGGCGCAGCAAGAGAGCTGCCGTAGAGCTGGCCTCTTTACTTTCTGTAAATGGTCGATGTCATTCCGCAGAGCCCCGCTTCGAGCTGACAATGAGCAATCTGATTCCCAGCGGCTTCAGCAAGAGCAGACCCCTCGCCGCGCTCGGGATGACACAAATGCGCGTTTGGGGCGCTGCTCGGGCTTCGAAGGGCGTGCGTATGAGTTGAAGGTCATGCAGTCGCTTGGCCCGCAATCCTAAATGAGGGAAGCCGGTTGAGGGTACGGGTTAAAGTTTTTGGCCACGGTGCAAAGCTACTGTACCGCCGGTCCAACATTTAAAGCTTACGTTGGCGAAGCCTGCGCGGGTCATCATCGCGGCCAGGTCATCGGGTGCTGGAAACTTTGCCACCGAGGCGGGCAGGTAGGAGTAGGCGAAGCCGCGGCCGGAAACGGCGCCGCCGATCCGCGGCAGTATCTGTCGAAAATAAAACCGGTAGAGGGGGCCGAAGAGCGCTCCGGTAGGTTCGGCGAATTCGAGAATGCCCACTTCCCCGCCCGGCCGCAGCAGGCGGAACATCTCGCGAAGTCCGGCATCGTAAATTGCCAGATTGCGGAACCCGAAGGCCGCAGTCACCAGATCGAAGCTGGCGTCGGCGAATGGAAGCTGAAGCGCGTCGGCTTCCGCGTATTCGATTCCCCTCGAGCGGACTTCGGGCTTGGCCGCTGGAGCAGAACTCTTTTGACTCGCGCGGACCAGCATGGGATGAGCGAAATCGCTTCCGAATATCGCCGCAGACCGGTTGCCGGCTTTTTCCGCGCGCCGCTGTAGCGCCAGCGTGAGATCTCCGGTGCCGCAGCAGAGATCAAGAACGCGTGCGTGTGGACCGCGCAGGATGCGATCGAATGCAGCCGCGGTGCGCCGCCGCCACACGCGGTCGAGGGACAGCGACAGCAGGTGGTTCAGCAGATCGTAGCGCGGGGCGATGTCGCTGAACATTTGCCGGATGCGCGCGGAGGATTCGCCTTCGTTCTGCGCGCCTTCGGGGCGGGTCCCGGGAAGTTTCGGCGGCACTGCTACGATTCCCATTTCCAATCGCTGTACATTTCGCGCAGCCGCGATTTCTGAAACTTGCCCACGGAAGTCCGGGGAATCTCAGCGATGAACACGAACGCGTCGGGCAGTTGCCACTTGGCGAAGCGCGCAGCGAGAAATTCGCGCAGCTCGTCGGGCGTGGGCTGCACTCCTTCGCGGCAGACCACCACCGCCAGCGGGCGCTCCTGCCATTTGGGGTGAGCGACGCCGATCACCGCAGCTTCTTTCACCGCGGGATGCGCCATGAGCGCGTTTTCCACGTCCACCGAACTGATCCACTCGCCGCCGGACTTGATCAGGTCTTTGCTGCGGTCGGCAATGCGGATGGTCCCGTCCGGGGAGATAGCCGCCACGTCGCCGGTGCGGAACCAGCCGTCTTCGGTCCAGCGATCCCGCGCTTCGGGCAGTTCGTAATAGCTTGCGGCGATCCACGCGCCGCGAACGTGCAGCTCGCCGAGCGTGCAGCCATCCCAGGGAACTTCCTGGTCGCCAGCCATGGCGCGCAGGTTTACAAAAGGCGCCTCGCGACCCTGCATGGCGCGCGCGGAATACTGTTCGTCAGGTGAGCGACGCCGCATTACCGGACTGAGGCGGCCGAAGCTGGCCAGGGGCGTGGTTTCGGTCATGCCCCAGGCGTGGAGCAATTCGATACCGTGCCCATCGAGACCGCGGAAGAGCGCCTCCGGCGGCGCCGAGCCCGCGCAAAGCTCGCGCAACCCAGGAGCGAGTTTCCAGCGGCCCGGGTTGCGATTGAGCGCGTCGAGGACGCCAATCCAGATAGTAGGCACGCCATTGGTGAGCGTGACGCGCTCGGAGGCGAGGAGATCGAGAAAACTTTCGCCGTCGAGATGCGGGCCGGGAAAGACCTGCTTGGCGCCGACCATGGTCGCAACGTAAGGGAAACCCCAGGCATTGGCGTGGAACATGGAAGCTGCGATCAGCACCACGTCCCGTTCGCTGACCGCCAGTGTGTCGGCAGCAGTCATGTTCATGGAGTGCAGAACGAGCGCGCGGTGAGAATAGAGCACTCCCTTGGGCTTTCCGGTGGTGCCCGAGGTGTAGCACATGGCCGCTGCTTCGTTTTCGTTGAGCGTGGGATATTTGAAATCGGCCGGGGCGCCGGCAAGCAGAGACTCATAACTCTCCCAACCGGCGGGTAGCGGCTGGCCGGAAAACGGAACAACCCAGACGCGCTCGAAGTGAACTTTGGAGGAGAGTTTTTCGAGCAACGGGAGGAGCACGTCATCGATCAGGAGAAATCGATCCGCGGCGTGCTGGATGATGAAGGCCAGCTCGTCGGGGTGCAGACGCAAATTTAATGTGTGCAGAATCGCGCCGGCGGCCGGAACGCCGAAATACGCTTCCAGGTGGAATTGGTGATTCCACTGCAGCGTGGCCACGCGGTCTCCGCGGCGCAGTCCGCTCGCCAGAAGGCCCGCGGCAAGCGCTCTTGCACGGCGGGCAAAATCCGCGTAGTGGGAACGGGCCACAGATTTATCGGGCCGCCGGGAGACAATTTCAACTTTGGGGAAAATTCTCGCAGCGCGTTCGAGGATCTGGGGGAGAACCAGCGGGAAGTCCATCATGGTTCCAAAAAGCGGATCGCGCGCGCCGGAACTCATCTTAGCGCTGCCCTTCTCGACGCCGCGCGGCATCGCGGGTAACATTTCCGATGACGCGGCCAACCAACTTTTCGGAAACTCCGTCCACGGCGGAAACCTCGCCAATTTTTCGCGGGAGTATAAATCGTAAGCGGCCCGCGCGCGTCTTCTTATCCGAGCGCATGGCCGCCAGCCAGCGTGAGGCGGGGAACGCAGGGATGGCGGGGAGCGGGCCTGCGGCGTAAATAAGGCGCTCGATGCGCCGGGCGTCGGCGGAAGAAAGCCGCGTGGCTTCGACGGCGAGACGTGCCGCGGCGACCATGCCCCATCCCACCGCCTCCCCGTGGAGAAAGCGGCGATAACGCGTGAGCGATTCAAGCGCATGGCCAAAGGTGTGGCCGAGGTTGAGGCTCTCGCGCGCGCCGGCCTCGCGTTCGTCGCCGCTGACGATGGCCGCCTTGGCGCTGATGCACCGCGGGATAATCCAGTTGAGTGAAGCGCGGTCACGCGCGAGAATCTGAGTCATGCGATTTTCCAGAAAATCGAAAAGGCCTCGATCGCCGAGCACGCCGTACTTGATAACCTCGTACAGGCCCGAGCGGAACTGGCGGTCTGGAAGCGAACGCAGGAGATCGGGATCGACGAGAACCAGCGCGGGCTGATGAAACGCGCCGGCAAGATTTTTCCCTTCCGGTAAATTGACGCCGGTCTTTCCGCCGATGGAGGAATCCACCTGGGCCACCAGAGTCGTGGGGATGTGCACCACGCGAACGCCGCGAAGATAGGAGGCGGCAGCGAAACCGGCGACGTCGCCAACGACGCCGCCGCCGACGGCAACCAGCAGCGCCTGGCGATCCGCGCCGGCACGGACCAGCGCCCGGCAAAGCGTTTCGACCGTGCGCATTGTTTTGAACTGCTCGCCATCGCGAAAGAGGACGGGATTCGCAGCGGCAACGCGTTTGGATTTGCCGGCAATGTTGCCGCGAAAGCTTCGCAAGAGCAACGGGCCACAGTGCTTCCAAACGGGTGGGGAGGAAAGAAAATAGATGCCGCTGGCCGGAGCCAGCGAGGCCACCAGCGAACCGGCGCGGGAGATAGCGCCACGCCCGCATTCGATGGTGTAGGAGGCGGAAGGAGTCTCGACGGAAATCGTGTTCATGACGAGTAGCCTACTCTAGCACACGAATTCTAGAAGAATAGAGAGGTGAACGCGGGCAGCGCGGCGGTCGCCGCTCGCTTTGGCGGTAACCCGGAAATCCGGAGGGGCTGCAGGTTCGTGCTAACATACGAATTCAGAATGCAGCATACGCAGCGCGCATGAAATCGAGCGACGTAAATGCTGTCGGCATGAAGGCTCTCGACGCCCATGCGGTGGACTTCGCGGTGGTGGGCTGCGGCATCGCCGGACTGCGCACCGCCGTGGAACTGGGCAACGCCGGAGCCAACGTGCTGGTGCTGGCCAAGTCCGGGCTGACCGACTCGGCCACGGAGTGGGCTCAGGGAGGCATTGCTGCGGCGCTTTCCGACGAGGATGAGATCGGTTTGCACGAGCACGACACGTTGCAGGCGGGCGATGGGCTGTGCAACCCAGAAGCGGTGCGCGTACTGGTGGAGGAAGGTCCTAAATACATCCTGGAGCTGATCGAATGGGGCACCGAGTTCGATCGCGCCGGCATCAAGCTGGCATTCACGCGAGAAGCGGCGCATAGCAGGTCGCGAATTTTGCACGCGCAGGGCGATTCTACGGGCAAGGAGATCGCGCGCGCGCTGCTGGCCAAGGCTCAGGCGCTGCGCAATTTGCACTTTCACGCGCACGCCTTCACCACGGAGCTGCTGCAAGATGCTGGACGGGTTACCGGGCTGCGTTACCTCGATGAAAAAGAGAATCGCGTGCACGGGGTAGGCGCCAGCGCGGTGATGCTGGCGACGGGCGGGCTGGGGCAAGTGTATCGCGAGACCACGAATCCGTCCGTAGCCACCGGCGATGGCATGGCCATCGCGTACGAGGCCGGCGCGATGCTCTCCGACCTGGAGTTTGTGCAGTTCCACCCCACGGCGCTGGCGGTGAAAGGCGCGCCGCATTTCCTGCTTTCGGAAGCGCTGCGTGGCGAGGGCGGCATCCTGCGCAATGTCGACCTGGAACGGTTCATGAAGCGTTACAACGAGGCGGGAGAGCTGGCGCCGCGCGACGTAGTATCGCGTGCGATCGTGGCGGAGATGGAGCGCACCGCAAGCGAATTCGTGTTCCTGGACCTCACACATCTGAAGGCGGATTACATCCGCAAGCGCTTTCCGAGAATTTATGCCACCTGCCTGCGCTATGGTGTGGACATCACCAGCGAAGTGATTCCCGTTCGCCCGGCGGCGCATTACGCCATGGGCGGGGTGAAGACGGATCTGCAGGGCCAAACCAGCTTGCCGGGACTCTACGCGGCCGGTGAAACTGCGGCGACAGGCGTACACGGAGCAAACCGGCTGGCCAGCAATTCCCTGCTGGAAGGCCTGGTGTTTGGCGCGCGCGCCGGGCAGGCCATGCTGAAAGAAAAATGGGAGAAGCAATCCAGCAAAGCGGGCAAGCCTAAAAAATCCGGTACCGCAGTGACCGGCGCGGAGACTCAGCGAGCGTCAAAGACCGCCGCGAGTGATACCGCCGCGGCCGACTCGAGCGAGTCTGCGCGGCAAGAGACGCTCGGCTGCATTCAGAACATCATGTGGAAAGAGGTCGGCATTCTGCGCAATGGTCGCGACCTGACGCGAGCCATCGAACAGCTCTCCGCGCTGGAGGTGCCCAGCCCTGAAATTCCTTCGCGGAACGGCCTCGAACTGCATAATCTTTGGCTGCTCGGCCGGCTGATCGCGCGCTCGGCGCTGGCCAGAGAAGAGAGCCGCGGAGGACATTACCGGTCGGATTTTCCGTATCACAATGACGAGAAATTCCTGAAGCATTCGGTGGTGGTGACGGGACAGAAGATCGGATTCGCGTAGCCAGATTCGATTTCGAGCTACCGCACCGCTCGCCATAGGTGGTCCAAAATGACAGTCGACAACCAAATTCCACAGCAAAACCGTCCGAGATCCTCATGGATACCGGGGATTTTTGCGGGTGTTCTACTAACTGTCATCGCCCTCGCGGCACTGCTCTGGTTCACGGCCGGAGTGGGGATTTTTCATCTGATGGGATTTCTGCGCGGCGGGGGCACGCGCATCGGAGTGGACCAGCCCACCGTGGTTCGTCAGATCCAGCAACTGCAGCGGCTGGAGACCGTCGGCTACACCATGGATAAAATTATCACCGGCGAGCGCGACAATCCCTACCTGCCAAAATTCCTGGTCAGCGACCGGTTGCTGCTGATGGTTCACGGCGAGGTGATTGCGGGCGTCAACCTGGGCACGCTTAAGCCCAGCGACGTCGTGGTCAGCGGCCACGACGTCAGCATTCACATTCCCGCCACCGAGGTCTTCAGCACGCGCATTGATAATGCGAAAACGCGGGTGTACTCGCGGGATACGGGGGTATTCTCTTCTCCCGATCCAAACCTGGAGAGTGAAGTACGGGCGGAAGCGGAGCGGCAGTTGCTTCAGGCGGCACTGCAGGATGGCGTATTGAAGTCTGCGGAGCAGAACGCGCGCAGCACCGTCACCAGCATGCTGAAGGGCTTGGGGTTTAACCAGGTGGAGATTCGGTAGGCGAGTCGTTGTGCTATTGGGTCGCCCGGCTGGCGCCTTGCTCGGCGGTAGAAGAAAGAGCGAATTACTGTGAATCCTCTGAATGTGCGCGGCGATTCCTCTGGCGCCTACCGGAACTTCTTGTCCAGCGCCGCCACAGATTCCACCAGCACGTGTCCCACAATGCCCAGGCTGCGCGGGCTGATTTTATCCAGCGTGTCGTCGGTAGTGTGCCACGGAGGGCGACCCACATAATCGCCGGCGATCAGATCGACTGCCGGAACATTTCGCCGAAGGAACGGCAAATGGTCATCCTGCATGGCAATGCGGTCGTTTACGAAGACACTGCTGTAGCCCAGGCGGTCGGCGGTGGACCACACCAGGTCGGTAAGCCACGGAGTGGAATCGCTCTCGCGTTTCAGCTTTAGGTCCCGCTGGCCCACAATGTCAGCCAGCACCACGGCTTTTATTCGCTTCAACTCACCCGAAAGTGCCAGTTTGGCGGCAAGCTGGCGGCTGCCGTAGACGCTGTCGGTATCCGTCCATCGCACCTGGGCTTCTTCCCCGTCGAGAAACGCAATCCACACGGCCACGCTGCGTTTCTTGCCGCAGAGCAGCCGGGCCATCTCCAGCATTACGCCGGTGGAAGAAGCAGCGTCGTTTGCACCGACGAATTTTTCCTTGCGCAGAGTGTCGTAGTGCGTGAGCAGTAGAATCACGCTGTCGCCACTGCCGGGAACCTTGGCGATGATGTTTTTCATGGCCATGGCGCCGAGTGGCGTCTGCGCGCTGAAGTTGTCTTCGTCAACCTGGCAGCCGTAGGAGGTGAGCTCGCTGCGCAGATATTCTTGCGTGCGGCGAATCGATGCCGACTCAGGAGGGCGCGGGCCGAAGGCCACCTGTTTTTCAACGTGGGCGTAGGCTCGAGCGGCATCGAAGCCGCCAGTCTTCTCCGGAGAGAGGGGAGCATCGTCCGGAGAAATACGAGGCGCAGCGAAGGATTGAGTCGTGGGCGCGGAGGTGGCCGGTTTCTCCGCGGAACTGCGGGCACAAGCTGCAAACGCCAGAGTCAAGAAAAGTGCGCAGCTGATAGGTGCGGGCGAGTAGCGAAGCTTGAGCCCTGCGGGATGCTGCGTCAGTGACAAGAATCCTCCTGAATCACCTATCACGCCTTTCTCGATGAAAGTTGGTTTTGCTAGCCCGGCTTCCAGCCGGCGCTTATTTTCCGTCGCCATGAGCAGTCGGCTGGAGCCGGCGCCGCGAATGATTGCCTCGCGATTACACTCCGCCAGCCAGCGCCGCGGTGCGCTTGCGCCGCACAACCAGGGCGGAAACGCCGATACCCAGGAAGTACAGCACGATCATGGGCGCCATAAAGATGAGCATGGTCAGGGCATCGGTGGTGGGAACGACCACCGCGGCAATGATGGCGATGATCAAAATCGCGTAGCGCGAGTTGTCCCACAAAAACTTCGGCGTGACCACACCAAACAACGTCAAAAAGAAAATCAGAATGGGAAGTTGAAAGACCACGCCGAGTCCCAGCAGCAACACGGTAGTCAAATCAAAATATTCGTTGATGCTGATCATAGGCTCGAACGGACCCTTGATGCTGAGCAGGAACTTAAGCACGGTGGGCAGCATGACGAAGTATCCAAAGGCCGTGCCCGCCAGGAACAGAAACACCGCGGAACTGATAAACCAGGCGACGGCACCGCGTTCGTGGCGATACAGGCCAGGGGCGACGAACAGCCACACCTGATAGAGCACGAAAGGAAGCGCCAGCACCAGCCCGAGGTAGAGCCCGGTGGTGATATAGAGAGTCAGCGCCTGCGTGGGGGCGGTATAGATGAGCTTGTTGTTGGCGACGCCCGCGTCGTGCAGCGCCTTGATGATAGGCCGCGAGAGAAAGTCCACGAAGCGACTAGCGAGAGGGAGGCCGCAAAGCACGCCTGTAAAAACGAAGCCGATGGACCAGATCAAGCGGCGGCGCAGCTCGACGAGATGGTCGAGGAAACTCATCCGCGAAGTTGGGTCTTCGCTGGCAGCCAAAGCCGACTGATCTGGCGGAGTGGCCGGCGGTCCGCCAACCTGGACGGCCGGACTTTCGCCGGAGGCGTAGCCCACACCTTCGGGGAGGCCCGCGACCCTCTCGGGATCAGTCAATTTTTCAGGATCTGTCGGCATGGCCTTCGGGGGTCGGGGGTGCGGCGGGCAGCGCGGCAGCGTGGGCCGACTCCGGCGCCGCAATCGCCCCTGAAGGCGTCTCTGGCCCTCTTTCGGATGACAGTGCTGCGGCAGGGAAAGTAGCCGGAGGATCCGTGGGCACTGCGCCCGGGGGCTGTGGCAACACTTCAGGAACCACTGTTTCGGGGACGGTGTGCGCCGCCACGGTGGCTAAGGCCGCCTGACGTTCCCGCTCGCGGGTTTGACGCTCGATGTCATATAGCTCGTCCTCGACCACGCGGCGAAAATCCGTGGAGGCGCGGCGGAATTCAGCCAAAACTTTGCCCAGCGTGCGCGCCAGCTCCGGCAATTTCTCCGGGCCAAAGACCACCAGCGCGATCAACAGAACGATGATCCAGTGGGTAAGTCCGAACAAGTCTACAGCCTTCCTTCGCTGCCGGGCATCCTAGTCACAGGCGCTGAAAGCTCCTCTGGCACCGTAAACCCTTATGATATACTTTTTGCGAGACGATGAAAAACCAGCCTAAAGGCCGCAGTCTTCTTCTGGTTGCAGCCGTTCTTTTGATCTCCGCCCTGTTCGGAGGGCTTTACGGCACTTCCGCGCGGGCCACGGCGACCGATGCCGGGGATTTTCAGGACTCCATTCGCACATTTACGCGTGTGCTGGCTATTGTCCAGCAGAATTACGCGGAGCCCGTGGACACCGACAAAGCCATCTATAACGGCGCTATCCCCGGAATGTTGCGCGTTCTCGATCCGCACTCGAACTTCTTTGATGCGCGCGCCTTCGCGCTGGTTCGTGAAGATCAGCATGGAAAATATTATGGTGTAGGAATGCAAGTGGCGCCGCGCGAGAACCACACCGTGGTCATGGCGCCCTTCGTGGGATCTCCCGCCTATAAAGCCGGGATCCGGCCCGGTGACATCATCGTCAGCGTAGACGGCAAGCCTTGCGACGGACTTTCCACCTCGGAAGTAGCCGACCTGTTGAAAGGACCCAAGGGCACCGTGGTGCACATCAGCATCGGGCGCGAGGGCATCCCTGAACCCATTCTTTACACGGTGACGCGTGACGAAATCCCGCGCCACGGCGTGGATAATCCCGTGCTGGTGCGTCCGGGAATCGGATATATCCGCGTGGCGGGTTTCAATGAAACCACCGGCCGCGAACTGGCCGATGGCCTGCGCCAGTTGGGCTACCCCAATCTGAAAGGAATGATTTTAGATTTGCGGAATAATCCCGGCGGCCTGCTGAACGAAGGTGTGGAAGTCGCGGATATGTTCCTGGACAAGAACCAGCTGATTGTCTCTCACCGCGGCCGGGCCTCCGCGGAGCGGCGTTACTACGCGCTGCACGGAAACGGCGGCAACGCCGTGCCGCTGGTGGTTTTGCTCAACAACAATGCCGCGTCGGCGTCGGAAATCGTGGCGGGCGCGATTCAGGACCACGACCGCGGGCTGATCGTGGGGGAAACCAGTTTCGGCAAGGGCCTGGTGCAAACGGTCTACACGCTCAGTGAGAACACCGGTCTGGCGCTGACCACCGCGCGTTACTACACGCCCAGCGGGAGACTGATCCAGCGGGACTATAAAGCGATGTCGCTGTGGGACTACCACTACAATCGCAAAGTGCCGGATCAGCCCACGGAAATCAAACTCACCGACGGTGGGCGGCAGGTCACCGGTGGCGGCGGAATTTCACCGGACGTTGTGGTGGCGGCGCCGAAGTTCGACACTTTCCAGGAACAGCTGCTGCGGCGACGGATCTTCCTGCCCTACGAAATCGGCGTGGGCGATTTTGCCACCTATTACCTGTCGCACAAAACGGTGATCACGAAAGATTTCGAGGCCGATGACGCCGTGCTGAGCGAGTTTCGCAAATTCCTCGACAAGCAAAAGGTCAGCTTCACGGAAGCCGACATCGCCGAGAACCGTGACTGGATCAAGCGCAAGATCAAGCGCGAGCTCTTCGTCTCCACCTTCGGGCTCGAAGAAGGCTACAAGGTCGAGCTGGAGAATGACGTTCAGGTGCAGAAAGCCATCGAAGCGATTCCGCAGGCCCGTGCGCTTTATGAAAACGCCAAGCGCGTGATCGCGCAACGCACCGGCGGCGGCGTAAACCCGTAAGCTTCAAGCGCAAGCTTGCGGCTGCATCATTCCCTGCTGAAAGTAACGCTCTCCTCAATTCCAGTCGACATGGCGTTGGCGCGTCGCCGCTCGTCTGTTAACATTGCAAAATCGTGGGCCGCTAGCTCAGCTGGGAGAGCGCCTCGTTCGCAACGAGGAGGTCGGGGGTTCGAGCCCCCCGCGGTCCACCAAACCTTTCCACGACTTGCTGTTTTAAAACCGAGTTTTTTGGGCACGCTCTGGGAAAAACTTCGTCGATCTTAACAAGCCATGAGTACCTGCGCGCAAAAGGGACCGCAAGTGGCATGTATGCTGCTGCTTGGCGGTTTGGTCGAACTTGCGGCCCCTTACGCGGGCAATGTTTCCGAGGCGGTGAAATCCTTTTGCATTTGGCTCGAGAGCCCAAAAAAACGCCGCGAGTGTATAAAATCGGACAGACACGGTCATGGGGTAACTGTATAAGGGTGTCAGCGCGGCCCAGTGCAGATTTATGGATGACCCCCCTAGGACCAGCACAGGCCGCGAAAAGGCCCGCTCCGCGGTTTAGGCCGCGTAGCGGGCCCTCCTCTTTTTAGACCAGGTTTTTAAGCGTTCGCATGTTGGCGAATGCAAGGCCGGAATGATTCACCCGCCCCGGAGTGCGGTGTGCGAGCGCACAGACGCAAGTTTCGGTGTCTGTTATAATTCTTAACGGTTTACCGATGCGTACCCACCTCAAGGCGGACGAAAAATCCCGACCCACACGGATCCTGTGCCCGTCATGCCGAAGTGATGAAACGCGCCGCTCCAGACGCAAGGGGTTCTTTGAAACTTCAGTGCTCCCCACGATAAATGTCTTTCCGTTCCGGTGCCAACAGTGTGACCGGCGTTTTTACCGGCGAATCTCTCCAACGGAACTTCCGCAGGACACGCCTCCTAAAAGTGCATCCGCGAGCCTCACGCCTTAATAATTGTGAAACGGCCAACCGCGATTCGCCTACGCCCACACTAGCTGCTGCTGTTAGCGCCGAAAATCCTCCCTTTATTTTTGCAGCCAGGAAAAAGCAGTTTCCTTTTTTGACCGCGGCGAAGTAGGATTCAGCCGAACCGACAACATAAGGGGTGTGACGATGCGCAGGAGCAGAGCTCTGTCGTGCTGGGTTTTGTTTGGCGTGGGTATCGCGTTGTTGACGAGCGGCATTCCGGCCAGCGCTCAGCAATACGACGAGAAATTATTTAACGGGATGAAGTACCGGCTGATCGGGCCGTATCGCGGCGGCCGGTCGATCACTGCAGTGGGCGTGCCCAGCGATCCCAACACCTACTATTTCGGGGCGGTTTCGGGCGGCGTATGGAAAACCACGAATGGCGGTATGACCTGGACGCCGCTATTCGATAAGCAAAGCGTTTCCTCCATCGGCAGCGTAGCCGTGGCCGCTTCCGACCCCAATATCGTTTACGCCGGGACCGGCGAGGCATGCATTCGCGGAAATATCTCGCACGGCGACGGAATCTACAAGTCCGTAGACGCAGGAAAAACTTGGACGAACATCGGCCTGCGCGACACGCGTGCCATCGCCCACGTTATCGTGCACCCCACAAATCCTGACATCGTCTATGTGGCGGCGCTGGGCCATCCCTATGGACACAACGCGGAGCGCGGCGTATTCCGCACCACGGACGGCGGAAAAACATGGGAGAAGATTCTGTACAAGGACGAAAAGACCGGCGCCATGGACGTCGAATTTGATCCAGGAAACCCGCATGTGCTCTACGCCGCGCTCTGGGAAGCGAACCGTACCCCGTGGAGCCTGACCAGCGGCGGCCCGGGCAGCGGGATCTACAAATCCTCCGACGGCGGGAGCACCTGGAAGCATCTCGAAGGCAACGGATTGCCCACCGGCCTGATGGGCAAAATCGGTTTAAGCGTATCTGGGGCGGATACCAGCCGCGTATACGCGATCATTGAAGCGGCGGAGGATGCTGGCGGGTTTTACAGCTCGAGTGATGGAGGCGACCACTGGACGCACGTTACCGACGACCATCGCCTGAGGAATCGCCCGTGGTACTACACGCACGTTACCGCGGACCCGAAAAGCCTGGACACTGTCTACGTGATGAATACATCTCTTTATCGCTCGACGGACGGCGGCCACACCTGGACGCCCATCGCCACGCCGCATGGCGATCACCACAGTCTGTGGATTGATCCGAATAATTCGAAGCGCATGATCAACGCGAATGACGGCGGCGCAACGATTTCGCTGGACGGGGGCGCAACCTGGAGCCGGCAGGACAATCAGCCGACGGCGCAGTTTTATCACGTAACCACGGACACGCGGTTTCCCTATAGTGTTTACGGAGCGCAGCAGGACAACACCGCCATCGGAATCGCCAGCCGCAGTGATTTCGGGGCTATCGGGCGCGCCGACTGGAATCCCATCGGCGGCGGAGAAGCCGGATATGTGGCGGTGAATCCAGCCGATCCCAATATCATTTACTCGGGAGATTATTGGGGCATCGTAAACCGCTTTGACCGCCGCACCGCGCAGGTTCAGAACATCATGGTATGGCCGGACGACGCCGACGGGCACGAAGCCGCCGACGTGAAATACCGCTTCAATTGGACCGAGCCCATCATCGTTTCCCCGCACGATTCGCACGTCTTGTATATGGCCGGAAACATTCTGTTCAAGTCCACCAACGAAGGCATGAGCTGGACGGCCATCAGCCCGGACCTCACGCGCAATGACAAGAGCAAGCAGCAGCGCTCCGGCGGCCCGATCACTGACGAAAACATCAGCGTGGAAACGTACGATGTAATTTTCACCTTTGCCGAGTCGCCGGTTCAGAAAGACCTTTTGTGGGCCGGCACCGACGACGGGATGGTGCACCTCTCGCGCGATGGGGGGAAGAACTGGAGCAACGTCACGCCGAAGGCTCTGCCCGAGTGGAGCATGATCAGCATTCTCGACGCTTCGCCCACCGATGCGGCCACGGCGTACATCGCCGTGGATCGTCACAAGTTTGACGACCTGCGTCCCTATCTTTACAAAACCCACGACTACGGAAAGACCTGGACGAAGATAACCGACGGAATTCCGGAAAATACTTTTGCTCACGCCATTCGACAGGACCCCGTTCGCAAGGGCCTGCTCTACGCGGGCACCGAAACGGGCGTGTT
This sequence comes from Acidipila sp., assembly GCA_010365215.1. GTDB lineage: Bacteria > Acidobacteriota > Terriglobia > Acidiferrales > UBA7541 > JAAFGT01. Next base: position 40,653 of record JAAFGT010000008.1, on the reverse strand, counting down.
TGTGTCGCTGGACGACGGCGCAAAATGGCAGCCGCTGCAATTCAACCTGCCCACTACGCCGATTCACGATCTAGTGATCAAGGACGACGACCTAGTGGTGGCGACGCACGGCCGCGCGTTCTGGATTCTGGATAACCTCTCCCCATTGCGACAGGTGAACGCCGAAATGGCCAAGGGCGACACTTACCTCTATACACCGGGCCCGGCCTACCGCTTCCGGAGCGAGCGCGCACGCGGATCGTTCCTGGCCGATAACCCGCCCACCGGCGTGGTCATTGATTACTATTTGAAGGATGCGGCAAAGAACGAGATCACTCTGGACATCATGGACCCTGCCGGCAAGGTCATTCGCAGCTTTACCAGCAAAGAGAAAGTCGTCGTGGGCAAACCTTTGCCGGAACATCCGGTGCACGACGAAGATTCCGAGCGCCTGCCTGTCACCGCGGGCATGCATCGCTTCGTATGGGACATGCGCTACAAGCTGCCGGAGCTTCTGCCGGGGTCCATCTGGGACATGGGCGCGCCGCATGGAGCGATGGCGCTGCCCGGCAAGTATCAGGCCAGGTTGACCGTCGCCGGGAAGAGCTATACCGCGCCGGTGGAGGTGAAGCTCGACCCGCGCATCACCACGACGCGAGCGGACCTGGAAAAGCAATATGAGCTGGTGGGAAAGATCGACGAGCTGCTCGGCCAGGAGCACGACGCAGTGATGAAAATGCGCAACCTGCGCGCGCAGCTCGAAGGCCTTCGCAAACGCTTCGAAGGAGATCCCAACGCTGCGGAAGTACTAGCCGCTTCCAGCGCTATCGACAAGAAGATGTCGCCCGCCGAAGCGGAATTCTTCGAAGTGAAGGCCAGGTCCTCGCAAGACATGTGCAACTATCCGACCAAGCTCAGCAACAAGCTGGCCTGGCTGGAAAATGTGGTAGACAGCGCGGATACGGCGCCGACGCAACAGTCCTATGAATACTTCGAGGATATGCGCGCCAAGGCCAGTACGGAAATGGCCATCTGGAAAGAAGTGATGGAGCGCGATCTGGCCGAGCTGAACCAGAAAATCCAGAAACAGCACTTCCCTGCCGTGGGGGTTCCGGGGACTCAGAAAAAATAAACTGGCCGCGTTTGGAAGCGCCGGGCGAGCCGCTTGCGCCTCGTCCGGCACATCCCGTATCATTCCGTGCGATGCCAGACCAGAGCGATCTGCGGGGCAGCCCGCGCGTACCGGCAAAAATACCCTTGCGCGTGGAAGGGCGCGACCGCAATCATCAGCCCCTGTTGGAAGAGACCAACACGCTGTTGATCAACCGGGCTGGAGCGCTGATCGCGCTTTCCGCGGAACTGCAGCTCAACGACAGACTCAAGCTGACCAACCTCAATTCCGGGGTCAGCAGCCAATGCCGCATCGCTTGGCGTAGCGTAGCCAAGCTCAACGGGCGATGGAGCTATGGAATTGCGCTGCTCGATCCCGTGGAAACGTTTTGGCAGACCGGGGCCGAGCCGCCGGCGGCGTGACAAAACTTCCTCAACGATTATTGTGCCGTGGGTTTGGCGAATTTCGACGCCTCGATCGGGACGTTCTGCGCGATGTCGGTAAAATGCACTTGCCAGGTGATCTGCGGGTCGATGTGCCGGACGGTCGTGGGCAAACGCAAGCCATCCACCAAAGTGTAATCTGAAAAATATTGTTCGATGCTGACGCGAGATTGCGCAGTGATTTGGATGGAATCGTGCCGTACCATCAGGCCGGACTCTACGTCAAAATAGAACTTCTCAGGAGCCGCCTCGGGCGCCGCGGCCTCAACTACCCAGGCGTCCTTTTCGTCGACTTTGACCTTGCCGATGACGCGCCGCTCCGGGTAGATTTCGATGAAATGGAGCTCGTGATAAAACTGGCTCTGACGCCGGCTGTCGGATAATTCCTCTCCGGCAAGCTCGCGGAAGCCGCTGTTAGGATCCGAAGACCACCCCACCTGGCCATCGTACCCTTGGACAAAATCTCCAACCGATTCGATATGCACAAGAGAATACATCTTATCGGGCGCCGCCTTGTAGATTTCGGCTGTACCGGTGACGCCCATGGCCGGCGCTGCAAACGATCCTTTCATGACCCGGCTGGAGAATTTGCGAATGACGTCGAGGCCGCCAATCGCTTTGAAATAGGCGTCGAGTACCTGCTCAACGGTAGGAACTTTCTCCGCCACTACCGGCGCCGCGGGACGAGATTTCGCCGGCTCCTGAGGTGAGGCGGCAGAAGCGGCCGCAAGCAGAAATACTAATGTCACGCAAAATGTCGTGCAACGGATCATCATCCAGACCTCATCCAGACCTCGATTTTAGCACTCGCTCGCTGATCTCCGTTTGAGCGGAAGCAGCTATTGGTTGTCGATGCGGAAACATGCTTGTCGCTTCTGCTCGCGCCGCCCGCTTTCAGCTGACCGTGAGAGGCGCCAGCGCCTTTTCCCAGGCTTCGCTGTACTTGTAGCCGGTGCCGGTGTTAAACAGCACGATCTTTTCGTCCGCGGCAAGCCATTTTCGCGCAGCCAGATGGCGCGCGGCGGCCACGGTGGCAGCGCCTTCGGGCGCGGCAAAAATTCCTTCCGCAGCAGCCAGCTCGCGTCCCGTCGCAAGAATTTCGGCATCGCTGATGGCGATCGCAGTGCCGCCGGTGGCGCGTAATGTATTCAACAGCAAAAAGTCACCGAGCGGCTTGGGCACACGCAGCCCGGACGCGATGGTAGACGCATTCTGGCAGAATTCCGCATGGGCCGCGCCGCTGGCAAAGGCCTCGACCACCGGCGCACAACCGGCGGCCTGCACCACAACCATTCGCGGGCGCGCCGCGCCGATCCATCCCATGGCTTCCATTTCGTCGAAAGCTTTGGCCATGCCGATCATCCCCACGCCGCCGCCGGTAGGATAGAAAATCACGTCCGGGAGCCGGCCGCCAAACTGTTCCCACAGCTCGTAGCCCATAGTTTTTTTCCCTTCCACGCGGTAGGGCTCTTTGAGCGTGGAGACGTCGAACCAGCCTTCGCTATCCTTGCGTTCGGCCACGTAACGCGCGCAGTCGGAGATCAGCCCGTCAATCATGTGCACTTCTGCTCCCGTGGCCTGGCACTCCATGACGTTGCAGCGCGGAGTATCCCGGGGCATGGCCACTACGGCCTTCAGGCCCGCGCGAGCAGCATAAGCGGCCAAGGCGCCGCCAGCATTGCCTGCCGTGGGAATCGCCAGCGTCTTCGCGCCGAGGGCTTTTGCGCAAGTGACCGCGGCGGAAAGGCCACGCGCCTTGAACGAGCCCGTGGGATTGAGGCCTTCGTCTTTTATGTATAAACGCGTTAGTCCCAGGGCCGCGCTGAGCCGCTCACAGCGCACCAGCGGCGTCATGCCCTCGCCCAGCGTGACCGGAGCTCCGCCCGGGAGGACTTCCGAATAGCGCCACATGTCCGGCGCGCGACGCGAGAGATTTTCAGGGGTGAGCGTTTTCTTGGCGGCCGCCAGGTTGTAACGCGCCAGCAACGGCATCCCGCAGGTGCACAGATTCTGCAAGCGATCGTGAGGATAGGTCTTCGCGCAGCGCGAGCATTCCAGATGAGTAATCGTTGAGAGCATAAGTGCGTAAGTTTATCACGGCGATGGGCTCACTCCTTGCGCGGCCGCTTCTATCACCAGGCCGAAGGGTATTGCGCGCTTGGCTTTACTGTGACGCTCATCTCAGTTTTTCAGGGCAAGTTTCTCGCCCCCACCGAGCGAGTGAATGAATTCCTCGAGAGCGAGCGGCCACTGGCGCAACGGGGCTACGCCCACTTTGGCCAGGGAGTCGAGAGTCATGACCGCGTAACGCAAGCGCGGCGCACGCGGCCCCATTTCCGCCAGCGGCTTGCCCACCACCAAACTCGCGTCGAGGCCGGCAATCTCCGCGGCGCGGCGGGCAAGCTCATATCGCGTGCATGAGCCTGCGTTCGAGAGATGGTAAAGGCCAAAGGTCGGGGCGCTTGGAGTGGACTTGAGTATCAGTTGCTCAATCGCCCGGCCAGCGTCCAGCGTGTAAAGCGCCGAACCCAACTGGTCGCTGGCAACGATGTATTGCTTGCCCGCGGCTACCAGGCGCAGACCCTTTTCGACGAAATCAGGACTGGGATGGCCGGCGGCGCGCGGCCCAAATAGAAGTGGAATGCGCAGAATCCAGTGAGCTGGGTAAGCCGCGACGATGCGCTCGGCCTCCACTTTGGTGCGGCCATAAACACTGAGAGGAGCCACCGGGTCGTCAATGTCGTAGGGTGAATTCTTTTTGCCGTCGAAAACAGCGTCGGTGGAAATGTGGACGATGGCGGCGCCAATTTCTCGGGCAGCCTGAACGACAGTTCGCGTGCCTTCCACGTTCACGCGCTGCGCCAGCGCCGGATTTCGTTCGCACTCGTCGATGTCCGGTATGGCCGCTGGATGAATGACTATCTCAGGTCGCCAGCGCCCAAAGCAGGCACGCACGGCGGCAAGATCGGTGATGTCGGCGTCGGCGCGGGTGACCGGCCGGACGTCGTGGCGCCCGGCAAACACCCGCGCAAGGCCGTGGCCCAGCAGGCCGCCCGTGCCGGTGATCAGGACTTTCATCGCCAGCAAGATTTATCACAAACAGCGCCGGCGACCGCAGAAGAAAGTTACCCGGCGCTGTGAAGCTCTGCTGATTTCCCTTTGCAACAGACGGGCAGCGCCGTCAAAACACGATAGAATTGTTTATGGCCATTCGGCTGATTGGAATCGACATCGACGGGACGCTGCTCGACAGCAGTTTCAAAATCCCGGCGGCCAACCTGCGCGCCATCTCTCGCGCGGTGGACAGCGGAATTGAAGTGGCGCTGGTCACCGGGCGTCGATTCGACTTCGCGCTGCCGGTGGCAAAGCAGATCGACCGGGCGCTGACCATGATCGTCAATAACGGCGCGTTGGTGAAGTCAAAAGGGGGCGAGACGTTTCTCCGCACGCTGCTGGGGCGGGAGATTGCCCGGAGCATCCTCGCGGCGACGATGGATCAGCGCAACACCACCACCGTGGTGTTCAACCGGCCACGCGAGAACCAGATCATGTTCGAAGCGCTGGACTGGGAACATCCATCGCGCAAGGGATATTGGGAGCGCAACCGCGAATTTATCGGGGAGGTGACGCCGCTCGAGTCGTGCCTGGTGGAAGACCCTATTCAAGTGATGTTCACCGGAACTGTGGCGCTCATGCGCGAAATCGCCGCGCGGCTGGACAAACTGGACTACCGCGAAAAGTTTTCCGTGGCGCTGACGGAATATGAGAGCCGCGACTTCTCGCTGGTGGACGTGCTGCACGCCGATGTCACCAAAGGAAAGACACTGGAGCGCTGGGCCAGGCGTCAGGGCTACACGCGCGAATCGATAATGGCGATTGGCGACAACCTGAATGACCGCGAGATGCTGGAGTATGCGGGTCTGCCCGTCGTTATGGGAAATGCCGTGCAGGAATTGAAGGCCAACGGCTGGGCGGTGACCGGAAGCAACGACGACGCCGGCGTGGCCATGGCGATTGAGAGATATGCGCTGGGGCAAGGGTGAATACGAGCAGATTCCTCGCATCGCTCAGGATGCAGGATGATCTGTGTCCGCGGCTTACTGCTGCGGCGGGTTCGCCGGTGGTTGCTGCGGCGGGGGCGGCGGAAACAAACTTTGCTGCTGATTCGGTTGCACGCCGGACTGGTTAATGGTGAGCCCGGCGGCTGCGGCGGCCTCGGCTTGGGGGTCCCAGATAAACTCCCACTCCTTATACTTTCCGTAGCCTTTATAAAATTTAATCGAGCTCTTGTCCGTCTTGCTGGCAACACCGATCAGGTTTCCACCGAAAACTTGCCCCTGCCCGGGCAAAGCGGTCTCGGCCGCACCGGATTTCGGAGCAGCGACAGGCGCCACGGGCGTGGCGACAACTTCCACCGGGTTCTGGCCGCTGGGGTCGCCCTCCGGATTCGGATTCTGGTCTAGGTTAGGATTCGCGTTGGGGTCGGGATTCGGATTCGCGTTGGGATTTGCCAGCGCTTTCTGGGTGGCGGACGGCACCGCCGTGCCCGCGGGCGGCTGTTTCGCGCCGGCAGCTGCTGCAGGGTTCGGTGGCTGAGGCAGTCCGGTAATGCTGGCTCGCGTGACGCTGCCGATTAGCTGCCCGGTGGGGCCGACGTAAATCATGCGCCACGAGCCGTCCTCGTGATTCATCACATCTTTGTAGGGCTGGCGCAAAAAGCGGATGTTGTTTTTGGCTTTGCTCAGGTCCTCGATGGCTTTCGGAAACCGGCCGTACTTCCGATAGTAGAGACGGATGGCGCGGACGTGCTGCTCTCCACGCCAGATGAGTTCTTCTTCTTTGTCGCGCTTCCCTTGCGTAAGAATCACCGGCGCAGCTACAGCCGCGGCCAGAACCATACTTCCTACCAGAAAAATAACCGCCAGGAGCGCATAGCCGGAATCACCGGACCGATGCCGCCGTGAACGGCGGCCATTCGGATGGCAGGGCGTGGCGCTGCCTTGCTCCACTTTTTCGTGTATGTTTTTTATTACTATCGCTCTCATCTTCGTTAGCTCTTCATCCCTGCGGCGGTTGCACCGGCTGCTCCAGCGTAAGTGAAGCGTGGCGACCGCTGCCAACCTCTTCAAAGTCGGCGGAACTGTTGCCGATTCGCAGCAGGCGAAATTTCGTCATCAACGTGTCGCCTTCCGAAGCGATCATCACGTCCTCGCCGGTGGTGAAGAAGGCGCGGCGTTTGCCGGAACGAGGATCCACAGTGAGACCGTAAAATTTGAACGGCAACTCAAGTGGCGGCGGGCCCGAATCGACAATCACCGGAGGCGGCACAACCCTGGCGACCACGGGTGGCGGAGGTGGAGCTGGCCGCTGGCCGCTGAAGATGTCCCGCTTCATTCCCGGATAGGCCAGCTTGCGGATGCGCTCCAGCCGGTCGAGCCGCAAAGCCGGATCTTTAACGTCAATGGGTGTGAACTTCTCTTCCCCACCGAGGCCCGCAGCAAGGGGCGAAGCGCTTTGCCCATAAAAATACACAAACAGCAGCAACAGCAGCAAAGCTGCCAGGCCGCCCAAAACGCGCAATTGATTGCGCTGCGTCATCCGGCCAGCCGGAAATATGTTTTCATCTGCAAGTTCAGTTTGACGTGCTTTTCCTGGGCGTCGATGAGGTTCAGCGAATCGAGCAGGTAAAGATGCTCGGAACGCTCGAGACCGTTGACGAAGCGGACCAGAGCGGGATACTCCCCTTCCACCGTAGCACTTACGGCCACCTCGACAACACCGCGCTTCTCTATTTCGCGTTGCTTAAAGCTGATGGCGCTGGGAGGCAAGCCGGCGGTGCGCGCAATACGTCCGAGGTCCTCGACCACCGACGAGTACCCGGTAGACGTGTTCAAAAACTGCGCTTCAAAGAACCGATTGCACTCGCGCTCCACTTCGGGAAGTCTCTGCTGAATGAGCTCGGCGCGCCGCAGATCGTCGCCGTACTGGCGATGGCGAGCGCGTAGCCTGTCCAAGGCGATTTTCTCGCTGGCCGGATGGGATGCGGCGGTGCGCCAGACGTAAACTCCCAGAACCAGGTCGATGGACAGTAGAACGAAAAGCGCCCGGACGATCCAGCGCTTGAACTCTTTTCCGACGGTGCGTTGAGGAATCATTGTTTTTTCGCCGCGCGATTCCCTCGCGCCGGCCGCTCCGCAGGCGCAGAGATCGTGTGGACGGCGTCATCTTCCGCGCCGTAGCGGGCGACGAGCTCGAGCTGCACGGTGTCGGCGCTGTTTTCCTGGCGGGCCGGGCGCGTCTCGGAAATAACCAGCAGGTGCGTAAATTCGGGCGAACTCTCGAGAGTGCGCAGGAACTCGAGCTTGGCGAGATCGGTGGAGGCGGCCACGGTCATGTGCACTTCCACGCCGCCCGCGGACATGCGCGGCGAGAGACTCATCACGTGAACGCCCGCGGGAAGCTCGCGCTCCAGGTCCATGAACATCTTGGTCCACGGGAAGCTGCGCTGCTCGATCAAGCCATTGAGGAAAGTGGCGCGCTCGATAATCCGCTTGGTGGCAGGATCCGCGAACGCTTTTTCCAGGTCGGCGCGGCGGCGATGGTAATCGCGCAGGTCGGCCTCGAGGCGGGAAACTTCGGCGCGGCGCTCGCGGGTGGAGTGCCAGTCGCTGTACGCCGCGGCGATTAGCGCCGCGAAGAGCAGCAGCGCCGGAACGCCAAGACCCAGGGCAGCGGCGAAAAAACGGCGCTTGTTTTCAAGCGGCGCGGTAGCGAGATTGAGGCGTGGTTTCATCGATAGTTATAGCTGCGTTATAGCCGGCTTATATCCGGCTTGCGCTCCAGAGTTGCTTGCTGTTTTTAGGCCCCTTACTCCTCACGGTATAGCATCCATCCCACCAGGGCATCAAAATCGCGGTCGATCGTAGCGCGGGCTTCGCCGACGGGACGCTCCTCGAGCACCGCCGAGGCGGAGAGCGGCGCAGCCTTGCAGCTCAGTTCGCGCTCGACAACCTCGCGGAACTCCTCGTAGCGGCCGCCGAAGCCCGCCAGACGCGCCTGCGCGACGGGTTCACCCCAAGTGTCATGGTAGTACGCGGAGGCGGGATAAATCTCGTCGAGCAGGCTTTGCGGCGCAAGCGCGTCCGCGCCGGCGGGCATCTCGGTGCAGCGGTAGACCGCCAAAACGCCGCGGCGAACGATGACGGTGGTGAGTGTTCGCCCGCACAGCCGGGCAAGGAGCGATGGATGCGTATCGTCAACCAGCGGCAGCGCGGCAAGCGTGGAGCTGAGCACAACGCCAGCGCTGCGGCCCACGGATTCCAGCAGCTCTTCGTACTGGCGGACGATGCGCTGGCGCGCTACGGCCGTCAGCACTTGCACTCCGCCGGCAGCGAGCAAAGCTCCGGATTCAGTGGGCTTGGGGGCGGAGTCCTGCACGGCGTAGGAAACCACAGTATCGTCGACATCAAAGGGCACGCTTTTCTTCAGCCGCCAGCGCAGGAGCGGAATGGCTTCTTCCGCACGGTGCGGAAAGTTGTCGAACGGAAGTAGAAATACGCGCACCACCTGATCAGGAATTACCAGTACCGTCCCGGCGTCGTGACCAGCAACACTGGTCAAAACGCGCTGCAAGGCCTGGCGCACCGCGTCTGGGTAGATGATGTTGGGCTCAACCGGCGAGGGCAGGACTGCGCCTGCCGGGAGAGCTTCAAACGCGTGCGCTTCCAGCGCGACCCTGTGCTTGGCGCCACGCGCCGCCGCTACGCCGTGAGGGCTGATCTCGCAGGCCAACGCGGGGCTGGGCATATGATCGAGCCATCGCACAACGCGGTCGAGCGGCGAGAGCGCGCCGTCTGCATCAGTACGCGAAGAGGGGATGGCGCTAGTGGATGCCATACGGTTTTACCTTCACTAAAAGTGCTGCTCGAAAAAACTTACTCAATAAACGTCACCTTGTTGATCTCGCGCAGCGTGGTGAGACCGGATCGCACCCTGGCGACGCCGCTGTCGCGAAGAAAAGTCATACCCTGTTCGCGCGCCGCGCGTTTGATCTCGCTGGTGGGACGGCGGTCGATGATCATTTCCCGGATGTGATCGGAGAGATCGAGCAGCTCGTGGATGGCCGTGCGACCCCGGTATCCTGTTCCGGAACATTCCAGGCAGCCCACGCCTTCGTAAAAAGTGATGCCCTGCCACTCTTTCTCCTGGAGCCCGGCCGCGCGCAGTTCGTCGTCGGTATATTTCACCTGCTGGCGGCAGTTCAGGCAGATAAGCCGCACCAATCGCTGCGCCAGGATGCAGTTGAGCGCGGAAACAAAGTTGTACGGCTCCACGCCCATGTTAATGAACCGGCCGATTACGTCGGTGACGTTGTTGGCGTGAACGGTGGTAAAAACCAGGTGGCCGGTGAGCGCGGACTGAATGGCAATCTGCGCCGTTTCCGTGTCGCGAATTTCGCCGACCATAATCTTGTCGGGGTCGTGGCGCAAAATGGAGCGCAAGCCGCGGGCAAAGGTAAGACCTTTTTTCTCGTTCACCGGAATCTGCGTAATGCCGCGTATCTGGTATTCCACAGGATCTTCGATGGTGACAATTTTATCTTCGTCCGTCTTGATCTCATTGACGGCGGCGTAGAGCGTGGTGGTCTTGCCGGAGCCGGTGGGCCCGGTCACCAAAACCATGCCGTAAGGCTCGCGAATGTAGCGGCGAAACTTGCGCAGGTCATCTTCGCCGAACCCGACGACATCCAGAGTCAGATTGCTGAATTTCTCGCTGAGAGTTTCCTTGTCCAGCACGCGAAGCACGGCGTCCTCGCCGTGGATGGAGGGCATGATGGAAACGCGGAAATCGATGAACCGGCCCTTGTAGCGCACGCGGAAGCGGCCGTCCTGAGGGACCCGGCGCTCGGCAATGTCCAGCTCACTCATTACTTTAATGCGCGAAATTATAGTGGAGTGATACTCCTTGGCAATGGAACGCATGGCGTAGACCAGGATGCCGTCGATGCGGTACTTGACGGCCACTTCGTCGTCGCGCGTTTCGATGTGGATGTCACTGGCGCGGCGCTCGAGCGCGGTGAAAATGATGGTGTCGACGAGCTGCACCAGCGGGCTGACCTCGCTGTCGCGCGCCAGCCGGTCGACAGAGATGTTTTCTTCCGCCTCGTCATCGTTGACAACGTTAAGGGTAAAGCCTTCGGTGGCCTGCTCCAGAACGCGCTGAGACTGCTCGGTGCGCTTCAGCAGATCGCTGATCTGCGTTCCCGTGGCTACCTTGATCACCAGCTTGCGGCCCAGCAGGAGCGACAGCTCGTCAGTGAGCAGAAGCTGGCTGGGGTCGGACACCGCAACGACCAGCGAATTATTGTGGCTCTCCAGCGGCACGAAGTTGTAGCGGAACATCAGGTCCGCCGGAATCGAGCGGAAAAGCTCGGGATCAATACGCTGCTCGCGCAGATCTACAAACGGGCAGCGGTAGCGCTCAGCCAGGCGCTGCGTGCGCTCGCGCGCCTGCTGGTCATCCTGCGGAAGAACGTTTGGGATACGACCCGGAGTTTCCATAAGTCCTTATTTTGCCACAGTGCCCACTGAAAAACTGAACAGTGGGAGATAAAGCGCCAGCAGGATCATAAATACGACAATAGCCATGAAGATTAAGATCAGCGGCTCGATTATCGAAACCAGGGTGGAGAGCCGCGTGTTTACCTCCTCCTCGAAGAAATCGGCCACGCTGCCGAGCATGGCGGCCAGCGCGCCGGAAGCCTCTCCCACCTCGACCATGTCGAGCGCCAGGGGCGGCACAAGTTTGGTAGCCGCCAAGCCCGCGGAAAGCGTCTGGCCTTCACGGACGCGCTCCGCGGCATCGCCCAGCGCTTCGGCAAACAGGCGGCTGCGCACCGCCCCAGCCGCAGTCTCAAGCGCCGTGACCAGGGGAATGCCGCCCGTCAGCAGCGTGGACAGGGTGCGGCAGAGCTGAGCCACCTGAAACTTCACCCAGATATTCGAATAGATCGGCAGGCGCAGCTTCACCCGATCGAGAACGTACCCGCCGCGTTCCGTTCGCGACCAGATCACCGCGCCCACTGCGGCGCAAATGATGAGAGCTACCAGGGCCAAAACGTAGTAGCGGTAGTCGGTAGCCAACTGCGTCATCACCAAAGTGATCCAGGGCAGCTCGACGTTCATCTCCGAGTAGAGCCTGCCAAACTGCGGGATCACGTAGGTGGCGATGTAGGTGAAAATAATAGTGGCCGCGGTGATAAGAATAATGGGATAGATCAGTGCGGCGACGAGCTTCTTCTTCAGTCCCGAGGTTACGCGCTGGTAAGCAATATAGGATTCCAGAACCCCGATCAGATTTCCGCTGCGCTCTCCCGCCAGAATCGACGTGGTGTAGACGCGGTCGAAAAGGCCCTGTTTTTCGAAGGCTTCGGAGAGCAGCGCTCCCTCGCGAACGTGATCGCGAACATCGCGCAGCATGGGACGCAGGCGCGGGGCGGCGGCGCGCTCAACGAGAAGGTCGAGGGCCTTGATAATCGGGAGTCCGGCGCGGATCAAGGTGACGAATTGCTGGTTGAAAATGAGGAAGTCGGTGCCGCCGACAGCACCGCCTCGGCGCCCGAAGGCCGGCAAGGCTGCGCCCAAAACGCCACCACGCGAGTTGACCGCGTAGACCAGCAACCCCCGGTCGGACAGCTTCTGGCGGGCTTCCTGGGGCGACTGCGCGGCCTCACGCTCTTCAAAAACACGGCCCGAGGCATCAGCAACTTTGCAAATGAATTCCGGCATCTCCCTCTCACTGGAACTTCGCAGTGTAACACTTGCATGGATGCCGAGGAAGCCAGCGGGGGTGCCTCCTGAGAGCAAGCGGACGCGCCCCGTTGAGTGGGAATGCGGAATCCCGCAACTGGATGGCCCGGGAGGGAAACCTACTCGTGGAGAACAACACTTAGCAGAGAGCTGTTGACGTGTAAGCCGTCACCGCCGTACTCGATGAAACCGAGTTGCCTGAATTTATTCATGAAAAAGTTTACGCGGGATCGCGTGCTGCCAATCATTTCCGCGAGCATCTCCTGCGAAACTTTAGGGACCTTTTTTTGAGGAGACTCGTCCTTGCCATAACGAGAGAGCAACAAAAGCGTGCGGGCCAAGCGCTTCTCGCTGGAATTGAAGAGCTGATCGACCAAATCTGCCTCCACGCGAATAATCCTGGAAAGCATGTAAGCGATGAAATGATCGGAAAGGGCATGTTCCCGATGCAGGACGCGAATCATTTCCTCTTTGCCGATATCGATGATGGAGCAAGCTCCAATTGCCGTCGCCGAACCCAGGCGGACGGTGTGGCCCGCCATGCATCCCTCGCCAAAGAAGTCCCCGGTGCCGAGGATGGCCACGACAGCCTCTTTTCCCGCTTCCGAGACCGTCGTAAGTTTCACGACGCCTTCTTTTATGAACATTACGGTGTTGGCAGGGTCGCCCTGTGAATAGACCACGCCGCCCTTGCGATAGGCTTTGATTTTCTTCGAGACGCCCGCGGAGTCCAGATAGGCCTGGACGCTAAAAGGTCGCTTCGGCGCTTTCGATTTCATAGGCGGCATCCCCGGATAACGGGATTTTAGCACAAGTCCCCAAACCCGGCGAGGGCCGGTTGAGGCCCACCCAGGGCCGGGCTCGGCGCGGAACACAAAAGCTCAGTTTCTACGCTGTTTTTTGGGGTTATTTAATTCGACACATCTGGAGATATGTCCAGTATTGAACAGATGGCTTCTGTTCCTGAGAGGAGAATCGTAATTGTGGAGTGAGCCAGGCAGTTGATATGGAGTCAAAGTAAGCAGTGCCAGAATGGAATCTGGCGCCACAGAGACTACGAATGTCCAGTCCAGCACACGGCGAAGTGCTTCGAGGTCAAGGAGTTACCGCCAGGTCCGGGGGCGGCTTGGCGGCCCACAGGAATCGTGTAATTAACGTTTTGTTCATCCACGACAATCCCCTTGTGGTCGAACTCTGCCTGCAAGAGATGAAATGGGCACAGTTTGCAGTTTCTATGGATCTGGTTCACAACGGCACTGACTTTGTCGAACGATTGAGCACGAAAGCGTTTGACGTCGTAGTTTGCGATAGCTCGCTGAAACATTGGACTGGGATCCAGGCATTGGAAATATTGCGGAACGAAGGGCGGGAGATACCCTTTATCGTACTTGCCGAGCCTTCCGACGAGGCAACCGTGGGGGAGTTCGTCAAGAAGGGCGCGTCCGATTGGGTGGATAAATACCACCTGGCGCTTTTGCCCATGGCTGTAGCCCTGGCCGTTGAGCAAAAGGCACTCCGCGAGGAGCGCAATCGCGCGGTGAGCGAGGCGAGACGGTCGGAAGCGCATTATCGCGCGCTGGTGGAAAACCCGACGTTTGGAGTTTGCCGGTTTGAACCGGGGGGCAAGCTTCTGGCGGTCAATCAGGCGATGGTGACCATGCTGGGTTACGAATCGATCGCGGAGCTGCTCGCCGTAAACCTTGTTAACGACATTATCCGTGATCCGGCGGAGCGCAAGCAGTTTCTGGAGGCGTATCAGCAAAGTACGCGGATCAACTGCATCGAACTGGAATGGAGGCGAAAAGACGGCTCGCCGATGAAGGTACGGCTGAGCGGCTGCCAGGTGGACCACGAAGCCAGCGTGCAGCCGGGATTCGGGCTGATCGTGGAGGACGTGACTGCACAGTGCGCCATGGAAGAACATCTGCGGCATATGGCGGCCACCGACGCGCTTACCGGCCTGGCCAATTACCGCCAATTCGCCCGGGAGCTCGATTCGGAGATAAAGCGATCGCAACGCACGGAACGGGCCTTCTCCGTGCTCATATTCGATGTGGACGACATGAAGAGCATCAACGATGGCTTCGGACATTTGGCCGGCAACCGGGCGCTGTGCCGGATGGCTATGGCCTTCCGCTCGTCCTGCCGGTCCATCGACACGCCGGCGCGCTACGGCGGCGACGAATTTGCGATCGTGCTCCCGGAAACTACCGCGCGCGAAGCTGATCTGCTGGGTGACCGTGTTCGCGACTACCTGGCCCATGACGCCGAATATCCGAAACTATCCATCAGCGTAGGCGCAGCCTGCTACCCGCAGGATGGCGAGACTATCGAGGCTTTGCTCCACAAAGCTGATCAGGCGCTTTACGCTATGAAGAATCAGCATCAGCGCGTCTCACTCGCGTTACCAATCTAGGCCTGTTTCCAGTCATTTTTGTCGTACCGCGAGCCTGCCTGGCCCCTCCGGCCGCAATTACTTAAGGTGTTCCGATGTGTACAGACACCGGGCCGGGCTTTCGCCTAGGATGGCAACCATCGAGGTATCAGGGAGAAGCGTCATGGCGAGTTTGAACGGCGGACAGAACCAATCCAACTCTTTTGAACCGCGGGCGCGGGACCTCATTGTGCAATGCGCGCGCCTGACGGAAATGCTAAACCGGTTATCCGGCGAGTTGCGCCTGGAGCCCGCAGGGGACACCCACACTGAGCGCTCGAGCGTTTTTCAGTTGGGCCAAAACGAAACGTCCCAGCCGCAGAATCTGGGATCTGGAGTTTAAACCCTGTCGCGTCGTTTTCTCGGAGAATCCAAAGGAGATTTTATGACCAAGAAATTCTACATGCTGACTTTGTTCGGCCTGCTGCTGTCGGCATTGCCCGGTACCGTCTTGGCTGACACACTGATTCTGCGCAGCGGGACGCGGATTACCGGAACGCTGGTTCGGAGAACATCAAAAACGATTACCTTCCGGAATTCGCGCGGCACCGTGCGTCGTTACAAGGCTTCCTCGGTGCAGGATGTGCAAGTTGACTCGGCAAACCAGAGCTACCCAAACAACAACTCGAACGGCCAGACCCGCTCTGCAGCCGGCGACCGCCAGCCTGAAGTGCTGCCTGCGGGAACGCAGATCGTCATCGTGACGAACGAACAGATCGATTCGAACACCTCTAGACAGGGCCAGACCTTCTCCGCACAGGTGGATCAGGATGTTGTCGACAGTTCGAACGAGCTGATCGTCCCCAAAGGGTCGCCTGCGGCCTTGATCATTCGATCCGCTGCTGGTGGTGGAGTGACCGGCAATCCTGAGATTACCCTCGATATCAATTCCCTCACCGTTAGAGGGCGGCGCTACACGGTAAGCACCAGTGACCTGCAGCAGAAAGGTAGCGGGGGAATCGGCAAGAACAAGCGCACGGCCGAGTACATCGGAGGCGGCGCGGTAGCCGGCACGATTATTGGAGCCATTCTCGGACACGGCAAGGGCGCGGCCATTGGAGCGGCTGCCGGAGCCGCCGCAGGCGCAGGCGTGCAGGTGCTGACCAAAGGCAAGGAAGTGCGCGTTCCCGCCGAAACCATCCTTCGATTTAATTTGGACCAGGCCGTCACGTTGGCCCCGGAGTGAGCTGACTTTGCTTCACCGCATAAACTTAACCGGTGATAAACGGGCACCCTTCACGGTGCCCTTTTTTTTGGCAATGACGCAGTCCTGCTATTGATTTAGAGATTCAGCGGAAGGCGCTTCTACGATCGCCACACCCGGCGGTGCCGCGAAGCGGAACAGCTCATCCGAAAGCCGCGCGTTTTCCTGCCAATCGGCGAAGCGAAATTCAGTCTCGATCGCGCCGGGTTCGTGCAGGAGGATGCGCGCTATACGGTAGCTTGCGTCCAGTTCGATGATTGCATCCAGGAACGCCCCCTCGCTGCGCGGAAAACACCTCAGCGCGATATGGTTAATCGCGGATGGGGAGTTGCCGGAAAGTGTGGACGCTCCGGCAAACTCAATGCGCTTGCAGATGCGTGAAAGTTTGGCGTTGCCGGTAAGCAAAGCGAGAGGGACGCGCTCGTCGTCGCTCTCCTTCATCCTGGCGCGGCTGACGGTGTGGTCGGCAGGCACATAGAACCAGGCATACTTGCCATCGGTGAGAAACAGTTTTTTCTCCGGAGATTCGTATTCCCAGCGCATGCGCCCCGGCTTGCGGAAATAGACCGTTCCCGATTCTATTTCTACTGCGCGCTTCCCTTCCGAGCGGCGCTCGAGGAACGTAGCTTTCAGCGCGGTCACGCCGTGGTAGCGTGCCTCCAGAGCGCGCACGACCGCGAACAGCGGCGAAGGCTTTGGCGAAAGCACTTGAGTTGAGACCTTCGCGGGTAGGCCGGCGGCGATAACGGCGAATACCAATCCCAACGTCACATTGCTGCGAATTTCTTTCCACCGCGGGAGCATGTACAAAGTTTATAGCACTTGCCTGGAGTTTCGACCGAACAACCTCACCTGCACATTTCAGAAAGTGCGCTGAAGGTCGGGATCGAATGCGGAACCGGTTGGCGAAGCTCCCACGAGAGCAGGCCCTTCCCTGAGCCGCGCGGGAAAACCGGAAACCCAGGATAAAAAAACGCTTTAACCTATCGGCGGATCTAAAGGCCCCGCGACGCCCGCGTTATTTTGGCGAATTACGCCAGTCTGGTCGGTATAGAAATACCGTGAGCCCGTACTGCCTGGGTTGATGGGACTCGTGTTTATTGAGTAGTCGTAGATAATGCCGTTTTGGGGAGGAGTGCTGGTGTACGTGAAGATGTAGCCGCTCTTAGTGCCGGTAGCAAGAACGTCGTCAATCAACTGCGCTCCAGCAGCGCTTGGCACTCCGCCCACACTACCCAATCGGGCCAGCGTGGAGGAAAAACCGATCCCGTAGGTAGTGGAATAGGCGACGTTCGCCGTACAGATATTGCGCATATTCTGAACCGTGGCCGATTCATTGGCCGCCATCCGGGAGCGCATGAAATTCGGAATGGCGATGGCGGCAATAATCAGGATGATGGCCACCACGATGAGCAACTCGATCAGGGAAAAGCCGCAGGACGTCGGGCGGCGATGGGGCGGCGTTAGCTTCTCGGGCCGGGCCTGTTGCCATGACATGGCTGGCTCCTTCTCACCGGCGCGCAGAGGAGGCACAGTAAGGCTTACGTTCCCCTGCCCCACGATTATCGCTCCGCGCTTCGACATAACTGGCGCAAAACCTTTGGTTACCGAACATTCCGCACGACTGTGAAAGGTAAGTCTCAGATAGATCTCCAGTACAGAGGAGCAACTCTGAGGCCATTAGAAACTCGCACGTCAAGTATATCGGGAACCGTCCTAAATCTATGTCTTTTATGGACTTATGAATACGATGAGTAACCTGCTGACAGTGGCAGCAGCGGAGTTTCCAGTCTCATTGGACAGTGTGTGACAACGGGATCGACATAATGTGTCACATGTTGAGATCAATACGCTTCAGTAGTGCTCTTGACCACGACTTAGGGTGATAGATGTCACGAGTCACGGCGGAGGCTCGCCTGACACGCACGGGTGGCCAGTATGAGGGGTTCTAGCGGGTCGAGTACCGCCCGCCACTTATGATGACTGAGAACGCTCGGGGCCGGAAGCAGGGTTGGCATTAATTCAAGCATGAGATTCTGGTTTGGAGGGCTGAGTCTACAAGGCGATCCGCTGAGCAGGAACTCTGGTTTCTGGGGAGCGACAGAAGATGCAAGCCCGATTGCGGTGGCAGCGGCCGCAAAAAAAAAAGGGAGGAGGCTTGCGCCTCCTCCCGGGAGAATCATCCAACCGCGATCACACTAGCTGATCGGCAGGCTGGCCACTGTGGCCGCAGCTACTGGGTCAAAGCGGATGACGCCAGACTGGTCGGTAAAGAAGCCGCGCTGACCGGTGGTGCCCCTGCTGATGGGGTCGGCGTTCAGCGTGTAGGTCGGGATCACACCGCCAACAGCGGCGCCGGCGACGTACGTAAACGCGTAGCCGCTCTTCTGCTTACCAGCAAGAACCTGGTCGATCAAGTCGGCTGCCGCGGCGGTTGCCGGGTTAGCAGGCGCGAGGTTGGCCAAGGCTGCGGGGAAACCAGTGCCGTAGGTGGACGAATAGGTTACGCACGCGGTGTTGATGGTGCGCATCGAACCAACTGCTGAGGCTTCGTTAGCAGCCATTCTCGAACGCAGCAGGTTGGGAATAGCGATTGCGGCAATAATCAAAATAATCGCCACAACGATCAACAGTTCGATTAGCGAGAAACCTTTCTGTTTGTTGTTACGCATACACTCTCCTGTTTTGGGCCACAAAGTGGGCTATTTTCTTTAGCTCTGGCGAGCCAACGCAGTGAATGGTGCAAGCCTGATACCAAATCAACTGGCCCCGTGACAAGTGACCGCGAATAACCTATATCTTGCTTGTTGTGAATAGTTTGCAGGATAGCATGTTTCGGATTACAGCCTCCCGAGCTCTCACTTCGCAGGGACCAACCAAGCGTTTCTGACAGGAAGTGCCATCCAAAAATGACACTTTGTGGCCGGCGCTCCTGTGAGGCAAAAGCGCCCTAAACAGACCTCACCAGACGTAATGTGACTCGGCAATTAGTGACCCTGCCAAGAAACGCCATGAACTGCAGTGGACGGAGTCGTGCAAATTGAAAATCGAAGGTGGCCCTCATGTCACCGCTTCAGCACGCTCAAAAGATTACTGTAGTCATCTGTCCAGAGGACCGAATCCACTCCCGACCAATCAAAGGGTGTGCGCAACATCGGATTTTTCATAAGCTCGCGGTTGGCAGAGAGGAACACCCAACTGCCAGTCATCGTGTTTCCGGAATACGCAAAACCAAGCTGCAGTTTTTTACTTACTCCCAGAAGCACCGGAGTCAGATCCAGCACTCTATTGGAGATGTGCACGGCGATGACGGAGTCGGGCCCGCGAAGATGACGCAAATAAAGCTGCATGGCCTCGACGGTCAGCAAGTGTACCGGGATCGCGTCGCCGCTGAATGCGTCGATCACCAGGATATCGTACTGCTGCGAGTGGCCGGCGGCAGCTTCTGCTTCCAGGGAAAGCCGACCATCACCCAGGACGATTTCTTTGGTGCCGGGCGAGTCACGCAAGAAAGTGAAGAGCGGATCCGCGCGGGTGGATAGCTCGGCGACCTGCGGGTCTAGCTCGTAGTATCGGATCGTGTCGCCGTCGTGATTATAAACCGCCATCGTGCCCACTCCCAGACCGACGGCTCCGATCCGCAATGCACGGTCCGGGTCGTAGCCCAGCAGCGTCCGGTAGTTATGGAACAAGATACCGATCGCGCTCCTCGATGTGTAATAGGTAAGGGGCGTCAACTTCGAGGAGGCCCCCAGCGACTGGCCACCGTGATCGATGGCTCCATCGTGAAGATAGCGGACGTTGTCCCGGTCGTAGACTCGCTTGGTTCCAAAAAAATTGCGCACTTGCAGCCGGATGGGGGGTTCGGAGTGGAACTGAAGGTAGGCGCCCGCAGCCATGACCGTCAGAAGAGTCGCCGCCGCCGTGCCCCTGAGCACGAGGCTCCTGCGCGGGTGGACTTGGGCGTCCGGTTCGGCGGAAACCGGCGCGGCTGCATCGACAATGAGCAGCGCGCAAACCAGAAGACCGCACCCCAGCAGCGCTACGTGATATTCGTAAAAACCTCGAAATAAGAAAGGGGCAATCAAGACGACGAATGCGCTCCCGAGAGCGCCGCCGCCCGCAATACAAAGGTAGAACCCGGTCGACCGCTCCGCCGGCGGTTTCAGTCGCTCCAATTCACCGTTGCAAATCATACAAACCGCGAAGAGAACCAGGAAGTACGCGCTCACTTGCCGCACGACGTCTTCGGCCACCACGCCCGTAGGAAGAAAGCGCATCACCAGCGGCACGGTAGCGATATACAAGGGCAGAAACACCCATCGGTTGTACCAGTAGGACTTCTCAAAGCAGATGGCGAACGACAGCAGGTAGATGCAGAGTGGCACCACCCATAAAAACGGTATGGCGGCAACATCCTGGCAAACCAGGTTGGTAGTGGCCAGCAGCATCGTCGAAGCGCATGCGGACAGGGCTATCCAAAAAATAATGTCACGCCGCGCAGGACGCTTGCTGCGCGTGTTAGTTTCGCGTTCCACGAGCCCTTCGTTATCAGCGAAGCGGTCGCGATGTTTTCCAAATTGCCACGCCTGGATGCTGCACAATATCAGGAAAAGAGCATATAGAAACGTCCAGACCCAGGCCTGCTTTCGCACCGTCAGCAGCCATTCCAGCGCGAATGGATAGCTCAGCAACCCCAGCATCGATCCCAGGTTGGAGATGGCATAAAGCCGGTAGGGAGCCTTTGTGGGGTAGGCTTGATGAAACCAGCGCTGCATCAGCGGCCCGGTGGTGGAAAGCAGGAAGAACGGGATCCCGACGGTGGCGGTGAGCAGAACGAGAATGTGTGTCACGGGACTATCCGTCAGACGCCACTTCCACCGAACATCCGGCGTCAAAGGAGAACCCCACCACACCAGGCTCACCACCAGCGCGGCCGACGCGATGGCCAGCAGCAGCAGATGCAGCCGGCCCTGCCGTTGCCGCGACTGGTAGCGCGTTACCCAATCGCTATAGCCGTATCCGGCGAACAGCACCATTTGAAAGAACAGCATGCACGCATTCCATGCGGCGGGCGCCCCGCCAAACCAGGGCAGAATGTATTTCGCGAGAATCAATTCCGTCTGAAAGAGCAGGAACGCGCTGATCAGGACTAGCGCTGGGTAAAGATTCAGCGGCGCTGGCGCAGGTTTTTCCGCCTCGGCTGATGGCGGAGCGGTTAGCGGAGATGTTGCTGTGACCATTTATTTTGCTGTAAGCATTAGCGAAGCGCCACGGGCGATAGCTTTTCAAAAAGGGAAAGGCTCGCCGCAACTAAGCGTCATCATCAGACAGGTGCTTCACTTGAGTCTATTGAATTCAGGCGCGGTGATTCGTAGACTGAACTAGCCTGGACGCATGAGGAGACGGAGAACGTGCACTTTTGTGCGCCGTGCAGCAGACACGGCATGCCGTGCCCCTGCACAACCATTTCCGTGTGCGAAAGTGCGCGTGACCGCGGCGCTTGAAGTTCGTGAAGTTAACGGTGAAGTTGGCGAAGTCAGATGTTGTACTTCTTGGCGTAATGGCGGAAAGAACGATAGCGCATCCCCAGCAACTCCGCAGCGCGGATGCGGACGCCACCGGCGATTTCGAGGGCAGCAAGCAGGTAATCCCGCTCGGTCTGGTGCACCAACTTCTCAAAGTCCACGCCTTCGGGAGGGATGTGCACCGCGGGAATGCCGGAAACGGCGGCGTGCGCCTGTCCCGCGGAGAAGTGGTTGATTTTTTCTGAGAGCACGCTAACGCCGATGGCGGTGCCGGTCTCGAGAGCCATAGCTCGCTCCATGGTGTTTTCCAATTCGCGGACATTGCCCGGCCAGTCATAGGCTTCGAGGCGGCATAGGGCTTCGGGGGAAATGCTGTCGACGGGCTTGTCCATGGATTTCCGGAAGCGTTCGAGAAAGTGCCGGGCCAGCAACGGAATGTCTTCGCGGCGCTCGCGCAAGGCAGGAAGCTGGATGGGAATCACGTTCAGGCGATAGAACAGGTCTTCTCTGAAGCGGCCTTCAGCGATCTCCTTTTCTAGATTCTTGTTCGTCGCGGTAATCACGCGAACATCTACGTCTCTCTCCTCGGTGCTGCCTACCGGGCGGACTTTGCCCTCCTGCAAGACGCGGTAGAGCTTCACCTGCATGGTGGGACTCATGTTGCCAATCTCGTCCATGAACAGCGTTCCGCCATGCGCGGCTTCGAACAGGCCGATACGGTTTTCGTTAGCGCCGGTGAAGGCCCCGCGCATGTAGCCGAAGAGCTCCGACTCGAGCAGAGTTTCAGGAAATGCGCCGCAGTTTATGGTGATGAAGGGAGCGTCAGCGCGGGAACTGTTCTCATGGATGGCTCGCGCCACCAGTTCCTTACCGGTGCCGCTCTCGCCGGTGACCAGCACGCGACTGGACTGCGGCGCGACGGTCTGGATCAGCTCGAAAATATCGCGCATCTTGCTGCTGTGCCCGACGATCTGCCCCAGTCCGGTGAGTTTGCGAATTTCGCGCCGGAGGTAGCCGGTCTCCTTGCGGAGCTTGATGACTTCGGCGCACTGGCGCACGGCGTGGCGCAACTGCTCGGTGAGCTTGTCGCCTTTGATGACGTAACGATCGGCGCCATAGTTGACCGCATCGATGGCCGTTTCGATGGTAGGAACTCCGGTGATCAGAATAAAAATAGTGGAAGGAGACGTCTCCTTCACCAGGCGCAGCAGCTCGACGCCGCTGAGGTCAGGCATGCGAATATCGGAGATGATGATGTCGAAGATCTGCGATTCGATGCGGCGCTTGGCCGCTTCGCCGCTGGAGGCAACTTCGACGCGATGACCCTCCTTGCGAAAGGTAATCTCCAGCAGCTCGCAGATCGACTTCTGATCGTCAACCACCAGGAGGTGGGCCATAAATATCTCGATCGCTCCTCAAGTTTCGGGCTGACCACCACCCGCCCGCCGCGGGCTACTTGCCGGCTGGGGTCGTCTGCGGGGCGGAGGTGCGGCCCCGGCCCTGCCTGGCACCCGCTGGCGGCACCGGGGTGAGCGGAAGCTCTACGGTAAATTCGGAACCTTCATTCTTGCGCGATGTCACGCGAATCCTGCCGCCGTGGGCCTCCACAATTTCGTAAACAATAGCCAGCCCGAGTCCGGTGCCTCCCGGAAAAGTGGAGTGGTACGGCTCGAAAATCTTGCCCATATCTTTTCTGTCCATACCCACGCCGGTGTCGCGAAAGTCGATGCGCACGCCGTCGCGACGCGCTTCGAGGCGCACGGTGAGAGTACCTCCGTCCGGCATGGCACGAAAGGCATTGTCGCAAAGGTTCCAGAACACCTGCTTGATGCGGTCGCGGTCTACGGAGATGCGCATGGGATTCGGTCCGAAGATGCGCTCGATGCGGTAGCGCCCGTCCACGTAACCGGGTTGGCGCTGCAAGAGAAGAAGAGTTTCCTCCAAGAGCTCCGCGGGATCCTCCGCTGCAAAAACATAAGTTTTTTCGCCGGAATAGTTGAGCACATCGGTGATGATCTGGTTGAGGCGTTCGGATTCCTGATTGACGATGCGCACCAGGCGGCGCTCGTCTTCTTCGAGCGGCACGAGGCGCGCCAGCTCCTTCACGGCGCCGGCCATGGCGGTGAGCGGCTGGCGAATTTCGTGGGCGATGGCCGCGGACAAGCGCCCGAGCGCAGCCATGCGGTCGCGGGCGGCCACTTCCTGCTCCAGGCGCTTGAGCTCGGTCAGGTCCTGAAAGTTGTAAACGAATCCAATGATAGCGAACTCGCCGCGCGCCGGAGAGCGCAAGGGCGAAACGGAAATACCCACGAAGCGCTCGTGCCCTGCGGCATCGCGAAACGAAATTTCCTTGCGGCCCTCGCGCGCCGGGTCGCCGGCCACGGGGTCGGTGCCGTCAGGCGACGAAGGCGGGTCCAGAAGAAATTCAGGAAACACATCGCGCAGCATGCCTCCGGACAGGCTCGAAAAACGGTAGCCGGTGATTTCCTCGCCGGCACGATTGAGCAGCAGGATGCGGCCTTCCACGTCGGTGGTCAGCAGGCCTCCGCGCATGGATTCGATAATGTCGTCATTAAAGGCGCGCAGATCGAGCAATTCTTCCCGCTGGGCTTCGAGCTCCACACCGCGACGCCTCAAGGTCAGCATCAGGAGGCTGGAGAGATAGGCCACAGCCATGAAATAAAACAGGTTGCTGAGCATCCAGCTCTGCAACGAAGCCTCGCTGGGGAAGCTAACCGCTGTGCGGGGAATTTTATCGTAGTAGGTGAGCTCGACCAGGCTGCCCAGCAAAACGAAACAGGAGCCGGCAACAATGAAAGTTCCCCGGCGAGTAAACAGGATGCTCGAGAACAGGATGCCCAGAAGATAGAGGGAGATGAAGTAGCTCTCATGGCCTCCGGTAACGAAGACCACGCCGGTGGTCATCAGCAGGTCGCAAGTGACCTGCACCGGCGCCAGCCAGCGCGGCATGGCCGCGAAGGGCGGCAGGGCGCGCATCAAGAGCCCGAAAAAAAGCGCCAGCGTGTACCAGATCAGTACCAGCGGAACGAAGTAACGCGCGGGCGCGGGAAGTGCTGTGTACTTCTGCAGGACCAGAACGACGGAAAAGAGAACAGTGATGATTACGAAGCGAACACGCGCCAGCCAGAACAGCCAGACGCGCAGATCCACGGCGGCCGGTGCAAACCAGGGGTGGACGTCCTGGCGGGCAGCGCGGGCGGAGGACACGCGGACCGCTCCGCGTGCGGCTTCTGAAGGATCCTGGGAGGTCACTGTGGTGACCGTGTCCTCGTGACGCTACCCTCCGTAGCTCATCCTGCCAGCTTGCCGATCAGTGTGAACAGCGGCAGGTACATGGAGATCACTACGCCGCCGACTACGCCGCCGAGCAAGACAATCATCAGGGGCTCCATAGCCGTCAAAAGATCCTTTACCGCAGCGTCGACCTCGTCTTCATAAAAGTCGGCAATCTTGGAGAGCATGGCATCCATGGCGCCGGTCTGTTCGCCCACTCCGATCATCTGCGTCACCATGGTTGGAAAGACGCCGCTTTCTTTGAGTGGATCCACCAGCGTACGGCCTGCTTCAACGGCCTTGCGAGTCTTCTGCAGAGCGCGCTCGATGACCGCGTTCCCCGATGTGCGCGCGGTGATGTCGAGCCCGTCGAGAATGGGCACACCGCTGGAGATGAGCGTGCCGAGCGTGCGCGTGAATCGCGCCACTCCGATCTTGCGCAGCAGGATACCGATCAGCGGCAGCTTCAGCAGGATGCTGTCCAGGATGTATCGGCCCTGCGGCGTGCCATACCACACCGACAATCCGAAACACGTCAACCCGAAAAGAACAGCGATGAGCAGACCCCAGATGCTGCCCACGAAGGCGCTCATGCCCATGACGATGCGCGTGGGCAGCGGAAGCTCAACCTGCAAACCGGCAAACAGGGTGGCGAAGATGGGAACGACTTTCCACAACAACAGGATGATGACCAGTCCGGCGATGGACAGAACGGAAACCGGATAGATCAGGGCGGACTGTACGGCACGCTTCAGCTTAACGTTCTTTTCAATGTAGCCGGAGAGGCGCTGAAGAATGGTGTCGAGAATACCGCCAGTCTCGCCAGCCTCGACCATGTTGACGTAGAGTGCGTCGAAAATCTTTTCGTGCTGGCGCATAGCCGCGGAGAGCGTGGAACCGCCTTCGACCGACGCGCGCACGCTGCTGAGGGCCCTCTCGAATCTCTTGTTCTCCTGCTGTCCGGCAAGAATCTCCAGGCACTGCACCAGGGGAAGTCCGGCATCGATCATCACCGAGAATTGCCGGGTAAAAACGGCCAGCTCTTTCGCCGACACACCGCTGCCGCCGAAAGAGGGCATGGCAAACTCTTTGCCCTTCTCGGAAAGTTTGCTGACCGTGATCTGCTCCCGGCGTAGAACAGCGGTAAGCTCCGCCTTACTGGTGGCGGCGCGTTCACCGGTGATGGTGCTTCCGGAGCGATTGACGCCGCGATAAGTAAACACAGGCATACGCTTGCCCTCCTCTTCCCTGCTCCCGGCCGCTCGCGCGGTCGGGGATAAAAAATGTTACCGGCGGACGCCGACCGGCGATCCCTTCTGCTGCACGGGAGCCACACCGCGGCTGATCATGTCCTGCAGCTCATCGGGATTCGACGACCGCAACATGGCGCTTTCGAGAGTGATCTGCTTGCTAGCATACATGGCCGATAGCGACTGGTTAAATGTCTGCATGCCGGTCTGCGACATACCGCTTTGCATGGCCGAATAGACCTGGTGAATTTTGTCTTCACGAATCAGGTTTCGGATGGCCACGTTGGGAATCAGGATCTCCATGACCATTACGCGGCCGCGGCCATCGATGCGCGGCATCAGCGCCTGGCACAGGACGCCTTCCAGCACAATCGATAACTGCGCGCGAACCTGGGGCTGCTGGTGTGCCGGAAACACGTCGATGATGCGGTTGATGGTGGAGATGGCGGAATTGGTGTGCAGCGTGGCGAAGGTCAAGTGGCCGGTCTCGGCGATGCGCAGAGCGCTTTCGATGGTCTCCAGGTCGCGCATTTCGCCGATAAGCACCACGTCAGGGTCTTCGCGCAACGCGCCACGCAACGAATTCGCGAAGGAATGAGTGTCCGAGTGCACTTCGCGCTGGTTGACCAGGCAGCGCTTGTGGGTGTGAAGAAACTCGATGGGATCTTCGATGGTAATAATGTGCTCTTCGCGCTCGGAATTAATCTTGTCCAGCATGGCGGCAAGCGTAGTGGACTTGCCCGACCCGGTAGGACCGGTAACCAGTACCAACCCCCGCGGCTTGTCGCAAAGCCCGCTAACCACCTGCGGCAGGCCCAAACTGGCGAACCCTTTAATCTCCCAGGGGATCATGCGGAAGGCCGCGCCGATGGCGCCGCGCTGATGGAAGACGTTGGCGCGAAACCGGGCCAGATTCTTGATGCCGAACGAAAAATCGATCTCCAGATTCTCCTCAAGCCGATGCTTCTGCGCGTCGGTGAGCACGCTGTAAGCCAGGGCCTTGGTATCCGCGGCGCCGAGGGGCGGCATGTCCAGCGGCCGCAACTTGCCGTGGACGCGGATGCGCGGAGCGCTGTTGGTGGTGATGTGCAGGTCGCTCCCGGCCATCTCGATCATCTTCTTCAGCAGGTCGCTCAGGCTTATTGCCGGCATGGATTCTCCCGACTCATAACATAGTCTCGCGCAAAACTTCTTCGAGCGTGGTCTGCCCGGTGGAGGCCTTGATCAGCCCGCTGCGCCGCAGGGTGATCATTCCGTTTTCCAAAGCTTTTTTCTTCAGCTCCATAGCCGAGGCGCCCACCAGAATCAACTCTCGCAATTCGTCGTTGATTTCCATCACTTCGTAAAGCCCCACGCGCCCTTTGTAGCCGTTGCTGTTGCAGTTCTGGCAGCCTTTGCCGTGGAAGACTTTAATGGTCTTGGCTTCTTCAGGCGTGTAGCCCGCGTCTAGCAGAGTCTGCTCCGGCAGCGGAAGCTGTTCCTTGCACTGCCCACAGATGCGGCGCACCAGACGTTGCGCGCAGATGACGTTCACCGAGGTGGCCACCAGGAACGGTTCAATGCCCATGTTCATCAGGCGGCTGATGGTGGAAGGCGCGTCATTGGTGTGCAGCGTAGAGAGCACCAGGTGGCCGGTGAGCGAGGCCTTCACGGCAATCTCCGCGGTTTCAAAGTCGCGAATCTCTCCCACCAGAATGATGTTGGGGTCTTGCCGCAAAAAAGCGCGCAGCGCGGCGGCGAAGTTCAGCCCGATCTGCTCTTTCATCTGCACTTGGTTGACGCCGGCGAGTTGAAACTCGACTGGATCCTCGGCAGTCATAATATTGGTCTCTGGCTGGTTGAGGCGCGCGACCGAGGAATACAGCGTATTGGTCTTGCCCGACCCGGTGGGGCCGGTGACCAGCACCATGCCGTAGGGCTTTAAGATGTTGCGCTCGAACTTGGTCAGCGATTCCTGCTCAAACCCCAGCTTGGTCATATCCAGGCGCAGGTTTTCCTTGTCCAGAAGGCGCAAAACAACTTTTTCACCGAAGAGCGTGGGGACGGTAGAAACGCGAAAGTCGAGCTCCCTCTTTTTGCCGTCCTTGGAAAACTTGATCATGATGCGGCCGTCTTGCGGCAGGCGCTTCTCGCTGATGTCGAGCTTGGCCATGATCTTCAGGCGGCTGGTGATGGCATCCTTCAACTTCATCGGCGGGGCCATCACGTTTTGCAGGATGCCGTCCGTGCGGAAGCGTACGCGGTATTCTTTTTCGTAAGGCTCGATGTGAATGTCGCTGGCGCCGCGCCGCACCGCGTCGGTGAGTATGAGGTTGACCAGCTTGATGATGGGCGCTTCCTCGGCGGCCTTTTCCAGGGACGCCAAGTCCATCTCTTGCTCTTCGGTGGCCAGCTCCAGGTCCGCTTCATCGCCGGCCAGATCCTTGATGACCTTGTCGAGCTCCTGAACGCTCGACGACTCTCCATAAAATTTAACGATGGCTCCGGCAATAGCGGATTCCGATGCGACCACGGGCTCCACGTTGAAGCCGGTCATGAACTTGATGTCGTCCATGGCGAAGACGTTCGTGGGATCGGTCATCGCGATGGTCAGCGTGGAACCGACGCGCGAGAGCGGAACGATTTGGTACCGGACAGCGGTTTCCTGCGGGATCAGCTTTACCACCGCGGGGTCGACTTCATAAAACTTGAGGTTGATGGACGGAACGCCGTATTGGCGTGACAAAACAGCGGTCACCTCGTCGTCGGTGACCAGCCCCAATTTCACCAAAGCCGTGCCCAGCCTTCCCCCGTGGGATTTCTGGTGGTCCAAGGCCTGCTTTAACTGGTCCTGCGAGATCAGTTTTTCTTTAACCAGAAGTTCGCCCAATCGGGCAGACATTCACAGGCTCCTGACAGACTGAATCACGTCCCTTCGGTTGATAGCGGGATGCCGTGACCATCCTGACCTAATGAGGGAGCATTGCTCCATAGAATTTAGCGACATCGTAGTGAATCCGGCAACACCCTGTCAAGGATGAGAAGGCGCGCCGGGTGCCGGCGGGGGTGTGGGGAGCCGTTAAAATCATGACTTTGCGGCTGAAACCCGCCCGGAGGCTTTGCTGCCTTGACTTGCCGGGAGAGCCCCCGCTATCTTGCCTGTATATGCGGTTTGCAGCCCTCTCTGGCTCGAGGCCTATACCCCCGAGGCATACGCGATGACCGCGCCCAATCGAGGACGGAAGCTGTGGCAGACCGCGGGCCTTCTGGGCCTGGCGATTCTGATGGCGCTCGCCTTCACGCTGGGTTCGCTCGACGTACCATTCGCACCGAGCAGCGAGCTGCAACTACTAATTTTGCTCGCTCTCTCGACCTTCATCTTCATCGCTCTGCTGATATTGGGGCTTATTCTGACGCGCAGCTTACTCCGAATGTGGGGCGAGCGCCGCGCGGGGCAGCTTGGATCGCGGTTCAAGACCAAAATGGTTTTGGGCGCGATGGGGATTTCTTTGCTGCCGATTATTTTTCTGTTTTTTGTCAGCTATTCCCTGCTGAACCGCACGCTCGGGAAGTGGTTCCCCCGGCCGCTGGAAATCGCCAGCGAGCAGAGCCAGGAACTGTTGAACGAAATGGGCAGGAGCAACCAGGCGCGGCTGGTGGAGTTGGCCACGCTGGCAGGCCAACTCACGACTGCGGCGCCGGCAAGTTCCGGCCAGGCCAAACTCAACAACCGGCAGAATGGGGCGCGGGATGATCACCGCACCGGCCCAAAATCAGGCACGCTCGAGGACGCCTTCAAAATTATCCATCCAGGGGCGGATGCACTTTGGGTGGTGAATGCGAAGGGCGAGGTAACCGCCAGCGCGACGGCGTTCGCTCCGAAAGTGCAACATCCAGCAGGGACGCATGTGCGATTTTTGCAGAGCGGCGCGGAAGTTTGGCAAATGGAAGGCGTCCTGCTTATCGCCGGCAGCGCGCCATTCGGCAATCAACAGATCTTTGTTGGCAGGCGGATCCCCGACGATTTTCTGAAGCGCTATGCGGTGATCGAAGCGCAGCGAAAAACTTACGGCGGCCAGCAGCAGCAGTTGCGCGTATTCAAACGGTTGATTCTGCTGACGCTGTTCCTGGTCACCCTGCTGCTGGTGTTCTCGGTTACCTGGACCGCGCTTTATCTCTCGAAGCAGGTTACCGTGCCGATTGGAGCGCTGGCCGAAGCGACGCGGGAGATTTCCCAGGGGAATTTCGATTACCGCGTGACCGTACAAGCGCAGGACGAGCTGGGCACCCTGGTGAACTCGTTCAACCAGATGACCGCACAGCTCGCCGAGAGCCGCGAAAAGATTCAAGATTTCAATCGCAGCCTGCAGCAGGCCGTCAACGAGATCGAACAGCGGCGGCGGCTGATGGAAACGATTCTGGAAAATATTCCCACCGGCGTTCTGTCCGTGGACGAAAGCGGCGCGGTGAACCGCGTTAACCCCGCAGTGGTGAGAATTTTCGGCGAGACGGGACGCGGCGCGCGAGCGGTGGCGGATCTGGTGGGCGCGGCGGCAGCGCCCATGGTGGAACGGCTGATGCGGCGCGCCCGGCGCATGGGCACAGCATCACAGGACATCGAGATTGCACTGCCGGGCCGCGTGCTGCACGCCGCGGTGACGGTCAGCTCGCTGGGGCCGCGCCGCACCAACCCGGGGTTTGTGGTGGTCATCGACGACCTCTCCGAGCTGCTGCATGCCCAAAAATCCGCAGCCTGGCAAGAAGTTGCGCAGCGCATCGCCCACGAAATCAAGAATCCCCTGACCCCCATCCAACTTTCGGCGCAGCGGCTGAATCGCTTTCTGGCGCGACAACCGGCGCACGAGGCCCCGCCGCCGGGCGAACTCGAGGCGCTGGTTTCGGAATGCGCCGGATTAATCGAGCGCGAAGTAGCCACGCTCGAAGGGCTGGTGGACGAATTCACGCAGTTTGCGCGCTTCCCGCAGGTCAAGCCGGTCTCGAGCGATCTCAATGCCATTCTCTCCAGCGCCGTGGAAGTGTTCGCCGGCCGCCTGGACGGCGTCAATATGCATCTCGAGCTCGCTGAGGGACTTCCCGCGGTGAAAGCCGACCCGGAACTGCTGCGGCGCGTGCTGGTGAATCTAATCGACAATGCCGCGGAAGCGATGGAAGCTTTCGTCCGCAAGGAGCTGGAAATTTCCACCCGCCTGGGCACGCAAGGCGAGACCGTCGAGATTATTGTGGCGGACACCGGACACGGAATAGCGCCGTCCGACAAAGACAAACTGTTTCTGCCGCATTTTTCAACGCGCGAGCGCGGCACCGGATTGGGACTGGCCATCGCCGAGCGCATCATCTCCGAGCATCACGGCACTATCCGCGTGGAAGACAATCTGCCGCGCGGCTCGCGGTTTGTCATTCGGCTGCCCCTGGCGGAAGCGCCTGCAGTAACGCCGGTCACCACGGCGGCCGGAGCGCCGAGCGCAACGCCGCGCGGAACACT
Source organism: Acidipila sp. (assembly GCA_010365215.1). Classification (GTDB taxonomy): domain Bacteria; phylum Acidobacteriota; class Terriglobia; order Acidiferrales; family UBA7541; genus JAAFGT01. The sequence continues at coordinate 9,120 of JAAFGT010000008.1, read as the reverse complement.
GACCGGGACACAGGGATAGCGCGATGGCCAATTCCATACTGATCGTCGATGACGAGGCCGGCATCCGGCAGTCGCTGGCGTCCGTGCTGCGCGACGAAGGCTATAGCGTTGCGGCGGTAAACTCCGGTGAAGACTGCCTGGGCGCGACCGAGAAACAAGATTACGACCTGATTCTACTCGACGTGTGGCTGCCGGGGATCGATGGCCTGGAGACGCTGCGGCGGCTGAACGAATCGAAACGCGCGCCGCTGGTCGTGATGATTTCCGGGCACGGCAACATTGAAACGGCGGTGCGGGCCACCAAGCTGGGCGCATTCGACTTCATCGAAAAGCCGCTTTCCCTCGAGAAGACGCTGGTGGCGGTACGCAACGCGCTGGAACAGGTGCGCCTGGAAGCAGAAAACAGACGGCTGCGCAACGAGCTCGAACAGCACCACCAACTGCTGGGCGAAAGCGTGCCGATGAAATCTTTACGGCAGCTCATCGCCATTACCGCGCCAACCAACGGACGCGTGCTGATTTACGGGGAAAGCGGAACGGGCAAGGAACTGGTCGCCAGAGCGCTGCATGCGCAAAGCCAGCGCGCACGGATGCCTTTCGTGGAAGTGAACTGCGCCGCTATCCCTGAAGAGTTGATCGAGTCGGAACTGTTCGGCCATATCAAAGGCAGTTTTACCGGAGCCACGGATGACAAAACCGGAAAATTTCACAAGGCCGATGGAGGCACGTTATTTCTTGACGAAGTGGGCGACATGAGCTTGAAGACGCAGGCCAAAGTTTTGCGCGTGCTGGAGGAGCAGCGCTTTGAGCCGGTGGGCTCGCAGAAAGCCACGGAAGTGGATGTGCGCGTTCTGGCCGCAACCAATAAAAAACTAGACGAGGAAATCGGCAAAGGCGCTTTTCGCGAAGATCTGTTCTATCGCCTGAACGTGATTCCCCTGCATCTCCCACCGCTGCGGGAGCGCACCGAGGATATCCCTATTCTTGCGCTGCACTTCCTGGCCGAATTCAGCGCGGCCTATGGCCGCCCGGCGCGTGAGCTGGGCCAGGCGGCGCTGGAGGTGATGATGCAGTATCCGTGGCCGGGAAATGTTCGCGAGCTGCGCAACGTGGTGGAGCGGCTGGTGATCATGTGTCCGGACACGCGCATCGAACCGCAGCATCTGCCGCCGGAGCTCTATCGCGGAGCGGCGCGCAGCCCGCAGCAGGCCTTCGCCACGCTGGCCGAAGCGCGGCATGCCTACGAGCGCGAAATCGTTCTGCGCAAGCTGGAAGAAAACCAGTGGAACATGACGCGTACCGCAGCGGCGCTGGGCCTGGAGCGGAGCCACCTCTACCGCAAGATGAGAGCCTTGGGAATTTCCGCGGAAGAACCTTCGCCCGCGGGGCCCGTGTCCTAGATGTTTGAACTCGATGTTTGGACTCGATGTTTGGACGCGCACTTGGAATCAATGAGGAATCAGGACAACGAGAATTTCTGCGACAGCGCTACTCCTCGGCAAGCTGGTCGAGTTGCAGGCGCCAGTCGAGCTGGCGGACCAGGGCCGGGGTCTCCCGCCAGTTGGCCTGGGCCTTCACGAAAAGCTCGAGAAAAATCTTGACGCCGAAGATGACCTCCAGCTCCTTGCGGGCTTGCGTGCCGATTTCCTTCAACATGGCGCCGCCTTTTCCGATGATGATGCCTTTCTGCCCGTCGCGCTCGACGTAGATGGTGGCGCGAATACGGATTAACTTGCCCTTCTCGTCCCAATTGTCCAGCAGCACAGCCACGGCATGGGGCACCTCTTCGCGCGTGTGGTGCAGCACCTTCTCGCGAATGATTTCCGAAGCGAGGAAGCGCTCGGGTTGATCGGTATACTCATCCTCCGGGAAACGGGCCTCGCCTTGCGGGAGATGCTCCAAAAGCTTTTCAATCAGGAGCGCGTGGCCCTCGCCTTTCTTGGCGGAAATGGGAATAATCTCCGCGAACGGAAGCGCCTTGCCATAGAGGTCCATCATGGGCAGCAGGGTTTCTTTGGCGTTGATGTCGATTTTATTGAGCAGAAGAAAACGCGGACCGCTGAACTTACCGGCGAGATCGAGGGCGTGGCGATCGCCGGCGCCGAATTTTTTGCCTACATCCACAATGAGGACGAGCACATCGATCTCATCGAGCGCGTGCACCACTTCATCCATCATCTGGCGGGTCAATGCCGAATCGCGGCGGATAATGCCGGGCGTATCGATAAAGACGATTTCTCCCTCTTCCCGGTGTACGATTCCCCGGATGCGATTGCGCGTAGTCTGGGGGAGCCGGGAAACGATCGCTACCTTATGTCCGGTGAGAGCGTTAACCAGAGTGGACTTGCCGGCGTTGGGGCGGCCGACAATGGCGACATTTCCTGATTTGTAGATCCGTGTTTTCGAGATCTCCGTTTTGGAGGTCTCCGTTTTGGAGACGCCTGTTTTCGGGTTCTCGGATTTGATAGACCGTGATTTGGAGGAGTGTGATTTGGCGATCATTGACACAACGATGATAGCGGTCTGCGTGGCCAAGCGCACGAAAGAAATGTCGGGGGACCAGGGTAGCGGCTCCAGTACTACTGAGCGGCGCCCACGTGTGCACATTGGAGGGAATAGTGCGGAAATACAGATATTCGCTAGTGCGCCGGTTAATGGTGATTTTACTGCTCGTTGGCTGCTCCGCCACGGCGCAGGTAGCCGACCAGAAGAAGAGCCAAGCCACATCGCCAAAATCGCGACGACCCGCTATTCAGCTTGAGAACAGCGCGCCGCAAGCGCCTTTCGACGGACTGGATACGTGGATGGCTCAGGTGATGAAAGACTGGAAAGTGCCGGGACTGGCGATTGCGGTAGTCAGAGACGGAAAGATCATTCTGTCGAAGGGCTATGGCGCGCGCGACGTGAAGAATAATCGTGCGGTGACGCCGAAAACACTTTTCGCCATCGGCTCCATCACCAAGTCGTTTACCGTTTCAGCGCTGGGAATGCTCGCGGATGAAGGCAAGCTCGATTGGGACCGGCCGGTACGCGAATATCTTCCAGCATTCCGCATGAACGACGACGTAGCCACCGGGCACATGACGCCGCGCGACCTGGTGACGCACCGCTCGGGGCTGCCGCGCCATGACGCGCTGTGGTACAACACCACGCTCACGCGCGAACAGATGGTGGAGCGGCTGCGCTTCCTCGAACCCAGCAAAGATTTTCGCAGCACTTACCAGTACAACAATCTGATGTTTGTTACCGCTGGCGTGCTGGCGCAGCACATCTCGGGGATGAAATGGGAAGATCTGGTGCGGCAGCGGATATTCGCACCGCTGAATATGACCAGCAGCAATTTCTCGGTGACGGATTCGCAGAAGGCTGCGGATTTTGCAAGACCGTACCGCAACGCAAACGGCAAGGTGGTAGAAATTCCGTTTCAGGGCGTGGATGAAATCGCGCCGGCCGGATCGATCAACTCAAACGTCGATGAGATGGCGCGCTATCTGCTCTTTCACATGGCGCACGGAAAAGCCGGAGAGAAGCAGCTGCTCTCGGAGAGCAACGAACTTCAGATGCAGACGCCACAGATGGTCATACAAGGACAGCCGGGTTATCCGGAGATGGGGTTTGGAAGCTACGGGATGGCCTTCCGCATCGGCGGCTACCGCGGGCATCGCTTTGTGCAGCATGGCGGAGCGATCGACGGCTTTACCGCGCAGTTGGGATTCCTTACGCAGGACAACATCGGCGTGGTGGTGCTGACCAATCTGGATTCCGACAAAAACGATTTGACCGCGGTGGCCATGTACGGCGTCTTCGACCGGCTGCTCAACCTGGAGCCGGTGAACTGGAGCGCGCGCTACCTGAGCGACCAGAAAAAAGGCGAAGACGCGGAAGCGGAGGCGAAAACAAAAGGCTACACCGGGCAGAAAATCGGCACGCACCCATCGCACGCTCTCGACGAATACGTGGGTCCCTACGAGAATGCCGGCTACGGCACGGTGCAGATCGATCCGGGCAAAGAGGCCGGCACGCTTGCCTTCACCTATAACCGCATGACCTCGCCGATGCGGCACTTTCACTATGATGTTTTCGAGGCGCCACCCGATCCGCTCAACGCGTTCGAGAAGATGAAAGTGCGCTTCACCACTGATCTGAAGGGCGACATCGACAGCATCCTGGTGCCACTGGAACCCAGTGTGAAGGAGATCGTCTTTACACGCGCACCGGACCCGCGCATGCGCGAAAAAAGTTTTCTCGAGCCGCTCGCCGGGCAGTATGAAGTCGGCGGCGCAACGGTGACGATTGCGTTGAAGGGAAACGACACTCTCGTGATGAGCTTTCCCGGGCAGCCGGAGCGGGTGATGGTGCCGGTGCGCGGTCTGACTTTTGACGTGCAGGGAGCGGGCTCGTTCAGCGTGGAATTCAAGAAGGACGCCAGTGGAGCGGTGACGGAAATGGTGCTGTACGAGCAGGGGTCGACATCCGTGGCAAAAAAGAAAAAATAGAAAGCAACTCGGCCGCCGCGCTCGACAGGACGCGCGATAATCAGGAGCCGGCGGGCGCAGCTTTTCCGAAAGCAGGCAGAGCGTGAACGCGCGCACGCAGGCGCAGGACCTTTCGCTGGTTGGCCTCGAGCACTTCGAATCGCAAACCGTCCAGTTCGATTCTTTCCCCCGCGACAGGCACGTGGCCGGCAATTTCATTGAGCAAGCCGGAAACGGTGGTGGCTGCGGCACCCGGGCCGCGATCAAGGCGCCGTCCGAGCAGATCTTCGAACCGATCCAGGGCCAGGCTGCCGCGAATCAGCAGCGCGCCATCCATCTCGCGCACCACGTCGGGTGCGGGCCGGCGATCCTCCTCGCCGATCTCCCCGACAATCTCTTCAATCAGATCCTCGGCCGTAACGATGCCGGCGACGTTGCCATATTCGTCGATGGCGATGGCCATCTGCTGCTTCTTCTGCTGCATTTCACGGAGCAACTGGGAAACCAGCTTGGTTTCCGGTACAAAGATCACCGGACGTAAAATCTCGCGCACGGTGCGGCGGGCAGCTTCCTGGTCGGGCACGCCCAGCAGGTCACGCGCATAGGCAATGCCGATGACATGGTCCAGGGTTTCCTCAAACACCGGCACGCGCGAATAGCGAGTGGCCACCAGCAGGCGGCGCAGCTCTTCGAGCGATGTGGTGGCGGCAACGGCCACCACGTCCGGCCGAGGAGTCATAACTTCGCGCGCGCGCTTGTCTCCAAATTCCATCACCTGCTCGATCAGCTCCGCGTCGCCGCGCTCGAGAATGCCCTGTTCTTCCCCGGCCTCTACCAGCGCCTCGAGGCTTTCCTGGGAAGAGGGGCGCTCCCCAGGCTTATCCTCGTGGAGATGCGCCACGGTGACGCCTACTTCCAGCAACGCACGCAGCGGCCAGACCAGGTAGCACAGCATGCGAACCACGGGGACAAACGGCTTGGCCCAGCGGCCCCTGGTGCGTGTCAGCAAAAGATAAGGAATGAGATGAAGAAAGAAAAAGACCTGGCCAATGAGGAATATGGTTTCTTCGAGGGGCAACTCCCATCGAGCTTCCGCGTAGTGAGAGACGCCCACCGAGGTGGCCGCGGCGACAAGTACCAGTCCGAGATTGGAAAGCAGGCGGAAACTCATGGCCGCCGGGGCGCGCTCGAGCTTCAGCAGCGGCTCGATTTCCTCTACGAAGACGTCGAGGTTGGCATGCACGCGGCCTGTGGTCATACGGCCGAGCTCGATATAGATGCGGTCGAGCCAGGCGATGACGGAAAGTCCCGCGCAGAGAGCCACCACGCCGATGCCGATCAGCAGCACGATCATGCGCGCACCAGCAGTTTGGCGCGGAGGCGCCGCTCGAGACGCTCCATCTCCCCGTTGTCGGTCTCATGATCGTAACCCAGCAGGTGGAGCACTCCATGAAGGATCAGAATGCGCAGCTCGTGATCGAGGGGTCTCCGGAAACGGCGTGCGTTGCGGCGAGCGGTTTCCGGTGAGATGGCAATGTCGCCCAGAAAGGAAGAAGATGACACCACAGAAGAGTTGCCTGGCACACGAAAAACCGCAGGCTCGCTCGGCCTCGCGCATTTTCTCGCGATCTTTCGGGACTTCGGCTTCGGCCCCCCGCTCGCGGCGGGAAACGAGAGCACGTCTGTCGGTCCGGACTTTCCACGATAGCGCCGGTTCAATCGCGCCATGGCGAAGTCACTGACCAGGCAGATGGCCACCGCTTCTTCCGGCAGGCCCACGGTGCGGCGTACGCGCGCAAAAAATTCTTCCAGGAGAGTAGGACGAACGCGCACGCGACGCTGGCGATTGAGAATCATGGCCGCGTTGAATCTACTTGGAGCTGCCACGGCGGTCACTTTCACGGGATACATGGTCACGCGGGGTGCGGTCACCGGCGGCGCGATCACCGGGGGTGCGCTCACGGGAAGAATGATCGCGCGACGAACCGCCGGCGCCGGAACGTCCCGGCGCGCCGCCCTCAAAACTTTCATAAGCCTTGATAATCTGCTGGACCAGATTATGGCGAACTACGTCGCGTTCATTGAAGTGGATGAAGGCGATATCGGAGATGCCGCCGCAGACGTCCATGGCTTCGATCAGGCCGGAACGGCGCTCGCTGGGCAGGTCGATCTGCGTGATGTCGCCGGTGATTACGGCCTTGGAGTTGAAGCCCAACCGCGTAAGAAACATCTTCATCTGCTCGCTGGTGGTGTTCTGCGCCTCGTCCAGGATGACGATGGAATCGTTCAACGTGCGGCCGCGCATGAACGCCAGCGGCGCGACTTCTATGATTCCCTTCTCCAGAAAACGCTCGAGCTTGTCGGCGTCGAGCATATCGTAGAGAGCGTCGTAGAGCGGCCGCATGTAGGGATCGACTTTCTGCTGGAGCGTGCCGGGCAAAAACCCGAGGCGTTCGCCGGCCTCGACGGCGGGCCGCGCGAGAATGATGCGCGAAAACTGCTTGGTGAGCAGTCCCGAGACGGCCATGGCCACGGCCAGATAGGTTTTGCCGGTGCCTCCCGGGCCGATGGCAAAAACCATGTCGAACTTCTCGATGAACTCCATGTAGCGGCGCTGATTCGGCGTTTTCGCCTGCACCTGCTTCTTGCCGAAAACGCGCGAACGGGAAGGCGTGGCGGCCTTGCGTAAGCCAATGTCCGGCTCGGCCAAAGCAGCGCGCAGCAGCAGTTTCACTTCGCCGTTGGAAAAGACGCGGCCTTCGCGGATCAGCCCGTTGTATTCATCGACCAGGCGCGCGGCGCGGTCCACCGATTCAGCCTCGCCTTCGATTTCCAGTTGGTCGTCTTTCAGATCGGTGGTGACGTGGAGCGCGGATTCCAGCAGTTTCAGGTTTTCGTCCAGGGTGCCGAAAAGCTCTTCGACGCCCCCGGCTAGTTGAATGGTGCGTTTCATCAACGGTTGCGGTAGCAGACCTCCGCGGAAAGAGCACGCCTGGAATTTAGACTAGCTCAGCAAGGCGGCGCGGTCAAGTTGCCCGCCGCGCGAGGCAAAACGCAGGTGGCTTAGTCCGCAGCGGCTCCCCGTTTGGCACCCGCCCGAGCTTCCAGCTTCGCGGTTCCCTCACGCGCAGACTTGGACATGCGCGGTTCGGCCATTTCCTTGGTCACTCTAGCCAGGGTGGACCTGGCTGACTCTCTCCGAACTTTCGCTTTGGGCATATTAAGCACAATGACATCCCCGCAATCGCTGCGCAGTTCAATTGTGAACAGTGAAGAGATAAATAGCCCCGACTGCACCCAGGGTGATGGCCGCAGCCCGGCCCACGGGAGGTCCCCATCCAGCCCAAACGCAACTCAGTGGTTTGGAGCCGGCGCTGGAGCCGGGGTTGCAGACGGAAACTGTACTTTAGGCACCTGGCGCGACTCGGGTGAAGCTTCGAAGCTGGGCTTGCGCGCGAAGCCGGCCATGCCGGCAACGATGCTGTTGGGGAAGGTAGAGACGTACACGTTATAGTCCCGTATCACTTCGTTGTAACGGCGGCGTTCGACGGCAATGCGGTTTTCCGTTCCGGCCAACTCGTCCTGCAGGCGCAGGAAATTCTCATTGGATTTCAATTGCGGGTAATTTTCCACGATGGCCAGCAAGCGGCCGAGGGCGCCGTCGAGCTGGCCGTTGGCGGCCATGCGCTCGGCGGGTGACTTGGCGGAGAGCAGCGCGGCACGCGCGTTGGCGATATCGCCGAAAACTTTCTCTTCATGAGCCGCGAAGCCCTGCACGGTGGCGACCAAGTTGGGGATCAGGTCCGCGCGGCGCTGCAGAACGGTATCCACCTGGGCCCAGGCCAGGTCGACGTCGGCACTCTTGCGGACCATTTCGTTGCGGCGTCCTACGTAGAACCCGCCGAAGGCCAAAACCACGATAAGCACCACGACGATCACTGCAATCAGAGCTTTCATTTTTCAGACTCCCCTGGCTGGCTGGTTTCCGTCCGGCGGTGCGCCGGAGGCGAATCTTTTATCCACCTCGTCCATGGCGCGTTCGATGGCGGCGAGGTATTGCGAAAACGTCGATGTGTCCAGATCCTTGGCGGCGCGTTTACCTTCGCGAACGTCGAGAATATCGCCGAAGGGCCGCGCATCGAATCCAAAAAGCGCTGCAAGGCTGGAGATGGCCTCGCGCTTGGTTCTCGGCGCTGCTTTGGCTCCGGCGTTGCCGCCAGAGGATTCAAGCGCCAGTAAAACATGGCGGAAGAGCGTAGCAAAGGTGGAGACGGACGCGGTCATCAGCTTGAGGCGAGCGTCGCCGCGGCGCGAGGCCAGCAGATAAGTTTGCCGCAGCGCCAAAAGTTTGCCGCGCAGCTCGCGCTCGACCTGCTCGCGATGCAGCTGCATCGGTACAGTGAAGCCCGCGAATATGTCTTCACCCTGCAGAATTCGCCGGTGGGCGCAGATATCGACGAGCTCGATGGCAAATACGTCGGCGGAGCGGCGAAGCTCGCCGCGGGTTAAGAGCAGCGGTGGGGGATTTCCTTTGCCTGCCCACCAAGTAGCAACGGGATGCAGGGCGTCAAGTTCGGCTGCGCCCAGGCGCTCGAGTACCGCCAGGACGTTGAGATCCGAATGCTTGGGAAGGTGCTCGCCGCTG
>JAAFGT010000007.1:107660-134343 GCA_010365215.1 Acidipila sp. | reverse complement strand
GGAGATGGAACTTAACCCTCATCTTGAAATCAAATCCGTGAGCGACGGGAAAGGCCGCCCTCTTGATTTTGCCCGCGGCAGGCGCTTCGGTTCGCCGATGCTTTCGGTGATCCTGGCCGATTCCGTTCCCGCCGCACAGCCTTTTGTGCTCATCTTCTCCTACGAAGGCTCGCTTCCCCGCGCGCCGCTTGATTACATAACCGCCGATGGAATCCTGTTGCGCGATGAATCCCGCTGGTATCCGGCCGTCGACCTCGCCGGGTTCGCTGTGAATGACTTTAAAATCAGCATCCCGTCGGGCTGGCACGCCGTTGCGAGCGGGCAATGGAACGGTTCCGCCCTCTCCCAAACCGACACGACCACGGTAGTGGGATGGAAAACCCGCCAGGCAGTTTCTTCGCGATCCATCGTTGCCGGACCGGGCACCGTCTGGCCCTGCTCCAACCCGATAGTAGCCACCAGCGGCAGCGGGCCCATAGTGGACTTGCAAAGATGTGAATCCCCGAGTCACCAGCACTATTCGGATCGCCTGCAGATAAGAGCCGCGGACGCGATCCACGCGTTTGGGAAGATCCTCGGAGAATTTCCACAAGACCGACTAACTATTGTCGAAGGCTTCCCTGGCGTGCAGGGGGCCACAGGTTATTCCGCGCCTGGATTCCTGGTGGTTAGTCGTGACGTGATGAGGTACGCAGACGAAGCCGACTACGCTCCCGAATTTCTGCCGCACGAGCTTGCTCATCAGTGGTTTCCGCTTGAAGTGGTGCTCGAACGGCAGGAGGACGGCTGGCTGGCGGAAAGCCTCGCTGAGTATTTGTCCTGGCGTTATCTGCGAGAAAAAGACCCCGAAGCCGCGCGACGCATGGTCATGTCTGCCATGCGCGACGCGCTCGAGCCGGATCCGCCTCGCCCCCTGGCGATGGGGCTGAGATTATTCGCGCTAGAGCCGTGGAGCGTGACCCACGCCACGCTATACCAACGCGGCATGATGGTCTTCCGCACGCTCGAAACAGTGATCGACCGTGAGCGCGTGGATCGCACTCTTGCGGAATATTTCAAGCGCTACCACGGCAGATCCGCCTCCGTCGCTGACTTTCAAAAAATTTGCGAGGAGATTGCCGGAAGAAGCCTGGGGTGGTTCTTCGATTATTTCTTGAACGGCACGCGCATCCCGGAGATCGAGATTCGCCAGGTGCCCTCCGGGGCGCCGGGCATCGTGGCCGGAGAGATCGTAGTCAAGGACATGATGCCCGAAGCTACGCTGCGGGTGGAGATGCGCATTCGCACGGCCAAGGGCGTGGTGGAACATTCCGTGGCGACCCACGGTGAAGTGACGTCCTTCAGCGTCAACGTACCGGGGCCGGCCATAGGCATCGAGCTCGATCCCGACCTGCGCATCCTTCGCTGGACCGAGGCGGTGCGCCGCCACCGGCCACAGATGGCGCTGCTCCGCCAGGCTCTCGACCTCGAAGAAGAAAGCAAGTTTGCGCGCGCTCTGGAGCATTGCCGGCAAGCGCTGGCTCTTGATCCTGACGATGTTGCGTTAAATCAGCAGCGCATCCGTTTCACGGCCGCTCGTTTGGAATATCGCCAAGGCGCGTTCGCCGGCGCCGCGAGAGAATTCCGGGCTGCTCACGACGGCCACTCGATTGACCCGGTCGACACGAATTTTTATCGCGCCTGGTGCCGCGTCTACCTGGCAAGAGACGCGAAACGCCTGGGGAATATCGATGCGGCTCGCGCGGAAGCGAGCGCCGGCCTGGCCCTCCTCGCTGCAGCACTCGATGCTCGCGTGGACTGGGGCGGTTCGCGCAGCGGCGAAATCTCCGCGCGTGAGGCCCTTTTGGAGCTTTCTAAATAAGAGCCGGCTCAGAACTCTAAGTAACGATTCTTGTCGTCCCTCCCCCCGAAAGTACCCGGCAGTGCACAGCAGGACACCTGATCCTCGAAAGTTGCCATTAAAGAGGCTTGCGCGCTCCGCCGCGCCGTGTTAGTTTTAGCGAATAAAAAGCGAAGGAGAAGAAAAGGAGAAGAATACTGATCAAGTTTAAGAGGATTGAGGAGAAATAATGCCCGGTTCGCTGGCCGTAAGACCCAAGGAAACCCTTCAAGCCGTGCGCGACGCTCTCGACCAACTCTCCGCCCGCGACCGCACCGGCGAAGTGATTACCCGCATCGAGCATATTCCCGCGCGCGCCGCGGAGTGGGCGCCGATGCCGGCTTGGGTCTTGCCCGAGCTCGTCTCGGCGTATCGCGCGAAAGGCATCACGCAGCTTTATGCTCACCAGGCCGCAATTGCCGAAGGCGCACACGCTGGAAAAAACATGGTTGTGGTTACGCCTACCGCCTCCGGCAAGACGCTCTGCTACAACCTGCCCGTGTTAAACGCGGTGCTGGAAAATACGGATACGCGCGCGCTTTACCTATTCCCCACCAAGGCCCTGGCACAGGACCAGCTCGCCGAGCTGTACGATCTGAGCCAGCGCTTGGAGCTATCGAGTGGGCCCTCGACTGACGCCGCGACTGACATCGCAACTGGCGCACCGACCGGCCCCGCGAAGATCCAGCGCGCCGGCCAGCGCTTCGGTGTTTTCACCTACGACGGCGACACGCCCTCCGATGCACGCCGCGCCATTCGCGAACGCGGCCACATCGTACTCACGAATCCGGACATGCTGCACACCGGCATCCTGCCCCACCACACAAAATGGACGCGCCTGTTCGAAAACCTGCGCTTCATCGTCGTAGACGAGCTGCACACCTATCGCGGCGTTTTCGGCAGTCACCTGGCCAATGTGCTGCGCCGCTTGCGCCGCATCGCGAATTTTTACGGCTCCGACCCGGTATTTATCTGCTCCTCGGCGACCATTGCCAACCCCGGCGAGCTGGCCGCGCGCCTGCTTGAGAAGCCGGTGGAAGTTGCCGATCGCAACGGCGCGCCCAGCGCTGAAAAATTCTTCGTCTTCTACAACCCGCCGGTGGTCAACCGGTACCTCGGCATCCGCCGCAGCTACATCAATGAAACTTCGCGCGTGGCCGATGAATTTCTGCGCCGCGGCATGCAGACGCTGGTGTTCGCCAACAGCCGGCTGCACACCGAAGTGCTGCTCACCTATCTGCAGCGCGCGCATCCGCCCGCCCCCGGCTCGAAGGAGCCTGTGCGCGGATATCGCGGCGGCTATCTGCCCACCGAGCGCCGCGAAATCGAGCGCGGCCTTCGCGATGGCGCCATTCGCGGCGTTGTTTCCACCAGCGCGCTCGAGTTGGGCATCGACGTCGGCTCGCTCGACGCGGTGGTCATGGCCGGCTATCCCGGCACCATCGCCTCCACCTGGCAGCGCGCCGGGCGTGCCGGACGCCGCAGCGGAACTTCCTGCGCCGTGCTGGTGGCCAGCTCCGCTCCGCTCGATCAGTACATGGTCCGGCATCCTGAATACTTTCTCTCGCGCGCGCCTGAGCACGCCTACATTCAGCCCGACAATCTCGAAATTCTGCTCAACCATCTGAAGTGCGCCGCCTTCGAGCTGCCTATCTCACCCGACGAATCCTTCGGCTTACCCGGCGGCTCCGGCGAAATTAACCTGCCGCAGCTCTGCGCGCATCTCGAGCGGGCCGGGTATCTGCACCGTAGCGGCGGCAACTGGCACTGGACACAGGAAGCATATCCGGCCGATACCGTGAGCCTGCGCTCGGTGACCAGCGACAATTTCATCATCATCGACCAGACCGCGAGCGTTGAAGGCGGCGCCGAAGTAATCGGCGAAGTGGATTTTTCCAGCGCCCTCACGACCGTGCATCCCAAGGCCATTTATCTGCATCAGGGCCAGCAATATCACGTCGACCGGTTGGACTTCGACCAGCGTAAAGCCTATGTGCGGCCTGTCGCCGTCGACCATTACACGGACGCGATCCGCTATACCCAGGTGCGCATTCTCGAAACCGCGGCCGAAGATGCGGCCCCCGGCCCGGCGCTGCGGTCACATGGAGATGTGGTGGTGCGCTCCCAGGTGGTGGGCTTCAAGAAAATTAAATTCTTCACCAACGAAAATATCGGCGCGGGAAAACTCGAGCTGCCCGAAAATGAAATGCATACCACTTCGTACTGGATCACTCTCGAACGCCCGCTGGTCGCCTCGCTTCCTTTCACCATGTCCGAGCGTCAAAGCGGAATGTTCGGCCTGTTACACGCGCTTGAATCCATGGCCAGCCTGCTGCTGATGTGCGACCGCCGCGATCTGGGCACGGCCATTGGCGAGCGCCCGCCCGCGCCCAGTGCCCCCGCGGTCCTGCCACCTGAGCCAGAAGCACCGGAGCGCGCATCCGTCGAGCTTCAAGTAGAAGTGCAAGCTGAAGGAACGCCTTCGCCGTCTCCCGACGCCCCACAGGAATTCTACGAGCCGAATCTTTATCTCTACGACGCCTATCCCGGCGGCATCGGATTCTCCGCGCCGCTTCACGAGCGTCACGCGCTGCTGCTGGCGCGAACCTGCGAGCTGATCCGTTCGTGCCCTTGCGAGAAGGGTTGCCCCTCCTGCGTCGGGCCCGCCGGCGACTCTTCGGAACGCGCGAAAGAAGCGGCCCTTGCCATTCTCGACAAGCTCAGTCCGCAGGGATCAGCCTCAGAAAGGAATTGGGATTCAGAAACAGAGATAGCGCAGACCGAGAGAATACCGTTTTGAACTTCCCACCGCGTTACCGCAACAACTTTGAGCGAGCAACACATTTGAGCGTGCAATAACGATGAGCGTGCAATAAGAATGAGTTCACAAATCGACTATCGGCTTTCACGCCTCGCCGCCCTCCGGCCCGCGTTCGGTGGCTCCCCTCGCACCATGTCGTCCGAGCTGCCCTTCGGCGCCGCCGCGCTTGCCGAGCGTCTCGGCGCTTCCATCGAATCCAACCAGTTCGGCGAGCATCTTCGCCTGAGGCGCTGGCACGATCACCCGACATCTTCGGCTTTCGATTGCGGTGCGCTTGGCAACGGAGTGATGGCGCTCCTACATCCCAGCGCGGCTCCGCAATGCCTCGACCCGTCGCAGTGGCTGTTTCTAGATACTGAGACCACCGGCTTATGCGGCGGCTCCGGCACCTACGCTTTTCTGATCGGCTTGGCCTGGTGGGAGGCCGGCGGCCTGCAGGTGGAGCAGCTATTCATACGCGATTACAGCGAAGAGCACGCCGCACTGGAGGCGCTGGCCGCGCGAATTGCGGAGCGTCCTGTGCTCGTCACCTTCAACGGCCGCACCTTTGATTGGCCCCTGCTGGAGACGCGCTATCGCATGACGCGCAAAATCGCCGCGCCGCAACTGGTCTCACACATCGACCTGTTGCACCCAGCGCGGCAGATCTGGCGTCCCAAGCTTGGCTCGGTGCGGCTCATCGAGCTCGAAGATCAAGTGTTGGGCCAGCTGCCCTGGCAGCGCGGCGACGACATCCCCGGCATGCTGATCCCGCAGGCGTATTTTCAATACCTGCGCAGCGAGGCGCCCTCCACCATCGAAGCGCTGGTACAGGTCTTTCGCCACAATGAAATGGACCTTCGCGGACTCGCTGCTCTCTCCAGCAAAATTGTGGAATTGCTTGCGCAGCCGGAATCCATTGAGAGCGACGCGCTGGAACTGTTTGGCCTTTCCCGCCTGTTGCGCCGCCGGGGAAGCTGTTCGCGCGCGCGGGGCATCTACGAACGGGCGCTCGGCGCCGGCCTGCCCGTCGAGGCTGATCGCACCGCGCGGCGCGAGCTGGCTTCGCTGGCCAAGCGCGACGGCGATATGCCTCGCGCGACATCTCTGTGGACAGAAATTCTCGGCGGCACGCGCGACGGCCTCGATGCTTACGAACAGTTAGCGATTTATTACGAACATCACGCCCGCCAGCCGCGCCGCGCCCAGGATGTCGCCCGGGAGGCGATGGAGACGCTGCACCAGGCGCAAACAGCGGGCCACATCGAGCCCGCGCGATACCGTCGCGTGCACGCGCGCCTGGAGCATCGCCTTGCCCGCCTTTCGCGCTGCACGCGCTCCGCGCCCTCTTCTCGATTAGAACTCCTTGACACCTCGTTGTGGCTTCCCGCAGAGTGAAATGGTGGCGCGCGCGGCCATCTGCAGCGCGCGCAGTCCCGAAATCGTCAAAGTAGACAAGCCGAACCCAGCAAGCCAATAAGTAAAAATGGTTAAGCACTTCATCCTTCAATGGGTCGTCCAGTATTCCTACGTGGGAATCTTTTCCCTGCTGATGCTTGGCATCGTAGGGCTTCCCGTGCCCGATGAATTTCTGCTCACTTTCGTCGGCTACCTGGTTTACCGCAACCGCCTGCAACTCGTGCCTGCCGTTCTCGCGGGATTCCTGGGCGGCGCCTGCGGCATCACGCTGAGCTACTTGCTCGGGCGCTCGCTCGGTCTTTATCTGGTCGAGCGATTTGGAGGGAAGATCGGCATTCACGAAAAGCAAGTGCGGCGTGTGCACGATTGGTTTGAACGCGTAGGCGGCTGGTCGCTCACGTTTGGCTACTACATCCCCGGCGTCCGCCACCTCACCGCCTACGTGGCCGGTACGGCCGAGTACGAATTGCCGCGGTTCGCGCTGTTTGCTTACAGCGGCGCGGCCATCTGGGCGGGAAGTTTTATTGCGCTGGGTTATTACCTGGGCGACGGATGGCATGCCGCATCACAAACCCTCCGCGAGGTCACGCGCATTTCGATGTGGGTCGTGCTGGTCGGCGCGGTCGCCTATGGATTCTGGCTGCGCGCCCAAAGTAAGAAGAAGGCTTAGCACTCGTGGTGGAGTTGCCCGATGGAGTTACCGGTGCCGCTATCGCGCTGCCGCGAGGCGCTGCGTTCCAGGCAGAAGCGCCGCCGGTACAATACGCGTCCTCTTTTCTTCCGTGTTTTTTCCCGCGGCGCCCGGTGCGGTCGGCCACCCCAGCTCCCGCGTGATGACATCGTAAGTTTCGCGATTCGCGCCATCCACGTACATACAGTCTCCGCCCAAGCATCGCAAGAAAACGCCGCCCTCGGGTGTATCCATCTGCAGATAATTGGGCCGCAGCAACAGATTGCTGTGCTTCTCGTAGCGCGCCTGCAGCGTCTGGCTCAGCCCGTCGAACATTCGCGAGGCGTCAGTGGCATTCGCAAGATGCAGCCGGTAGACCAGTAATACCTGTTTCGTTTTTGACTGTTCGTAGATGGCGTAGCGGTCTCCCGCCCAGGACGGCGCCAGTTCTTTCGCTCGCGCTTCGCCGGCATACTGCTGGAGCAGCGTGTGCAGAAGAAATTCGCCCCCGACGTTTTCCTCGAGTCGCTTCCACTCCGGCAGTGCGGCGGCCAGGTCCGGCAGGGTCACCGGTGGCCGCACTACTCCTTGCAAGTAAAGTTGCGGATGGAGAATCTGTTGCGTGGAGGACGGCGGGTTGGCGAAGACCTTCTTAAAATCCGCCCAACCCGCTCCGGCCTTAAGCACCTGTTGCGTGAAGATAGCTCCCGAAATATAGGGAAACATCAGCACGTCGCGTAGAAATGGCGGGGCTTTGGCAAACTGCGGCGACTTCGCTTTGTCCCCGGCGATAGCGGGCTCCAGCAGCGGCGCAAGATCCGGCATTTCGCGTACACCCACGCCCTGGTGACGATATTGCCAGTCGAACATCGCCGCCATGGCCGAGCCTTCCAGCACCGCGTGCCGCGCCAGCTCCGCGTCGTCATTCGGCTTCGCCGCCTCCGCCCACGTATCGAGGCCAAAGTACTGGTCCTGCAGCGCGTGCGTCAATTCGTGCGACATCACCTGGCGCTGCTCCGCGGCAGGAATCCAGTCGGCAATGTAAAATTCCTGGCTCTTGGGATCGTAGAGTCCGGCGATCTGCTCGGTCAGCAGGTCCACCAGGAATCCATCCAGGTCGAAGTCGCGCGGAATCAGTCCCAGTTTTTCCAGCGTCTTGCGATCGGCATAGCGCTTCTCAGGCTCCTTGTCCTCCTGCATCTGGCGCACAATGAAAGCGCGGATCTCCGCGGACGTGCGAAGCGTTTTCTTCAGCGGCGCTTTTGCGGGGAGTGCCAGGATGCGGCTCATTTCCGCTAGAACCTCGTCTGCCGCGCGCAGGAATTCTGCGTTCGGCGGCGCCGAAGGCGCCGGCAAAGCCAGCGTAGGTGACGACTGCGCGCGCGCTACTCCCCCAAACAGGCCCAGCGACAGGACGCAGCAAAGCACTTTCAGCCAGGTAGAAATCCGCGATACTCTTCGCGTGGAGATGAGAACTGTAGACGCAGTCTGGAGCGTAGTCTGGAGCGTAGTCTGGAGCGTAGTCTGGAAGTCAGCCATGAACTCTTAGACGCCGCATGGGGCGAACTGGTTTACTTCTTCGGAGCCTTAACCGGCAGATCCTGTTGCTCGACGCGCTGCCATTTCTTGCCGTCCCAGGCGAATCGCTCGCGCGACATTCGCCGGCAGGTTTCCGGCGTATCTTCCGCGGAGTCGGCGCAATACGTCAGGCGAATTCCCGCCGGCGCAGGCTCATAGCTCGATTGCGGCAGAATGTCGGTGTACCACACGCGGACAACTTCATTCCCGGAAAGCCGCCAAGCCATGAACGCACCGGACTTCAGCTCATCCGTGCGCCCCGTAACGGTGACGAATAGCGCCTCAGCCCCCTCCACCGGCACAAGCGCGAGATAATCGTCAAAGAAATCTTTCTGCGCAGAGCGGTCGATGCGTGCCGTCAGCCGATAACGCGCCGCCCCGAACGCACTGTAGATTCGCACCGCGCTCGGGCCGCTTACCCCAAAGTTGGCCACCAGCGCGAAGGCCGGAGGGGTTCCCCCGAGGCGGTAGACTTTATATTCTTCACCTGCGGCGGGCTGGTGTTCCACCAACAGGCCGAACTGTGTGTTGATGACTTCCAGGTTCGGCCCGCCTTGTACGTTGAGCGTGGCCAGCACCATGCTGTCCAGCAGCGTAAGCGAGTACTCGAATAGCTTGGCGTTTTCTTCCTCGCCGTTCTGACGCTGCGCGGAGATTTGCGCCGCCAGTTTCTTGAATTCGGCTTCATGCTGCGGCGCCGCGAACGCCGTGCCCTGCATAGGCGCAAACGCTGCGGCTAGCGCGATCATCTTGAGGAACCACTTCGTCCAACTCCTGCGGGATTGAATCTTCATGCAAAAACTGTAGTACACGCACGCGCTGGTGTAAAGGATGGGGAAGCCTGGCTGCCCGCCGAAAAGGAAAATCCAGGCATCGTGGTCAATCATTAGAGGTTTCTAAGGAATGCGCCTACCGGGAGGGCGCCGCTGTTCTGAATTCGTAACACACTGCCCGTTTGTTATACTCCCGCAATGTCCGCCCAACTCCAGCCCGGACCCAGTTACGACCACTGCATCTCCGCGGGATTGCATCTCCGCCGGGCACGCGAGCGGTTGCAACTCACTTATCGCGACGTCGAGCATGCCACGTACGAACTGGCCATGCGCCGCGGGCGCTCTGAGTTTGTTATTCACATCAGCCGGCTTGCGGAGATCGAAAATCGCGGCGTCACGCCCAGCCTCCATAAATTATATAGTCTCAGCATTATTTACCATCTTGATCCTCTCGAGGTCATGAACTGGTACGGCGTTCCGGTGTCCGACCATTTTCGCGAGGGGGCTAATTACGCGGGCGCCGCCACGCACCCGGCCGCTCCGCCAACGCGCCTGCGGGTTCCCATTCGATTTGACCCGGGATTCAACCCTGCCAGAACGGATTACCTGACGCGCATGGTGGAAAGCTGGGGATACCTGGAAGCAGGGCTGCCGAACCGCCAGGCCAAGTACTTCTTCGCTTATGTCGGACTCGAAGATCACACCATGGAGCCGCTGATCCGCGCGGGCAGCCTGCTGCAGGTAGATCCGAAGAAGCAACAAATCGAGAACTGCGGCTGGAAGAATGAATACGAGCGGCCTATTTACTTTGTGGACGTGCGCGACGGTTATCGCTGCGCCTGGTGCCTGCGGGATGGCGATAGACTCATCCTGCAGCCACACCCTCTCTCCTCGTCCCCGCCGCAATCCCTGCGCTGTCCTGATGAGGCGCAACTAATCGGACAAGTCGTCGGAGTGGCTATGCGTTTGGATGGAGCGTAGCGCGCTCCTCGAGGAGCACCTGCAGAAGCGTCCCCACATTAGCCAGGAATAGATCACCGAGATAGGACGGCACCGCCGTGGGCACCAGCAGGCGGTGAAATTCTGTCTGCTTCCAGCGTGACACTTTTCCCCAGAATTCCCCTTCCAGCCCGCTGATGCATACCCGCAGATCCGCTTCCTGCTGTTCGATGGGAAGCTCCAGAATCCGGAAAAAAATCTCCTCATGACAGAACTGCAATCCCTGCTGCACCGCCCCTTCGGGATAAAGCGCGGTTAACCCGTCGTGATGGTAAATGCCGGAGCCGATGTCGCGGAGTGACGAGAGGTATAACAGTTTTCCGAACTCGCCGGGGATAACGGCAAGCGTTCGCGCACTGAAGTCTTCAATTACCCGTCTGCTTTGTTGATACCGCTCCAGAGTTTCCAAATCAGCCCTCGTTCCGATTTATGAACAGTTTCTAGTCCAGCGGCTCTTCTCTCTTGGGCGCTGCCAGTATCCGCCCATGGAGGATTCATCTATGAAACGACTGCTTGTATATATTTCCCTAAGCTCTGTTCTGGCGTTCATCGTAACAACCGGTAGTTATGAAATCAACGCCTACCGTCACGCCGGTCCGTCAGTCACCGACGGCAGCGGGCCGGTTCCGCCATTTCCGCCCAAGCCACCGGTCATGCTTCTCGCCGACGGCAGCGGACCAGTTCCGCCATTTCCGCCCAAGCCACCGGTGATGCTTCTCGCCGACGGCAGCGGACCAGTTCCCCCATTTCCCCCCAAGCCACCGGTCATGCTCCTCGCGGATGGCAGTGGACCAGTTCCCCCATTTCCCCCCAAGCCGCCCGCAAACACGAGCGTCTAATCGGATTTGGCCTCCGGAGCGCTCATAGCAAGCACCCAACCCCTCTGCTATGATGCGCTCCGTGGCTGCCTCTTTCTCCCCACTCGATGCATGGATCTGGGCGGTAGGGACAACTCTCGAAGTGGGCGTTTTCACATTGGCACTGTACAGGGGGCTTTACCGCCGTATCCCAATTTTTACCACCTACATAGGCCTGGTAGTCCTCTGGGAGGCGCTTCAGTGGGGCATGTTGCAACGCATGAACCCGGCCTCGGGGCGGTATTTCTACTTCTACTGGATATCTCAGGCTGTGCTGCTCACCGCGCGGGGCTTAGTCGTGGCCGAGCTGTGCTACCGCGTGGTCCGGCCCTATCGCGGCGTGTGGATGCTTGCCCGTCTCCTGCTGCTGCTGACTGCGGCAACCTTGCTGGTCTTCGCCGCCATAGAATCAGCCGGTGCCGCGGTGTCTCTGGATCGCTTTATTCCGGCCACGGAGCAGGGCCTGGAGTTTGCTGTGGTCGGATCTCTACTCGCCCTGCTGGGGGTATGCCGTTACTACGGTTTGGCGCTTGACCTCGTCACCCGCGCGGTCGCCTTGGGATTAGCCCTTTACTCGATACTTACTATAGTGAATAATAGCATGATATTTAAATCCATCTTACCGCACTTCTGGTTGTGGGCTGTTCTGTGGCGGGTGAGTTACCAGGGCGCATTACTGGTTTGGGTTTGGCCGCTCCTGCGACCGCTGGCGGAACGGGAGCCGCTTCCGGTGATGGCTTCCGCCGGCAGGTACCAGGAACTTGCCCCGGAGTTAAGCGAGAGGATGCGTGAATTGAATAACCGGCTGCTGCAATTTCTGCAAAGATGAGCGACATCGTAATCTCCGCATTGATCGGGATCGGCCTGATGGCCGCTGCGATTTGGCTGCTGCGCCCGCCCTCCCAATTCCGAGCCGCGTTATTGCCGCAAACCGGGGGTGAGAGTGCCGCGAGCGCCTTGGACAATCTGGCCGCGAGTCACTGCAGGTATTTTCCCCAGGTCCGCCAGGCCTTTTCCAATCAGGATGACGCGTACCTGCGGGGAAAAGCTTCCCCTGCGGCGCTGCGCGCATGGCGGAAGGCCCGCCGCCGGGCGATGCGCAACTTCCTTGCCGGCCTGTACAAGGATTTTGCGCAGTTGAATCGAACCGCTCGAGCGGTTGCGCGAATGGCTCCGCATCTCGATCGCCTGCGGGAGGCTGAACTGTTCTGGTTGGGCTTACGATTTCGGCTGGTGTATCGCGTGGCGGTTATGGAATTGACCCTCGGCGTCCGCCCCGCGCAACAGGTCCTGCAACTGGCTGAGATCATCGGCGGACTGGGCAGCGCGTTGGAACGGCTCACCTCCGCTCTTGCAGAAAACTCAGGATCCTCCGGCCTTACGTCCTAAACGCTTCCAGGTCTCGTTCTTCGAGATATATCTTCCTGGCCAGCGCCTGTTCCACCACCTGCAGAAACTCCTCGGCTCGAAATGGCTTATGCAAAGCGGAGCCGCCGCTGCCAGCCATTTGCAGGCGCGCAGCCTCGCCCTGGCCGTCGGACAGGGTGAAGATAACCCTCGCGGCGAGGCCTGGGCGATTTTCAGCAATCCAATCGTAGAGCGCATCGCCGCCAAACCTGCCGGGCTTGAAGCTGATCACTACGGCATCGACCGGCGAACGGCCAAGAATTTCAAGCGCCTGTGACCCGTCCGCCGCACTATGCACCAGGTGTCCGCGTTCGCGCAGGATCTCCCGCTCCACTTCGATCACGGCTTCTTCGTCATCGACCAGGAGGACGCATCCGGCATCTCGCGCCGCGGCCTTCAGCGGGGCATGCACCCATTCGCCGGAAGCTGCCGGCAGGCTGACCGGCAACACTACGGTGAAGCATGCGCCGCGCGAAATTGTGTTGCGCGTGCTGATCTCTCCGCCGTGCTCCTTCACGATGCCGTAACAGATGCTCAGCCCCAGGCCCGTCCCTTCGCCGATTCCCTTGGTGGTATAAAAAGGATCGAATACCCGCCGCGGTTCTCGCGCTCCGGGGCCGCTGTCTTCTATCTCCACGATCACACGGCCGTCGCGCGCCTCCGTGCGGATCCAGATACTGCGGTCGGCTTCGCAATTCTTTACCGCGTCAAAAGCATTGTTGAGGATATTCAAGAACACCTGCTGCAGTTGATGGCAGTCCCCGGTCACGCAGGGCAGTCGCGCGTCGAACTCCCGGTGGATGGCGATGTTATTGCGCTTCCAATCGTATTCCCGCAGGAACAGGGTGTCCTCGAGAACTTCGTGGAGCTGCACCGGGCTCCGCTCCGGCTTGTGCTGGCGCGCAAAGCTTAAGAGGTTTTGGACGATGCGCTGCGTGCGGTGAGCCTGCTTCGTGATCTTGGAAGAGAAGTCCGCCACCTGCGGATTTACGGCCGGGATCGTCGTCAGAAGCTGGCTGTACCCCAAGATCGCCGTGAGCGGATTGTTCAGCTCGTGCGCCACGCCGGAAATCAGTTGCCCCAGCGCGACCATTTTTTCGCTCTGCACCAGCTGCTCTTGCGTCAGCCGCAGATCTTCGAATGCGCACCGGGTTTTTTCGTGGAGCGAAGTTTTCTCCACGGTGGTGGCCACCTGATTGCCAATCGCCGCCAGCAGGTTTACCTCGGCCGGGGAGAATTCTCTCGGCATTCTGCTGCCTACGATCAACGCTCCGAGGATGCGGTCCTTGGACCACAGCAGCACCAGGCGGGAAAATTTCAGGTCCTCGAGTTCGTCGAGTTGGCGGAAATAATCGATGGCGGCAAAGGCCTGCGGCGCCAGGACCGTGGTGTGTCGTTGCCCTAAGTGCCGCAGCACCTCCGCGGCCACCAACTTAGCTGGGAACTGCGCGGGCGCCTCCGCGCGCGAGCCCAGCGACGCGCGTCGCTCCACCATTGCTTGCGTCTCGTTCACCAGAAACACCACGCCCAGATCCAGTCCGAAAAGCTCATTGACCTGTCGCAGCATTCGCGCCAGGAGGTCATCGAGGGCCAGCGACTGGCTGAGCGTGGTTCCGATCGCATTGAGCAGCAGCAGCTCGCGGTTCCGACGGCGAAGCTCGATATCCGCCTGCTTCCGTTCGGTGATATCCAGGACAAAGCCCTCGTAGGCTACCACTTCGCCCGTGCTGTTGCGGTAGGCCACGCTGGATTCCAGCACGGTAATCGTATCGCCATTGCGGCGCCTCATCTGGAATTCGAATGCATTCACGGCTCCGTGTTCGCGAAGTAGTTTTTTCAGCCGCTCGCGGTCCGCGGGATTGACGAACAGCGCGCTGGAAATATCCACTTGCAGCAGTTCGTCTCTTGACGCGTAGCCCAGCATCTGGCAGAAAGCGTCGTTGATTTCAATAAACCGTCCTTCCGGCGTCGAAATAAACACACCCTCCTGCACATTTTCGAACAAGTTGCGGTACTTCTCTTCCGCACGCTTGCGCTCCGTAATATCCCTGAGCACATGGATCGTCCCTTTTCGCCCGTCGGCCGGATCCTCAAACGAGGAAGTGGTAGCCAGAAGGTAACCAAAAAATGTCGGGTCGGGCGCTTCTGCCGTTCCCGCCGCGCCCTCGCAATAGGGACAGTGATTCCAGCGCGCCTCTCCGCGACGCAACAGCTCCCGCAGCGGCTGCCCCACGATGTTTTCTGCTTTCGTTCCCAGCCGCTGTTTCACGGCGCGATTGGCATGCTGCAGGCGGTACTGTGAATCGTGCACCAGTATAGGGTCGGCGATGTGATCGAATGTCGCGGCCCACTGCCGTTCTGCAGTGGCCATTTTTTCGAAATGCCAGATGTTCTGGATCGTCAGTCCCAGCAGATTTCCGGAGTTAATTAGAAAATTCACTTCGTCCGGATGCAAGGAACGCGAATGGGTGATGCCCACACCCATCAGGCCGAGTGGCGAGCCCTGCGCCGGCTTGCGAATCACTATCACCGCCGCCAGTCGTTCATCCTTCATCCACTGCTTCAGCTTCGAATCGGTGGCTTCAGAGAAAGCTATGAAAGAACTCTCCTGATCAAACAGCGCCTGCACCCACGGTTCCGACGCGGCAAGCAACTGCTGCTGTTTGGAAAGCAATTCCGGCTGAGCGCCCAGCGCCGCGCGCTGCACCAGTTGCGCGGCCGCTCCTTCGCCCTCCACCAGCCGGATGACTCCGTGACTCAGATCCAGACTCTCCACCACGTGAGCAAGAACCAATTCAAGAAGCTCTTCGACGCGCGTCGTCACCACCGCCGCCGCAGTCATGCGCGTCAAGCGGTTCAGTTTAATGTTCAACTCATCCGTGCGGGCCCGCGCACTCTCCAGCACCATGGTGGCGATGCCCACTCCGCAAGCGATGGCCAGCAAGGCATCAATGGCCAGTCGAAACTGCATTTCCGGCAGCGCCGCCCAGCCGGGACGATCCATGGTGTGAAGACCGCGGAGAATCAGCGCACCAGCCAGCAACGCCGCGCCGTAGCCGCGCGTGCGCCCAACCGCTCGCCACAGCAACCATCCCGCGGCCAGGTAGAGCCCGGCTTCGATCGCCCAGGCAGCGCCGCCCAGCCAGGCCATCCCGCGAATTCCGCTTAGTCCCAGCGCGACAACGATCACTAAGAGCGCGCCAACCGGCCAGAGGTAATGTAACGGCCGCTCCTTGCCGATATATTGAAAGATGGCGGCGAGGAAGAATAGCGCGGAACCAAAGGCCAGCTCGACGCTCAGGGATTGCAGCACCTGCGAGCTCCAATGCCCGGGCAGCAGCGGACTCGCCGCAGCCAGGAAACCCAGAGTCCAGCCGATCAGCCAGTAACGAAAAAAGCGCTCCCGGCAACTTCGAAATAGCAGCAGGTAGAGTAGAAGGAGAAGCAGCGTAGCTGCTCCGTGCAGCACGCTAATCGCCAGCAGTTCATTCTTTCCCATTGCGAAATGGCGCAGCTTGCCCGCGCCGCGCAAACTGACCCAAAGGTCTGGAAGCGGGCAATGCACAGTACGGGGCGGCTAGGCAGCCAGAATCGAACTATGTACTCTCACGTCTACTAGCGCAAGAATTCTGGGGAGCATCTGTGCCCTGCCTTATAATGGGCGCTCACGGGAGATTGATTTTGGCGCAAGAGCGAATTCTAATCGTCGACGACGAAGAGGCCATCCGCGAGGTTGTCGCCACGCTGCTTGCGGCGCAGGGCTATAACTGTACGCCCTGCTCCAACGCCCGCGAGGCGCTGGAGCACCTGCACACTTCCACCACCGATCTGATTCTGAGCGACCTGGTCATGCCCGGCATGGACGGCCTCAAGCTGATTGAGCTGGCTCGCAGCCACGATCGCGACATCCCGGTGATCATGGTCACCGCCATGCACGACATCTCCACAGCCATTGAAGCTATCCGCCGCGGCGCGTACGACTACATCCTGAAACCCTTCGAGAAAGATCAATTGTTCATGAGCGTTCGCCGCGCGCTCGAGCATCGCCGCCTGGTGCTCGAAAACCAGCACTACCAATCCGACCTGGAAAAACTGGTGGAAGAGCGCACCTCGCAACTTTCCACCGCGCTTGAGGATCTTGAAGAATCGTACGACTGCACTCTCGAAGCGCTTGCCGGGGCCCTCGACCTCAAAGACGCCGAGACCGAAGGCCATTGCCAGCGGGTTACCGCGCTCACCATTGTTATGGCCCGCGCCATGAGCGTCGGCGAGGCCGAGCTGCGGCAGATTGCGCGCGGCGCTTTTCTCCACGACATCGGTAAGATGGCTATTCCCGACAGCATCCTGCGCAAGCCCGGGCCTTTGACGGCTGACGAAATCGACATCATGCGCACGCATTGCGACATCGGCTTCAAGGTGCTCGAGCGCATTCCCTTCCTCAAAGAAGCATCCGAAATCGTGCTTTCTCACCAGGAAAAATTCGACGGTAGCGGCTACCCGCGCGGCCAGCGCGGCGATGAAATCCCTCTGGGCGCGCGAATTTTCGCGGTTGCCGATACGCTCGACGCCATGATCTCCGATCGCCCCTATCGCAAGGCGCTTCCCTTGCAGACCGCCAAGGACGAAATCGAGCGCCACGCCGGCACGCAGTTCGATCCCAAGGTTGTGGAGATTTTTCTTTCGCTTCCGGATTCCATCTGGCTCGAGCTTCGCCAGAATTACACCGCACCCTTCCCTCTTCACTCGCTCAAAGAAGTTTAGGTACGGCTCGCGTCGCTCAGAACATCGACAGCAAAAGTTCTATCCCCGTGGCAAACTCCTGCTCGCGCGTAATCAGGCTGACAATCACGTAGCCTTCGGCCGGGAAATCATAAAAGTGGCCGGGATGGACGTAAACCCCTCTCGTCGTCAGCAGCTCGATGGCCAGCCCTTCGTCAGAGCGCGTCGCCGGAACGCGCAGGATGGCGTACCAGCCGCCCTCCACTTCCAGGCGGCTGCACAATTTCTGCACGACCAACTGGCCATCCAGCTCCTTCAGGTTTTGCCGCACGCGCGTTATCAATTGCGTCTGAAATTGCGTCTGAAAGCCGCGTCTCTGATCGAGGAATTCCGCGGTGGCCGTCTGCACGGGAGTATTTCCCGAGAGATACGTGTCGGCGATCAATTCCAGCCGCTCCAACGCTTGCGTTTTTAACTCCCGCGGGCCGCTGGCGACCAGCCAGGCGCTTTTCATCTGGGGCAATCCGCAAAGTTTCGAAAGACCGCTCATCGTAAACGTAAGCGCGTCAGCGTTTCCTGCGAAACTTACCGGCCGATTTCCGGCAAGTACAAAATCGAGGAACACCTCGTCCGCAATCAAAGCCATCTGCCGCATGGAGCAGATTTCATTCAACCTGGCTAGCTCACCGGCCCGCGTGAAATGACCTGTCGGATTGTTCGGGTGGACAACAATCACGCCGCGAGTTCGCGATGTCAGAGCCTGCTCCAACGCGTGGAAATCAATCTGCCAGCCGTGATCGCCCGCATAATCGTAAACCAACGGGTAGCGCACCAGCCGGACGTCCTGAATCTCCGCCAGAAAATCGAAAAGCGGGTAGCTCGGCTGGGGCACCAGCACTTCATCTCCGGGATTGCAGAGGATGCGAAAGATAAACGAGTAAGCCTCGCTGGTGCTGGTGGTGAGAATAATATCGCCAGCGGATACAGTGGCACCATGGGTGGAGTAATACGCAGCAACGGCCGCCCGAGCCGCTTTCAAGCCTTGCGGCTCAGGGTTGTAACTGAGACTTGCGGGATTCGAAAGCGCCTGCAAAATCGCTTCGCTATCGTATATAAACCCACAGTCGGTCGGATTCGACGCAGTCAAATCAACCACAGGCTTTCCCGAGGCGCGGCGCTGGCGGAGCGCTTCGCTCAATCGATTTGCAGCCATATTCCAATTCGTGCGGTCAGCGAACATCCATTGATCCTCGATACCACCCTGTCTTTATTCGAATCGCCCAGCATCGCCAGTCGAATCTACGAACAATTGGACAAGCTTCCTTGAATATCAATCTCCGAGGTTAACATCCCTGTTCTCGCTGCCACCTTTCATTGCGAAACCCGCCGCAGGCAGGTAGTATCGTGCCTCTTGGGAGGCGTGAATGGCATTGGTACCCATCAAGACTTCAGCCGGCACAGGTTACTGCGAGTGCATTCACGGCTGCTACGAACTGGTGAGTCTGCGCGATGAGCAGACCGGCCAAGCTTTCTGCCCGCGCTGCGCCCAGGAACATCTGGAGATGAATCGCGGCCTGGGAATTCCCCATCCTCCCCCCGCGCATCTGCCCGATCCCAAGGACGGAGCAGACCAGTTGGTTCCCATGCCCGATGCTGCGGACCCGCCGGGCCGCCTGCGCGAAACTTAATGGCGGCATTGCCCACGCCATTGCCGCCCATCAGCGATCCTAAACCTGTGGCATGACGAACCTGCATCATCTCCACTGCGTTTGGTTTTCCGTCATTCCGAGCGCAGCGAGGAATCTCTCTTTATTCCTATCTTTGAAGGTTATACTTTATCTGTAGTTGCGGCGTTACCAGGAGGCACTCGATGAAACTATTCGCGGGGATCTGCTCGGCGGCACTACTGCTGGGCGCGACCATGGCGGTTCCAGCGCAGAAGCCGGAGATCGCGCACACCAATCTTAAAGTGGGCGACAAAGCTCCGGACTTCACGCTCACCGATACGGCGTGGAAAAAAGTAAGCCTCAGCGATTTTCACGGCAAGAAAAATGTTGTGCTGGCATTTTACGTCCTGGCATTCACCTCGGGTTGAACCACCGAACTCAAGGCGTACCAGGATGGTATCGCCAGCGGCAAGATCAACCCCGACGATACGCAAGTATTCGGCATCAGCATCGATAGCCCCGCCGCAAATGGCGAGTTCGCTAAGCAGCTCGGCCTCAGCTATCCCCTCCTCAGCGACATGAGTCGCAAAGTCTCCAAGGATTACGGCATCCTGAACGAAGAAAAGCAGTTCGCCAATCGCACTACCTTTGTGGTGGATAAGGAAGGCCTCATCCAGCACGTCGAAGAGGGCAAGAGCGCTGTAGATCCGAATGGCGCGATTGCCATCTGCACCGGCTTGCACAAGAAAGAGGGTCAGAAATAATTCCGCAGCGACGAGGAGCTTTTCGTCCCTGGTGAACTGCGCGACAGAAGATTTACGAAACCCCAGCCCTCAATGTGATTGCAACTCCTTGCGCATTAAGAGTAAAATTCCGCATATCGTTCTGCGATACTTTGGCCTAATGTATTGATATTGCTGGACTTAACTAGCTCCAAAGACGGCGCGATGCGTGCGTTTATAGGGGCGCGCCTGCGGCATAGTGTGCAATGGCAATGACGGATACCAATCCCATTTCGCGACTTCGTGTGGGCCTTCATCCTGCTCTCACTCACTCCCTACCCGAAATAAAGTACGTCCTACGTACGCTGCTGCGACTGGCGGGATTCGGCGTGGAATTTCTTTGGACCGGCGAAAAATCAGAAACCAGCTACCTCGACATCTATTACGGCCCGGCAAATTCGAGTGCTGCTACGCCAGTGGAGATACGCTGGTGCGGCTTAAAGTTTTCCGAAGCGCCGCAACTCGAGCCTTCCCGGTTGGCCGAGCAAGACGGCATCGCTTACCTCGACTTTGGCTCAGGTGGCGGCTGCGATCATCGGGCGGCCGGCGGCCTGTGTTTCACGAACGACATTATATTAAGTTCGTACTGGCTCCTCACCGGCGCGCGGGAGCCCGCGTATCGCCGCGACCGCTTCGACAACCTGCACCTGGATGATTCATTTTTCTTGAAGCACGGTCTCGCTTCAAGGCCACTGGTTTCGGAGTACGCTGCATTGCTGCGCAAACACTTCACTGCACGGGGCCGCACAGCCCTGGCCCTGCCCTGGAGTGGACGTTCCGCGGCATTCGCCTTCACGCACGACGTGGACTATCCGCAAATCATACGGTCTATCGAGAGCGCCAGGCTGCTGGTATCTCGCGGCGTGAAGGCTCTGCCCTCGATCCCCGGAATCCTGAACGGCAGTAATCATTTCTGGAAGTTCGCGGAATGGGTGGAGTTCGAGAGCACGCTTGGGACACGCCCGACATTTTACTTTATGGCGCGAAAAGGCTCGCTGGCGCAGTACGCCACGGGAACACCCGACTGTTTCTACGACATCCGCAAGCCGGAATTCACCGCGCTGTTTCGACAGCTCCGCGAACAGGGTTGCGAGATCGGTCTGCACGCGTCGTATAACGCGCATCGCAGTGTGCAACAGCTTCGCCGAGAAAAAGAGGCGCTCGAGCAGGCCGCCGGCGTAAAGGTGGAAGGCAATCGTCATCACTACTGGCACCTCGACCCAGCCGCGCCGCACGAAACTCTGCGCCGCCAGGAACAGGCCGGGCTGCTTTATGATTCTTCGCTTGGGTTCGAGTTCTACCCAGGATTTCGCCGCGGTGTATGCCATCCCTTCCGCCCCTATCACCCGCAAGAGCGGCGCGAGCTGAGTCTTGTGGAGCTGCCGCCGACGTGGATGGATGATCACTTCGACCGGCGTCTAGCCGTGAACGGCATCGCCGATCCTACGGATTTCGCCCGCAAGCTGGTGCACACGGCAGGCAAGCTAGGCGGCACAATCGTAGTGGATTACCACCTGCGGGGAATGAACGCGGACTTTTATCCGCTATATGGGCAATGGCTCTCGGAGTTCGTGTGCAACGAACTCGGTTCCACGGTGAACTACCAATCAGCGGCAGAACTCGTGCATCAGTATCGCGACTACGAACAATCGCTGGATTTGTGCTCCCTCGACCTCACTTCGGCAGCGGAACACGGGATCGCTGCTGCGCTCGCGGCCGAGCCGGATACCGCTGCGCCAGGAGAGATCCGCGCTGACTTGCTGAGACCGGAGGAGCACGAAGCATGGGACGCGTTCGTTTCCTCACATGCGCAAGGGAGTGTCTACCATACGCTTGCATGGAAGGCGGTCACCGAGGAGGCCTTCGGCCACAAAGCTGCCTATTTACGGGCGGTTGACAGCGCCGGCACGATCGTCGGCGTCCTACCGCTCTTCCTCGTTTCTGGAATTTTTGGCGGGCGGCTGGT
The DNA here is from genome assembly GCA_010365215.1 of Acidipila sp. Lineage (GTDB taxonomy): Bacteria > Acidobacteriota > Terriglobia > Acidiferrales > UBA7541 > JAAFGT01. The sequence goes on along the minus strand of JAAFGT010000007.1, from coordinate 112,827 downwards.
TTCAGTCCCATTGCGTGATCGCGGTGGGCCGCTTTTTCTTTATCCTGAGGCCTGCCACGCGCTGGCCCAGCGCGCATTGGCCCTCCAGCACGATATGGGCGCGAAATCGCTGGAGATTAAATATCCGTCACAGGAGTGCGGCGCTGCGCTCGGCGCGCTCGGTTACGAGGAAGAACGCTACTGGGTGACCACGGTCGTGCCGCTGAACGGCGATTCCGAAAAGATGTGGAATGAAACCCTGCGGTCTCCCACTCGCCGCGCGGTAAAGAAAGCGCGCAACGCCGGCCTGGAATGCCGATGGAGCCATAGCCCAGCGGACCTTGATTCCTTCTACCATCTGTTTGTTGCCACGCGGAAGGGTCTTGGCATTCCGCCCTATCCGAAGCGTTTGTTCTCCGCAATCGAGCGGCACCTCTTCACCCGTGGCCTCGCACGGCTCCTCCTGGTCGAGAGCGCAGGCCGGGCGGTGGCCGCGCTGATTGTCATGACTTTCAATGGAGAAATGATTTCTGGATACATGGGCTACGATAACGCGGCGTCTGAAATTCGGCCGAACGACCTCCTGTTCTGGGAAGCCATGCGCTGGGCGTCGGATAACGGCTATCGCACATACTATTTCGGTGCGGATTCCCCGCTTCAAGACGGACTGCTGTCGTACAAGAAAAAATGGGGAGGCGAATCCTTCCCCATTCCTTACTACCGGTTTCCTCCTGGGCAACTTTCTGAAGAGAAGAGGGACAGCAGCGCCGCGCGTTATGACTTGTATCGACGGATGATTTCCTGGATGCCCACGCCGGTGCTGCGCTTGGCGGGTAGCCTGCTCGCGAATCAGATTTCGTAACGGGGCCTCTCGCGCCCAAAGGATGCCTGAAATTTTCATGAAACCAAACACTTCGCAGAGCGGCAGCGCAAAACTTAAACTGACTCCCCAGTTGGCGATCTACTCTTTGCTCTGCATCGCCTGCGCGACAGCGCCTCTCCTCCTCGGCTGGAGCCGTGAATGGCAGCGCCCAGCTATCTGGCTGATGGTGGTGCTGGGCTATCGCTGGCTCGAGCAGGCCGGTTATTCGCCGCGCCGTACAGCCGGCCAGCGGAAGGGCGAATGGCTGTTTTACGCCATCTACTTGGGATTCAGTGGAAGCATTCTGTTGCCCGCGGTGGAGTTTGCCTTCATCCAGCGCCCGGTCTCGTTGTTGCTAAGTGCAACCGGGGTGGTCTTGGCCGCCCTGGGCGCCTGGTCGCGCCATCTGAGTGTGAAGACAATCGGGGAGCATTTTTCGACTCACGTGGAAGTACGGCCCGGACACGAACTGGTGGACAGCGGGATCATGAGCTTCATCCGCCATCCCGGATATACCGGCGCTATGCTGTTCACTCTCGGTGGCGCGCTGGTGCTCCAGTCGTACTATAGCCTTCTGTATGTCTGCCTGTTTTACTGGCCGCTGCTATTTATCCGCATCGTCATCGAAGAGCGCGAGTTGAGCGCGAATTTGGCGGGCTACAGCGAGTATCGGAAGCGTACCAAGCGATTAATTCCCTTTGTTTTTTAAAGGTAAATGCATCAATGTAAGTTGCAGGTCCCGGCCAGCGCGGTCGAAAAAGGAGAAGGGTTCAGATGCTGCCCCCAAAGAAAAAACTGCTGACCCCTCAGCTGATTCTGTACACGCTGGTCTGCTGCGCGGCGGCGCTGACCCCTTTGGCTCTGGGCTGGGTTACGGAATGGCGGCGGCCGGCGGTCTGGTTGCTCACCGTCCTGGCTTACCGCTGGATCGAGCAGTCGGGCTTCACCGCTAGCCCGGAGCGAGGCCCGCGAAAAGGCGAATGGATTTTTTACGGGATCTATCTGGGCCTCAGCGGAAGCATCCTGTGGCCTGCTGTGGAGTTCGCTTATATCCAGCGAACATTTTCATTGGGGCTCCTCCTTCTAGGGCTGGCCATTGCGGCGTTCGGCACCTGGGTGCGCTACCAGATGGTGACCACGCTCGGCGCGGCGCTCTCAACGCACGTGGAGATCCGGCCCGGCCAGAAGCTCGTGGATCACGGAATCTGCCGCTATATCCGGCATCCCGGTTACGCGGGCGTGCTGTTGTTTACGGTGGGCGCAGCCCTGATCCTCGATGCGCGCTACAGCCTGGGCTACATTTTCTTGTTTTTTGTGCCCATGATTGCGATGCGCATCATCGTCGAGGAGCGTGACAATGCGGAGAACCTAGCGGGCTATCGTGAATACATGCAGCGCTCGAAAAAGCTCATCCCGTACATTTTTTAAGGGCAGTCGCTTAGATAGCTTCGCATCGTGCAACGCTGCGGCGCCCGAGAATCAAGATTCCGGCAGTCCTGTGGAGGCAGTAGCAAACTCGTGGTGAGGCAGCTTGACCCAAATGACGCCGCAGCGTATCTCCGCGAAGCGTTGAGCCAGACGCCTCGCCTGCTCAGCTTTCTCGACCGGGAAACCCATTCCGCGAGTTACGGGAGCTGCGACCGGGAGCACTGGGCTTGGAAATTCCGCGATTTCCCGCTGGGAATGGCGCAGAGCGCGGTGTATCCGCTCGCCATGCTTTGGCGGCATCCTTTCCCCGGCAACCCGTACCACAATAGTCCGCAGATCCTCGCCTGGACGATTGCCGGCATGGAAGAGACGCTCCGGCGGCAGCACGCGAACGGTGCCTTTGACGCGTTTACGCCCAACGAGCAAGACCCCGGGCCCACGCTGGCGTTGGTCCACATTTTGTGCGCAACGTCCCGGCTTTTGGAAGGGGAAATTTCGGCGCCTTTTCGGAGCCGGTTGCTCTCCGCCATCCGGAAAGGGTGCGATTTTGGCGCGATCTTCGAGCAGGATCATGGTTTTGTGAGCAATCACTGGGCACTGTTTGCGCTCGCCTTCCTGGACGGGCACGAGCTGCTGGGAGAAGCTCGCTACCGGCAGCACGCCGAACAGATCATTGGCCGCATCTTAGCCGAACAGTCTGCCGATGGCTGGTACCGGGAATACGGAGGCCCCGACCCCGGGTACGAATCACTGGGCATCAACTACCTGGCGCTCTATTGGCAGCGCACCGGCTCGGCGCAGGTGCTCGATTCGCTTCGCCGGAGCGTCGGGTTTTACGCGTATTGCCTTCATCCCGATGGCAGCGTGGGAGGCGTTTACGGCAGCCGGCACACTTCGCTATATTTCCCGGCCGGTTTCGAGATTCTAGCCGGCGAGATTCCTATGGCTGCCGCCGTGGCCCGGTTCATGCGCGGAAAGCTATCCAGCGGCAACGTCCTGACGCCGGCGGTTTCCGACGCGGAGAATCTTCCTCCGCTGCTGACGAGCTATCTCGAGGCGGGTCTCTCCGCCGCAAACGCCCGCGACGTGGCGCTTCGTTTGCCCTGCGAAGTGTTCCAGGGCGTCAGGCGTTTTCAAGAGTCCGGCATCTGCGTCGCCGGAACTTCCGCCTACTATGCCGTCGTCAACGCTGCGAAAGGCGGAGTTTGCCGGGTGTTCGACCGGCGTTCGGCGCACTTGGCTTATGAGGATTCCGGATACTTGATTCGCGCCTCGGGCCGCACATGGAGCTCGCAACTCTCCACCGCCGGTGCCGGAGCCGATCGGGAAGAACGTGAAACCATTTACTGCACCGCGGACCTGTGCGAAGCACGGCCATTGCTGCCCACGCCCTTGAAATTCATGTTTCTTCGTTTCTTGAACCTCACATTGTTCAGAAGCCCTTCGCTGGGAAGCTGGATCCGCGGTCGCATCGTCGCGCGACTCATTCTCGCAAAGCACAGCGGGCCGTTTCGTCTGCGCCGCGAGATTTCCTTTCGCGAGGAGGAGATTGGCTTCCGCGACGCGCTGCAGGCCGAACAACCTACTCCGGTGGAGGAGGTTGCTCTGGCTCGTTCGTTCACCGGCATCCACATGGGCTCCGCCAAGTATTTCCATCCCGCGGAATTGACGGAGACACTGTTGCCCGATACCAGGGGGCTGGCCAGCGAACTGACTGCGGGTCGCGAAGCCGTTTGCGAATTCAGTGTCCGTTTTTTTGCGGCGGCAAGTCCGGAGCTCGTTTCGGGTGCGGGTACGCATCGCTCCGCAGCCGCGCGGCCCGAAGCTACGCTGATAAACCGATGATTTATATTCTCCTTCCAGCTTACAACGAAGAAGACGCTCTGCGCCCGATGACCGAGAAGATCGAGCGGGTGATGAAAGAAATGGGGACGCCTTATCGCGTTGTAGTGGTCAATGACGGCAGCAAGGATCGCACCGCGGAAATCTCGGAAGCGCTTCGCAGCCGCTATCCCATCGACGTCATCACGCACAGCTACAACCGCGGCCTCGGCGAAACCGAGCGCGACGGCATGGAGTACATTTCCGAGCGCGCGGCTGCCGGCGACGTCATCGTGCGCATGGACTGCGACGACACTCATGACCCGCAATATATTCCTTCGATGGTAGCTAAAATCCGCGAAGGCTATGAAGTGGTGACCACTTCGCGCTACGCGCCGGGCGGCGGGCAGGTGGGCGTGGACTGGTACCGCCGCACCATCAGCCGCATCGCCAACCTGATGATGAAAATGTTTTTCCCCATTTCCGGCGTGTGGGAGTACTCCTGCGGATACCGCGCGTACCGTGCTGCGCTCATCCAGGATGCGCTGTCCATTTTTGGGAATCAGTTCCTGGATCTGAAAGGCATGGGTTTCACCAGCACGGTGGAAAAACTGGTGAAGTGCAAGATGCTCGGCGCGCGCGTTGCCGAGGTTCCTTTTGTGCTGCGCTACGACCGCAAGCTAAGCACCAGCAAAGTGGTCACCAGCATCACCACGCTCGGTTACCTCATGCTGGTGGCGAAGTATTGCCTGTTCGTCGGCTCCGTCAACCCGGAGTGGAAGCGCCGCATCGCCGAACGCAAACACCGCATGTACGACAGCGCCGGGCGCCTGCTCGAAACGGCGGGGAGAGAATCCGCATGTGCGGAATAGCCGGCATCATCAATCGCGAACGCGGCAAGCCCGTGGACCGCGACGCCGTTTACGCCATGATGGCGGCGCTGGCGCACCGCGGCCCCGATGACGAAGGCGCATGGTTCGATCGCGCCGTCGGCCTGGGTCACAAGCGCCTGAGCATTATTGACTTGAATACCGGCCGCCAGCCGATGACCAACGAGGACGAGACTCTGTGGATCAT
>JAAFGT010000007.1:0-107646 GCA_010365215.1 Acidipila sp. | reverse complement strand
AACTACCTCGAGTTGCGCCGCGACCTCGCTCGCGATCATAAATTCCGCACCCACACCGACACTGAGGTAATCCTCCATCTTTACGAAGAGCTGGGCGAGCGATGCGTCGACCGCCTGAACGGCATGTTCAGCTTTGCTATCTGGGACGTGCGGCAGCAGCGGCTCTTCGCCGCGCGTGATCGCGCCGGCATCAAGCCATTCTACTGGCACATCGATGGCGAGCGTTTCTGCTTTGCCAGCGAGCCGAAAGCGCTGCTCGCCGCCCGCCTGGCCAAACCGGAAGTGGATTCGCAGGGACTGGAAGAGTATCTGACTTTTCAATTCTGCCTTGGCGAGCGCACGCTCTTCCGCAATATCCGCAAACTCGAACCCGGCCATTACCTCAGCTTTCGGCCTTTCCGCGATGCCGAGCCCTCCCTGGTGCGTTACTGGGACTACAATTACGAAGTCGATGCGCATCACACTGAGGAATATTTCGTTGAACAGTTACTCCTGCTTCTACAAGACGCGGTGCGGCTCCAGCTGCGCAGCGATGTTCCGGTGGGCGCACATCTTTCCGGGGGAATTGACAGCTCCACAGTAGTATCGCTCGCCGCCCCCGCTTACGGCGGAGCGTTCCACACTTTCACCGGCGCCTTCCGCGAGGGCCCGGAGTACGACGAAACCAGTTACGCCCGCGCGGTGGCCGACCATGTCGGCTCCGTGCATCACGAAGTCTGGCCCACCGCCGCCAATTTTGCCGACGAGTTGCCGTGGCTTATCTACATGATGGACGAGCCCGCCGCGGGTCCAGGCCTTTTCCCGCAGTATCATGTCTCCAAGCTGGCCAAGGCCAATGTGAAAGTGGTTCTCGGCGGCCAAGGCGGCGATGAAATTTTCGGCGGCTATGCTCGCTACCTGGTGGCCTATCTCGAGCAGTGCTTGAAGGGCGTAATCTACGGCACGCAGGACGAAGGCAAGTACCTGGTCTCCTGGGAAAACATCCAGCCCCACCTGGCCTTGCTGCGCAACTACCAGCCCATGCTGCAAAGTTTCTGGCGCGAAGGTCTGTTCGACGACATGGACCGGCGCTACTTCCGCCTGGTGAGCCGCACGGAAAACGTTGAAGAGCTTTATACGCCGGAAGCCTGGAACGCGAAAAGTCCCTCGCGCATGCTCGATTCGTTTCGCCAGGTATTTTCCAACTCTTCCACCAAAAGCTATTTCAACCGCATGACCAATTTCGACCTGAAGACGCTGCTGCCCGCGCTGCTACACGTCGAAGATCGCACCAGCATGAGCGTTTCGCTGGAGTCGCGCGTGCCGCTGCTCGACCACCGCATCGCCGACCTGGTTACGCGCATGCCTCCCACCACTCGCTTCAAAGGCGGCGACACCAAGCGCGTGTTTCGCGATGCCGTGAAGCAACTTCTTCCCGACATGATTTTCAGCCGCAAGGACAAGATGGGATTTCCTGTGCCGCTGACGGAATGGCTGCGCGGCCCGCTGCGTCCTTTTGTAAACGACACGTTGCTCAGCGCCAGGGCGCGCAGCCGGGGAATCTATCAAGTCGCCGGCGTGGAGAAACTGGTCACGCACGAACGTAAATTTGGGCGCGAGATGTGGGGACTCCTGTGTCTGGAGCTGTGGTTTCGCGCGTTCATCGATGGCGATGCGATTCCTCCGCTGCCCAAGAAAGAAGTGCGGCCGGAAACGCTGGTGGCCAGCGCATCCACGAGTAAAGGTCCGTCGGAAAGTGGAGAGCGCGCATGAGAGTGGCGGTCTTCGGTTACGGACAATGGGGCCGCAACCTGGTGCGCGTCTTTCACGAGATGGGCGTGCTCGTGGCGCTGTGCGACGATCGTCCCGAAGCGCTGGCCGAAGCGCAGAAGCGCTTTCACGGACTGCGCCTCACTACCGACGCCGCTTCCTTGCTATCCGACCCGGAAGTCGATGCCGTAGTCATCGCCACGCCGGCCGAAACACATTTTGCACTGGCCAAGGCGGCGCTCGAAGCCGCGAAAGATGTGTTCGTAGAAAAGCCGCTGGCGCTGCGTGCCGCGGAAGCGGAGACGCTGGGGAAGCTGGCCAAGGCGCGCAAGCGTATCCTCATGGTGGGACATCTGCTGCGCTACCACCCCGCCGTGGTGCGTCTAAAAGAGATGTGCCTGGCCGGCGATTTGGGACGGCTCGAATATGCTTACTCCAACCGGCTGAACCTCGGACGCGTGCGCCGCGAAGAGAATGCCTTGTGGAGCTTCGCACCGCACGACGTTTCCGTACTGCTGCACCTGTTTGAGGCTATGCCCGTGCAGGTCTCCGCGGTGGGTGGCGCGTATCTACAGCCCAATATTCCGGACGTGAGTGTCTCGAATCTGCTCTTCGACCGTGGCGCGCGCGCACACATCTTTGTGAGCTGGCTGCACCCGTTCAAGGAGCAAAAACTGGTCGTAGTAGGCGAAAAAATGATGGCCGTTTTTGACGATCTAAATCCCCAGGCCAAGTTGATGCTGTTCGAAAAAAACTTCGAGATGGTGAACGGCAACTTTATGGCGCGACGTCCGGAGGGCACGCCTGTGCAGATCGAGCCCGTGGAGCCGTTGCGGCGCGAGTGCGAGCATTTTATCGATTGCCTGCGTACGCGTCGCGCGCCTCTCACCGACGCGCAGGAAGGCCAGCGCGTTCTGCGCGTACTGGAAGCTTGCCAGCGTTCGCTGACTCTCAATGGCGAGCCCGTGGCCCTTCCCGGCGCTCGTGAGGAAACCGTCCATGCCTGAGCGGCCCGGAGTTTATGTCCATCCCAGCGCGATCGTGGACGAGCCCTGCGAAATCGGCGCGGGCACCAAGATCTGGCATTTCTCCCACGTGATGCGTGGAGCGCAAGTCGGAACACACTGCAACTTCGGCCAGAACGTTTTCGTGGCGCCAGGCGTAAAAATCGGCAATCACGTAAAAATTCAAAATAATGTTTCCGTTTACGAGGGAGTGACCCTCGGCGATTACGTCTTTTGCGGGCCGTCCATGGTGTTTACCAACGTAATCAATCCACGCGGCGGAATTGAGCGCAAGAGTGAATTTCAGCCCACCACGGTGGAACGTGGCGTTACCTTCGGCGCCAACTGCACGATAGTTTGCGGTCATCGCATCGGCGAATTCGCGTTCATCGGCGCGGGCGCCGTGGTGACGCGTGACGTTCGCGCCTACGCCCTCCTCGTCGGCAATCCCGCGCGGCGGATCGGCTGGATGTGCCGCTGCGGCACCCGTTTGCCGGCTGGCGCCAAACGTATTTCATGTTCAGTATGCCGCGCGTCGTATCGCGAAAAAGGTGGTCACCTCGAAGCGCTTGAGCCGGAGGCGGCTTTTCCACCAGAATAGGCGCTGAGTATCGAGCGTGGCACCGCATTCGGTCGGTCGCGCCGATTTGGCCATGAGCTCCATCGTCCGTAACAGGAAGTGTAGAAAGCTAGGAGGCAAGTCGCGTTGAGTGTGACTACCACATCAGGACAGGCCAAAATCCCCATGCTGGATTTGGGCGCCCAGTACGCGGTCATCCGCCAGGAAGTTCGGGCCGCGCTCGATGGTGTGCTCGAAGCAGGCCAGTTCATTCTCGGGCCGAACGTAAAGGCGCTGGAGCAGGAAGTCGCCGCGTATTGCGGAACAAAGTTCGGCATCGGCCTCGCCTCGGGAACGGATGCTCTCATTCTTTCTCTACGCGCCGCCGGCGTCATGCCGGGTGATGAAGTGATCGTTCCGGCTTTCAGCTATATCGCCACGGCCGATACGGTTAGCCTGTTGGGAGCAATCCCTGTTTTCGCAGATGTCTCGGAAAACACTTTCAATCTCGCTGCGGGACAGATCGAACGCCGCATCACGCCACGAACTAAAGCCATTATTGCCGTGCATCTGTTCGGCCAGCCGGCGGATATGGATCCGATTTTAGAAATCGCCCGCCGGCGCAGCCTCGCGGTGATTGAAGACAACGCCCAGGCAATTGGCGCCGCCTACAAAGGGCGCCGTGCCGGATCGATGGGCGAGCTCGGCTGCCTCAGCTTTTTCCCTACCAAGAACTTGGGCGCTTATGGCGACGCAGGCATGGTGGTCACCGATTCTCTGGAAAAAGCCGCACGGTTGCGCAGCCTTCGCGGGCACGGCACCACAAAAAACAAATACGTCAGTGAGGAACAGGGATGGAACAGCCGCCTCGATGAAGTGCAGGCGGCGATTCTTCGCGTCAAACTGCGTCATCTGAACTCATGGAAAACTTCGCGCCAGGCCAACGCCGCACGTTATAGCGCGCTTCTAGCAGGCGTGCCGGGAATCACCACACCGCAGACGCTTCCTGGCGCCGAGCACGTCTATCACCAATATACGATTCGCGTGTCTGGCTCTACGACGCGTGACCGCGTGCAGAAGTCTCTCGCGGATCAGGGCATCGCCAGCATGATCTATTATCCGTTGCCGCTTCATCTGCAGCCCATGTTCGCCGCGCTGGGCAACAAGGCGGGTTCGCTTCCGGTTTCGGAACGCGTCGCAAACGAAGTTCTTTCACTTCCCATTTATCCTGAGTTGACCGCGGAACAGATTGAACGTGTCGCCGCATCTGTCGCAGCAGCGGCCCGCGGTTAAACCGTGAAGATTGTCACCATCGTCGGTGCGCGGCCGCAGTTTGTGAAAGCGGCCGCGGTTTCTCGAGCCATTGGATTATGGAATATCAATGCCGCCGGCACCGGCGGCAAAGCCATCGAAGAGATTCTGGTACACACCGGACAGCACTACGACGCCAGCCTCTCTCAGGTTTTTTTTGACGAGCTGGAGATTCCCACGCCGCGCTATCACCTGGAAATCGGTTCACTGCCGCACGGTGCACAGACCGGGCGAATGCTGGCGGCCATTGAACCGCTACTGGTTGAGGAACATCCGGATACCGTGCTGGTCTACGGCGATACGAATTCGACGCTGGCGGGGGCGTTGGCCGCGAAAAAATTGAATATCGCGCTCGCGCACGTGGAAGCGGGGCTGCGTTCATTCAATCGCAGGATGCCGGAGGAGATCAATCGCGTCCTTACCGACCGCATCTCCGACGCGCTGCTTTGCCCCACTACAGCGGCCGTGACCAACCTGCGCCGCGAAGGCATTCAGAAAGGCGTCGAGCAGGTGGGCGATGTGATGTATGACGCGTCGCTGTTTTATCGTAAGCGGGCGCGCGACACAAGCCGCGTGCTCGAACGGCTGGAGCTTGAGACCGGGCGGTTCGTTCTGGCCACTGTGCACCGCGCGGAAAATACCGACGACCCTGTTCGCCTGACTCATATTCTGTCGTCGCTTGCCAAGGTGGCGAAGGATTTGCCCGTTGTTCTCGCGCTGCATCCGCGCACGCGAAAGTTGATCGCCCAACATGACCTCAGCGCGCGGCTCGGCCGCGTACAAGTGATCGACCCCGTGGCTTACCTCGACATGATTCGCCTTGAGGAATCTGCCCGCGTAATCGTTACCGATTCGGGAGGCGTACAAAAGGAAGCGTATTTCTTCCGCGTGCCCTGCGTCACCCTGCGGCAGGAAACGGAATGGGTGGAAACTGTCGAAAGCGGCTGGAATCGATTAACCGGCGCTGATCCCGCGCTTATTTGCTCCGCGTTGCGGGAAGCGCAGGCGCCCAACGCCACCAGGGTGGAATTCTATGGCGACGGCGATGCCGCCGGAAAAATTGTAAAATATCTCTCGGGTTATTCCTTCGCAGCGCGCGCACCGCAACGGAGCAGCGCAAATTAAGAAACAATGACTATTTTCCTGAAAAAGTTGCCGCGCGCGCACCTGTGGGTTGCCGTGGCTGCGCTGGCGCTCTACCTTCCCGCCTGCTGGTGGGGCGCGCCGCGTGCTACGGCCGCCGATCGCGTGCAATCCTGGGGAGTCGACGATGCCACTCCACTCGGCCCTCTCGCTGAAGTCCATGGCCTTTTTGTTCCGAGCCCCGAGCGCAATCTTGGTTATCCGATCCTGCATCCGCTGATGGTCGCCGCCGCCTATACACCGTACATGGGCTATCTCTGGATAACCGGCCAGTTCACCCGGCCGAGTGGAGTTTTTCCTTTTGGACTCCGCGACCCGGTGCGCGCGCTGGCAAGCCTCAGCTTAATCGCCCATCTCGTTTCCGTGCTCTTCGGCGTAGGAGTGGCCGTTGTTGCGTATGACGCAGGCTTAGTGCTGTGGGATCATCGCACCGGTTTTCTCTCTGCGGCCTTCGCGGGAACAGCTTTCCCAATGTTTTACTATTCGCGGACGGGCAACGTCGATGTACCGGTTCTATTTTTCACGGCCGCGGCGCTGGCCGTGTTCGCACGCTGCCTGATGGGAACATTCACTGTGTCGCGCGCTGTTTGGCTGGGCCTGCTGGCCGGCTGCGCCTTGGCCGTCAAGGAGACCTCCGCCGCCTCCTTCCTCGGCTTCCCAGTCCTTCTGCTCTGGATTGAGTATCGCGATTTGCGGGAACCTGCGGCCTGGCTCACCTGGAGATTCTGGAAAGCGCCACTGGCGTGCGTGGTTAGTTTGATTTTCGCATACGGCATGGGCGCAAGTTTTTTTCTCGATCCCCAGCGGTACTTCGAGCACATCCAGTTTGCGCGAAGTCGCATGGCCGCCGCGGCCGGCGGCGAAGTCGCCTTTGCGCAAACTTTTCCCTGGACGTGGCACGGACATCTCGAGTTTCTCCGCGCTGTGGCGGCGCGAACTACCGACGCGATGACCCTCGCTGGCGTTCTCCTCGCGGTAGCCGGGCTGTTCTGGATCTTGCGGCGCGAGCCGGTCAAGGCGCTTTTTATTGTTCCGGCGGTAACTTATTTTTTAGTGCTCTTCTGCTCGGCGCGCGTTGTGCAATTGCGATACGTCATGCCTGTGGTGTTGAGCCTGGCATTTCTTGCCGCACGCGCCGTGACCGCTGCGCTGGAGTCGCGCAACCGATGGCTAGCCGGTGCTTTTGTTCTCACGGCGGGCTTTTCCCTGGGGCTTTGCCTGTTGCGCGGTGCTGACCTGACCTACGCGATGCTGCGCGATTCGCGCTACGCCGCCGGCGCATGGCTCGCTGCCCGCTCCGTGTCCGGCGACCATGTCGAATACTTCGGAGCTACGCAAAAGCTGCCGCCGCTCGCTCGCGGCGTGGTTACCAGCCGGGCCATTGAGTATCTTGGCGCCTTCCGCAAACCGCGCACGGACGCAGACGCGGTCGCCGAGATCATCGCCGGCTGGAAAGAAAGGACGCCCCAATACATCGTCAGCATGCCCGACCACTCGAGTCCGCTCGGGTACCTCGATAGCGCGACTTGTCCGCCGCCGATTTTGGACGCGCTGCGTGATGGGAGCCTGGGTTATTCGGAGGTCGCGCAATTCGAAACTGCAGATCTGTTTCCGTGGGTGCGGCGCCCCGCGCTCGATTACCCCACGGTGAATCCGCCGATCCGGGTCTATGCGCGCGCGCAACGCGGGGCGGGCGAATGAGCCCCGCACGGATGACCCGCGCGCGAAATGTTGTGTTTGGAATTTTGCGCGCCGTGATCGGCGTCACGCTGCTGGTCTACCTGGGTACGTCGGGCTTGATAAAATGGAAGTCGCTGCTGGGACTCGCCCAGGCCTGGCCATTGACGCTGGCTGCGCTGGTTGGATTGATCATCGCTTTCTACATTGCGGCGTGGCGGCTGGCCATTTTGATGGCTGCTCCGGGCCTGCATCTGACGCTTGGAGCTTCGTTGCGCTTGACGCTGATCGGCCAGTTCTTCAGCACTTTTCTGCCCGGCGGCACCAGCGGCGACATGATGAAAATCTACTACGCAGCCCGGGGGAATGAAGGGCGAAGAACCGAGGTCGCCACGGTCATGCTTTTCGATCGCGCCGTGGGAATGTTCGCGCTGCTCCTGTTTCCGCTCCTGCTCGTGCCTTTTTTTCCGCAACTGGTCGCAGCATCACCAGCCTTGCGACGAATCCTTTTGGTTGCGGCCCTGATTGCCGTGGCCATGCTCGCAGGGTTCCTGCTGTGCCTCTCCACGCGCGTACGCGACAGCCGCCTGCTTCTATGGCTGTTTCGTAAAATGCCATTGGGCGCTTACGCCGAGCGAATGTTCGACGCCGTGCACGGATTTGGAGGCCATCCCGGCGCGCTGTTGGGCTCTGTCGTTATCTCCCTGATGGGTCACGTCATATCGGCGGGTACGGTGATTATTCTGGCCATCGCTACGGGCGGCGTGGTTCGATCCGCCGAGGTCGGTATGCTTGTGCCCATCGGTTTTCTGGCGAACACGCTGCCGCTCACTCCGGGTGGGCTGGGCGTTGGAGAGGCGGCCTTCTCGCGGCTGTTTCGCCTGGCGCACATAGCGACAGGCGCGGAAGCGCTGCTTGGCTGGCGCCTTCTCAGCACGCTAATCAGCTTGCCGGGACTCATTTACTATCTGCAAGGGCGCCGCCAGTTCATCCAGGTAAAAAAGGAAGCCGATGACGCCGAGCGTTTGGAGTTGAAAGTTTAAATCCCAATAATTTCCTGCGGCTCTTGAAACGGAGGCTGCGTGATCGCAAGAGTCTGGCACGGCTACACCAAGCCCGAGCATGCGGACGCCTATGAGGCGCTGCTGAAGCCGGAACTTCTGCCGGGAATCAGCAAGGCGAAGGGTTACCAGGGCAGCTATCTGCTGCGGAGTGCGGTGGGCGACGAGGTCGAATTTATTACCGTCATGCTGTGGGATTCCATCGACTCCATCCGAGCCGTCGCCGGGCCGGATTACGAAACGGCAATTATTCCGGAGGAGCGACGCAAATGTTTAAGCCGGCACGACGCCAAGTCGGTGCATTACGAAGTTGCAGCAACTAATCAGCGCGGTCATTTTCCTGCACTCTAACTTCTTAGCGCCGCTCACCACTGCTTTCAACTTACCATATGACCTTGAGGCCTTTGTACAGCCTGAAAGTTTCATCGCAGGTCACCATCAGGATGTTTTCGCAAAGCGCTTGGGCGATGATTTAGCGGTCGAAGGGATCCGCATAGTGCGGTTAGGACACTGTCAGGACAACGGAAAAGCATCATTGTGAGCCGGCGCGGCAAGCCGGTAGCGAATCGAATAACCGGTGCTCTATCGTCCGCTCAAAACGATATTTCGGGGGTGTTTTCTTGCGGCTCAGGCTGGTAGCGGGGCTCGCGTTTGAGGACGCGCAGGCCCTCTGCGGCGTCAGAGATGGCCAGGCGTTCATCGAGCGAGCTGGCGCGTTGTTTCATGGATTCCACGTGAGCGTTAATGGCAGCCTCGGCGGCGGCAACGCGTTCACGCAGCAGTTCGGCATCGACTTCAATGAGTGCGGCTCGGTATAGCTCCCGCCAATTTCGGTCAGACATTGGAACCTCCAGCACTGGTAAGGGCCGGTAAAAAAACTCTACACAACACGAGTATGCAAAACTGCCCACAATTGAACACTTTTGGTTTTACCGAGCGGAGGGGGAAATCGGCGAGGAAGATGCTAGTTCCAGTGAGACTCTAGGCTCCCTTTTCGGTGGTGGCGTTTTCGATGCGGATATATTCGGCGAGACCGACGGTGGCGTCAAGGTCTTTGCGAATGGCGACGTCGAGCATGGGGTCGCGGCCGTACTCGCCGGTTTCCTTGAGGTGCTTGAGCATGTCGCGGACGGCTTTGAAGGACGCGAGGATAGGGCCGTTGACGTAGTTGATCAATTTGTAGCGGCCTTTGGAGCCGGCCATGGCGTCGAGCTCTTGAAGCGAAAAAATGGGCGCTTCGCCAGGTGCGCCGGAACTTTGCGTCCAGTTGATGGGGCCGTTTACTTCTTTGGGGAGCTGGCGGACCTGCTCGGCGGTGTGGGAGTGCGAGGGCATGACCATATCGGCGCCAGCCTCGAAATAAAGATTGGCACGGCGAACGCCTTCGGCAAAGCCGACGGTGCGGATGGCGTCGGTGCGCCCGACGATGATGAAATCGGGATCGCGGCGCGCTTCGATGGCGTAGTGAATTTTTTCGATAACCGTTTCTACAGGGACGGTGTGCTCGGAGCCGACGTGGTAATGAAAGCGCTTGGGGAAAATTTGATCCTCGAGGTGGATGCCGGCGGCGCCGGCATTTTCGAGGAGGCGGACGGTGTGGAGAATGTGCGCGGGTTCGCCGTAGCCGGCGCCGACGTCGACGACGACGGGAATATTCACTACGGAAGTGATGGCGCGCGTGGCTTCGGCCATATTTTCCAGGGTGAGGTTGGGCTCCATCATGGCGGTGGCGTAGCCGACGGCGCTGCCGGGCAGGTCGAGAACCTGGAAGCCGAGCGACTCGGCGATGCGCGAGGTGAGCGGATCGTAAATGCCGGGAGCGGCGATGATGCCCGGGCCGTTGATGAGCTCGCGCAGGATGGTGGTCATGCGCTTGGGCGCGACGGGTTTTTGCTCGGCGGCCAGGGAAGAGACGGAGCTCGCGGCTAAGCCGCCCAGGGCGCCGGCGGCTACCGCTTTATAAAAGTCTCTGCGGGATACTCCGTCGCTCATCTGTTCCTCCATGCTGTGGACATAAAAGCCGGAAGCTGCCGGCGCTACGAGGGCGGGAGTTCAAGGTGCAGGTTGACGACCGTGGCGGCGCGGGCAGAATTGCCTCCGGCAGCGGATACCGGCGGCGCTGAGACATTTGTAGCTGCAATTTGCGAGCGAGAGTGTGAACTGGGGCCGTCGCCGCGCTTGATGGCCAGGGTGAGGACTCCCGCGAAGAGCGAGAGCACGGGGAGCAGGAGGGCGAGGATGGCCATGTCGAGGCGGCGGGCGGCGGCGGGGTCCTGGCCGGCAGCGGTGGTGTAGCACATGGCGCAGCCCTGCGCGTGCAAGGCGGGGGCCAGCAGCAGGCCCGCGACTACGATTACCAACGAGAGTGCGAAAATTTTGCGCAACTTTAATCCGCAATGCACTCCATGCAATGCAAATCCATGCACGGCAGGCTGAGCCACGAAGCGACTTCGAGCATCCGGCGTTTGACCATCAAAACGATACCACGGCTTTATGAAATTCGGTGCTTTCACAAACTAGCCCCCTACTCGGAGATGGAGCAGGCGGAGGCTGTCTGGAAAAATTGCCGTCATCATGCCGATGCAGAAGAGCAGCGCGGGGATGAGCAGGAGCACGAGGCTCAGTCGCTCGAATCGCAGATGCATAAAGTAGGCCATGATCAGACCGGCCTTGACCATGGAGAGGCCGATGAGCATCAGAAGCATGGTCACGGCAGGCAGGTGCATGTAGGCCAGAAAAACTTCGAACAGGGTGATGCCCACCAGGGTGAACCAGACGATAAGAAAAAGCGATGTGGTGCCGCCGTGGTGCGGCTCATCGTGCGATGCGGCGTGTGCGGTCATGTTGTTTTTCCTGCCTTCGAGTGAGCTAGGAGCATTCTTGTTCGCAAACATTTTCGGACGGCGCGCTTCAAAAACGTTTGAAACCTAGTACTTCACCGACATCAGATAGATCATCGGGAAGACGAACATCCACACCAGGTCGACGAAGTGCCAGTAGAGGCCGCTGACTTCGACATCTTCGGGGGTGAATTTCCCGCGGCCGAAGCCGCCGGCGATGAAGCCCATATAGATGACGCCGATCATGACGTGGGTCATGTGCAGGCCGGTGATGCCGAAAAAGGTGGCGCCGAACAGCGGAGTGCCCCAGGGATTTTTCCAGAGCGTGGCGCCTTCTTCGATGAGGTGGTGCCATTCGGTCAAGTGGAGGCCGACGAAGGCCAGGCCGCCGACCATGGTGGCGATGAGCCACTTCACCGCCGCTTTGCGGTCGTTGCGATTTGCGGCGGCGACAGCCATGACCATGGTAAGGCTGGAGCCGAGGAGCACGACGGTCATGGTGGTGGAAAAAGCGATGGCCGGCCAGATGGGGAAGACGCTGCGCGGCCACTCGGGATTAGCCAGGCGCGAGTAGCTATAGGTCATCAGCAGCGCCGTGAAGGTGAGCGCGTCGGAGATGATGAACAGCCACATGCCGAGCTTTTTGGACCCGATGGCGAAGGGCGAGCCGCCTCCCGACCAGGGGGAGGCGATGGCCGATGCGTCGAGCGTTGCGTCAAGCTTGTGTTCAGTCAAGCGTCACCGTCCCATCGGAAGTTTCATCTGCTGCGTCATCTGAAGTGTCATCACCAATCTCAACGGCCCATCTGAAGTACCAGCAGCAAGAAGACCCACAGCCCGTCCATGAAATGCCAGTAAACACCGGCGACTTCGGCGCCGATGCCGTTGCGGCGGCGCAGATGGGCCCAGCCGCGGATCAAGACGTAGAGCAGCGCGGCGATGCCGCCCAGCAAGTGCACGGCGTGTGCGGCGGTGAGGACGTAGAAGAAACTGCTGCTGGCGTTGGTAGCCAGATAAAAGCCGGAGGCGGCGAGCTGACGCCAGGCCACGTATTGCCCCGCGAGAAAGCAGAAGCCCAGCGCGGTGGTAATGCTCCACCAGAGGCGGAAACCTGATTCATTGTCGTGAGTGAAAGCGTGGCGGGCGCGCTCCAGAGTGATGCTGCTGGCGATGAGGACGGCGGTGTTGAGCCAGAGAATTTTGGGCAGGGTAAGCGTGCGCCAGTCGGTCAGGCCCTTGCGGACGATGTAGGCGCTGACCAGCGCCATGAAGAACATGACGATGGCGGCAAGTGCCAGCCACACGCCGGTTTGATAGATACGCGTGGGCAGTTCGCTGGGCGAACCGCCGCCGCGGCCGGAAGAATCGTCACCTCGGCCGTCGCCCGCGCCACCGCCGGTTCCGCCGTGACTTATCTCCAGTTCTTCGGTGAGTACAGTGCCCGGCATGGTGGCTCCTTATCGCTTTAGCCTGGCGTCGTTGCCGGGGACCCCGCCGGGGACACCGCTGGCGAGACTTCTGGCGACGCTGGCCGGATCCTGATTTTGCGGGATGAAGTCTTCCGCGTGGCCGGGGACGCTGTATTCGTAAGGGCCGTGGTAGACGATGGGTTCATGGCCGGCGAAATTGTCCCACGGGGGCGGCGACGGAATGGTCCATTCGAGAGTAGTGGCGCGCCACGGATTAATTTCCGCGCGCTGGCCGAACTTGAGACTCCACAGAAAATTGAACAGGAAAATAAACTGCGCGGCGATGGTGGCAAATGCTACCCAGGTAATGAACTGCTGCACCGGGAGCAGATCTTTGAGGTAGGCCACGCCGGTGAGGTCGGCGTAACGGCGCGGGTGGCCGGCCATGCCCAGGAAGTGCATGGGCATGAAAATCAGATAGACGCCGGGGAGAGTGATGGCGAAATGAAGTTTGCCCAAGCCCTCGCTCATCATGCGGCCGTACATCTTCGGGAACCAGTAATAGGTGGCGGTGAAGATTCCGAAGATGGCGGCCACGCCCATGATCAGGTGGAAATGGGCAACGACGAAATAGGTATCGTGCAGCGGCAAGTCCAGCGCGGGCTGCGCGAGGAAGAGCCCTGAAAGGCCGCCGGAGATAAACAGGCTGACAAAGCCGAGGGCGAAAAGCATGGCGGTGGTGAGGCGAATCTGGCCGCCCCACAAAGTGCCCAGCCAGTTAAAAGTTTTGATGGCGGAGGGCACGCCGATGGCCATGGTCATGATCGAGAAAGCAAACGCGGAATACGGACTCATGCCGCTGATAAACATGTGATGGCCCCAGACCATAAACCCCAGGAAGCCAATTCCGCAGATGGCGTAGACCATGGCGCGATAGCCGAACACCGGCTTGCGCGCGAAGGTGGCCAAGACGTGAGAAGCCACGCCCATGCCCGGCAGTATGGCGATGTACACCTCCGGGTGGCCGAAGAACCAGAAAAGATGCTGCCAGAGCAGCGGGGAGCCGCCGGTGTGCTGGGACTGGACGACTCCGCTGACCACCAGACCGCCGGGAATAAAAAAGCTGGTGCCTGCAACGCGGTCGAGCAGAAGCAGAATCCCTGCGGCGAGGAGCACGCCGAAAGCCAGCAGGCTGAGAATCGCGGTGACGAACCAGGCCCACACGGTGAGAGGCAGGCGCATCAGGGAAAGGCCGCGGGCGCGCAGGTCAATGGTGGTGGTGATGAAATTGATGGCACCCATCAGCGAGGCAGCGCAGAAAATCGCGATGCTGATAATCCACAGCGTCATTCCAGCGCCTTGCCCCGGCCCAGCGATAGAACCTAGCGCAGAGAGCGGCGGGTAGGCAGTCCAGCCTCCGATCGGGGCGCCACCTTCAACGAAAAATGCAGCAATCAGGACCATAAGGGAGACGAAAGTGGTCCAGAACGAGAGCATGTTCAAGACGGGGAAAGCCATGTCCGCCGCGCCAATCTGGATGGGCAGGAAATAGTTGCCGAAACCCGACTGCGGCGCGGTGGTGAGCACCATGAAGACCATGATGGTGCCGTGCATAGTGAGCAGCGCGAGGTACATCTCCGGCGTAAAATCCGAGGACATGAACGGAATTTTTACTCCCGGCCAGGCCAGGCGCATCCGCATCAGCACGGAGAGAGTCATGCCCAGAAAGACGGCGAAGAGCGCGAGGCAGAAGTACTGGATGCCGATGACTTTGTGGTCCTGGCTGAAAACATATTTCCAGATGAAGCCCTCGGGGGCTTTGTGGACGTGCGCCGTAGTGGCGCCGTGTGTGGTCATCTGCTCGCTCCTGGGCCGGTGAGAATATTTGTTGAAATTGCAGCGCCCATCCTATTGCTCCGCCTTCTGCTGGACGAGCCAGGCATCGAACTCCGGTTGCGACATCACCAAAACATCGGCACGCATGCGGTGGTGGCCGAGGCCGCAAAGCTCGGCGCAGGCCAGCTCGTATTTCCCGGTCTGCTCGGCGATGAAGTGGACTTTGATGGCCATGCCGGGAACGGCGTCCTGCTTGAGGCGCAGCTCGCGGACGAAGAAGCTGTGGGTGACGTCCTGCGCGCGCAGAGTAAGCTCGACTTCGCGATTGACGGGGACGGCGAGGGAGCCGGTAACGATGTCGTCTTTACCGCTGGAATCCTTCTCGTCCACGCCCAGGACGTTGCTCTCGGTGATCTGCCGGGGATCGATACGGCCCAGCTGAGCATCCGGCCCCGCATAACGAAACAGCCAGTTGAACTGCTTGCCGGTGACTTCAACCTTGAGCGCGCCCTCCGAAGCGCCGCGGAAATGCATCTCCGCCCAGGAATGCTCGGCGGCAAGTCCCAGGCCAACGAACATCACCAGGGCCGCAGTGGTCCAGACGATCTCCATGGTGTTGTTGCCTTCGAAGGAGGCGGCGCGGCCGCCGTTTTCGCGGTAACGGAAAATTACCCAGGCCAGAGCGACCTGGGAGAGGAAGAAAACGATTCCGGTGATGATGAAGGTGCGGGTGAACTGCCTGTCGAGGTCGCGGCCGAAGGCATTGATCGGCGCGGGAAACCACATCTGCTTGCCAATAAAGAAGTAGAGCGTGAGGCCTACAAAAACCAGCAGGAACAGCGAGAGCAGGGTGGCGACTAACGCCGAACCTCGTTCGGCAATTCGTTCCGGACCTCGTTCCGAACCCCGTGCCGAACCCCGTTTCGAAACTCGCGAAGAATTGCGCTTCCGCATCGTATCCGCCCCCGAGAAACTCATCCGCAAAGTGCGCTGCGGGTTACCGCACAAAATAACGGCTTAATGCCGCGCAGCGCCAGCCGAAAAAACAGCCACCGACGCAAATCTGGCGTAAATCTTGACGCAAACGGAACATCATACTCGGCACGGTGCGAATTGCAAGGAACTTCCGCGCGGGTGCGCCGACCCCGTTCGAGATTGACGGGCCCCAAGCGGCCAAGGAGAATGAATCAACGTACAGGGTCCCGGAGTCCCGCCGAATCCTCGAATGAAAACCTCGCCCGTGGTGCCGCGGCATGACGACGGAGGGAGTATAATAACGCCCGCGAATGCCGGTTGCCTCTGGAACGAAACTAGGACTTATGAAATCCAGGCCCCACTGGGCGCTGGGGGTGTTTTGAATCGAGCGCGATCCATACACTTTTTGCCATCCGGCCGTACGGAGTATTCGGACGCTACGATGTGAGCGCGGACGGCAAGCGATTTATCGTGCCCTTTGAACCGGGGCAACCTGCTGCGGCCATCACCTTCGTAGCGAACTGGGACGCCGAACTAAAGCGCAAATGGAACTTCCGCTGGCAGTGCGGCAGGCCTGGGTTAAATTGTGGCCACATTCGTTATGACCGTTGTGATCGACGCGCCTGTGAGCGTAGTGTTTGGATTTCACGAGCGCGAGGATGCGCTGGCTTTGCTTTCGCCCGCATTCCCGCCGGTGCGGCTGATAGGCCGGACCTCAGGGATCGAGGCCGGCGCGCGCGTGGAACTTCGCGTGGGGGGAATGAAGTGGGTGGCGCGGCATACGGCGTACGAGAAGGACCGGTTGTTTGTGGACGAACAGATCGAAGGCCCGTTCGCCAAGTGGGTTCACCGGCACGAGTTTGAGAATGTCGCGGGCAAAACGCGGCTGACCGATCGCGTGCTGTATCTTCTGCCGGGCGGGCCACTCATTAACTCCCTGCTGAGCGAATTTACGAATGCGGGACTTCGCCGGATGTTTCGCCACCGGCATGGCGTGACCAAGCGGATGTGCGAAAGCGAATAAGGTAGACCTGAGGAGGCAAAACATCGTGCTCGCGGAACCTGCGCCTACGATGTGGTCCGCAGTATAAGGGTAAACCTTGTGCGAAGCAGAATAATGCCGAAAGGCCGCTACGTGCCATCACGCCGGTCAGGTTACCGAACTGGTTATTCGTGGGGCTTGGTGTCGTCGACCTTACTGACGCTAATTTCAACGTGGGCGCCTTTCTTAAGCTTCACGTCCTCGCCGTTTTCGTCGGACAATTTATTTTCGATGCGAAGTTCTCGGTAAAGATGATCGGCCCCTTCAATAGAGATTTGCGCTTTTTCTGGGAGGCCGGGATGCGGAGCCGGGATGATTTTTTCGACCGTTCCGGGCATGGTGGTGCGCTGCTTTTCCGGAATGGGCAGGGTATCTGGATTTACTTCAAGCGTGGCATTGCCAACTTCGGGTGCACTTTTATTGGGTAGCATGTCAGGATTGTGACATTGAAACAAAAGCCAAACAGCCCCATATTGCACACTTTCAGAATTTGCGTCCGGCTCCTGCCACCAGCATGGATGGGGCTCGGCAAATATTAAGAGCGTTTCTCTCTGAATTTCATGCTCAGAGCGACTTCAGGTATTCCACTAATGCCGCCTTATCCGATTCGCTCAGCCCGAGGTGATGGAGTCCGTTGTAGTGTTCGACAACCTCGAGCAATGTGGCGAACCGGCCATCGTGATAGAACCCTCCCTTCGCGTGACTCCAGAGGCCGGCGAGCGGCGCTGTACGGTACATATGGGTGGGCGACCGGTCGGCTTGGAACGAGTCCACGCCGACCTCGCTTGGCGAGTGCAGATTGTTGCCCGGCTCCGTGAAGATTGGCGGCACATGGCAGGCCGAGCATTTCCCGTTGCCGTTGAAGATTTCTTTGCCGCGCGCTGCGGCGGCCTTGTCAAAGCTGCCATTGGGGGGCTGAGGCGCAGGGATCGCCAACTGGTAGAAGTGCAGCGCCGCCAGCTTTGACGTCACCAAGTCGGGTACGCCTCTCGTTTTGCCCGACCCACTTTTCGCCGCAACTGGATACTGCTCGGGATTGCTGAGTCTGGCGTCGTAGAACGTGCCCGAGCCATGCATTTCGGTTGCCGCTACGTAGGCATTCCAGTACGGCACCGAACCAAAGCCCGTCCAGGTGTGCAAATTTACGCCCGCCAAGCCCAGCGCTGGTGGGATCAGAGTGCAAGCGCGTTTGCCGTCGGGGCGCAGGGCCTTGCCGTCTTTATCCAGTTCGGCGTCAAAACAGCCTGGTCCCCAGCTCGCCAGGACTTTTTTGACGGTGGCGGCATCGACTCCGAGGAGATCCGTGAAGGGCTTCAAATTGGGAGACAGTGAAACGATGGCACCAACATTCAGGTCACGATTGGCCCAGCCATCCAGACGTTTACCGATCCCAGGAGCAAAAGAATCGTCCACGCTGGAGTGGCAGAAAGCGCATTGAAGTCCCAGGGAACGGAGATTTCCGTTCTTTTCGAAAAAGCCCGTCACTCCCACTACCGCATTCAGCTTCAGCAATGCCAGCGTCGTTGCCGGGTCGTCCAGGTTGACCTTGCCCGCTTTAAGTTGCACTTTCAAAGCCTCGGGCAATGCATCCGAGTCAACCTTCAAGCCGACGGCCAGTGCGGTCTTGGGACTTACGCCAACACCCAGCCCTCCATTTTTTTCGCCGGCGATGGCCTTGTGTAGCTGTAAGGCATCGCCCCAGAAAGCTTCGCTGCCAAAGGTGTCGTACCGGAATATATGCTTGCCGTTTTCCATCATCTCCCGGGCGTGCTTGCTGATCACCTCATCGAATCCGGACGATTGGGTTTTTTGACTCTGCGCCGCGGCATCTCGCGATGTTTCGATCCCGTAGCCGATGACAAGAGAGGCGATAACAAACAAGAACGCCAAGGACCTTTTCATTGCAGTGTCTCCTTGTGCCGCAGAGGATTGGACTTGCTTTCTCGGCCGCAGTGCAGCGTTACAGTTCAGCGTCACGGGCGGGCGAGCGGCCTTTGTATAACTTTTATGGTTCTGGGAAGTCTGTTACTTCGGTAACACTAGAAGATTTTCAGCGGTGGGCTTGCTGTGGCTAGGAGGCCGAATGGGCTTCGAGCGCCCTGACATTCAGCACCAAGTGCCCGTGATTCGTGTACCAGATTATTCGTCGCCGGCGAAGGAAGTTCAGCGCGGTGGAAATTCGTTCCCGGCGCACCGCCACCATCTGCGCAATTTCTTCCTGGGTGAGGTATGTAGGAATTACGACCTCGGGACCTGAACGCTCACCTATGGTTCCAGCCAGTTTCAGCAGCACCTTGCCGAGCCGATGAACGGTGTCATCCACCGCCAAGGTGTTCACCTGGGCATAAGCCTCATTCAGCGCGCGGCAGAACACATCCACCAATCGCGCCAGCAGCTCGGGTTGCTTCCGCACCGCTTCCATTACGTCTTGAAATGGCACGAGGATGGCTTGGGTTTCCTCGAGTGCCACCGCGCGGTCGGACCGGCATGGTTCCGAGGCGCAGAGTTCGCCCACGACATCACCGCCTTTTCGCACGTCGTAAATCAATTCATGGCCGTCCGATGTGATTGTTCCTACCTTCACAAATCCGTTTTGGAGAAAAAAGAAAGTTCGCTCTTTATCTCCCAAATCGTAAATGATCTCTTTCTTCTTGAACGTAGTTGTTTTTCGATTCGGCAGGATGGCATCACAAAACTTTCCACGAAAGACCGCAATGAGGGCAGTGGAAAGCTCCCCTTGAGTGAGCGCAGCATCGAATTCGGGCGAGCTGAGCACGGGCACTGCTGTCAAAGGCTTCAGGGATACAGTAGCCGGCCGACGATGCGGCGGACTCTTAGACAATCGCACTTGCGCCTCCAGAATGGCGAGATGGTACTTTGCGCGGCCCTCCGGGTCAACCGGTGGTGTAGATGGTAGAAGGAATGAGTCAGTTGCATAATAATTGAGAGAGTGAGAGCTGCGGTACTCGGATTTAGCTCCTAAATGAGCAACCATGACGGATGCGCCGCCGCTGCGGTTCCCCTGCGCGATTTCCAGCACTGAGTAACGTATACTCGCGCCAGAAACTGACCCCGTCTGAGGAGATACGGAAATGCCAGACGAAGAGTGGATCAAAACGCTGGACGACGGCAGAAAAGTGAAATTCATCTACCAGGAACTGGCGGACGACGGGGCGTTTATTACCGCGCAGATTGCCGGGAATGAGGTGGTCTATTCGGTCTTACTGGCCAAGGCGAAGAACCCGCTGAGCCGTGGAGAAGTTGAAAGTCACTTCGAGAAAGAGCTGTCGAAGAAGTAGCGACGCTCGCTTTGCAAGCTTGCGATCGGAGCAACCGATTCAAGCTGCTCGCCGGGACCCGCGGACCATGGGTCCGCCGGACCTCAGCGAAAAGCGCCCAAAAGGTAAGCAATGAGAAGAATCAACAAAACGGTGCCCAGCCCAATCCCGGCACCTCCACCAGCACCCCAGCGGGAATGACCGTAGAACCCTCCACCACCGCCGAACAGCAACACCAGAATAATAATCAAAATCAGCATCGTGAATCCTCCCGGCCGTTTACACGCTTATCGATTCGGCAGACTCGCTTCGACGGTCGTGCCTTGTGGACTGGACCTGATACTAAACCGACCCTTCATACCACGAATCCGTTCACGCATTCCAGCAATGCCGACACCCACCAGTCGTATGCAGTCATCGAATTCCTGGAGAAGGCCGGGAGGAATGCCGCGACCTTCGTCGCCTATTTCCACGGTAGTCTGTTCGGCATCCCGCCTGATCTTGATCTTCGCGACATGACTACCGGAATGACGATGAACATTGGCCAGACTCTGTTGCACGACTCGAAAAAGTGAAGTCTCAGTATCCGAGGGCAATCGTCCGAGGTCGGCGGGAATATCCACATCCACCCGTATTCCGCTGCGTTCGGCAAAACCCACCGCATATCCCTTCAGGGCCGCGCCAAGACCCACCTCGTCCAGCAGCGGCGGATGCATCAGATAGGACAGGGTTCTGATTTCTGATATACAGCAATTCACGATCTCCATGGAATCGGCGACCCGTATTGCCTGTAAGGGAGCAAGCGTGGAAGATTCTCGTTGCAGGGCAGAGAGATTCATCTGAAGCGCGGCGAGATACTGTCCCGCGCTGTCATGCAGTTCTCGGGCGATATGTCTCCGTTCGTCATCCTGCAAGTGAAGGACGCGCGCGGTCAGCTCACGGAGGCATTCCTCAGCCCTGTAGCGCTGGCTTACCTGCTTTTCCAGCTCGGCCGTGCGCTCTTTAAGCAGCAATTCTGAGGCATCATGTCTGGAGCGCAGCGCTTCCTGCGCGCGCAGGCGCTTGCTTCTGAAGGCGACCACTTTGTCCAGGATCCCGAACGAATTGGCAGACTTATCCGGCAATAAATTACCCGAGATCGTAGCCATCAGTCCTCCCAACTCCTCTTTGCAGACACAGCGCACAACATGGGCCGGGATGAGAAGTTTATAAACCACCTGCACATGGCAAGTCTGTTCAAATTTGGACATGTTAGGCGCCCAGGTGAAATTCAGTACGCTAGCGTGCCGACACGGTTCTTGATGGAAAAGTCGGATCCGGCTTTCGGCGAAGCCCCCTGTCAAAGTGGAGCGCGATGACGCTCCTCGTAGCCTTCTGCAGTTCGTGCAAAAAGAAAGCGAGAGTGTTTGTTATGTTGGGAGAGATTCGAGCTGCCTTTCGCGCCGGCTAACAACTCGGATGTACAGGTGCTCGGCGGGACGATGGCTGGGCGGCCGGAGATACGGCAGAGCAAATTCTGAAATCCTCCTAGGATCATGCGTTCCTTGAACTCCTTAAGTGGGAAGGTGCCACTCTGGAACTCCCGCGACTCTACGTATTGTTAAGGGTGTTCCAATTTGGGATGCTTCCTTCTAGAGTTGCCGAACCAGCGATTGGCTGGCGGCTCGGAATGTGCTTATGTCAAAAACGATTCTTATTGCGGATGACGGCGTGGAGATGCGGAAGCTGACGCGGAAAGTTATTGAGACGATCTCCGCATCGCTGGTCTGCATCGAGGCAATCGATGGGCTCGAGGCGGTGGAAAAAACACGCGAGCTGGCGCCTGACTTGGTGATTTTGGATCTCTCCATGCCCCGCTTGAATGGCCTGGACGCAGCGCGCGCCTTGCGAAGCGCAGGCAGCCGAGTGCCGATAATTCTCTTCACCCTGCACGCGGATAGCATTTCGCTATTACAGGCTTCCGCCGCAGGGATTGACGCAATTGTGGCAAAGGTGGGAGATTTAGAAGGACTTGTTAGCCAAGTGGAGCGCCTGCTGGCACCCGCCTGAGAAATTTCGCTACCCGCACAAAATAATTTCCCACGTTTCCATATAGCCCACGCGATGACGATCTGGTGCCGCTGCGTCCGCGAGCCAGCCCTGGGAAAAACATTCCCGGAAGGAAATGAGATTTAATCCGGCTGGGCACCACAAAAGACTAGCACCCGTGGTTAGAAGAGTATAGGGTAGCGACATTCGGGTTCACCGCAGCGGTTTCGGGAGCTGACAAATGTCTGAGCGAGATTGGCGAGAGCTGTTTGGAGCCGCGATCATTGAACTCAATCCCGAAATTCTAAAAGTGCGCGTGGAGCGGGCCGAAGCAGCCATTACCCTACGGCTGGAAACGCTGGGAAAAGAGGCCGGTTCGGTGCCCGAACGGCAAGCCATTGTCGATGCTTTGTCCAGTTTACGACTGCTAAAGAGCACCCGGAACCAGTCCGGCCACTCCAACATGACGCCTTGCTGAAACGCATAGTTCGACCCGATCGCTTACGCCAATCGCCCGCCTTGGTAAGCGAACCGCCTTTTCTCCAAGAGTCTAAGGTCAGATACACAGTTCAGGGTATTGTTCGCATTGGCTGGATTTGGCACGCTGCATGCGAGAGGTGCTTTCCAGCGGCAGGGCTGCCGCCTCTCAGGCGGTGATATGCCATCGGTATTGATAGCGGATGACGGGTCGGAAATACGAAAGCTAGTGCGAAAAGTAATCGAAACAATTCCAGGGTATTCCGTTTGTGGCGAAGCAGTTGACGGGCTGGACGCGGTTAAGAAAGCACGCGCGCTGGCGCCCGACTTGCTGATTCTGGATCTGGCCATGCCAAAGATGAACGGCCTGGATGCGGCGCGCGTAATAAGGACCACGGGAAGCCGGGTGCCCATTATCCTGTTTACTCTGCACGCGGACATACTTTCAGCCAGCCAAGTTTCGGCAGCAGGAATTGACGCGATTGTGCCGAAGACCGGAGATGTGGAAGGACTGCTGCACGAAGTCGAACGGTTGCTCTCGCCCGGCTGGCATAATTAGCTGTAAGCAAGAACCTGGGCAGATAGTCTTCACTACGGCATAGATTCCTGATTGCTGGTTTAATCCCCGAAGTCAAAAATCCTTTGACATGTAGTTTGCCGCGTCGAAGTAGAGTTGCGCGACCTTCGCGGCGAGTGCGGCTGGATCCAAGTCGGAGCGATTGCACAGCACGATGACGGTAAGCCGATCTTTCATAAAGCGATCGACCACGGATTTAAAGCCAACCGTATCGCCATAGTGCCACATACGCTGGTGCCCCTCATAGGGATCTAGAAACCAGCCGAAACCGTAAGAGACTGGTTTACCGGCTTGCGAATCGGACTCGCCCGCAGCGCTGGGCCACCGCGGCACAGATCCATCCACCAATTTCGCCGGGGTCAGGGCAGGCTCGAGCTCCGCGGCGGTGATCAAGGTGCGGTTGGCTAGAGCCTGGTCCCACCGCGCCAGATCTTCAAGATTCGAATAGATGCCGCCATCGCCCAGCGTGGCGGAAGTTGCGCTCTGGTCGGTTTGTGTAAATTCGCTGCGACCGTGCCCCGCAGATGCGTTGTTTTCCCTGGAGTGTCCGTAGGCGCGATTGGTGACGTCGTTCTTCCCTTTCCGGTAGGCCACGGTGCGGTTCATCTTCAGCGGCTGGAAAATGCGCTCGCGTAGAAACTCGTCAAAAGGTTTGCCTGAAATTTTTGCGACCACCAGACCGAGAACCACATAACCGGAATTGCTATACGACCACGCCGTGCCAGGCGGAAATTTTCCCGCGCTTTGCGCCTCGAGCAGCGCAAGCACTTCGTCATCCTGAATTTGACGCGCGTCTGACCAGGGAAAAGGCTTGTCGGCCGGCGCGGCGCCCGTCACGGCATGATCCGGGACCGCCCGGTCCATCAAGTCTTCGTAGTCGGGAAGCCCGGACGTGTGGTTAAGCAGATGGCGGATAGTGATGGCTCTGCCGTAGGTGGGAAAATTCGGAAAGACATCGGTGAGGCGATCTTCGTACCGCAGCTTGCCGTCATGTACCAGCAGCATCACCGCCATGGCGGTAAATTGCTTGGAGCACGACGCCAGGCGAAAGTTTGTCTGGGCGTCGATGGGCGCGCGCGTTCGCAGTTCTCGTACTCCATATGCGCTTTGAAAGAGCGGGCGGCCGGCGGCTCTTACCAGCACGGCGGCACCGGGCGAATCTTTTGCAATCACGGGGGCGAAGATGCGATCGATTTTGCTTTGCATGGGGTCCGTGGATGACTTGCTCAAGGGCATGGTTACAAGCGAAGCCGTGAGCAGAGCGACTGCCGCTACGGTTCGGACATATCCGTTCAATTTCGTCATGCGTGAGGGAATCATACCGGGTTCGAGTGAAATTGCCAGGCGTGTAGTTTTCAGGCGCGTAATTGCAGAGACAAACCGGCAGGATCGCGCCAGCTAAGCGAGGGCAGACTGTTCCAAGTCTGCCCCGCGCTCGACCATCAGGAAGCGGTCGTGGCTAGTCCTTGTTGTTCGACCAGCGGAATCCAAATGCGTAAGTGCGGCTGTAAAATTCCCGCTGGGTAGGATATTGCGGGCTGCCCTGGTAGAACCCGAACACTTCATTATTCAGGTTGAGCAGCGAAACGACGAATTTAAAACCGCCGTGCACGCGATAACTGCCTTGGGCGTCGAGTTGGGTATGCGCATAGGTGTAGACGTCGCCGTTCGGCCCTCTGAGTCCAAGGTCGGCGCCGTCGGCGAAATTGTACTGATATATATACGCATCGTTGTGGGTAAGGCCGACCCGCGCCGAGAGCCGGCGCTTGTCGTAAGTCACGCCGAGGTTCCAGTTATTGGGGCCCTGACGTACCAGAGACGGTTGGTCCGTGCGGCCGGGCACGATTGCTTTTGATGTGGTGTAACTGTAGTTCGCGGAGACGCCCAAGCCATTCAAGGGGCCGGGGAGAAACCTGAGTAGCTGCTGGTAGGTGGCTTCGATGCCGAAGATATGAGCTTTGGTCCCGTTGGTAGGTTGGGTCTGAGTACACAGGTTACACGTCGGGGTGGTGATGGGGCTGTTGACGGCAAAAATGGGGTCTCTCAAATCCTTGTAAAACACCCCGGCCTGAATGAGGCCGACGGGTTTCAAGTATCGCTCAATCAACAGGTCGTAATTATTGGCCGAGGTGGGTTTCAGGGCAGGATTGCCTACAAACAAGGTCATGTCGTTATCTGTCTCGAGGATGAAGGGCGGAAGATCCGCGAAATTGGGCCGGGCGATTCCTCTGCCGTAACCAGCGCGCAGATTCGTAGTGGGTGTGAAGGCATACTGGAATTGAACGCTAGGCAGAACATTGGCGTACAGATTGCTGCCCGTGACCGGCGTAGTGGATTGATAAAAAAATCCATTGGGGTCAGGCGTGGTGCCGAAAACGACGTGATTGCCGACGAAATGTGACTGGGTGGTTTCGATGCGCACGCCGGTCTGCAACCGGGCGCGGCCGAACGAAATGGTGTTCATCGCGTAGACCGCGTAAATCCGCTCGGTCGTATTGTAATTATTCGGGTCCGAGCGTGCATGGGTCTGATCGGGGTCCAGGGAGGCAGCGCCCGGATTTGCGGCGATAAAAGCGAGAATCTTATTGTAATCAGAGAGCGGAGGCAGTTTGTATTGTCCAAAATAGAAATCCGGATCGGTGCTGCTTCCGAGCACCTGGCTATAGAGGAACGAAGGTGTTCCGGTGGCCACGAAGACCGGCTCGTAAGTTCGATTCCGCTTATTTCCGTTGCGTATTTTCCCGCCTACTTCAAAAGAGCCGGAGTGCGACCCGGCCACGTAGTGCCTGGCCAGTGAGATCGAACCCTCCAAATCAATTTCTCTGACGTGATCGTTGGCGCCAATAATATGGTTAAACGTGTACGCCGTGGGATCGTTGATATCGATGCCATTCAATACCGGAAACTTCGGAGTGGTGGGATTGGAGGCGTCGACCCCGAAGGCTATGTTTTTCGCATGGTTAAAGTAAGCGCTGGGAAATTGTCCGGCCTGGCCCGAGCGGGAGACAGCGACCTGGTAATCCAAAAAGTAGTGAGTGAAGTTCAGCCTTTCGCCGGCGGTGATGCTGAAAATCTGCTGCTGGGGCGTGCGGTTCAGATGCCGAAATACCACCTTTCCATTATTCAGCGAAGTGGTCGGCGTCACCAGGGTGCCGACACTCTCGTTGACGTTCCAGGTATCTCCGAAGTCTTTGAAGTCCGCAAACAACCCCTTGATGTAAGCGGTCGAGCCATTATTCAGGCGGTAGTCCGCGCTGCCGGCGAAACCAAAACGGTTGCGGCGATATTGATACTCGCGCAGGTGAACGCCGGTGAACACAGGGACGGGCCCGCTGCCAAAATCCTGCGTCCCTGGTGAGGGCTCAATGTTGTTGAAGCCTCGCCCGTTGTAGTCGTAGCTGCCGCCGAAGGCTACGCCCAAGCGCTTGTCGCTGCCAAAGCGCGTACTCGCGGTGGCATCAAAGCGCGTAAGCGAACGGCCATTTACAATCGGGGTGTAGCCGTACATTCCGGAAAAGGTGTAGAAAGGCTGGTCGTCGGCGCTTCGAGTGACCAGATTGATCGAGCCGCCGATGGCGTCTCCGTCCTGGCTGGCGGAGAGCGTTTTGCTTACCTCGATGGATTCCACGAGGTCGGCGGGAATCACGTCGAGCTTGACGGTGCGCACATCCTGCTCGGGAGAAGAAACGTGCACGTTATTGATGGTCACGTTGCTGAGACGCGGCTCGGTGCCACGAATCTGGACGTACTTGCCTTCGCCTTCGTCGCGCTCAAGTGAGACGCTAGGCAAGCGGCCGAGGGCGTCGGCGACGTTCGTATTCGGGAGGCTGGTGATCACCTCGGCAGGCAAAACTTGCACGATGGTGTCCGCCGTAGCTTCGCGGTTGAGGGCCTCGATTTCGCCGTGCTCGCGCTCTCCGCGAACGATCACTTGCTGGTTGACCGACTCGACGGTGAGCAGCGCTTCCACTTGCGCCATTCCTCCGGCAGTCACCGCTACAGGCATCGAAAACGGCGCGAAACCGATGTAGGAAACGGTCAGAGTGTATGGTCCTGCGGGCACGTCGGAGATGGTGAACTGACCCTGCGCATCGGACACGGCGGTCAGGCCTTTCGGCTGCAACTCAATGCGCGCGCCTTGCAGGGCGCCATGATCCTGATCCATCGCGCGGCCGCTGATGGCGCCTCTGCCTTCCTGCGTCGTGGTGGCATGAGTCTCCGGGGCTACCTGCGCCCGCACCGAAACGCCGGCGACGCCGGTCAGCAGGGACACCATGAAAAGGCACCGGGCGAAGCGTTTGCATCCGCCTCGCACGCTAGAGCGCCTCGGTGGCCGGGCGCATTCAGTAATGAATTTCGGATTCATGTTTTCCTCCAACTGGTTCACGAGATCACGAACCTCAGGATTCTCCCTGGGAAACTCCGCATCCCTAAAGTGCTGCACGAAATCTTTCAGGGCAGCAGATCTCGGCGAACGACTTGAGCCTTAACAATCTGCTGGCCCCGGAACTCCGGCGAATTCGTCCCTGACACTTTTGAGCGCGTGAAATCGGAGAGAACTGTGTCTGCATGCAAACCATGCCTGCCGGCAACTGAAATATGGACGTACAATGTTACATTGCCGTTAAGATCGCCACACGAACTGCGCAACGCCCGCATTTTCTTTTCTTCGTGGTTATACATGTCATAAGCCAGAACACGCTTATAACCCCACACACGCACTACCGATAACCGCGCAGCAGACCTTCTTCGCATTGACGACAAAAATGAAGGATCGTGAAAGCGTTGCTGGCGTAACATGAAAAGACTATGTTGAAAATTAAGCTGGTGATTTTCGATATCGGCGGAACCATCATCGAGGACAACGGCGAAGTCATCGAAGCGTTCTACGCTGCGCTGGAAAGGAATGGCCTGGATGCCACGCGGGCGGAGCTGACGGAGTTCAAGGGCGCGTCGAAACGAAGCGTGATCACGCGGTTCGTGCAGCGCCAGTGGGGTAAAGAGGACGCCGGCAACGAGGCGCGGATTGCCAAGGTTTACGGAGATTTTAAGGCACAACTGGAAAGCAAATTTTCGAATGGCGGCGTCAAACCGATCCCGGGGACAGCCGCCACCATTGCCTGGCTGAAAGCGCACGACATCGCCTGTGCCACCACCACTGGATTTTATAGATCGGTCACCGACCACATTCTGCGATCGGCCGGCTGGGAGAACACTTTCGCGGCCAATATCTGCAGCGATGACGTGAAAGACGGCCGGCCCGCGCCCTACATGATCTTTCGCGCCATGGAGGCGGCTGGAAGCGCCGATGTGCGCGAAGTTCTCAACGTGGGCGATACCAAGCTGGATTTACAGGCTGGAAAGCGCGCCGGGGTTTTTGGGGTCATCGGCGTGCTTACGGGGATTCACAAAGAGGATCGCCTGCTGCCGGAATCGCCTTCCTACCTGATTCCCAGCGTGGCGGAATTGCCGGCGCTTATTGAAGCGCACTACTCCTGATCCCGCGTTAAGGCGGAAGCCAGGAGAATCGACCGAAAGGCGCGGGCCGGCGGACTGAGAGTCTGCTTTTTTCGCGACACCAATGCGAGCGGGCGCTCCAGCGGGAGGCCGCTCACCTTCAGTGAACTCAATCGCTGCGATTGGACTTCGGCTTTTACAGTTCGCCAGGAAAGAATGGCGATGCCGAGATTGGCCTCGACCAAAGTTTTGATCACCTGATTGTTGTTCAACTCCAAATTATAAGAGAGCGGAACACCTATTTCAGAAAATTTGCTTTCCACAAATAATCGTGTGCCCGAAGTAGGCTCGCGCACGAGAAATGCTTCGTGGGAGAGCGCTTCCGGCTTGACGGCCGCCTCACCAGCAAGCCGGTGATGCTTACTGACCACCACCACCAGCTCATCAAGGCCGAATTTCTCTACCTTCAGGTTATCCGGGAAACTGTGCGATAGGCTGATGCCAAGCTCGTAGCGGCCATCGGCCACCGCCTCTTCGACCTCTTTTGAGTTATGCACCTGAAGATTGAGCGTCACCTCGGGATATTGCGCGCGGAACTCTCCTAATACTTGCGGAAGGACGTGTTCGGCGGCAATCACGACAGTGGCCAGATCGAGGCGCCCGACAATTACTTTTCTCAGCTCGGCTATCTCGCGTTCCGTTGCAGCGACTTGTTGCAGCAGCTCGTTGGCGTGACGGTTGAGAAGAACACCTTGTTCGGTGAGGTACACGCGCCTGCCCACGCGACGAAAAAGTGTGATCCTGAGCTTGCTTTCCAACTCCTGGATTTGCGTCGAAACATAAGGCTGGCTGACGGCGAGCTCTTCCGCAGCCCGTGAGAAGCTGGAGTTGCGAGCTACGGATTCAAATATCCGGAGACCCGCTAATGTCAGGGAAGCGGGCAGGTAAGGGCTGCGAGGGCGTTCCTTTTCAACCATGGGCGACCGGACCGTGATTCAAGCGACGAACGCGAGGAGTTTACACCACACGAACGGTTGAAATGCCCCTGTTTAGCAAACGTTCACTGCGCATCGGTCATGGCGCGTCGGGTGGTTTCGCGCTGGCGTGGCCATTCAAATAGCGATCGAACCAGTAGACCTGCCAGTTCAAGCTCTCCACCAGATGTTTCGGCTCTCCGGTGCGTGTGAGGTTGTGATTTTCCCGGGGGAAGAGCACCAACTCCGAGGGAACTCCGTAGTGCTGCAGCGCCCGGAACCATTGCTCGCCCTGCTCGAGGGGAAGCTGAAAATCCATGTCGGAATGCAGAATGAGGGTGGGCGTGTGGACGTTACGCGCATATTTCAACGGGGATGCTTCCCAATACTGGTCGAAATCGTCGAAGAGAATGCCCCGGAAATATTCCTCGTGTCCATACGGACTCCAGCGCGTACCCTCGTCGCTGATGAAATTGGACAGCGAGCGGAGCGTTACCGCGGCCTTGAAACGGTTGTTGTGCGAAATGATCCAGTTGGTCATGTAGCCGCCGTAACTTCCGCCGGTCACGCCCATATTATTCGCGTCGACCCAGGGATATTTCTTCAGCGCGGCATCGACTCCGGCCATCACGTCCTCATAATCCATGACGCCCCAATTGTTGATTTCGCCATGTTCGAATTTTTCTCCGTAGCCTGTGGAGCCGCGGGGATTGCAAAAGAAAACAGCCCAGCCCCTTGCCGCATAGATCTGCAGTTCCTGATTCCAGCCCACGCTGAACATGTCCCGGGGCCCGCCATGAATCACCAGCACCATGGGATATTTCGCGCCAGCCCGCCAGCCAACGGGCTTGACGAAGAAACCTTCCACCGGCCAGCCATCCGTGCTCTTGTACTGAAAGCGCTCGACTGGCGAAACGTCGACCTGCATCCACAAGGCGCTATTCAGATGAGTGAGCTGCCGCTCGCCGGCGCCATCCGGGCTGGCGACGTAAAGATCATCGAGATGCTGGAAATCGCTGGCGAGGTAAATCATTTTCCCGGCGATATTGTTGACGTCCAACGAGTGCACATGGCGCGGACCGGAAGTCACCGCGGCAAAGGTGTGCGCTGCGGGATCGGCTCGAAAGATCTGCGCTTCGCCTTTCACGCTCGCTTGAAACATCACCGCGCCGGGTGCGGGCCAGTGCAGCTCGGTGGGAATCAGATCCAACTCCTGCACGGCGAGCTCGGAGGCGGCGCCGCCGGAAGAATCGGCTACATAAAGCTTGAAGAACTGATGAAGCGCGGTCTTGCCGGAAAACAGAATCTGCTTGCCGTCCGGCGACCAGCGGGGACTTTCATCTTCGAAAGCGTGGTCGGAGATCTTCACCAGCTGCCCGCCGGTTGCGGGGATCACCCAGACGTCGGTGTTGCGGCTACCGTCGTAGGATTTTCCGGTGCGGTCGGAAACAAAGGCGATACGCGTGCCGTTGGGCGACCACTGCGGATCGGTATCGTTCCAATCCTGGCCGTCCGTGATCTGCCTGATTTCTCCGCCTGCCACATTCGCCACCCACAAGTGCTTACGTCTGCCGTCATCCCATCCCGTGTCATTGAATTTATAAATGATATGCGCGTAGTGGCGCACATCGCTCTTGCGATCCTGCACGGCAATGCCATCCGCCGGGCCGGAAGCGCTGACAATTGCGATTCGCGTTCCGTCGGGCGACCATTGATAACCCTCTACTCCGTTCTTCAATTTCGTCAGCAAAGTCCCTGCACCGCCGCTGGCAATGGACAATAGATAAATCTGCGTCTTTGGTTTTTCGGCGGCTGACGAATCGGAATTGCGCGCGGAGAGGATCGCCAGCGTGGTTCCGTCCGGGCTCCACCGCGGAGAGCTGGAGCTGAATCCCTCCGCACTCAATCGGCGCGGCGCCGCGGCGCGATCGACAGGCAGGAGCCAGATCGAGGATTCCCGGCGATTCTTTTTCTGGTCAACGGTGGTCACAACATAAGCGGCCGCTTTACCGTCGGGTGAGAGATGCGGGTCGGAGATGGTTTCAAAGAGGAAGTAATCTTCCGGCAAGACGCCGCGCCTGGTCTGCGCAAGCGCGGGCTTTGATGCTGGAATAGCGAACAAGAGGGAGCTCGCGACGAGCAACAACGGGTAAAGTTTTCTCATGTTGGCGAATACTCTAGCACAAGGGATTTAAGTTCAAACCGGCGAGAAGCCTGCCTCGAGAAAATGAAGAAGAATGGAAATGGTGCGGAAGGAGGGATTCGAACCCTCACGCCTTACGGCGCCACCCCCTCAAGATGGTGCGTCTGCCAGTTCCGCCACTTCCGCATGGGGGATGAAGAAATCTACAGCGTCGAAACGATTCTAGCCTGCCCGGGGCGGTTCGACAAGGTGTGGAATGGCGGGATGGATTACGACGACCCACCGAGAGGACGGCGCCACGGCGGGCAAGGCGGCGGCCCAAGCGCCGCCCCTACAATCAGAGTGCGCATCACGTCGAATAAATGGAACCGAGATTTCGGCCGTTGAAGAAATTCCCCGAGTCCAAGAAATGTTGCGTTACGGCTTGGGCGGCCGTGACGGCGGTTTCTGTTGCGGCGGCAGTGGCTGCTGCTGAGCTGGCGCTTGTTGCGCCGGGGCTGCCTGGCCCGGCGTGGCGGTCAGCGGGACCGGGGTGGTGCCCGGAACGAGCGGCTTCTGCGCTGGGGTCGTGGGGCGCGCGCCGGTGCGTTCAAAAACGGAGCCCAGATTGCCCTGCTGGCGCGACTGGCGCAGCACCATGGTCATGGAAGTGATCATGAACATGATGGCGCACCACGTGGTGGCCTTGGAAAGAAACGTAGCTGCGCCGCGCGGGCCAAACGCCGTCTGACTGCCTGCGCCGCCAAAAGCGCCGGCGAGATCCGCCGCCTTGCCACTCTGCAGTAGAACGACAATGATGAGCAGGAAGCAAATCAAGACATGAGTGGTAACCAGCAGCGGATAAAATCTCCAGCCAATGAGAATCAGAGCGATTCCCACCGCCGCCGAAATAGCCCATCTTACTTCCGATATCATGCTTTGCTCCGATTAGGGCTGGGACGCAGCCCGGAAAAATTGAATGCAAACAATACAATCACGCCTGCACGGAGCGATAGAGGGCTCGCTCATTATCCGCCCGGGCGCGGGTAGGGCATGCCGTCCCCCTAGAAATGCATCGGCGCCGACGCGATCACTACGAATGCGCAATCGCTGAGAATGACTTGGGATCCAAACTTGCGCCGCCGACCAACGCCCCGTCAATCTCATCCTGAGCCATAAGGCCGGCACAGTTGTCGGGCTTCACACTACCGCCGTATAGAATGCGCAAACGGACGGCAAGTTCGGGAGTGAAAGAATCCCCGCTCAGCTTACGAAGAAAACGGTGTGCTGCGGCGGCAATTTCCGGCGTGGCCGTGCGCCCCGTGCCGATGGCCCATACCGGTTCGTAAGCAATGATGATACGAGAGAACTCGGCAGGGGTCAATTGGCCGGGCATGCCGGTGAAAGCGCCGGCAAACTGCCGGGCGAGTACGGCTTCGGTGTGGCCGGAGTCGCGCTCCCCGAGCAATTCCCCGAAGCACACGACGGGTATAAGGCCCGCGGCAAGCGCGGCGCGAATTTTCTTGCGAACGGTTTCGTCGGTGTCCCCAAAGAACTGGCGCCGTTCGGAATGGCCGATCAAGACGCATCGGCAGCCGACTTCGCGAAGCATGGCGCCGGAGACTTCGCCGGTGAAGGCGCCTTCGTTTTCCCAGTGCAGGTTCTGGCCGGCGATGCTGACGGAGGATTCGTGCGTAGCATCGACCGCGGTGGCGAGGGCTGTAAAGGGCGTGGCGATGATGATGTCGCGATCCTGCGTGCCGGCGACCATGGGAAGGAACGCGGAAAAAAAATCACGTGTCTCGGCCACGGTCTTATACATCTTCCAATTGCCGGCCATGACCGGGCGACGGAATGCGGGCTGCGTCACAGGCCGTGCCTGTGGACGACTGGTTCAAGTTGTTTAGGCATCGGTGGTTCAGGCATCGGCTGTTTAAGCATCGGTGAGAGCTTCAACGCCGGGTAGCTTGCGTCCGGCCAGGAATTCGAGCGAGGCGCCGCCGCCGGTGGAGATGTGCGTGATGCGGTCGGCCAGGCCGCTCTGGTGCACGGCGGCAACGGAATCGCCGCCGCCGATGATGGAGATGGCGCCCTTGTCGGTGGCATCCGCAGTGGCCTGAGCGATGGCCAGGGTGCCGCGGGCGAATGCCGGATTCTCGAATACTCCCATGGGGCCATTCCAGACGATGGTGCGGGCGCGAGCCAACTCCGCTGAAAATACGACGATGCTCTGGGGACCGATGTCGAGGCCCATCCATCCGGGAGGAGTGGCAGAAATTTCGCAGGTTTCGATGGGGGCAGAATCCTTGAGATTCTTGCCCAGCACATGATCGAGCGGAAGGATGAACCTGAAATTTTTAGCCTTGGCGTCGGCGAGGATTTGTCGGGCCAGGTCGAGCTTCTCCTCTTCCACTAGTGATGAACCCACCGGCAGCCCCTGCGCTTTTAGAAAGGTATAAGCCATGGCGCCGCCGATGAGCATGCCGTCGGAAATTTTCATGAGGTTTTGAATCACTTCAATTTTATCGGAAACTTTTGCGCCGCCGAGCACCGCGATGAAAGGCCGGGGGGGCTCTTCCAGCGCCATGCCCAGGTAGCGCAGCTCCTTTTCCATCAGCAAGCCGGCGCCCGCCTGCTGTACAAATTTTGTGATTCCCACTACGGAAGCGTGCGCGCGATGAGCAGACCCAAAGGCGTCGCAAACATACAGGCCGTCGCACGAGGCGGCCAGGCTGCGCGAAAAGTTCTCGTCGTTGGCTTCCTCTTCTTTGTGGAACCGCAGATTCTGGAGCAGCAGCACGCCGCCTTCGGGGAGAGCTTTGCTTTTAGCTTCGGCATCAGGTCCGATGCAATCGAGTGCAAATTCGACGGGGCGGTTTATCAGCTCCTGGAGCTTCTTGGCCACCGGACGCATTGAAAATGTTGGATCCGGCTGGCCTTTCGGGCGGCCGAGATGCGAGGCTAGAACAACTCGCGCTCCCTTTGCCACCGCCAGGCGCACGGTGGGAAGAGTTTCGCGGATTCGAGTGTCGTCGGTGATGCGACTGCCATCGATGGGGACATTAAAATCCACGCGCATGAATACGCGGCGGCCGCGAATGGTCATGTCGTTGATAGAGAGCTTTTTGAGATTGGCCTGCATCGGAAGCGGTGCATCCTTTCGTCTAGCGATTCCGCTCGGGCTTACAGCTTGGCGCCCATAAGGCGGATCAGGTCGACGCAGCGGCTGGAATAGCCCCACTCGTTGTCATACCAGGCCAGCACTTTCACGCAGCGATCCGCGACTACTTTGGTGAATCCGGCATCGACGATGGAGGAGTTTGGATTGCCTTTGAAATCCGCGGAGACCAGCTCCTCTTCGGTGTAGGCCAAATAGCCTTTCATGGGACCCTCGGCGGCGGCGCGGAGAGCGGCGTTGACGCTGGCGACCGTCGCGGACTTCTCGGTGGTGACGGTGAGATCCACGACGCTGACGTTGGGAGTGGGCACGCGCATAGCGTAGCCATCGAGCTTGCCCTTCAGCGCTGGCACCACCAGGTGCAGCGCTTTGGCCGCGCCAGTAGAAGTCGGAATCATGGAGATCGCCGCGGCGCGAGCTCTGCGCAGATCCTTGTGCGGCAGGTCGAGCAACTTCTGGTCGTTCGTGTAGGAATGGATGGTGGTCATGGTGCCGTGCACGATGCCGAAAGTATCGTGAATCACTTTGGCGACGGGGGCCAGGCAGTTGGTGGTACAGGAAGCGTTGGAAACCACGTGGTGTTTCGCGGAGTCATAACCTTCGTGGTTTACGCCCATGACTACGGTGAAATCCGGATCGGTGGCGGGGGCGGAAATGATTACCTTTTTCACCGTGCCGCGCAGATGTTTGGCGGCTTCAGGACCGGTCGTGAATAGGCCGGTGGATTCGACCACAACCTGGGCGCCCAGGGAGGACCAGTCGATGGCCGCGGGATCTTTTACCTTGAACACCTGAAAACTTTTTCCGTCGACGGCGATGGAATTTTCAGTATGCGTGACGCGGTGGGTCAGGTTGCCGAGAATGGAATCGTATTTCAACAAGTGCGCCAGAGTCTTGGCATCGGTGATGTCATTCACGGCGACAATTTCGATGCCGGAATCGCCCAGCGCGGCGCGCAAAATGTTGCGCCCGATGCGCCCGAACCCGTTTATTCCCACCTTAATGGCCATTTATCCTCCGGAAACTGCTGGGTAGCTACAAAGCTATATACAGTGAAGCGAAACCTCGGAATGCTAGGTTGGTGGTTGAAATAAGTCAATCGTGCGAGCGGCTGCTAGAACCTTTTTACGCTGACGACTTTGTCTCCTGCGAATTTCACGAAGGTGGTTCGGCTGGGCGGGTGGCCGTAAATCCAGTCTTCGGTTTCAAGGCCGTCTTCATCGCGTTCGCGAACTTTTTTGTCGGGACGCCCGACCGCGGCGATGACCATATCCTGGGTCATACCCACCACAGCCTGTTTGTTCTTGATGGCTTCCTGCATCTCCGGCGGCAGGGTATCCACCCACTGCACGGCCGCGGAACGCTGTTTCGCAAAATCGAGAAAGGCGCTCAAGTATTGTTTTACCTGCTCCGCGGTAAGCGGGGGCAGGGCGTGGTCGAATTCCAGAAAGATTGTCGAGCCAACTTTCTCCAGGCCTGGCGGCCCGGATTTCTGAGCACGGGCTGTGGGCATTCCGCCCACTTCCAGATGCACACGATCGCGCCAGTGAGTGTGCTGGCGGCCGCCACCATTGACGTCGATGACCAGGGCGCGGTCGCGAAACTCCACCAGCGTAACCTGCACCTGATCGCCGGGATTGGCCGCAGCGCCCGCAGTGATCACCGCGCGGTTTACCGCCGCG
Organism: Acidipila sp.; assembly: GCA_010365215.1. Classification (GTDB taxonomy): domain Bacteria; phylum Acidobacteriota; class Terriglobia; order Acidiferrales; family UBA7541; genus JAAFGT01. The sequence continues at coordinate 71,267 of JAAFGT010000007.1, read as the reverse complement.
TCGTCGAGCGGCTTGCCAGCCTTAAGATGAAGCCCGCTTTTCCCGGTGGGAAGAGCACGCACGGCGCGCGCAAATTCACCGGAGATAGAGCGAAGAATCTCGATGCGGGACCTTTGGTCCATTCGCTCGGACTGGCCCGGTTTGTGCGCGTCCTTCGCTTGCGGCAGATCGGCGGTGGGGGAAAGATCGGTCACCACGGGCAGTGTACCGCCCGGCGGGAACTCGCCCGAAGGAGCGGTGTCCGGTTGGAAGCGATGGACCGGAGGCACGTCGGGAAGCGCCATCAGCAGGAGCGCGGCAGCAGCGACGTAATGAAGGGGTGGCATGGGTCAAATTCCTGAGACTTAGCTTCCTGAAACTCAGCTTCCTGAATCCCTATCATACGGCGTCTCGCGCGCTGCGGGAAGGAGCAATTCCGACTTGCGAGCCAGCCAGGCAACAGCCAGCAGGCATGCCGCTGTCAAGATGATGCTGCCCTCAGGGCCGTAGTCTCCGCCGGTCAACCAGAGCGGCCCTTGGACGTGGACTTCGAACATTGTAAATCCCAAGTGGATTCCGCTGACGGGAAATGAAGCGATCGGCCCTAGAAAGAAGTTCCAGGCAAAGTGCAGGCCGATGGGAAACCACAGAGCGCGCGTGCGGAGGTAGCCTAAAGCCATGACGATCCCTGCCAAAACTGTATTTGCCGTTGAAAGCACCGTCGCCGACGGATTGGTATAGTGGACCAGGCCAAACAGCAGCGAAAAAATCGCCACGGCACCAAAGGCCCCGGTCGCATCGATGAGACGCTGGAAAGCGTAACCGCGGAAAGCGACCTCTTCGAGAGCTGCAGCCAAAAGGATGAACGCGGCAGTGGCGAAGAGAGGTGCGGCGACGCGGTGCGGATAACGCGCGAGCCCGGAATATCGAGCCAGATGAGTGGCTGCGAGCATGCCGCAGACTCCGGCCATGAGAGCAAAGCCTGTGCCTGCTCCCGCAAGCAGCTCTGTACCCCAGCCGGGATGAAACGTCAAACCAAGGGAATTGAATTCCTTTTCATCCCCGAGGGTGAGAAACAGCCAGCTTTCGAGCAGCAGCGCGGTAATCGCAAGCCCGTAAGCCATGATTGGCAGCAGGCGATGATCGAAAGGGCCTTTCAGGTTCAACACCATTCCGAAGATCAGATAGACAAATAGAATGGCTACAGCGCTGAAGGCGATGGAGTGAAGCAGAGCGCGGAGCTTTTCGACCGGAGGAGGCGGCGGCGGTGCAGATAAAGGAGCCGAGAAGTCTGTCTTCGGGCCGTGCACGCCGTCGTTTAAGATGTTCAACTTCGATTCTCCCGCGCTTACCCAGTGTACACGGAACCCCCACGCGCAGGCCACGCGCTGCGACCCAAGTAGCTCGGCTGCCTAAATCTAGTATTTGATTACCTATAAATACTATAGTACTTTGATTAACTACGAGTGACTTAGCCTAACCTAGTGGCAACTACGTGACAGCATTTGGCTTGCGCTCTTGTCAGCGCAAGAACTCCAAGATAGCTTACCAGGGCAGACGGGAGTGTCTCTTGAGCCGCATCCCAGGCATGACTGGCGAATCCAAGACCGCTGTAGCGCGCGGGTTTGTACACAGCCTCAACATTCTGCTGAAGTTTGCGCGCTTGTATGAGTTCGGGCATGCGCGTACCTCCTCCCAGTTCGAAACCACATGGAACGAGCTGCGCACGGCTCTCAAAGTTTCCGGCGAATCGGGCCTCCTGCTGGGCGCCTCCGGCACGCAACTGCACATTGACGGCGTGCCGCTGGAATCTGCCGCCGCGGAAAAAAGCTTCGCGCGGATGCTCTCCAACGCGGGGATCGCCAGCATTCACTTTTCCTCCACATGCACGCAGGCTAGCCTGGCCAGGTTTGTCAGAGCCTTCCCCACCGGGGGAGCGACCAGCAGCGCGAAAGCGCTTGTAGACCAGTTGCGAGCTGCGCTGGAGGGAGACACTGGCATCAAGATTAACGAAGTGCGATTTGTGCGTGAAGATGCCGCAAATGCGGGACACAAGATTATAGCCACGCTCACCTCCAAGGCTCTGGGCGGGGGCGAAGGGCAGCTTCAGGATTGGCTGAACGATCCGCAAAAACTGCTGCAACTGATTATTGCGGCGGAAGGTTCACGCGGCCGCACCGGTTCAGGAAGCGGCGGACCTGGTGGAGGATCGGGCGGCGGGTCAGGCAGCGAGGGTGGAACCGGAGGATCGGGCCGGGGCGGCGGCCCAGGTGGAGGATCCGGCGGCTCTGGCTCCGGCACAGGCGGCGGTTGGGTTGGCTCCGGCGGAGGACAAGGCGGCGGAACAAGCGGCGGCACAGGCGGCAGTGGCGGAACTGGCGCTCCCGGTTGGGGTGGTGGACCTGGCGGAGGCTCGGGCAGCGGTGGGTCTGGCGGCTCCGGGTCCGGCCCAAGCGGCGGTTGGGTAGGCCCTGGCGCAGCAAAAAGCGGAAGCACCGGCGGTGGTGCCTCAACGGAGGGAGGTTGGGGTGGGCCTGCGGGTGGCTCGGGTTCGAGCGGGCCCGGCGGCGATTCGTCCGGTGGGCCGGTGGAGCCTGGCGGCGGCTGGGGTGGTCCGGGATTTGGCGCTCAAACAGGCAGCGGAGAAACTGGAGCGACAGGAACCGGCGGCGGAGGCTGGGGCAGTAGCTCGGGAGAAGGTGGAGGAGGTAACACAGGCGGCGGAAATTGGAGCCCGGGCGGGTCAGGAGGCACCGGCGGACAAGGTGGCTCTGGCGGATCTGGCGGCGGTTCGGGCAGCGGCTCGGGTGGAGGCCAAGGCGGCAGTCCGACCGAAAAGCCGCATGAAGTACGAGGGGGAGGCCTAAAACCCAAAATTCTTCGTCCCACAATGTGGGGTACCGCGGCCGCCGTGGGTCTGAATATTGGATCGCCCGGCGGGCAGGGTGGCCCCGCTGGTGGCGGAGGCAGCGAACCGGGCGGCGGAAGAGGTCCCGGCGCTGGATCTTTCGGTTCTCTGGGTCCGGACGAGCATGAGATTCGCGGAATCCTCGGGCTATTGTCGCAGCTGGGCCGATCGACGCAGAAAGGCGAGGGCGCTCCCGCTGCTGCATTCCAGCAGAGGCTCTCGACGCTGCCCGCGCGTTCGCAATACACACTGCACAAAGCGCTGGCCGGACTGGCGGCGCAGGCGCCGACGGAAAAAGCAGATCAGCCCATGCTGCTGAAGCTGGCGGAGCACGTGGCCATCCGTTTCGCGCTCGACAGTTACGAACGGGGCGAAGTGCGCGTGGATGCGGTTCGGGAAATGCTCGACAGCATGGGCAAGGAAATTACCGGGTTGCGCAAAGTGCTGGGTGCGCACGAGCAGAAGCTGGCAGGCGCCGGCGTCGACTACCAGTCGCATGCCGACCAACTGGCCCAGCAGTTCTGGGCGGAGGTCCCTCCGGAAGCGAAGAGAACCACGCTGATGTCGAAGGAAGCGTGGTGTATTCCGCCGGGCAACGCGCGGCTGTTTGTGGAAGAGCTGTTCGAGAACGGCGACGCAAAAAGCGCGGACGAGATTCTGCTCCATTATGCTTCTTGCGTAACTCTGGAGTCGCAGGAGGCCCGGCGCGCGACGGCTATCGGCCTTTCCGAGCTGGCCGACCTTTATTCGCGCGGCGATGCCGAGCTGCTTCCAGGAGCGATTCGCGTCGTGGGCGCGCATCTTTGCGTCGAGGAAGAGCCGGAACTTCAAACCTTGATCGGCGCCGCATTCGTGCGCCTGGTGCAGCAGGCAGGAACGCAACGCGCGTATCCGGCCATGCTGCAGGCTCTGGCATCGCTGGAGTCCGTCGAGCAGCAGCGGCCGGCGTTTGGCCCGACGCTGCGGCCGCGCATCGGCATCGAAGAGCGCTTGCCGGAATTTATCGAAGAGGCCCTGCGGGCGGAAAGCATTCCTCCCGGACTGGCCGATCTGATGTCGCGCATGCCGGTGCTCGCTGCCGATCAACTGAGCAGCCGATTCAGCCGGTCCGGATTTCGCGACGACTGCGACCTGCTGATTCAAGCGGTGAGCCTGCTGGGCGAAACCGGGTTGAGCCATCTTCGCCAGATGTTGAAGGATGGCGATCCGGCGCACGCGGTGGACACGGTGGGACTGCTGAGCCGCCTGGATATTCACGTCCTGCAGGAATGGCTGCCATCGCGCATGAAAGATTGGAAAGGCACTTACCACGATCGCGTGGTGAGGCAGCTCGCGGCAGGCGCATCTCCCGCGCGGTCGCTGCTGCTGCTGGGACTGTTTGAAATGCTGGACCCGCTGGTGAAGCCCCTCGCGCTCGACGAGATGGGCATGAGCGGCGACCTGACCGCCATTCCCTTTCTGCGCAGCCTGGTGGAAAACGAAGCGCGGGAAGGCGCGCCGGCCTATCTGCGGCTGAAAGCAATGGAAGCGCTGGGCCGCTTGAGCGCGGGCGAGATCGTCCCCACGCTGCGGAAGATCGTGGAGACGCGGCAGATGTTTCGCTGGAGTTATCCGACGGAGCTGCGCATCGTTGCGGCGCAGGTGCTGGGGAAACTGGATCCGGAATGGACGCGATCGACGCTGGGGAAGACTGGGCTGGACGCGGCGGAGATGGCCATGGCCCTGCCGGATACCGAGCCCATGTCGCACTGCATCCGCCAGCGGCGTTATCCGCGATTGAAACTGAGCCAGAGCGTGGCCGTGGTGACCACGAACCTGCGCGACAACTACCGTTTCGATGTGCAGGTGATGAACCTGGGCGGCGGCGTGGCCACCTGCGAACGCTACTTGACGCCGGGGACGCTGCTGTCATTGAAATTCAGTCCGGGACTGCGGCCGCTGCGCGCGCAGGCGTTCGTGCGCGATGCGCGCTCGCAGAACATGGGATTTGAGTTTGTGGATATGGAGCTCGAGGATCGCTACCGGCTGCGAAAACTTCTGGTGGAGCTGGGCGGTTCGCCCGTGCCGGCATCGGCGAAGAGCCGCAGCCGACGGCGTGGACGCGCGCCCGCGGCTGTGGGCAAGCGCGGGAAAAGCGGGCCGGCAAAACCTGAGACGGTGAACTGAAGTCCTGCGGCAGTACTTCCCTTCCAGAAAAATGAAGCTGTGGTGCGGAAGGAGGGATTTGAACCCCCACAGCCTTTCGGCCACAGGATCCTAAGTCCTGCGCGTCTGCCAGTTCCGCCACTTCCGCGAATACGCCTAGCATACTAGCATGCAGTAGTCTTCTGGTAGCGAGCCCGCGCGCATGGGACCCACCCCCCGGGGGTGTTTTTGTAAGAGTGGACGACAAAGGACTTATGAAGTACCGGATTTGTAAGAGTGAGGTTTAAAGGACTTACAGGCGGAATTTTCGTAAGCATGCATTCTACAGGGTTTGAAGGGAAACGGCGGGAGGGGAGGAAGATCGAGGTCGCTGCGGCCATCTTTCTATCCTCCTAGGTAACTATACCATTAAGATACTAGGATGTCAAGGACGCTCAGAGAATTCGGAAGCGGAATCAAATTAAGAAGCCAGGTGGGAGCTGGACGAGGGCTTAACAAAGAAGGGGCAAGAACCGCACCCTTAAAACCGAAGGGTGCGCCACCCGCCCCCATCTTAAGGGTGACCCCACCCAGTATCGAATTTCAACCTAGTTCTGCTCGGTCTTTGCTAATCCGTCTTCGGTAATGCACCAAAAACCAGGCATACGCGGCCAGAACCGTCCCTATAATGGCCTGAACGGCTGATCGAATATCCGGGCTCCTAGTCCAAGCGACGATTTCCACGATGCTGGCTGTCGTGAACAGTGCTACAGAAAACCACAGCAGCTTTGGTATTCCGGTGGCTTTTCTCGGCAGGCCTAATCGCCGACGAGAAGCTCTCCAGATGACCAGAAAGTTGGCAGCGAGAAGTGTAGGGTAACCGATCAGCACCGTGGGATATAGGGGTACCACTTGGACCGTGATGAGCCAAGCTAGGAGCAGAATAACTATCACGTCCAGCATCACAATCCGAAACATTCTTAACTTGACATCTTTGGGATCAATGAAATTCTTCATGCCGATTTATCCTGCTAGCGCAATCTAAGGACAGGTACCACTGGTGTTAACTCCAGTCGCGTCGGCCACACACTGACCCAGATCGGCCGCAAGAAACGTTTTCTGCACAAATGATACCCCCTGATCGATTATGTGACCTGTCATGCCACCATTAAGACCGGAAGTGCCTAACGATTCCGGCGGGTGGCCCACTGAAATTCCGCTATTTTATTTTCTAGAGAACGGCGCACGGGAAGAGTATATCACTGCGAACGTATCCTCCGAGTGACGAGGGGGTGGGTGCCGCACCCTTTGGTTTTTAAAGGGTGCGGTTCTTTCTGTGGTGCAGCGGAAACTGGTGAAGCATCCGCGGGATTGGCAGTGGAGCAGTTGGTCGTTCTATGAAGGTGAGGAGGGGGGGCTGGTGAAGATTGATCCGGTAGAGTAAGAGCCTGCTTCGGAAAGAGCCAAACCAACAGAGCCGAAGAACCGCACCCTTTGCGAAAAACTAAACCGCAAAGGGATGCGGCACCCCAACCCTCAGCCCCGTCTCAAGGCCTCGCGACCCGCCCACGCGCCCGTCATCTCACTTACCCGGTTCGCATCGTTCCACACAAAATGTAAATGCTCTCGAACTAAAGGCCCCGGTTGGCACTCTTGCGGATCCCGCAAGCGGTGCAAAGTATTCTGAGGGTCCTAAAGAGTATTCTGCGGTGGCACGGTAACGCCCTGGCTTGCTCATTGCGTAACCGCCCTCCTTTCTCGGAGAGATCGTGGCGGCCGAGGTGATTGATTGTCCTGTCTTTAAGACCGCGAAGGACTCTTGGGAGTACGCCTTACTGTCGATCCTTCGGTTTCCTTGCCACTGAAGTTCGATTCCGTCGGGGCCTATAATTTTCAGGTCTACGAAATCGTCGTATATCGCGCGACTCACAAAGACCTCTTCTTGAGAGTTGTTCCTGATTCTAAATCGGAAAACAATGTTTTCGTCTCGGCGGAAGATCGGTTTCAAGGGCGTAGCTTGAAAACTCAGAGTCGGGAGTTTCCGATGTTCGGACACACGTGCATAGTTCATCCCTTCCCACAAGTTGGGCATGAAGAGCAAAAGCAACTTTATGATAATCATAAATTCTTCACTTAGAATTAAGGAGTGACCGTAATCGTCGTGCCTCTAGTCTGAATCGGCGGGTGGCCCACTGAAATTCCTCTATTTTATTTCTTGAGAACGGCACACGGGAAGAGTATATCACTGTGAACGTTCCCTCCGAGTGACGAGGGGTGCGTGTGCCGCATTCAAGAAATAAGTGAGAAGAATCTCAATTGGCCACCGGCCACTGACACCTTCACCAGGGCTTTATAAATCTCGGATCGATATAGATAAGGTAAGTTGTGTCGTCGTGATCTACAAACTCCAGTTCTGCCCTTTCGTCGCGCTCATATTTCCTAAAGTAGACGATTGGTCTTCCGACCACAGCCGATATGACCTTTTGATCGTCCCTGGGCAAGCTGCCGATGACCTCGGGCGGCAGCGGCTTGAGAATCACTTTCTGCCCTCGGTGTAGCGTCTTCTGCCGCCTTTTCTCCTTGCCAGCCCTCAAAGAATTACGTTTATTCGCGTGACTCGAATTCCCTTCCGGCTGCTCCCAAAAGAGTTTTCGGACCGAGGAAGCTCGCCATGGTTTTATGAATTTCGGCTCAACCCAGATCAAGTGAATCGCATCGTCCTTGTCGGTGAATTCGAGTCTTACGGTCACGTTGCGCTCATATCCTACGAAAAATACTGGTTTGCCAACTACTGCTGTTATGGCCCGCTGGTCCTCCTCGGGCAAACCATCTATGAGCCCGGGCGGCAGCACTTTTAGTACAACTTTCTGCCTCCGTTTATATTTCCTCTTCCGTTTCTTGCTGTCGCTTGTCATCGACCAGCGCCTGATGCCGAGACCTCAGCCACAGGGTCAGTTGACGCAATCATAGGTAACCGGCGGAGGCACCCGCGTGAGGAGCCTGAAACTTACGTCGAGCTACTCTTAGGTGCACAATTCCAAGGAGGGCACCCACCAAAGCCCCGACGAGGCCACCCAGCGCTAGCTGAACAATGAAGGAAGCAACTGGTAGCAGTTGTCCGAAAAAGAGGCCTAGCAGTGCCAGAGTGACCGCCCAATAGATAATTAGCTGGGTTCCAGGACGACGGCGCTGATCGAAAATGCTTCCGATTCCGTACCCGATACAACCGGCCCATATGCCCGCAATAGCTACCTCTCCAACGTTCACTTCGCTATGTTGGGTCTTCAACCCTAGAAACAGGCCGATTATAGTCATGCCAAGGGTCCAGAAAATGCGTCGCATGGTACCTCTCCGCTTACTAGCCTCTCACTTGATGGGCGGGTGGCGCACAGAATTTAAAGTAAGGATTCTCTTGGTGACTTGTCACTGGGGGAGTATATCATTCGCCTACTAGCCTTTTAGGGTAGAGGACGTGGGTGCCGCACCCTTCGATTTTAAGGGTGCGGGTTCTTCTTCGATTCGCAACCCTCTGCGGCGTTATTACGGTTGGGCCACCTCCACTTCGTTACTTTCAGTTGTTATCGGCGCCGTCGTTTTCCAGGAACGTGCCGGGCACGCTGTTGTTTCGTAAAAATACTCGGTGAAGCGCGTGGGCCGCCGAATGGAAAGGAAGGTCAACAACCGCACCCTTAAAACCGAAGGGTGCGGCACCCAAAAACGGCCTAAGGCTCCATGTGTGCACCCGCCCTACCAAGATCCGCCTGCGGGACTAGGATTGTGGACGGGGGACGGGGTGCTCGAAAGCAATCCACTTGATCAATTGTTACGCATAGCGGCTCGTGACCGTTGTGACGGCGCAACAATTCCACCACGTCCTTGTGGCCCGCGACCGCCGCCACTTGCAAAGGTGTACGCGCGTTACGGCCGTTGGCATTCACATCTGCCCCGTTGGCCAGCAGCAATTCCGCCACGTCCTTGGAGCCTGTCATCGCCGCCCAGATTAAAGGTGTATCGCCGTCGATGCGCCTGGCATTGACGTCAGCTTTGCTGGCCAGCAACAATTCCACCACATCCTTGTAGCCCGATATCGCCGCATAATGCAAAGACGTAGTGCCTTTGTTGTTTTTGGCATTGACGTCGGCTTTGTGGGCGAGCAGTAGTTGCGCCACGTCCTTGTGGTCAAACATCGCCGCCGTTTGTAAAGGTGTAATGTTGAAGTTGTCTTTGGCATTGACGTCTGCCCCGCTTGCGAGCAGCAATTCCGCCACGTCTTTCTGGCCCCTCCACGCTGCCATGTGCAAAGGCGACGATCCCTGGTCGTCTTCGCTGAAAACCAGATCAGGATTGGTTTTGAGCAGCGACTGGATCTTCTCTAAGTCGCCTTGCCTGGCCGCGTCATGAATTTCGACGTTTGCCGCCGCGTCGTCGAGCCTTTTGTGGCTGGCTGGGCTGCTCCAAACCAACGCGAGCAGAAGAACAAGTGCGACCAGCGCGACGACTCTGGTGCGGCTGGGAATTGGGGGTTGCAGGAGACGGCTGAAGAAAGAGCGCATGTTCATGGCCTTCCTTAATTCCGTACAGTATGCCTCAGGCTAGCAAGTCGAAAGCAGTCACCACAGAAACGGCGGGTGGCCCGGTCTGTAGTCTGAACTTGCCACAGGTCAAAAACCGCACCCTTGAGACCGAAGGGTGCGGCACCCAAAAACGCCCTAAGGCTCCATGTATGCGCCACCCGTCTATTTAGATTGTCAGGTTACTCCTTTTTGTGTCCGGGAGTAAGAGCGCGAGGAGCGCGGCGACGAAGAAGGCGGCGGCGAGGACGTAGAAGCCGGCTTGGAAGCCGTAGTGGTCGGCGATGGCGCCTACCAGGAATGGGGCGATGGCGGAGAAGCCGCGGCCAATGTTGTAGCTCAGGCCCATGGCGGTGGCGCGGATTTCCGTGGGGAACAGTTCGGCGGCCAGCGCGCTGAAGCCGGAGAAGAAGCCGGTGCCGAAAAAGGCCACGAAGGGGCCGAGGATGAGCAGCCAGATGGGATTCCTGGCGTTGCCGTAGAGCGGCACCAGCAGCGCGGCCATCATCAGGTAGGTGACGTAGCTGCGGCGGCGGCCGAAGGCGTCGGCGGCGAAACCGAAGAGCGCGTAGCCGAACCATTTGCCCACGCCCATGACCAGCAGCCAGGAAGTGGAGCTGGCCAGGGCGAATCCGCGGCCGCCCTGCGCAATGGGCAGCGAGAGATAGCCGGGGATCCAGGTGAACAGTCCCCAGTAGCCGAACATTCCGCAGGCGTTCATGGCGGTGGCGAGGATGGCGTCGCGGCGCAAATCTTTTTGCCACAAGCGCGAGAGCGACGGGCGTTTGGTGCCGGCGCTTTTCTTCCACAGCTCGGACTCGGGCACGGAGCGGAGAATCCAAAAAACAATGAAGGCCGGCAGGATTCCCACGAAGAAGACCGCGCGCCATCCAAAACGCGGGAGAACCACAAACACCACGGCTACAGCGATCATTTCACCGATGGCATAACTGGACTGCATGAGCCCGAGGGCCTTGCCGCGATGAGCGGCGCGCCAGGTTTCGGCGATCAGCGCGGCGCCGGTAGTCCACTCACCGCCCATGCCGAGGCCGACGATGCAGCGCATCACCGCCAGCGCAAACAAGGTGTGCGAGAAGCCGCAGGCCGCCGTGGCGCCGGAATAAACGAGGATCGAAAGCATCAGGGCACGCTTGCGGCCGACACGGTCGGCAAGAAATCCGAAGGCCAGGCCGCCGACGGCTGATGCCGCCAGGGTCACGGAGTTAAGCAGGCCGGCGACGCCCTTGGTCATTCCGAACTGGCGCACCAGCTCGGCGAGAACCAGGGAATAGAGCACGACGTCCATGGCGTCGAGCATCCAGCCGAGGCCGCCGGCGAGAAGCGTTTTGCGCTCCGCGGGCGTGACGTCGCTGGGCCATTCGAGTCCGGCAAATTTGTGCGTGGGCTGAGGGGAGGCAGACGGGTCGCGAGTGGGGTCGGTCAAGATAATTTTCCGATTGAGCTTGAGCCGCGCATTGTAGCGAATCGCCGGGCGGCTGCCAATCGCATTGGAATCGAATCCGCGAACCAAATGGATACACCTCTGTGCAATGGAAAGCTGCACGCAATTGCCCAACGGGCCGCAGGCAGGCGACAGTCTTAGGGCGAAGCAAGTTGCGGTAAACGGGTGCATCTGATAGTTTCGGCGCAAAGAATTTCCCAGGCAGGTGAGCAAAGGAGAGGGGCGATGGCATTCTGCCGCAAGTGTGGTGTGCAAGTGGCGGGGGGCGCACCGTTTTGCCCGAATTGCGGACAATCACAAGGTGCTGCTGCCGCCGGCGCGAGCAGCCAATCGGGACTCTCGGAGAATGCAGCGGCCACGCTGAGCTATCTGCTGGGATGGGTGACCGGGCTGATTTTTCTATTGATCGACAAGCGGCCGCTGGTGCGCTTTCATGCGGCGCAGTCACTGGTGACGTTTGGCGGGCTGCACATTGTGCGGACTTTAGTGGCCGTGGTGTTCGGTTATGGATTCATGATGGGTGGGCCGATGTCGGGAAGGGGTTTTTCAATGGGACTGGGCGTGCTATGGCTGATCAGCATGGGCAGTTTTGTTCTGTGGATCGTGCTGATGTTAAAAGCGTATCAGGGCGAACGCTTCAAACTTCCCATCGCGGGAGATATTGCAGAGAATCTGGCCGGGAAATAGACGCCGCCGCGGTCTGCATTTTTTGGTGACTCTCGGTGTGATGTTACCCTGGCCAATAAAATCCTGCGGCGAGAGTATTTCGCGAGCCGGGCTTTCCGCTTGACAACGACGCTGGGAGACGCCATCTTTATTGACTTTGCTGAGGCGGGAATTCTTATCTATGCATGCTGGCGCGTCCTAAACAGATGGTCAAGGTTCGCCTCTGTTTCCACGATCGGTGCTTTGATGGGGCGGCCTCGTCGGCCGTATTCCTGCGTTTTTACCGCGAGCGGATAGCCCGGGACGCAGAATTCTCGCTGACCGGGCTCACCCACCGTGCGGGGAATCTTTTTAATGCGGACCTGTTCGACGGCGAACAGAATGCCATCGTCGACTTCAAATATTCGAGCTCGCCGAAACTGAACTGGTGGTTCGACCACCATCAGAGCGCGTTCCTCTCCTCCGCCGACGCGGAGCATTTCCGAAAGGACGCTTCCGGCCAGAAGTTCTACAACCCCGAATACAAATCCTGCACAAAATTTCTGGCGGACGTGGCGCATGAGAAGTTCGGGTTTGATGCCGCGCCCATGGCCGAACTGATCCACTGGGGCGACGTGATTGACGGCGCGCAGCATCGCAGCGCGGAGGCGGCGGTGGGGCTGGAGGAGCCGGCCACGCGACTCGCGCTGGTGATCGAGGCGGCGCCGGAAGAGGGGTTATCGGCAAAAATTGTTCCGGCTTTGGCGGAGCGCTCACTGGCCGACGTGCTGAAGCTGCCCGAGGTGGCGCGACACCTGCCGGCGCTGCTGGAGCGCCATAAAAGATCGGTGGACATCTTTCGTTTGCGTGCGGAGGACCAGGGTCGCGTGGTGTTTTTTGATCTGAGCGGCGACGACCTGGAAGGCTACAATAAGTTTATTCCTTATTATCTGTTTCCCGGCTGCATTTACACGGTGGGGATCACCAGGTCGGCGGTGCGCGCGAAAGTTTCCGTGGGCTCGAATCCGTGGACCAAGGAGCCCATCGTTCATAACCTGGCAGCGCTGTGCGAGCGCTTCGGCGGCGGCGGGCACGCGCGAGTGGCGGCGATTTCATTTGAGCCGCACGACCTGGAGAAGGCGCGGGAAGCGGCGCTGGAGATTGCCGCGATTTTGCGAGAGTGAATTGAGCGCGGACCAAGGAGGCGGCGATGCAGACACGCGTCGATCATTTTATGGTTACCACGGCCAATGATTTGCCGGGTTATCGGGTGGTAAAAAATCTGGGAATTGTGCGCGGGATCGTGGTGCGGTCGCGCAGTATCCTGGGATCTCTGGGCGCGGGGCTGCAGACGATTATCGGCGGTAATATTTCTCTGTTCAGCGAGCTGTGCGAGAAGACGCGCGAGGACGCGTTCGAGCTGATGGTGCAGCATGCCGGCGAGCACGGCGCCAACGCGATCGTGGCCATGCGCTACGATGCCAACGAGCTGATGCAGGGTGTGACCGAAGTACTGGCGTACGGGACCGCGGTGCAGGTGGAGCGGATTAGCGTGTGAATCGCAAACTCGAGTTTGGGGGCGTCTTGTTGGGCAGAAACAGCAGGCTCGCCAACGCTTGATGGGCGCCTTGCTCATCCTGCGAAGTGCCAGGTATAATTGCGCAGTTGACTGTGGGCCGCTAGCTCAATGGTAGAGCAATTGACTCTTAATCAATAGGTTCCAGGTTCGAGTCCTGGGCGGCTCACCACTTATTTTCAATTAGTTAGCCTGTACGGGTTTTTTAGAGAGGCGGTGAAAGTTTTGAGGTCAAATAACTCCCGCTACATAAGCATGTTAGCGGGCTTGCTTGCTGGAATGGCCCAAAACCTCGCAAACGCATCGTCGCTCTGCCGCTACAGCCTAAGTGTATTGATCAGGGCAGATAGCGCGGCTGGCTGCTGACGTCGGCTTGGGTAATAAAGGAAGAAGCCGGGGAACGGCTGGCACCAATCCTCCAGCACGCGCAGAAGCTTGCCGCTTGCAAGTTGCGGCGCAACGTAATCTTCCGACAAAAAGGCCAGCCCTACCCCGTCCAAGACGGCCCGCGTCAGAATCTGCACGTCATCGACGACCAGCGGGCCGTTTACGGCAACGGACAACGACTTCCTGCCCTTGTCGAACTCCCAACGGTACACGTCGCCGCCAGATCCGTGCCGAAAGTTAATGCAACGATGACTAATAAGGTCTCGCGGCGTTTTCGGCTTGGACATTGATTTGAAGTAAGCAGGGGAGCCCACGATGGCTGCCCGGAGTTCGCCGGAAATACGAACCGCGATCATGTCTTTTTCGACGAACTCGCCGAAGCTGATGCCCGCATCGAAGCCGCCGGCCACGATGTCCATACGGCGGTCGTCGGCGGTGATGTCGAGAACGATATCCGGATAATCGCGCGTGAAGGTGCCCAACTTCGGCGCAAGCGCGGTTAACGCCGCAAGACGATTGCTCAACAGGCGCAAGCGGCCTACGGGTTTGTCGCGCAATCCGGAAAGCTGGTCGAGGGCGTCCTGAACGTCGGTGAGAGCTGGGCGCAACCGTGCCAGGAGCTGCTGTCCGGCCTCGGTCGGCGCCACGCTCCGTGTGGTCCGCGAAAGCAGCCGAACTCCGAGTCCTTCCTCCAGCCCCCGGATTGCGTGGCTCATGGCCGAGGGAGAAACGCCCAGACGTTTGGCAGCCTTGGTAAAACTGCGCTCCTCCGCTGTAGCGAGGAACGCGGCAAGAAGACTGAGGTCGGTGCGCACCATTTATGAATGTTCCTCACAAGCCCTTTTCATTTATACATACTACTCAAAAACGCTCTTTGGGCATACCTTGGAATGGAGGGGGACAGACAGTGGATACAAGTGGCGAGGATGAACGGTGGCCAGTTTGCCGGCGAAAACAGTCAGTTCATGGCTTCGGTCAAGGCCCCCGGCTACGAGGTGGAAATTATGCAAAAACGTAAATTAGGAAAGCTCCTGGAAGTTTCGGCCATTGGCCTCGGCTGCATGGGCATGAGCGGGAACTACGGCCCGCCTGAAGACAGCCAGAAGATGATTGCCCTGATCCGAACCGCGGTTGAGCGCGGCGTCACGTTTTTCGACACGGCCGAGGTATATGGTCCCTTTACGAACGAGGAGCTGGTCGGCGAAGCGCTCGCACCCTTACGCGATCGAATCATCATTGCGACCAAGTTCGGTTTTGACATCGATCACAAGACCAAGGAAAGGCGCGGCCTGAACAGCAGGCCGGAGAACATCAGGCAGGTCGTTGACGCATCACTCAAAAGGCTGAGGACCGATTACATCGATCTTCTCTATCAGCATCGCGTCGATCCAAACGTGCCTATCGAGGATGTCGCGGGGGCCGTGAAGGAACTGATCGCTGCCGGCAAGGTCAAGTATTTCGGTTTGTCAGAAGCTGGGGCGCAAACCATCCGGCAGGCGCACGCGGTTCAGCCGGTCGCGGCGGTTCAAAGTGAGTACTCGCTCTGGGCGAGAGATCCGGAACCAGAAGTGCTGCCGGCGTGCGAAGAACTCGGGATCGGCTTCGTCCCGTGGAGCCCGCTCGGTCAGGGATTCCTGACCGGAACGGTTAATACGAGCAGATCGTTCGAGAGCTCAGATGTCCGGAGCTGGTTTCCGCGCTTTACCCCGGAGGCTATAGCCGCCAACCAGCCGCTCGTCGATCTGCTCAAGGGCATCGCGGCGCGAAAGAAAGCAACTCCGGCCCAGATTGCGATCGGCTGGCTTCTCGCTCAGAAGCCCTGGATCGTACCGATCCCCGGCACGAGAAAACTTGAACGCCTAGATGAAAATCTGGGGTCGGCAAAGATCAAACTGACCGCCGAGGACTTGAGAGAAATCGATTCAGCCGCATCGAACATTCAGGTGCAGGGCGCGAGAGGAACGGGCCGTGAGCGATATGTCTGATCAAGAACCCCGATGCAGCCTCTCGAAGGCAGCTCCAAAAGTGCTGATCCTCGGGGCACACGGCCAGATCGCCCGAGTGGCGACCGATTTGTTTCTCGAACACACAGACGCGCGCCTTACACTCTATTTGCGAAAAGCAAAGAGACTGAAGCTGCCGGGTCACGCAGACCGTGTGCGCATTATCGAGGGCGACGTTCTCGACTCGAAAATGCTTGAATCTGCCCTGGCCGGGCAGGACGTGGTCTATGCGAACCTTGCGGGTCAGTTGGAGCAGCAGGCGCGATGTATCGTGCAGGCGATGAATAAGACCGGCGTAAAACGCCTGATCTTCATCAGCTCCATGGGAATCTACGACGAGGTTCCGGGGGAACGCCACGGCAGCATCCTCGATCCGTACCGCAAAGCGGCAAGCGTCATTGAGGCATCTGGTCTTGCCTACTCGATTTTACGGCCCGCGTGGCTCGATGACCAGGATGTCATCGATTACGGGACGACACAAAAAGGCGAGGCTTTCAAGAATGCTTCGAAAACGGTATCGCGCAAAAGCGTAGCGGATCTTGTGGTCAAACTCGCGACAACGCCAGGTCTCGAAGATCGTCGAAGCTTAGGTATTCACGGCAAATCCTGAAGGCGTATTGAATTTATGCAAAAGGCATGACCTCCGCAAGTAAACCCTTGGTCCGTCTAACGCTCAAATCGGTCGAGCGCCGGGAGAATGACACACTCTGGCTTCGGTACGACGTTGGCCGGTCTTGAAGGAGGATGAGATGACGAATGTGATCGTTCTCGTGGGGGCTGGATCGATCGGCCAAGCTATCGCACGGCGGGTGGGTGCAGGCAAGCATATCTTGCTGGCTGACCTGCGCAAGGAGAATGCCGATGCTGCGGCGAAGACCCTGAGCGAGGCTGGTTTTGACGTGAGCACCGCGACCGCGGATGTGTCGTCTCGCGCCTCAGTCGAAGCCCTCGTTCACAAGGCCACGTCCATTGGTGACATTCTCGGTTTCGTCCAGGCCGCCGGTGTTTCGCCAACTCAAGCCTCTCCGGAAACCATTCTCAAAGTCGATCTTTACGGAACCGCGCTTCTCCTGGAGCAATTCGGGACGGTGATGGCGCGCGGGGGTGCTGGCGTCGTCATCGCGTCCCAGTCCGGGCATCGTCTTCCTCCCCTGTCAGTTGAGCAAAACGCGGCGCTGGCCACGACGGCCGTTGAAGAGCTGCTCGCATTATCGTTCCTGGACCTTGACCAGGTGAAGGATTCCCTTCACGCCTACCAGCTCGCTAAAAGAGGAAATTCGTTGCGAGTTATGGCGGAGGCCGTTCGCTGGGGCAAACGCGGCGCGCGGGTCAACACGATCAGTCCCGGAATCATTATTACCCCGCTCGCGAAGGATGAGCTGACCGGACCTCGCGGGCCGGGCTATCGCCGCATGATCGAAGTGTCTGCGGCGGGCCGCGCGGGGACCCCGGATGAGGTGGCAACTGTCGCCGCGCTGCTCATGGGTCCTGACGGTGCTTTCATCACCGGCAGCGACTTCGTCATGGATGGCGGCGTCACCTCGGCATACTGGTTCGGCGAACTCAAACCGCAGTGACGTACCATCGCATGAAACCAATCGATCGCCAGAAGAAGGAGGACAACATGCAAAAGCGCAAACTTGGAAAAAGCGGCCTTGAAGTCTCAGCACTCGGCTTCGGCTGCATGGGATTGAACTACATCTACGGTCAGGCAAACGAGAAACCCGTGTCGATAGCGCTCCTTCGCGCGGCAGTGGAGCGCGGTGTCACGCTGTTCGACACGGCCGAAGCTTATGGTCCGTTTACGAATGAAGAACTCGTGGGCGAAGCCCTCGCTCCCTTACGCGAACAGGTCGTGATCGCCACCAAGTTTGGTTTCGACATCGACCTCAAGACTGGCGAGCGCAGTGGCGGCCTCAACAGCAAGCCTGAACACATCAGGGCCGTGGCAGAAGCTTCGCTTAAGCGCCTTAAGACTGACGTCATCGACGTTTTCTATCAACATCGCGTTGACCCCTCGGTTCCCGTTGAAGACGTCGCGGGCGCGGTCAAGGAACTGATCGCGGAAGGCAAAGTTAAACATTTCGGACTTTCAGAGCCGGGGGTCGAGACAATCCGCCGCGCCCATGCCGTTCAGCCGGTGACGGCGGTTCAGAGCGAATACTCGCTGTGGTATCGCGGCCCGGAGGCGGAAGTTCTTCCGGTGCTAGAGGAACTCGGAATCGGGTTCGTCCCTTTCAGCCCGCTCGGCGCCGGTTTTCTCACGGGCAAAATCGATGCAAACACAACGTTCGACAAGTCAGATTTCCGGAGCAACGTGCCCCGCTTCACTCCGGCAGCCCTGAAAACGAACATGGCATTGGTCGATCTGGTCAAGGCCGTTGCATCGCGGAAGAAGGCGACGCCTGCGCAAATCGCCCTCGCGTGGCTGCTGGCGCAAAAACCATGGATCGTGCCAATTCCGGGCACGAAGAAACTAATCCGTCTGGAGGAGAATCTTGGCGCCGTCGGGGTCGAACTTACCGCAGCCGATTTGCGGGAGATCAATGACGCTGCCTCGAAGATCCCGCTGGAAGGGGAGCGTCTTCCGGAAGGCGCGTTGAAAATGACCGGGCGGTGACCGGCAGGGGTATTGGAATCCTCGCCTTCGGATTGAGGGCACGTTGGCCTACGGCGGAAAAACGGTCCGGAACTGGGCTATCGGTTTGAAAAGTTTGAGGAGTGAGTGCGATGTCAGAGCTTAGCGATTGGGACAGTTTCTATGTGATCGTCGGCTCGGCCGCGGGCGGATTGGTCGGATTGCAATTCGTTGTCATCACGCTCATCGCCGAGCGGCCGCCAATACGGGCCGCAGAGGCCGGCTCCGCATTCGCGACGCCGACAATCGTGCATTTCTGCGCCGTGCTGCTGCTGTCGGCGCTGATCCGCGCACCGTGGGGAACGATCACTCCCTTCGCGGTTCTATGCGGCCTGACCGGCCTTGGCGGAATTGTGTACTCGCTTATCGTGGCGCGGCTCATCCGCCGCCAAGGCGCGTACCGTCCGGTGTTTGAAGACTGGCTGTTTCATGTCGTCCTGCCGTTGGCCGGGTACGCCGTCCTCCTGCTCTCGGCCTGGCAGGCATCGCTCCATACGCGAGAGGCTCTCTTTGGCGTCGGAGGCGCAGTCCTCCTCCTACTGTTCACCGGTATCCACAACGCCTGGGACGCCGTCGCCTACCACGTTCTGGTGCGTAACCCGAAGACAAAAATAGAGCACGGAGATGAAAATTCAGCAGAAAAGAAGCGGCATTGAAGAGTGCGGTTGATCTGGTCGATTAAGCAAGCTATGGAAAGTTTCCCTCGTGAAGCTAATCCGTGCGCTTACCTAGATGCGGCCATCTCCTCCAGCAATTCGGCTGTGGTCATCACGCGGCCGAAGAGCAGATCGATGTTTTTGAGAGTGGCCTGGTGCATGGCCTGGTCGAATGTGGCGTTGGCGTCGCTGGGGAAGGCCACCTGGTAATCGCGCATGAACGCCGAGCGCGCGGTGGATTCACAGCACACGTTGGTGGCGGTGCCGGTGACGATCAGCGTCTCCACGCGGTGAAAGCGCAATATGGCGTCAAGATCGGTTTCAAAAAAGGCATCGAACTTGTGCTTGACGATGCGGTATTCGCCCTGGCCCTCTTCAGGCTGCAGCATGCCGGGATACATCTGGTAACTGGCATCGCCGCGCCACAGGCACCGCTTCTCGCCGATCACCGGAAATTTCCGCAGCATCAGGCCGCCGTAGGGCGGGCGGTGGTCGGACTGCGTCCAGATGACCGGGACGGCGCGTTCCCGCGCGAAGCGGATCAGCTTTTCGAGGCGCGGAATCATGGCGCGCGCGCCGGGCGTCTCCAGGGGAGCACCCTCGGCCACGAAAGCATTCTGCATGTCGATTACGATCAGCGCGGAACGGCGCGGATCCACGGTAAAAAAGTCTTTCCGCGAAATCGGGGAGTCGGAAGCCATGGTGGGGTTTCCTCGGTGCGCTTGCAGGTGCCGGTTGCTGACGCCGTTCAGCGCTCGGGTTTCTTCCAGATTCCGCGCTCGTGCATCAGCGCGATCTGGCGGTCAATCACTTTTTCCTGGTACTCCGCGTGCTTCATGGGCGCACGATCGAGATAAAGATTCTTGGGATAGATGGGCTTTTCGTAAATAATCTGGCAGAGCTCGGTGCGCAGGTCTTTCATCCAGTTGTCCCACTTGGCGCGGGCGCGGTGGTCACGCATGGCCTCGATATCGATCACCCCGGAGACATAGCTGGAACCGCCGCTGTATTCCAGCTTGCCCACCTTCTGGCCTTTGTAATTGAAGATGTAGGAGCGTCCACCGAAGGCGTCGATGGGCGTGGTGTCTTCGGGAAACAGGTAGTAGGTGCCCAGATTGGGTGCCAGCACGTAGACATTATTGTCGAGCGCGCGCGCGGCGCTTTGGATCTCGAACATATCGTTTCCGGTGCCGGGGTGGGGATAGGACGCGCGGTAAATGACTTCCGCGCCGTTCATGGCCAGGGCCCGGGCATTCTCGGGATAGGAGCCTTCATTGGCCATCATGATGCCCATGCGCCCGATTTCGGTATCCACCACCGGCCAAAAGGCCTGCAGGTTGCGGCCGTATTTCTCGATCCACCAGTCGTAGATGTCGTGCGGGCAGACGGAGTGCTCCACGGGAAACAGGGGCGAGACCTTGTAGTGCTGGAGAATCACCTCGCCCTGGGGATTGAGAATGAATCCCACGTTGAAGAAGCGATCTTTCCAGTCGGGATGGCGGGCTTTGGCCTGGGCCATAATGAAGCAGTTCCACTGGCGTGCGATTTTTCCGATCTCTTCGGTCTCTTCGCCGGGAATATCAATGGCACACTCGCGCGCGTACTGGACGTGGTCGAGATCGAGGACTTCGTCGTTAAAAGCCTGCAGCGCGCCTTCGGGAAAGGCCATCAGGCGCACCGGGAGATCGAGCGCGGAGAGCCAATTGGCGGCTTTGACCAGGTGCTTGAGGTGCTCGAGATTGATTTTGATGTCTTGGCGCGAGCGGATGCCCCGGATGGTAGGCACCAGACCGACCGCGGTGTAGGGCTTAATCATGAATTTGCTTGCCGGATTGCGAGAGGATGGCGCGCACGCCGGCGCGCGCCATGCTGCTCCCGGAATCCGCTAGAAATTCAACCGGAAGGACAATTGAATTTGCCGCGCCTCGCCGGCGAATTTAGGAGAGCCGAACGAGGGATTGCCGCCCGAAGCCGGCGAAGGAGAAATTCCGTCCTTGTAGTGCCGGGGAACCGCGGTAACGAAATCCGGCAAGCCATAGGTGTGATCGATTTCCAGCACGTTGGCGCGGTTCAAAAGGTTGAAAACTTCCAAACTCAGGTCGCCCTTGAACCGCTCGGTAAACGGAATGGTGCGCTGGAGACGCACGTCCACGGTGTACGACGGATCTCCCACGTAGGTATTGCGTCCGATCGTTCCCACGCGGTCCGAGAAGGGAAAGAGGTCGCCATTGGTGTCGAAGCCGGCGACGATGCTGGAGCGCCGCGCGCTCTGCAGATTGGTGAGCAGCGAGGCTTTGAAATTCCGCAGAACGACGTTCCAGGTATTCGGGGATTCGCCGAGTACGGCCAGGGTGAAGCGGTGCGGAACGTTGTTGTCTCCCACGGCGCGGTCCGCCCCGCGATGAAGAAAATTCACCGGGGTGTTGGGCAGGTTGACCGTGGTGGCGATGTCGATGGACTTGGAGAACGTGTAATTCGCCAGGAAATCGAAATGGTGGGTGAACGACTTGCGCACGCTCACGGTTCCGGCATGGTAGATGGAGAATCCCACGGGCTGCACGTAAAGTACAAAGCCGAAATTAGGATCGGCCGGGGTAAAGAACGGCTGGCATCCGCTGGTGACTGCCGGGTTGCAGCCCGGTGCCGGCGCGCCGTTAATGGAAGTATAGACCGGCAGTCGCGTGGCGTGCATCCACTGGTAGCCCACGGAAACGAAAAAGTCGCTGCCAAATTGATGTTCCAGCTCAAGGCTGGCCTGCGCCGAAAACGGGTTGTCGAATTTACGCTGCGCGTATCCCAGCGGGAACTGCAGAACCGGCCCCATCATGGGATTTGGGTACACGCCGTTGTGCGTAAAATTGCTGAACCCGGCGGCGCCAAAGATGGGGCCGGGCGCGCCTACCGCGCCGGAGGCTCCGAAGCCGATCAGTTTGCTGTGCGTGGGATCGGCAAATTCGGGAAGCAAGGGCTGGTTGATATAGCTGAATTCGGATGCGCCAATCCAGCTCACCAGCACATCGCTGAAAACGAAGGGCGAGTTGAAGACGCCGAAGCCGGCGCGGGCCACACTCTTGCCGCCATTGAAGGCGTAGGCCAGGCCGATGCGCGGCTGAATATTGTTGTAGTTCGTGGGATGGAAATTACCCTGAATCTTGACTTCCTTCGCGGAGGGGAAAGTATCCACGTCGTAATGCAGGCCGAGGGTCATGGTGAAGTTGGGGCGGATTTTCCACTGGTCCTGAGCGTAAAGCGACCACAGCGTGTGCTCGAAATCGAGGGTGGTGGAATCGTTGAAAGCCTGCTGATTGGGGCCGGCATACAGGCCGGAAGAGAATGGCAAAGTTCGCGGGGCCAGCTGCTGGCCGAAAAACTGGCGGGGCTCCAGGAAAAGAAAAGCCAGCGCCGTCCCTGCGGGGAATACGCCCGGAGGCGCCCCGGCGCATCCCACCGCCACACCGCCAAAGAAGCATCCGGGCGAAAAAATTCCCAGGCCCGGACTGAACAAGGTCACTTGGGTGTTGATCCAAACGGGCTGAATTTCCCCGCCGAACTTCAGGGTGTGATTGCCGTGAACGGAAGTAACGTTTTCGGCGAACTGTACGTGCTGTTCCTTGTAAGAGCGCACGCTGCCCACAAATCCGCCGGAAGAAAGCAGGTCGGGGATAGCAATGGCCGGCTCCAGGCCCTCGCCTTTGGGGATCAGCTCGAAGGTCCTGCGCCCATACTGCATGAGCGTTTCGCTGGTGAGGCGGTTGGAAAACAGGTGGATCAGGCTGCCGTAGAGGGTCTGGTCGCGGACCGGATTGTCGCGATAGGAAGACGGCATGCCTTCGCCGGGCGCGGCGCCGCGCACGTTCTGCTTGCGCGAATCGTTGAACAGATAGGCGACGTTGAGAAACGTGCTGGAAGTGATCAGCGCGTTGGTTTTGAGCAGGAACTTGTCGTAGTCATCTACGGAGAGAATGGAGCCCAGTACCTCGGGTTGCAGGCCAAGAAGCTGCTTCACCTGGTTGATGCTCGAGCTGCCGGGGCCGAAACAGCCGGGATTATCCGTGCAATGCAAGATCAGCGACGAATAGATGGGAGATTCGGCGCGCCGCTGCCCCTCATATCCCGTGAAGTAGAAAATCTTGTCGCGTTTGATGGGACCGCCCACATCGAGGCCGAACTGGTTAAAGCGCAGGGTGTTGAACCCGGGCGCGGAAAGCAGGTTCTTGGCATCCAGATTGTCATTGCGGAAGAATTCATAGAGCGAGCCGTGCACATCGTTGGTGCCCGACTTGGTGATGGTATTCACCACCGATCCCAGATTGCGGCCGTTGTCCCCGGTATACGGGCTGGCCACCACGCGGAACTCCTGCACCCAGTCCTGCGAGGGGCTGACGCGCTGCACGCCGGAAATACTGGTGGTGTAGTCAATGCCATCGAGGCCGAAATAGGTGGTATGGCTTTCGCGGACGCCGGAGAAGCTGAGCTTGAGCACGGTCTCGGTGAATGGCGACTGCGCGCCCACCGCCGTGCTGCGGCCGATATTGACGGAAGGCGTGAGCAGCACGAAGTCAATAAAATCCCGGCCGGAGATGGGCAGATCCTGAATCTTAGGCGTGTCAATGACCTGGCTGACTTCAGCCTTCTCCGGGTCCACGCCCTGAACGACGGCTGAAACTTCCACCTGCGAGGATACGGCGGTAACGCTGAGCGTGAGCGTGACCGTGGCTACCTGGCCGACGGACAGTTGCAACGGCACGGTGCGCTTGGAGAGTCCACTGTGCTCGGCGGTGAGATCGTAGAGGCCGGGGGGCATACCCGCAACCACCGCCAGGCCTCCGTCGCCGGTCGTCGCCGTACGCGTGGCCCCGGTGTCTTTATTTTTTAGCGTGATCTCGGCTCCGGGCACGCCCGCGCCCGATGGATCGTTCACGGTGAGGTTGAGTGTGGCCAGTTGCTGCGCGACGGAGTTCGCGGTAAACACCAGAAGCACGGCTGCGCAAAACAAGGCTAGCTTAAACGAGCGTCGCTTCATTCCAATCCCCCCCGGTTTTCACCCCTGACTTGACCACGAGTCTGCCACTTCTCAAAACGAAGAGCAATTAATTTGCCCGGTGAATAAAATATTACGGCACGGCGCGCAACGGCGCGGCGCGCTAGCCGGATTTCGTGCTTGCTTTCGCCAGCCGCTCGATCGCCGGCTGAAGATTTTCCCGGCTCAGGCCGTGGCGCTCGGCGATTTCTTCCACGAGGTCGCGCGGGCTATTCTCGAACGCCTGAACCGCCAATTCCGAAAAATCCTGGGAGGGCGATTTCAAGTATTGCAGGCGAACGATGTCTGGACGCGAGTAATGCCCCATGGTGTCGAGCAGGGCTTTCCACACTTTGATCATGTCCGCCTGGCAGTCGGCGTAAAGTACCGTGTCGCCCGAGGTCGGCGGCACCAGCGGAATCCCCAACGGCGCGACAATCTGGCTTCCCCCGTGGGCGTAATCCACATTTACCGTGTCCATCAGCGGAAAATCCGCGCCCAGGTCGCTCTTGGTGATGTACCCGCACGCGGAGAGCACAAAGCAGCCCGCCTCCAGCGCGTGCGCCCGCGTACTGGTATGGCCCCAGAAAAACTGGCCGGTGGTGTCGGCCTCTTCGAGTTTCGGTCCAGTGTGAATCGAAAATGCGCCGGGGAAGACGCCAATGTGAAAATCCTCGCCCTGGTCGATCAGGCGCGCGCGAACCAGGGTCATCAGATGCTCGCCGCAGATCAGGCCGCCGATGCGGCCGATGTCGGTGTCGTAGGTCACCAGGTCGCTGCCGTCGCCATTGCCCCATACCGCGCGCTCAACAAAGGTGGGCATGGTCTTGCGGTGGCGGCCGAGGATTTTCCCGGAGCGGTCGAGGAACAGCAGGGAGTTGTAAATGGTGTGCACACCCGGCCGGGAATCCATTTCATTGCAGCCGATAACCACGTAAGCATTGGCCTTGGCTGCGGCCTCGCCCAGCCTGGCGGTGTCTTCGCTGGGGATCAGCAAAGAGTTGTCGTAGAAGCGCACGCGAACCGGAATCCAGCCCTGCAGATTGGACTCCCAGCCTTCGCCCCAGTAGGGATAGCCGGAAATCCACGCTTCGGGAAAAACGATCAGCTCGGCGCCGCGGCCGGCCGCTTCGGCGATCTTTTCGCAGGCGCGGTCGATGCATTTCTCACGGTCGAGAAAAACCGGCGGGGTCTGGACAATGGCCACGCGCACAGACTTGCGCCCGCCCAGAACTTTTTGTTTTGGTTGCATCCAGCTCACCTCAATGCTGCGCCAACACGGCGCGCCGCTAGTCCGCCGGAACCTTCTCCGGCTTTTCCTTGCGCTCGGCTTCGGGCGTTTCCGCTGGCGCGGTGTTCTGATGGGTAGGAGGCCGGTAGATGTCCCGCTCCACCATATCCGCCATCACGCGGCGGCGAATCTCATCGTGATCGGCGTGGCGTCCCGGATGCTTCTCGAGCCCGAGATTTTTTGGATACAGCGGCTGTTGATAGATGCAGCGGAACTGCTCGGTGCGCAGATCCCGCAGCCAGTTGCCCCACAGCGAGCGGGCGCGATACTGCCGCAGCGCTTCGATGTCGATGATCGCTCCGGCGTACGAGGGACCCGCGCCGTATTTGTGCTCGGAAAGGATGCGGCCCTGGTAGTCAACAATCATGGACTGGCCGCCGAAGGTGTCGATGGCGTCAGTGGAATCCGGCATCAGAAAATAGTTCGCGGGATTTGGGGCCACCACGTAGCAGGTATTGTCCAGGGCGCGGGCGCGATTCTGCACTTCCCAAAGGCCGTTGGCCACGTAGGGCTCGGGATACGCCGGGCGATAGAGCACTTCTGCGCCGTTGACGGCCAGCCCGCGCGCCGTCTCCGGGAACGAGCCTTCCATGCAGATCACGCAGCCGATGCGGCCAATTGCCGTGTCCACCACCGGGAAAAACGCGTCGAGCCCGTCGCCGTAAAGCTCCACCCACTTGTCCCAGACGTCGTGCGGCACGGTGGAATGTTCGCGGGCGAATACCTGCAGCTTGTAATGCTTGTGGATCACCTCGCCGTGAGGGTCGATGACAAACGCCGCATTGAAAAACTTCCTGGGGAACTTGGGGTGTTTCACCTTGGCCTGGGCGATGATGTACGCGTTGTGCTGACGGGCCTTGCGTCCCAGCGCTTCGGTCTCGGGGCCGGGAAGTTCCAACGCCATCTCATCCACGTATTTTTCGTGATCCCAGTCGAACACTTCATCGGTGAAACCCTGCAGGCAGCCCTCGGGGATGCAGATCAGGCGCACGGGCAGATCAATGGCGGAAAGCCACACCGCAGCGTCGATCAGCTCGCCAATGTGCTCGATGTTCCTCATCACTTGCGAGCGCTGCAGGCAGCCGCGCATGGTGGGCTGCAGGGCCAGAGCCATATATTGTTCGATCATTTCCGCCTCCTCGATTAAGTCGTTGCGATTGCTTCCCGCAGAAGCGTCCTAAGCATGAGCCTGCATCTTGCCAATCACCTTGTGCGCTTCGCCCACATCAAACCACCACGGGTTGACGTCCGGGGGATTGTTAAACGCGTTGGCGATTCTGCGCGCCAGCGGATGGATCTGCTGCGCGGCGCCCATCAGCTCGAGAATCTGCGGCGCAGGAGGAATGAGCAGCGAATTCGTCCAGCGCGTCACCCATTGCGCGTACTCCCAGAAGGAGTTGAACGTGGCTTGCATCCATTCGGCATCGAAGGGCTTGCTGCCGCGCTCGAGAATTTTTGCCGTATAGATTGCCGCGCACTTGCTCGCGGTATTCGAGCCCTGGCCGGTCAGCGGGTCGTTGGTCACCACCGTGTCGGCCATCCCCAGAACCATGCGGCCCGAGGGCAGACGGCACAGCGGCTTGCGCACCACCGGGGCGAAGCGGCCGGTCATGATGCCGTTGGCGTCGGTAAGCTCGAGGCTGTGATTGCGCTCCGCCTCCCACGGCAAAAACTTTTCACAAATCTCCTTGCTGCGCGCCAGGTGCTGCTCCGGCGTCTTGACGTCGCTCCAGCAATCCATGGGCCCGCCGGGAACGCCCTCGAAGACCATAATCTCGCACGCGCCGGTGATGCTGAGCGCGGGAAACACGAAGTACTCGCCCACGCCGGGAATCAAGTTGAAGGAAACGGCGGTGAACGGCTTGCGCGGCGCCATGCCGGTCACGTAGGTCAGCGCCAGCGCGCGCATGGGCGTGGTGTAAGGCGAGTTTTCCTTGTCGGTCTCAAACATCCTGCCGATTTCGCCCTTCCCTGTGGCGATCAGCACCAGGTCGTGGCTCTTTGTATAACCCTCGATGTCCTCCGCCGTGGCATCCTTAATCACCAGGTCGCCGCCGCGCTTGGCGAATTCCTTCATCCAGCCTGAAAATTTCACGCGCTGGTCAACCGACTGGAAATAATTATCCAGGCGGGCTTCCCAGAAAATCGCTTTGTTGCCTGAGCCGTCCGGCGCGGGAACGGTGAAGGCTACGCCTTCCACGCGAGGACATTCTTTCTCCCAGAAATTGATTCCCAGATCGCGCTCGGGCTGGAGGGCGGCATCAAACATGGCCTGGCTGGAGGTCACGCGCCCGGCCAGCACCTGCTCGGGAGTGCGGTTGGAAACCACGGTGACCGCGTAACCGTGCTTCTGGAGGCCGAGGGCCAGCTGCAAGCCGGACTGCCCAGCTCCAATGACAGCGATCTTCCTCATTCTTCCTCCCCCCCGCGGATTTGAGCGGCCATCTGGATTGAGCGGTTACGGCGAGTCAGTTGCATTATCAACCGGGCGGCGACGAAGTCAAGCAATGTTGAGACAAATACTGAGCGTGCACTGCCGGAATTAGTGGCGCCGGATACGCGAGTCCCGCAGCGCCAAGTTCCGGGTTGTGAGGCACAAGACCGCGTGATAGTTTTGCTCCCGCCCAGGGTCAGCCAGAGGCGCCGGCGCTGAAAATAAAATTTATCGCGCGCGGGCCTCGATGACACACGGCACAGCGAGTGGGCGCGCCGGGAATCGAGCAGGGAGGGGCAGCATGGAGGGACTCAAGGACAAGGTAGCCATCGTCACCGGTGGGGCCACGCTGATCGGCGCCCAGGTGGCGCGCGCCTTTCATCGCGCGGGCACGCGCGTAGTGGTAGCCGATATCGACGAGCCCGGCGGCACCTCGATCGCCGGTGAGCTGGGCCAGGGCGCGCTGTTCGTAAAAACCGACCTGGGCGATGATGCCCAGGTGGCGGCGTGCGCCGACCGCGCTGCTGCTGCTTTTGGAGGCATCGATTTCCTGGTGAACGTGGCGTGCGTGTACATCGACGGCGCCATCGAAGCCACGCGCAAGGACTGGCTGGACAGCTACAACATCAACGTGGTGGGCGGCGTGATGATGTTGAAAGCGGTGCGTGCGCACATGGTGAAGCGCGGCGGCGGCGCGGTGGTTAATTTTGGCAGCATCAGCGCCAAGGTTGCGCAAACCGGACGCTGGCTCTATCCCGTCTCGAAAGCCGCGATTCTCCAGCTAACCCGCAACGAGGCTATGGATCTGGCCCCCGACAAGATTCGCGTCAATTCCGTTTCGCCCGGATGGACCTGGAGCCGCGTGATGAACGAACTCACCCACGGCGACAAGGCGAAAACCAACCGGGTGGGAGGCCCATTTCACCTGTTGGGCCGCGTCGGCGAGCCGGATGAGGTGGCCCAGGCGGTCTTGTTTCTCTGCTCGAGCCACGCCTCTTTTATCACCGGGACGGATCTCGCGGTCGATGGTGGTTACTCCGCGATGGGCCCGGAGATGGCCGCGCCGGCCATTGCCAAGTTGATGGAATAAATTGATAGAGTAAGAGATAGATTCGCGCGGCCGCTCGAATCGTTTCCTTCTGCTGTGAACGATTTCTGAAGTACATGGCCATGAAACGCATTGCCATCATCGGCGCGGGACAGTCCGGCCTGCAGCTTGGCCTGGGACTTCTTGCCGCTGGCTACGAGGTAACCATTCTCTCCGATCGTTCCGCTGACGAGGTCCGGCAGGGCAGAGTTCTCTCCAGCCAATGTATGTTCGACGCTGCCCTGCAAACCGAGCGCGACCTGGGAATCAATTTCTGGGAGAACGAATGTCCCCAAGTCGAGGGCATCGGCTTTGCCGTGCCGGGCCCGCACGGCGGCAGAGCGTTTCACTGGGCGGAGCGGCTCGAGCAGTATGCGCAGTCGGTGGACCAGCGCGTAAAGATTCCCGGCTGGATGGCGGAATTCACCAAGCGCGGCGGCGAGCTGCGCGTGCAAGAAGCGGGAATCGACGATTTGGAAAAATACGCGCGCAGCCACGACCTGGTGATTGTGGCTACGGGAAAAGGTGCGCTCGGCGAGCTATTCCCGCGCGACCCGCAGCGCTCCCCTTACGACCAGCCACAACGCGCCCTGGCACTCACCTACGTCAAGAACATGCGTCCGGGCGATCCCTTCGCTGCCGTCCGCTTCAGCGCCGTCCCCGGCGTCGGCGAGTATTTTGTTTTTCCAGCCCTGACCACCAGCGGACCCTGCGAAATTATGGTTTTCGAAGGCGTGCCCGGCGGTCCGATGGATTGCTGGAGCGAGGTGCGCACTCCCGCCGAGCACTTGGCGAAGAGCCGCTGGATCTTGGAGACTTTTCTGCCGTGGGAAGCGGAGCGCTGCCGCGAGATCGAGCTCACCGACCCGAACGGCGTGCTCGCAGGGCGGCTTGCGCCCGGCGTGCGTAAGCCCGTCGGTACGCTGCCCTCGGGTCGAAAAGTGCTGGGGATGGGCGATGCCGTAGTGCTGAACGATCCCATCACCGGCCAGGGATCAAACAATGCCGCGAAATGCGCCGCGCTCTACCTGGAGTACATCCTGGAACAGGGCACCCGGCCTGCGGGGCAATCCTGGATGGAGCAGGCCTTCGACAGCTACTGGTCGGGCTACGCCAAATGGGTGACCGAGTGGACCAACCTCATGTTGCGCCCTCCGCCACATGTCCTGAACATTCTCGAGCAAGCCGGAAAGAGCAAGGTCGTGGCGCGAGCGGTGATCAACGGCTTTGACGATCCGCGCGCGCTGTTTCCGTGGTTTATGGAGCCGGCCGCAGCCGCGACATTTTTACAGAAGGCCGCGCAACCGCCGGCCGGCCGTTTCGAGGCGCGCGATTACCGCAGAGCCCTGGGCCAGTTCGCCACCGGAGTCACGGTGATCACCACGCGAAACGCCGAGGGCCGGCGCGTCGGCGTCACCGTGAATTCATTTTCCTCGGTATCGCTCGACCCCCCTTTAGTGCTGTGGAGCCTGGCGCGCAACGCTCCCAGTTTCGCCGATTTCATGAGCGCCTCGCATTTCGCGATCAATGTCCTGGGCGCGGGACAGCACCATCTCTCGCGGCAATTTTCCACGCCTTTGCCCGACAAGTTTGCCGGCGTGGAATGCGCGGACACCGGCGAGGGCTGCCCGTTGCTGGCCGGGGTGATCGCCCATTTCGTCTGTTCGGTGAAACAGAAGTACGACGGCGGCGACCACATCATTTTTCTGGGAGAGGTGAAAGAGTACCGGTGGTTTGACGGGGAACCCCTGGTGTTCCACTCCGGGCGCTACCGCGTGGCCACCCGCCATCCGGATCTCGCGGAATGAGCGCGGCGCAAGAACGGTGCAGCGAGAAAATCGCCCGGCGACCGAAATCGGAATGAAGAATTGACCATGCGCAAGATTTCCATCGTCGGTGCCGGCCAAGCAGGATTGATCCTGGCCCATAAATTACTGCGCGCGGGATATCGCGTGGCGGTGTACTCGGATCGCAATGCGGAAGACTGGCTGGAACGCAGCACGCCCACGGGCACGGCGTACGTCTACGGCGAGAATGTGGACATCGAGGAAAGTCTCGGTCTGGGCGGTTGGAGTGAACTGGCGCCGCCGGGAGACGGTGTCCATCTGAGCTTCTGCCCCACGGTCGGCAACGAGTTGATGGAAATCCACGGAAGATTCAAGAGGCGCGGCTACGCCGTGGACCAGCGCTTGAAGAACAGCAAGTGGCTCACGGAATTTACCTCGCGCGGCGGCGAACTGCACATCGAAGAGGTGACCCTGGATGGCCTGGAAAAAATCGCCCGGGAGTCAGACCTGACCTATCTCGCGGCGGGAAAAGGCGCCATCAGCGCGGTTATCCCCCGCGATCCGGAGCGCAGCGTCTACGACAAGCCGCAGCGCGTCTTGACCATGCTCATTGCCACCGGGGTGAGAGGCTGGCTCGGCCGGTGCCCGTTTCAGCCCGTGAAGTTCAACTTTTTCGGCGACGCCGGCGAGTGTTTCTGGGTGCCCTATTACCACAAATCGGTGGGCCATACCTGGTGCGTGCTCTTCGAGGCCAAACCCGGCGGGCCCATGGACGCATTCGGAGAAGCAAAAACCGGTGAGCAGGTGGTGGAGATCGCGAAACGAGTGGTCAAGGACCTGGTGCCGTGGGATTTCGATGTCATTAAAGATATGGAGCTGGCCGGGAACGATCCCTTCTCCTGGCTGAATGGGAAATTTCCTCCGACGGTGCGAAAAGCTTTCGGCAAATTGCCTTCCGGACGGCTCGTGGCGCCGGTGGGCGATACCGCGATGTTGTTCGACCCCATCGGCGGCCAGGGCGCGAACAATGCCACGCGCATGGCCAGTTTTTACGCCGACCGGATTGTCGAGCGGGGCGCGCGCCCGTTTGACGAACAGTGGCTGACCGATAATTTCGAAGCTTTCTGGAATGGGCACGGCAGGGCCGCCTACACTTTTAACAACCTGCTGCTGGAACCGCTGCGCCCTCCGGCCAAGGAGGCGCTGCTGGCCGCTTCGCGCTCGCCGGCGTTCGCCGACTTTTTCTTCGGCAACTTTTCTACGCCCAATGGTTTTTTCCCGTGGGTGGACGACATGGCAGCGGCGCGCAAGAAAATCACAGAGATTACCGGCTCCCCGTGGATACGGTCGGCAATGCTGGGGCGCGCCAACGTGGCCATGGGCCAGATCAAGCAGAAATTCGGCCGGGCGAACTTTTCACGCGCGGTTTGACGCGCCGCAAACAGCGCGCACGTCTTGGTGCAACGCGGCTACGAGCCGGGCGCCGGCTCGAAGGGAAAGTGGCGCGGCTTGTGCTGCACGGAGACCCACTTGAGCGTGGTGAACTCCTCGAGCGCCCACCGCCCGTTGAGCCGGCCAGTGCCGGAAGCTTTCTCGCCGCCGAAAGCCACCAGCGGGTCGTCGTTGATGGTGCCGTCGTTCACGTGCACCGCGCCCGAATCGATCCTTTTCGCCAGCTCCGCGCCGAACTCGACGTCACGTGTATGGATTGCGCCGCTGAGGCCATAGGCGCTGCGATTGGCGATTTCGATAGCTTCCTCGGTGGTGTCGAAGGCCATCACGCACACCGCCGGTCCGAACATTTCATTCTGCGCCACGTACATTTCCGGCTTCACATCCGCAAAAATCGTCGGCGAGGCGAGGTTGCCCTCCACCTTGCCCTGCAACGCCACCCGCGCTCCCGAGGCCACACCCTGTTGAATCTGCCGCGCGAGCGTTTCCGCCTGCGTCTTGTTGATCAACGGGCCGATGTCGGTCTGCGGGTCGCGCGGGTCGCCGACCTTCAGGCCGGAGACGCGGGCCACATACTTCTTCAGGAATTGTGGATACAGACTGCGATGCACCAGAATGCGGTTGGCCGACATGCAGATCTGCCCCTGGTGGGTGAACCGGCTGAACACTGCGGCGTTCAGGGCGTACTCGAGGTCGGCATCGGCGAGAACGATCAGCGCGCTGTTGCCGCCCAGCTCCAGGATGGCTTTCTTCAGGCAGCGGCCCGCGGATTCGCCGATTTTGCGGCCGACGGCCTCCGAGCCGGTGAACGAAATAACCCGGGGAATGGGATGCTCGACAAAGGCGTTCCCCAGTTCGGCGATGTCGGCGACGATAACATTCAGCAAGCCCTGGGGAATTCCCGCAGCTTCAAAGATTTTGCCCACCAGGGTGCCGCCGGTGATGGGTGTGTCGTCATGAGGCTTGAGCACCACGCCGTTGCCCGCGCCCAGCGCCGTGGCCACGGAACGCATGCTTAGAAAAAGCGGGAAATTAAATGGGCTGATCACCCCGACCACGCCGACCGGCACGCGGTACAGCCGGTTTTCTTTTCCATCGACGGTGGATGGCAAGATCTCCCCGGTCATGCGCAGCGGATAGGTGGAAGCTTCCTTGATGATATTTTTTACCAGGC
Source organism: Acidipila sp. (assembly GCA_010365215.1). Lineage (GTDB taxonomy): Bacteria > Acidobacteriota > Terriglobia > Acidiferrales > UBA7541 > JAAFGT01. Next base: position 38,073 of record JAAFGT010000007.1, on the reverse strand, counting down.
CGATTTCGAAGAAGGCCTTGAGGCGCGTTCCGCCCAGCTCGTCGATGATGATGTCGGTGATCGCGCCTTGGTTTTCCTCCACGTAGGTGATGGCTTTTTCCAGCGTCGCGCGCTTTTCGTAAGGGTTGACCTCAGCCCACACCTTTTGCGCCGCGGCCGCGGAGCGATAGGCTTCATCCAGGTCGCCCAGGCTGCCCAGCTTGAATTCAGCAATGGTTTGACCGTTGTAGGGATTCTGGTCTCGCAGCACTTTCTTGCTGGCGCCGTCGCGCCATTTTCCTCCGATGAATTGCTGGTTCAAGCTGGCAAACACGTTCATACCTATCCTCCAAGAAACCGGATCAGCGCCCGAAATCATACTCTTGAAGCGAGCTTTGCAGCAGAGGTGCCGAGCAATTCAGCGACCTCGGCGGCGCAAGACATCCTCGGCCCAACTCAATGCCGCCATGGCCCGGGGGAAGCCGATGGTGGTTAGCGTAAGCAGAATCGCGTGCCGGACCTCGCTCGCTGACACGCCGGCGGCCCGGGCATTTCGTACCGCAGAATGAACGCCTCCCTCGGTCTGCGCTGCCGCGGCGATGGCCACCTTGGCAATGCGCCGCGTGCGCTCGTCCAGCGGACCTGCTTCATGACATGCTTCTCCCAGTTTTTCAAAATGTTTCCAGACGGCGGGGTATGACTTCCGCAGATTTTGTACAGATGATGGTAGTTTGGTTTTCATCTCGATTACCTCGGCGCATGGCCCACTCAAGTCCGCTTGAGGATACCGCCATTGTTGCGTTGCGCAAACTGCGCTGGAAATGGGGGCATTCCGGGTGGTTTCGTTGCCGCTTGAGGCCAGGTGACGATGCTCAAGGGAATTCAGATCAGTTTTTGCCGGCTGGCGTGGATTACGGTCTCGAGGCGGTTGCGGGTCCCCAGCTTCCGGCCGGCGTTGGTGATGTGGTTGCGCAGAGTGCGTGGCGTGATGTGCAGCGCGCGCGCCACATCGGCGGCGCTTTTTCCTTCCGCGAGCAGCGCGAGCACGCGCCGCTCCTGCTCCGTCAGGGGTGAAACGGGTGCAGAGGTCACGCGTTCGTTGGATAGTACGGCGAGTTGACGGGCAGCGCCGAGAACCTTTTGAGTCAACTCCTCTTTCTTCCTGCGGTGAGTGATGTCGCGGGCCAGGTGCACTACCAGTCGCCTTTTCGTCCGGCCATCGAAAAAGACCAGGATGGACACATTCACCCACAGGCGTTGCCCGCTGCTTGCTTTCACCTCCAAGTCGTAGTCGGAAACCTCGCGCTTCGCATGCACGCACTCGAGTACCGGGCAGTCTTCAGAACAGACGGTGTTGCCCAGTGGGCCTCGGCCCTGGAACAGCGCGGCACAAGGGCGGTCCAGCACCTTGGTTGCGGAGTAGCCAAAGAGTTTTTCGGCGGCACGGTTCCACGAACGGACCAAACCTTGCTCGTCCACGCTGAAAGCGGCGTCGGCGGTACCTTCCAGTAGCGTAAAGAGCTCTCGTTCCAGCATTTGGCAGCCCGTGACAATCGCCCCAGGGGCCAGGTCAAAGTGACGATTGCCGAATATTCAGAGTGGGGAGAATCTTGACTTCAAGATATGGAACTCTCTTAGTCATGTCAAACAACATTTTATCGAAGCCCTGCTCTTACGCCATTCGGGCCATGGCCCATCTCGCCGAGCAGCCTCCGGGAAAGTTCTCGAACAGCCAGGAAATTTGCGATCAGGAAAATATTCCCCGCTCGTTCCTCGGAAAGGTGTTTCTGCCGTTGTGCCGGGCCCGCATGCTGCGCTCCCTCCGGGGGGCGGGTGGAGGCTACGAGCTGGCTGTGCCGCCCGATCAGATCCGGCTCCTGTCGATCGTTCAGGCGATCGATGGCGCGCAATTGAACGATTGCATTCTGGAAGACCATCCCTGCGGGAATCCGCGCGAGTGCATGTTGCACCCGATGTGGGCCGCTGTGCGGGAACAGTTTGTGGACTATCTCAATCGCACGACGGTGGCAGACTTGGCGCGAATGCGTAAGTCCATGCCGCTTCCGCTTGCCCACGCCGACCATGCGCCTGAAGTGATTCTGGCACCGAGGTAAGGAGAGCAACGATGGCGACCACCAGGACCGCGACTCGGAGCCAAGGTCGTTGGATACCGAGCACCTGCGGCATGTGCCTGCACGGCTGCGGGATTAAAGTGTATGTCGAAAACGGTGTGGCGCTGAAAATCGAAGGCGACCCCACCAACCCCGACAACCTCGGCAAGCTCTGCCCGAAAGGCAACGCCGGCCTGGCCCGCCTTTACGATTCCACTCGCGTGCTCCACCCCATGAAGCGCACCAACCCCAAGAAAGGTCTCCATGAGGATCCGCGATGGGTGCGGATCAGCTGGGACGAAGCGTACGAGATTGTTGCGCGGGAGTTGGGTAAAGTGCGCCGGGACGATCCCCGCAAGCTGCTCTGTGCTCTCGGCGATTTCCAGCGAATTCTCTTCTGGGGCTGGCCCGCTGTTTTCGGCTCACCGAATTTTTTTACTTCGCTGGGAAATTACTGCGGCGGTTCCTATCATCCAGTAAACGGGTGCGTGGACGGGTCCTTCGCCGCCATCAACGACTACGAATATTGCAACTACTGGATTCAAATCGGCTCCGGCGACGGATTCTCCTCCCACCTGCACCTTTCCGGTAGCGCCAAGCGCATGGCCGACGCGCGCATGCGCGGCATGAAAGTGGTGTCGCTGGACCCGCGCTGCTCCGTGGCCTCGGCAAAAGCGGATGAGTGGATCCCGATTATTCCCGGCACGGATCGCGCCTTCGTCCTCGGTATGGCGCATGTGCTCATCCACGAACTGGGCCGCTACGACCGCGACTTTCTCCGCGACCACACCAACGCGCCGTATCTGGTGAAGGAGGATGGCGATTACGTGCGGGATGCCAGCGGCAAAGTCCAGGTTTGGGACTTGAAGGCAAATGCCCCGCATGCCTGGGATGAGGCTCCCTCTGGATCCATGGCGCTCGAAGGAACATTTTCCCACCAGGGGATAAAACTCCGCACTGGCTTCCAGGTGTGGAAAGACATCCTGCTGGAAAACACACCCGAGAAGATGGCCGAAGTCACTACTGTACCAGCCTCCACCATCCGGAAAATTGCGAAGGAGTTTGTGGACGCCGCGCAGATTGGCGCGACGATGGAGATCGAGGGCAAGACCTATCCTTATCGTCCCGCCGCGCTCAATTACTACCGCGGCTCGCAATCGCACGGCAACGGCCTGTTTGACAACATGACCTTCAAGCTTTTCAACATGCTGGTGGGGAACATCGACGTTCCCGGCGGCCATCTCGGCGTGCCCCTCGATCACCGCGGTTTCTTCGTCAGCCCAGGCGAAGACGGCATGCTGAAGCCCGAACCGCATCAACTCCATCCCGCGCCGCCGTTCAAGTACCCGCCGGATTCCAGCCATTTAATGGAGTGGTTCCCCATCGGGTTCGACGCCGGCCACCTGAATGCGGAAACGCTGCTGAACCCGGAGCGCTTCGGCCTGGATTACCGTCCGGAGGCCATGCTGATCTACCACTCCAACCCCTGGTGGAACATGCCGGAGACCGACAAGATCGAGGAAATCTTCCAGCAAATGAAGTTCGTGGTGGCTATTGAGATTCAGGAGACCGAATCTACGCAGTGGGCCGATGTGTTCCTGCCGGACCAGACCTTCCTCGAATCCACGCTGCTCAACTGCCTGGAGCCGCCCGCCGTAACCGGCCACTCTTTGCGCCAACCGGTGGTCAAACCTCTCGGCGACACCCGCGACCCCTACGACATCCTCACCGAATTATCCGAGCGGCTGGGTTTTCGTGATGACTGGAATGATCTTTTAAATGTGGTCTGCGGATTTACGGCCAAGCCCCAGTATCTGCTCGAGCCGGAAAAGCGTCACAGCGTCGACGAATTTTGGGACCGCTACGCCCGCAGCATCTACGGGGAAGAAAAGGGACTGGAGTGGTTCAAGGAGCACGGGCACGCGGTGCGCTATCGCACCCCGGAAGAAACCTACTTGGCTTACGGCAGCTTGCGCATCCCCTTCTATTTCGAGTTCATCAAGCGTACTGGCGACGAGATGCGGCAAAAGTTTGCCGAGGTGGGACTCCAGGACTGGCCGCTCGATAACTACAAGCCGCTTCCCTTCTGGAAGAACTCGCAGGTCATAGAAGACGGCAAGGCGGGGTACGAATTTTACGCCATCACCTTCAAAGAAAGCCTGCACACGTTTGCCGACACCATGGTCATGCCGTGGCTTACGGAGGTCAGCGAGAAGGATCCCATTCACGGAGGGATCCTGATCAATTCCGTCACCGCGGGGAAATTGGGATTCAAGACGGGTGACCCCATTCGCCTGACTTCACCGGGCGGAAGCATCGAAGGGCCGGTGCAGGTGGTCGAGGGTATCCATCCCCAGGTGTTCGGCGTGAGCAATGCCATCACCCGGGACGTCGTAACCAACAAACAAGTGAAGCTGCGGGGAACACATTTCAACCGGCTGCTGACCGGGTCTATGAAATATACCGACAGCGCGACCGGCGGACTGGAGTCCACGGCGCGTGTGCGCGTCGAGCGCGTGAAAAGGTAACGCCATGCCAATAGCCAATGTCGCTGCCCTGGGAGCCACCCGCAAGATGCTGGGGTTCAGCCGCAGCACGGTGAAATTTGAAGGCGGCACGGTGGCCGACCTGCTGCGCCAGTTGCCTACACTAGACGGCAGCTGCCTCTACGAACGCCTGGTGTGCAACGGCAAATTGCGGTCGGACTTTGCAATCGTAGTGGATGGATTGAGCTTGAAAGCAGATCAATTGGACAGGCAGCTGCACGGAGACGAACAAGTCGTCACCATGGCGATTATTCGTCACCTGGCCGGCGGTTAGCCGAGGTCACTTTGTGAGGTGCGTGGATGGCCCGACTGGGGATGGTAATTGATCTCAAACGCTGCATCGGCTGCAATGCGTGCACGCTGGCCTGCAAGCAAGAAAACGGCACACCCGAAGGCATCAGCTTCTCGCGCGTCATTACTGAGGAGGTGGGAACCTATCCCAACAGCACGCGCACCTTCCTCCCCACCCTGTGCAATCATTGCTCGGATGCGCCGTGCGCCGCGGTCTGCCCCACAGGAGCGACCTACATCCGTCCCGACGGCATTGTGATGGTGGACCACAATATGTGCATCGGGTGCCGCGCCTGCAACCTGGCCTGCCCTTACATGAACCGCCACTACATCGAGCACGGCCTGCTGGAGCACGGATATAACAGTGAGGGAATCAGTCCGATGGAAGCCATTAAGTTCGCCGACTTCGACGAAGGAACCAACATCAAGTGCACGCTCTGCGCGCACCGTGTGGATCAGGGTTTGGAGCCGGCTTGCGTGGTGACCTGCCCCACCGATGCGCGCATTTTTGGCGATTGGGAGGAGGAAGACGGCAAATTGCAGCGTCTGGTGAAGGAAAGGAAGGGCTGGACGTTGCTGCCGGAGTACGAGACGAAACCGAACGTCTACTATCTTGACGCGTAGCCCGCGAATCTTCCGGTAATCGAACGGAGAAAAAGTATGGCCACACGAGAGTTGTTGATTGCACCACACCGATTCGCAGTTGGATATCACCGCCAGAGGTACTGGAACTGGCTCATCGGAACCGCTTTTTTCCTGGGCGGCCTCGGCGGAGGATTATTCCTGGTGTCGCTGCTCACTGGCCACGTGGCGGGAATGATTGCGGGTTTTCTGATCGTGGTCGTGGGCAAGAACAGCGCGCATATGCTTTTTCTCGGCCGGCCGGAGCGCTTTCTGGCGGCCGCCCGACGGCCGGACCGCTCGTGGATTGCCCGCGGAATATGGGCCATGGGCGTTTTTATGGCCACTGGATTTATCAGCATCCTGCTGCAAGCGCACGCACCGTGGATCCATCTTTCGAAGTCAGCCGCCAATATAAATTTTGGGGTGGCTGCGGCTTGCGCAGTGTTCATCGCGGGTTACGACGGTTTTGTCATGAGATCTTCCGCGGGCCTAGCCTTCTGGCGAACACTCCTGCTGCCGCTCTTGTTGTTCATGTACGCCTCGCTCGGAGGCATCACGCTGTCACTGACCATTCGCGATCTGCGCGGTGAAATTCCTCCCGCGGGTCTCGAAGCGCTGGAGCATGGCTTGCTCGTAGCCAATCTTTTCCTTTTAGCAATTTATTTTTACCGGATGAGCCGGTCACTTCCGGCCGCCCGGGAAACTCTGCGGGAATGGCTCCGTGGAACTTACGCGCGGGCTTTCTTCGGACTCGTGCTGCTGGTGGGGCTGGCGGCCACGTTACTCCTTTCGATCTTGCACGCCAATGTGCATTCCCCCGTTTTAGTGGTGCTGATCGCAGGGTGCGAGCTCACTGGGGACTTTACGGTGATGATGCTGATGCTGAAGTCCGGGCTCTTTGCGCCACTGGCGGCGCCCTCGTACAGGCGGGGCGACGCAATTTGACGGGCGGCAGGGTTCGCTGCCACCGAATTAGGAAACACTTCGAAAAACCTACCACCGGCGCCAAGCTCTTTATGCCTGCCCCACGCCGCGCATTAACCGGCGCAAAAGTTACTACCGACTGATGAAAGGGCTAGGCCTTCACCCCTGCTTTGTGAAGGATGGTCATCATCGGACACCAGTTGGTAAAAGCGGACTGGAACAGATTCAGCCCGACGAAGGCCGTAAAGAGAAACCAGGTTGGATTCAACCAGTATCCCAACGCCAATGAAACCAGGACAAAAGCGCCTGCGATAAGTCTGATGTAACGGTCTAACGTCATGGTAATGCCTCCTCTTTAATGCGCCCCGGGCACGAAATTTGGGTCCATGGCCGGGAGCGCGCTTTCACCGCCGCGTTCACTCAGGTAATAAAGAACCGGAACGGTCATGCGAGAAAGCACGGTGGAAGCAACCTCTCCTGCCATCAGCGAAATAGCCAGCCCTTGGAAAATAGGATCGAACAAAATCACGCTGGCACCCACGACGACAGCCGCTGCGGTCAGCAACATGGGACGGAAGCGCACGGCTCCGGCATCGACCACGGCTTCTTGCAGGGACATTCCGTGCGAGCGGCGTAACTCGATAAAGTCCACGAGGATAATCGAATTCCGGACAATGATGCCCGCACCGGCGATGAAGCCGATCATCGAGGTCGCGGTAAAAAACGCTCCCATCAGCGCGTGCGCCGGCAAAATGCCCACAAGCGTCAGCGGAATCGGAGCCATGATCACCAGCGGCGTCTTAAATGATCCAAACCATCCCACCACCAGCACGTAGATCAGCACCAACACCGCAGCGAAGGCCAAGCCCAAGTCGCGAAAGACCTCGACGGTGATGTGCCATTCGCCGTCCCACTTCATGGAGAGGCGGTCGGTGCGGTCGGGTAGCGCCGTGCCGGAATATTGCTGCAGGCGATAGCCTTGGGGCAATGGGATTTTGTCAATCGCATCGCTCATCTTGAGAATGGCGTACACCGGGCTTTCTATCTCGCCGGCGACGTCCCCGGTAACATAGACCACGGGCCGCAAGTTTTTGCGGTAGATGCTGGTATCGATGATGGTCTTGCGGACGTTGGTAATCTCACGCAGTGAGACTTGGCCGCCGGAAGCTGCAGGCAGCTTCAGGTTTCCGAGGTCGTCGATGCCTGAGCGGGCCGAGCGAGAGAGGCGAACCTCGATGGGAACATCTTCCCGAGATGCGGGGTCGTGCAAGAGTCCCGCCGTGGCCCCGCGCAAACCTATCTCGACCGTGCGGGTGACTTCCGCCGCTGATACTCCTTGCAGCGCAGCCTTGTCGAGGTCCACTTTCATTTCGTACTTGATCTGCGGATCTTCGACGTACCAGTCGACGTCCACCACTCCGGGAGTCTCCTGGAAAACTTTTTTTATTTTCGCCGCGAGTTCAGTCTGGCCTTTGTAGTCCGGCCCGTAGACTTCGGCTACAAGAGTTTCCAGCACTGGGGGACCCGGCGGAACTTCGGCCACTTTTATTCGGGCGCCGAAGGGAGCAGCAATCTTGTCGAGCTCCGGACGGAATCTGCGGGCGATTTCATGGCTCTGCGCGTTGCGCTGGTCCAGCGAGAGAAGATTTACCTGGATGTCGGCCTGGTTGGGTTGGCTGCGCAGAAAGTAATGCCGCACCAGCCCGTTGAAGTTATAGGGACCCGAGGTACCGGAGTAGATTTGGTAATTGATCACCTCGGGTTGCTGGCCGAGGTAATTACCCAAAGCCTGGGCCACGCGAGTGGTCTGCTCCAGCGGAGTTCCGTCGGGCATGTCGACGATTACCTGGAACTCGCTTTTGTTGTCGAAGGGGAGCATCTTGACCTGCACCCATTTGAGCGGGACAAAGGCCACCGCTGCCAGCAGCAGCACCACTACACCGCCCAGGAAGGACCACCGCCACGATGCATTCTGAATCAGCGGGTTCATCAGCCGGCGGTATAGCCGCGTGGTCCAGCTTTCCGCCTCGTGCCCGGAGTCGGGGCGATCGGCGTAATGACGCAGCAACCGCAACGCCGCCCAGGGTGAAACCACAAAGGCCACAACCAGCGAAAACATCATGGCCGAAGAAGCGCCGACCGGGATGGGCCGCATGTAAGGGCCCATCAGCCCGCGCACAAACGCCATGGGGAGGATCGCCGCGATCACCGCAAAGGTGGCAAGGATCGTGGGGTTGCCGACTTCGTCGACGGCCTCTACGGTGACGTCGGCGAGTGGCCGCCCGCGATTTTCGGGCAGCCGGAAATGGCGCACGATGTTCTCCACCACCACGATGGCATCGTCCACCAGGATGCCGATGGAAAAGATCAGGGCGAAAAGCGTTACGCGGTTCAGCGTGTACCCGTAGAGGTAGAAAATAGCCAGAGTCAGAGCGAGAGTTACCGGGATGGCCAACAAGACCACTCCCGATTCACGCCAGCCCAGCGCCAGGGCGATAAGCAACGTGACGGAAAGCGTGGCAATGAAAAGATGCTTGAGGAGTTCGTTGGATTTGTCCTTGGCCGTCTCACCATAGTTGCGCGTCACGGTGACGTTCAAATCGTTTGGTAGCGTATTGCCGCGAAGGGAGGCGACGTGGCGCAGAACATTCTCAGCAATGAGTGTGGCGTTGGCACCCCTGCGTTTGGCCGCGGTAATGGTGACCGCCGGATAGGCTGGATGGGTCACACCCCCCGTGGTTCCCTGGGCGCTCGCGAACATGACGTAATTCTCTGGTTCCGCCGGGCCGTCCTCGATCTTGTCAACCACGTCATGGAGGTAGACCGGGCGACCTGCGTGAACCCCCACGACGACGTGTTGGAGGTCCTCCGGACGGGTGAAGAAGTTGCCAGCCTCGACCTGGAACTCCTGGTTATCGCGAGCAAAACTACCGGCTAGCCGGCGTGTATTCGCGGCCCCGAGTTGCGCGACAACGGAGCCCGGAGTGAGGGCGTAAGCAGCAAGACGCTGCGTATCCAGAACCACGCGTAACTTACGCGGCTGTCCGCCGATGAGGGTGGTCTCGGAAACGTCATCCGACTGCTTCAGAGAATGCTCCAGTTCACCGGCGATACGGCGCAACTGGTAAGAGCTGTAATTTTTTCCCCACAGCGTCAGAGCGAGAATCGGCACATCATCAATCGAACGCACCTTGATGATGGGCTGTGAAACTCCCTGTGGAATCCGGTCAAAGTTCGAATAAAGCTTGTTGTAGGTCTTGACGATCGCGTCCTCTTCCCTGGTGCCAACATAGAACCGGACGATCAGCATGCTCAGCCCGGGGTGGCTAATGGAGTAGATGTACTCCACGCCCGGTATTTCGCGGATCAATTTTTCCATGGGCACAGTGGCGCGTTGGGTTACTTCTTCGGCGGACGCTCCGGGCATCTGGACGAGGACGTCCAGCATGGGAACGATAATCTGCGGCTCTTCCTCGCGCGGCGTCTGCAGGATGCTAAAAGCTCCGAGGAGGAGCGCGCCAACAATTACCAGCGGCGTCAGCTTGGACTGAATGAAGATGTGCGCAATGCGCCCGGCCAGTCGCGGGACGCGAACTGGGCCGATCTGTTTGGCCGGTGTGTCGCTCATGGCCGTATTTCGATTCGCTTGCCGCCCAATTCATGATCGCCGGGGGCCGCGACGAGTTTCTCTCCGTCCTGTAACCCGGAGAGGACCTCGACGTTTTCTCCGGTGCTCTCTCCGAGGGTGAGGTAACGCAACCCCGCTATCTGGGTGGAGTCGACCACGTAAACTCCCTGGAGTTGTCCGAGCTCCACTACGGACTTGCGTGGTATTAACAGCGCGTTTCGCTCACCACGGTCAAAATGCGCGCGCCCGAAAAGTCCCGACCGAAGGCGTGCATCAGCGGGCAATGCAACTTTCACCAGGAAGCTGCGGCTGGCCGAATCGGCAGCCGGAACGATTTGGACGACCTTGCCGGAAAGCTGGGCATTGTTCAGAGCATCAATGGTCACCGGGGCAGTCTGCCCCACGTGGGCTAGGCGGATGTCACTCTCATCTACCGTCACTTCAATCCGGTAACTCCGCGTGTCTTCGATAGTGAAGATGGGGATGCCGGGGGAGGCCAGCGCGCCGGCATCGGCCTTTTTTTCCGTCACTACGCCGGCAAACGGCGCGCGAATAAGCGAATAACCAAGCGAAGTTCGGGCTTGAGCGAGCGCTGCATTCGTTTGTAACTGTCCTGCCCTCGCCATATCGCGCCGCGCTTCGGCCGACTGGAAGCGGGCTTTGATTTCGTCAAATTCCTGCGGACTGACGGATTTCTTGTCGTAGAGCTGCTGGTATCGCTGCAAAGTGGATTCCGCGAGCGCCAAGTCGGCATCGGCGGCGGAGACCTGTTTTTGCGCGGCCGTCGCGGCTGCCGTAGTCTGGTCCACCGCGGAGCGAGGTTGCGCGGCGTCGAGGACCGCGAGCACCTGACCCTTCTGTACGCGGTCACCTTCCCGCGCGCGTATCTCGAGAATGTTGGCCATCATCTGGCTGGCAATCTGACTGGACTGCGCGGCGCGTACTGTACCGACGGCTTCCAGCCAGTCCGGTACGAATGTCTTGTGCGCGACAATCACCGCAACGTTGCTCTCCGTTTCCGGCGCAGCGACCTCGGTACGATGTTGGTTCGAACAGCCGGACAGGCCTGCGCTTAAAATTCCAATCAGCAGAGCAGCCCCTGCGACTGTTTGCTTGGTGCGACTCATGGCACCACCACGGCAGACTGGGGATTTAGAGTCCCGCTGACCAGCTCCAGGTTGGCGTATCCGGTGTGATAGCGATATAGAATCTCCCAATAATCGGTCTGGCTGCGTCGTGCGCTTTCTTCCGCCCCAAGCAGATCGGTGATCGTCGAGAGGCCCGAGTCGTAGCGGTTCTGATTGATGCGCAAGCTTTCCTGTGCCGCTGCGATGGTTGCGCGAGCCACTTCGACCTGTTGACGGAAAGAATCCAGGTCATAATAGGCGCGACGGACTTCGAGGCGAGTGGCATCCGTGGCCATTTCCCTAACGGCTGCGACTTTCTCCTGCAACGCTCGTTCGTGGGAAAGCATAGCCCGCTTGGCTCCGCCGTCGAAGAGATCGAACTGAAGCTCAATTCCCGCTAGCCAGTTATTCCCACCTGCAGCGCCGAAGGTTGGATTGTCAGCCTGCCAGCCTCCAAACGCATTCACCCGCGGGCCGAAGGATGATTTCGCGATCGCCACGCTCTGTTGCTGTGCCGCCTCCTCCGAGCGGATGCGTTTCAGGTCAGGACGCGTCTCGACTGCTTTTTTCTCGGCTTCCTCAAGCGGGATTACCGGAAGATTTCTTTCTGCCAGGGCCTCGGCGGGCTCGAATTCATTTTCCAGGGGGACGCCCATGGAGGCGCTCAACTGGGCCCGTGCCAATGCCAGGCTACTCTGGCCGCGAATGAGTTCCTGCTTTCGCGTCGCCTGCCGTACCCGAGCGGTGAGTAAATCGCTTTCCACGACGATGCCGCTCTCGAATCGATTTTTGCTGCGGTCCAGGATCGACCCCGCCGTCTTCATGCTTTGCTCGGCAATCTCCAAATGTTTCTTTGCCAGCAGCACACCGTAGTAGGAGTTCACAACGCGGTAGATGATCTCCTGGTCGGTACGTTCCAGCTGATGCGCCGCCGCTTCATTCCTGCGCTCTGCGCGATTGACGGCACGCCAGCTGGCGAACGAATCAAACAGGTTCCAGGTTCCACCGAAGCGTGTGGCGAAGTTGCCGAGTGGAGCCGGAGTGTTCAAGACGTTCAGCGCGAAGTCTGTGGTGGCAAAGCGCTGCTGTCGCAACTTGCTTCCGAATACGTACACCGGGTCGTTGCCACGTGTGGCCGTCTCGGTAAAAGTAACTTGCGGCAGGAGAAAAACCCGAGCTGATTTCACATCCGCGGAGGCGGCTTTGGTGTCGGCGAGCGCCGCTTTGCGTTCCGGGTTCTTCTCCAGGGCGATATTTACCGCCTGCTGAAGCGTAATCGGAGAACGTTGTTGCGCTTGCTGCGCTTGCGCGGAGAATGGCGATGCAAGGAGCACGAGCAGTACAGCGAACGCGCCCGCGCGAGAAACTTCCCGGCGCCGGCCAATCGCTTTTGACAATCTTTGGCTTGGTGCAGCGGCTTGTCGTGTACAAATCCTCATTAGAGGTATTCACCCTTGGATCGCGGAGTCTTTGGTTATTTGTTCAGACCTCGTTTCATCCATTCGCTTACTTCCACGCCCCCTTTCCGAGCGTCCTTGGCGTCGAGACCCGACGCTGCAAGCACCGGACATTCATGTGGGAACGCCGAGGCGCGGGAGGATCCAGCGCATGAGCACGAGGTAAGCGACCATAACGAATACCGTGGGCAGCCAACTGGGCATGTGGAGATCTCCTGCGGCCGGGCAGTGTTGAAAACAGTCTTGAAGACAGTCTTAAAGACTACGGCCGCCGTTAAATCACTTTACAACTATATTCCCATATGGTGTAATACGTCAAGGGAGAAATAAGCGTGGCTACGGTCAAGCTGGAATTAGGCGACAAGATGTTGGACCTGGTAGCGCGCCGCTTCCGCCTGCTGGGCGATGCCACCCGGCTGCGGATCCTGCAATGCCTGGAGCCCGGCGAACAAAGCGTGGGCGAAATAACTCTGCGCCTTTCGGGAAATCAGCCCAATATCTCAAAACATCTGCAGGCACTTTATGACGCCGGCTTACTGTCGCGGCGCCGCGATGGAAACAGCATTTTTTATTCCATTGCCGATACCACCATCTTCGAGCTGTGCGACCTGGTCTGCCACAGCGCCACTAAAAGCGTGCGGACGAATTATTCCGAGTTGATCGGCCGCGCAAGAAAGAGGAGGTGAAGGCATGCTGTTGCAGAAGTTCGAGGTTGCGGGACTGGCGCACTATTCCTACATTCTCAGCTCCGACGGAAAGGCCGTGGTCATCGATCCCCAGCGCGACATAGACAGCTATCTCCAGTACGTTTCCGCTCACCATCTTACGATCTCTCATATTCTGGAGACGCACATTCACGCGGACTACGCCTCGGGGGCGCTGGAGCTGGCGCACGTCAGCGGAGCGGAGTTGTGGCTGAGCGGGCACGATGACGGTGAAGAATACGCGTATAAATTTAAGCACCGGGAATTTCGTGACGGGCAGGAACTTAAAGTTGGCACGGTCCGAATCGTGGCCCTGCACACGCCAGGGCACACGCCGGAGCACTTGTCGTTTGTGGTTTACGACGACCGGCGCTCCGGGAGCGTGCCCGCCTTGCTTCTTTCCGGCGATTTCGTGTTCGTCGGATCGCTGGGACGGCCCGACCTTCTTGGGGAAGCCGCGAAACAGCGGCTGGCGAGTGAGCTCTTCCACAGTCTTCGCGGCAGACTGCGCGAACTGCCGGACGGCGTGGAGATTCATCCAGCCCACGGCGCCGGTTCGCTGTGCGGGTCGGGGATGTCCGAACGGCAGGAGTCGACGCTCGGATATGAAAGAGCGTGCAATCCCTATTTTGCAGAAGCGGATGAAGCAAAATTCGTGCAGAAGATTCTCGGTTCCGTGCCGCCCTTTCCCGATTATTACAAACGGATGAAGCGCTTAAACGCGGAAGGGCCCAGGCTGCTGGGCTGTATTCCAGGCAAAACTGCAATCGGCCTGAAGCAGTTCCAAGATTACGTGGGGCAAGCTGAATCGGTAATGCTGGATCTTCGGCGCCCGGAAGCCTTCGGTGGAGCACATATTCCCGGCGCGTACAGTATCGGGGCGGGCCGGAATCTTTCCACTTGGGCCGCTTGGGTGCTGCCTTACGACCGCCCCATCTACCTGATTGGCGACGACGCAACGAATTATGAGCAGGCCACCCGCTCGCTTGTGCGAGTGGGCCTGGACGACGTGCAGGGATATCTCCAGGGGGGCATGGCCGCATGGATCGAAGGGGGCCTGGAACAGGCGCATATCCCGCAAGTATCCGTGGAAGAATTACATGCTCATGCGAACCAAGCTTTCGTGTTGGACGTGACCAGTGACGGCGAGTGGAAATCCGGCCATGTTGGCGGAGCGACGCACATCATGGCTGGGAATTTGCCTAAACAGCTGAACGAACTTCCGCGGGGCACAGAGATTTATGTGATTTGCGGAAGCGGATACCGCTCCAGCATGGCCTCCAGCATTCTGGCTAAGGCGGGCTTCGGAAAGATTGTAAATGTTTTGGGCGGCATGACTGCCTGGAATCAGCAAGCATTCCCGGTGGTAAAAACTTGATGCCTGGAATTTCTTAGGTAGCAGCTCCCTCCCGCATCAGGGCGTTCTGACAAATAGGTTGGGAATATTTCGCTCTCGAAGCATGGCATTGAAAGCGGCTACATCCTTCGCCAAGACTTGCTGAAATTCCTGAAGGGCTTTGTCCCCCTGCTGCTTTAACATTTCCTGCACCGCCACCTGCTGCGTGGTTGGCGGAAAATCCGCAGTACTGTCGAGTTGATTGGAGAGATAGGCGATCTTGTGCAAGAGCATGGGGGACCACCGGCAGTCATCCTGTCCGCGGCCGGTGAGCTTTAGCTGCAGCAGGTTTCCTTCGACGCCGACAAGTTTCTCCGCCAGGTCGCCGGCAGCTTTGTTAATAGACTTCGAAGCGTCATCGATTCCGAGCTCTTTTTGGAATGCGCCAATCTGGACGCGAAGCGATTCAATCTGGTTCACCGCGCCAGAGAGGGAGTTCGTTTCGTCGCGCAGCGCGGCCTGCAGCCGGGTCTGAGCTTGGATGTCGCCCTCGGTGCCGGTGGAATGCTGGTCCTTTAGTACGTTGAGTTTCTGCGTAAACTTTTCATCGCCGACCGCTAGCGACACCGTATAAGTCCCCGGCGGAACCAAAGTGGAGAGGCGACCGAAGGCCGGAGGTTTGCGCCAGCCTTCCGGCCCGAAGGGGACATCGGGCGCGTAGAGCGGAGTAGTTCGCAGGCGGATCTGCGTGCTGCGCTCGGAGCGCAGATCCCACCATACGCGGTTGATGCCCGCTTTGACTTCGCAGGGCGGAGGGTCGGCGTCGGGCTCGTCCTCGTCCGCGGCGGGCGGTTTTGCGGCGGCGTCAGATCTTGACGCGCGGCACTCGATTTCCCGCACGGTTTTTCCATCGGCATCAGCGATGGTGAGGCGGGCCTTTTCGTTCTCCCCGAGATTGGATTTGAGATAGAAATTGATCGGCGCGCCATAGGGCGGATTTTTTCCGCTGGTGGGGTCGTATTCCACGGCGGCGGGTTGCGCGACAGCCTGAAATCGATAGGCGTCGCGCGGCGCAAAAAGATTCGCTTTGGAAGCCAGCATCTGGGTGGTCATCTGTTGCAACGGCGTGATGTCGTCCAGGATCCAGAAACCACGGCCGTAAGTGGCGACGGCAAGATCGTGGAAGCGTTCTTGAATGGTGAGCCAGTAAACCGGCGCGTGCGGCAGGCCGGCCTGGAGCGGCTGCCAATTTTTCCCGTCGTCGAAGGAGACATACAGTCCACCTTCGGTGCCCAGATACAGAAGTCCCTTGCGTACGGGATCTTCGCGGACGCAGTGCGCATAGCTGAGCATGGAGTGCGGGATTCCCGCGGTGATGGCCGTCCAGGTTTTCCCGTAATCGGTGGTCTTATAGACAAACGGGTCGCGATTATTCACCTGATGAAAATCCACGGTGAGGTAAGCCGTGCCGGCGTCGTAGCGCGAGGCTTCTATGTTGTCGACGGTGCCCCATTCGGGCAGGTTGGGAAGATTCTTGGACACGTTGGTCCAGTTCTTTCCGCCGTCGCGCGTGACCTGAACGAGGCCGTCGTTTGTGCCTGCCCAGATCAGGCCCGGCTCTTTCGCCGATTCCGTGAGCGCAAAAATCACTCCGGCATATTCCACGCCGATGTTATCAGGAGTGAGGCCACCGGAAATTTGCTGGCGGCTTTTGTCGTTGCGGGTCAGGTCGGGGCTGATGATCTGCCAACTGTTTCCGCCATCGGTGGTGACGTGGACAAACTGGCTGCCGACGTAGATTTTATTGTGGTCGTGGGGCGAGATGGCGATGGGGAATTCCCAATTGAAGCGGTACTTCACCTCGGCGGCGGGAGCGCCGGCTACGTAGTCCGGCCAGACCTCGACTTCTCGATTCTGGTGGGTGCGCTCATCGAAGCGGGTCACCGTGCCTCCAACGCTGCCGGTACCGGTGCCGGTGGACCAGATGATGTTGTTGTCCACGGGATCGGGCACGGCAAAACCACTCTCGCCGCCGGCCACGGGATGCCACGCGCCGCGGGGAATGTTGTTGCCGAGGAAGCCGCCGAATTGCAGGCTGTTGCTGGGGCCACGCCAGGACGGGCCATCCTGCCGGTTGCCATACACGAAATACGGAATCTGGTCGTCCACGGTGACGTGATAGATCTGCGCAATGGGAAGCTGCACGTGGCTCCAGGAGCGGCCGCGATTGACGGAGAGATTCACTCCTCCATCGTTGACCACGGCCATGCGGTCGCCGTTGGTCGGATCGATCCACATCTCGTGATTGTCGCCGCCGGGGTCTGCGGGCATTTTGGTGAGCGTGTGACCGCCGTCGAGGGTTCTGGAAAACGATGCGGAGAAGAAAAACACTTCGTTCTCATTGTCCGGAGCGATTTCCTCGCGAGTGTAGTAGTGCGTGCGGCCGCGCAGTTGGCGGTCGGAGTTGACCATCTGCCAATTGTCGCCGCCGTCGTCGGAACGCCAGAGTTGGCCGATCTGGCCGGGACTATTGCCCAGGGGGACGCCGTCGCCAGTTTCGATCTCCGCGTAGACGCGGTTCGAATCGCGCGCGGCAACGCGCACAGCGATTCTGCCAACGGGCGGATGAGGAAGGCCATGACCCTCCAGGCGTTTCCAGGTCGCCCCTCCATCGGTGGACTTGAATAGGCCGCTGCCCGGCCCGCCGCTGGTGCGTCCCCAGGTATGAATTTCGATCTGCCACATGCCGGCAAAGAGGATGCGCGAGTTGTTAGGGTCCATACCCAGATCGGAGCAGCCGGTGTTTTCGTCTACGAATAGCGTCTTCACCCAGGTTTTTCCGCCGTCGGTCGTGCGAAAAACGCCGCGTTCGGGCTGGGGACCATAGGCGTGGCCCATGGCGCAGGCCAAAACGTTGTCGGGATTCCGTGGGTCGATCTCGACGCGGCCGATGCGGCCGACCTTCTCGAGTCCCATCGAGGTCCAGTTCTTACCCGCGTCCAGCGATTTATAGATTCCGCTGCCCACGGAAATATGACTGCGGATGAACGATTCACCTGTTCCCGCCCAGACGATACGGACGCCGCGACCGCCAGCGAGCCGATGGAGGCCACAGGTTCGTTGTCAAAGATCGGGGCCCAGCGCACACCGCCGTCGGTGGACTTGAAAATACCGCCGGACGCCGCGCCCACGTAATACACCAGAGGGTTTCCCGGCACGCCCGCGACAGAGGTAGCGCGATTGCCTTCCGGCCCGATGTAGCGGTACTTAAGCTGCTCGTAGACATCGGGAGCAATTTGCGGCTGTTGAGCATGGAGCAAACAAGGAGTGACGAACAGCCCCGCCGCTCCGATCAACAGGATGAAACTTATCCGCTTAGACACGGTGAACCTCCGGAAGAAATGGGTTTGAAGTTGTGGATGATATAGGTGGGACACTTGGGGGTCAATGGCCGCGGCAGTTTCTTTCCGGTCCACGCGGTTGTGCAAGGTTCACAACCTCAAAAATGGATCGCGGATACTTCGCTTAAATCGCCTGGCAGCGGTTCAGGCGGGTTTGGTAGATCGATTTTTGTCGGGATAGCAGCGGCAGGTCGTTTCAACCTTTCCCCGGCTCGCATTCTTGACGATAATGAATTATGGAGTGTTCACCCATGCGGGAGTGATGACGGACGATTCTGTGCGGCGAGAGCTGAAACCGGAACAGCAGCGCCAGGCCTCGGGCTTAACCCGGCGGGAATGGCGACGCGCGGCGGGCTTAGCGTGCCTCGCCCCATTCGCTGCGCTGCATGAGACCGGGCCAATCCGCGCGCTGCTCGGACAGGCATCCGGCAGGTTGGCGGCGCCGACCTTCAAATTTTCCGCCGCCGAAGACGCGTTTCTAGAGGAGATGGAAAAAGCTAATTTGCTTTTTTTCTGGGAACAGGCGGACCCCTATACAGGTCTGGTGAAAGACCGCAGCCAGGCAAACGGCCCAGATGCCAGGGTGATGGCCAGCATCGCGTCGACGGGTTTCGGTCTAACGGCGCTTTGCATCGGCGACCAGCGCGGCTACTTGCCCTCCGCGAAGGTGCGTACGCGTGTGCGAGATTGCCTGCAGTTTCTGTGGAAGTCGATGAAGTGCGAGCACGGCTTCTACTATCACTGGGTGAACATGCACACCGGAGCGCGCGTGGCGGAGGCGGAAGTCTCTTCGATTGATACGGCGCTGCTGCTCTGTGGAGTGCTCACGTGCCGGCAGCATTTTGACGACGGGGAAATTCGCACGCTGGCCACGCAGATTTACGAGCGCGTGGATTGGCCGTGGATGCTCAACGGCGGCAAGACGCTCTCGCACGGGTGGAAACCGGAAAGCGGATTTCTGAAGCCGCGCTGGGACACCTACAACGAGTTGATGATGATTTACCTGCTGGGCTTGGGTTCCCCCACCCATCCTTTGCCGGCGGAAACCTGGGAGGCGTGGACCCGGCCGCAGTTCGAATATAGAGGGATTCGGTTTATTGGCTCGAATGCGCCGCTGTTCGTTCATCATTTCTCGCAAGCGTGGTTTGACTTCCGCGACAAGCGCGACGCGCACGCCGATTTTTTCGAAAACTCCGCGCGAGCCACGAGCGTCCACCGCATGTTCTGCATCGATCTGCATAAACGGTTCCCCTACCTGGGCGAGGACTTGTGGGGAATTTCCGCCTCGGACTCGGCCCACGGATATGAAGCGTGGGGAGGACCACCGCCCATGGGCCCGCTCGACGGGACGCTGGTGCCCTCCGCGGCGGGAGGCTCGCTGCCATTTCTGCCTCAGGAAGCCATGGAAACTCTGCTGGCGATGAAGGAGCGCTTCGGCAAGCGCGCCTGGAAGCGTTATGGCTTTGTAGACGCGTTCAATCCGCAGACCGGCTGGTATGACCCGGACGTGATCGGCATCGACTTGGGAATTACCATGCTTATGGCCGAGAATGCGCGCAGTCAATTTGTATGGAAAACGTTTATGAAGAATGAAGAAATGCGCCGGGGCATGGAGCGCGCCGGATTTCATTCGACCGCGGCAACTGGCGCGGCAACCGGCGCGGCAGCCGCGGACTACCCCGCTAGCGGATTTCGATTACGGCCAGGCCGCTGGGCGGAAGCACCACAGAGAGATCAGCGCCCCGAAGCTTGAGCTTTTCCGGAGGAGTGGAAGAAGCTGCGCGGAGGAGCTGGTCGTGTTGCGCCGCAGTGGGATAGATAGGATGGCCCATTTGTTCGTACGCGGGCAGCACGTCGCCGTGATCCTGGTCGAGGCGCCACATTTGCGCATGGCGGGCATGGGACAGGCCAGTGAAATGGAGCGTCACGTTGCGCGACGCGCCAGCCTCGCCGGGCGGCACGAGGTTCCACAGAGCGATGACCAGAGCGCCGTCAGCTCGCCGCGTGACCAGCGCGGAATCGGAGGTTACCGGAAGGCGACGATCGCCCAGCAGGTGCAGAAGCCGGAAAGCGTGGAAGGCCGGCTTGGGGTAACCGCCTGCCGCGATTATTCCAAACCCGCCATAGAACGGCTGCTTCACGACTCCCTGCTCTTCAAACACATCTGAAAACGTCCAGTAGCTCCACGAAGTGCCCAGCCCGTCGCACTGCCGAATGGTGTCGGCAAGCCAGGGGCCCATGTAGAGCGCGTCGGTCACTTCCGGCTCGTTCTTGTAGCTGGCGTTGTACTCGCTCCAGAAGATGGGGAGGTCAGGGCGCGCGGAAGCTTTGACCTGATCGAAAACTTTGCGGGCTGCGCGGCAGACCATCTGGCTGCGCGGAATCTCTTCTTTGGTGCCGAATACATCGGTGGAAAGATCGTTGCCGTAGACGTGAGTGGAAACAAAATCCACCGGCACGTTTTTCTCGGCGGTGTGGAGGATAAAGCGGTCGACCCATGCGGCTTGCGCGGTCGCCGGACCGCCAACGCGCAGGCGCGGGCTGACGCTCTTTAGAGCGCGCGCGGTGCGGTCGTAGAGATCGAAGTAGGTGGCCTCTTTCGGCTCACCCGCCCAGAAATCAATGTTCGGCTCGTTCCAGACCTCGAAATACCACTGCGCGACTTCTTCTTCTCCATAACGCTCGACGAGGTGGCGCGCGAAGCTCTCGATGAGCCGCTCCCACTTCACGCCATCCACCGGCGGCGAGACATTTTGCTTGTACCAGAAAGGATGAATGGCCGCGGGATTCGAGGCCAGCTTGCGGGGCATGAAACTTAGCTCAACGTACGGCCGAACGTGATTTTGCAGCAGGCCATCGTAGATCTGGTCTATGTAAGAAAAATTGTAGACGGCCCGGCCGGCGGCGTCTTCGTCGTAGAGGCCCACTTCGTCATGAAAGATGGCGTGGAAGCGCACGTACTGGAAGCCGGTGATCTGCTTGACGGCGAGCAGATCCTGCCGATAGCTTTCGCGCAGGGAAAGGATGGCGCGGCCGGAGCCGAACATCTGCTCCCAGAAGTGAGGGAAGGCCTTGGCCTCGGCGGCGGCATTGATTTCGACGGTCACCGACGAAGCAGTGGATTGCGCGCGGAGCGTGGTTGCCGGCAGAACCGCCGCTACCAGCAGCAGCGCGACGCGGAAAGCGTTTCGGCCAAAACTGGAGCGAGGCATCGAGAGACTCCACAGAAAAGACCGGGAAGACGCGGGGACGCAGCGAGCGGCGCCCCCGCGGAACCAAGGTAAAGAGAATTAGAAGCTAAACCGTGCCTGAAATTCGATGACGCGGCCGGAGAGCCCATCCAGGGGCCGGCCGAACTGGCCGGTGTTGGTGATGTCGGTCGGCGAAGATGCGGGAGCCAATGGCTCGAGATTGAGTATGTTGAAGGCGTTGAACAGATTGGCGCGAAGCTCGAGGCCAGCCCTCTCGCCCAACATTCGCGTACCGGGGAATTTGAAATTCTTGCCAAAGGAGAAATCGACGTCGAAGTAGCCCGGGCCGGTAAAGATGTTGCGGCAATGGCAGCCAGGGCCAAAAGTTCCCGGCGCTGGCGGATTCGAAGCTCCCGGGAAACTGGCAGCCGGATTGGGGAACACTCCGTTCTGCCACTGCTGCTTCGTGGGATAGGGGATTTTCCCGCCGGTATATACCTGTGGCATATCGGGACAGTACGAGTCGCCGTTCCGGTCATTGCTGGGATTGCATGCTCCGATCAGCGCGGTGAACGGAAGCCCGCTGTGCCTGTCGAGAACGCCTCCCACCGTCCAGCCGCCGAGCAGGGTGCCCACCAGATCATGACGGTGGCTGAGGAAAGGCAGCTCATAGTAGCCGGACATTTGGAAGTTATGCCGCACATCGAAATCAGAACGGCCCTTGTTGATGGCCTGATTGGATGGGTCGGTCTGCTGGAACCCGATCTCATAAGAGGTGGTGTCGATGGAATGACTCCAGGTGTACAAAGTCGAGAAAGTGAACCCGCTGGAGAAGCGATGGGTGAGTTGAGCGATCATCGCGTCAAAGCTGGCGTTGACGTCGGGTAGCGGGAAAAAGACCCTGGCGAAGCGGTTATTGCCAACTACCACGGGAGCCTGACAAGCGGGGTTTCCCGGGCCGCAGGGTACGCCGTTCGCGCTGGAGCTCATGACTCCGTCAATATTGCCGTCAAAGGTGTCACCCGGAGTGAAGCGATTCAAGTCGATGGTCCGAACCAGTTTGCGGCTTCTGCTCCCCTGATAGCCCAAGGTGCCCTGCCAGTTCTTGAAAAGGTCGACTTGCGTTTGCAACGAGAACACATAGACGTAGGGAGTGGGCTCGTTGGGAAGAGCGCCGAAGATGTCCACTTTAATGATTTGTGTACACGCGGCATTGCCGCAGAGAGCGCCGTCCGGTGCGACACCAAAAGCGAAGTTAGGATTGGGCGCGAAACTGGTAGCAGAGCTGCTCGATCCAATTCCGTAGAGAATGCCGGAGCCCGGTGGCGGGCCGGTAATCTTGCCCGGATCAAAGAAGCAGCAGGTGCCGGCCTGGCCGACATAGGGCGTGTTCTGGCGGATGTTGCTGAACTCGGTGTTGTACGGGCGGTTGAACAGAACTCCAAAACCTCCACGGATTACAACTCTTTGGCGCCACATGTTGGGACTGTAGGCGAACCCCAGGCGAGGGCCGAAATTGTTTTTGTCGGGCTTGTACAACTGCTTCACGGTTTGCACCGAGCCGTTCACGAAACCTTGCGAGCCGAAGATGTAGTTGCTCATGAGCCCTTTATCTTCGGTGACCGGCGAAAAATATTCCCAGCGCAGGCCGAGATTCAAGGTCAAGTTCGAACGGATTTTCCAGTCGTCCTGAGCAAACAAGGAATACGCTGAAGTGCGGAAGTATCGCTGGCCATTGATATTGCCGCCGGTCCTGGGGTCGAAACCCAAACCTTCGAAGAAGCAGCACGCGTCGTTGGCAAAATTCAGCAGGCCGCGGAACTGGTAATTGGGGCGCTCGAAGCCGGGCTCATTGTCGTTGTTCTGCTCGCGCGAAAGATCCACACCGAACCGGAAAGCGTGATTGCGATGAAGCCAGCTTACGTTATCGCGGAAATCAAAGGTGTTCTCCGCCAGCTTGCCCGGAGTGGTGCCGGACTGCCCGATGCCCAGCAGGGTACCCACGTCGCCCAAGCCGCCGGCATCGAAGTCGAAAAGGCGGATCTGCGGAATCCCGTAGTTGGTATTACCGACCGGCTTCAACTGGTCGAACGAGAAGCGCGTAAAATTAAAGCGCGCCTCATTGAGGAGGGTGGACGAGATGGTGCGTGTCCAACCGAGGGTACCGACATAGTTTTTGCCTGGGAAAACGACATCCTCAATCGGCCTAATCCCGCCGTTCAAGTTGGTAAGGTTCACAATATAAGTGCTGGCAAAGAACTGGTCCTTTTCACGCGCATAGTCCACGCGGCCGTTGTATTGGTTGCCGGTGCTTGAATTGGGCCGCGTAACGTCAAAGATACCCCAGTCCGGAGTACCGTCGGGGCCGTTGCCGATGGCCTGACCGATGCCGATGCCGGGCTGATACCAGGTGCCCAACGAATGGAAATTGGGGTCCGCGGGATTGGTGATGAGAGAGCAGCAGTCCGTTTGGGAAATGGTGCTGGTGATCCGCGGAGTGATGCCGGGAGTGCTGAAGATCTTCGCCGCGATGCTATTCGGATTCACCTGCTTCACATACTGCTCAAAGGCCGGGGTCTCGAGCTTCACGGAGCGGGAGACGATGGTGTTGCTTAACCGCAAACCCTCATACGAGAAAAAGAAAAAGAGTTTGTTGCGAATGATCGGGCCGCCGATGCTGGCGGCGTAATCGCGGTACCTCTGATCGTTCCTGGTGGGACAGTGCTGGGCGACAATCTTGAACGAACCGCCCTCGCACGAGATGGAAGACAGGGGCACGTTGTTTGCGCCGAGGAACTTATTAAAAGAGTTGAAACCTTTGTCGTTGAAGTGCGCGAGGGCGCTTCCGTGGAAGTCATTGGCGCCAGCCCTGCTGATGGTTTCGATTTGCGCTCCGGAGTTACGCCCCTGCTGGGCATTGTAAGACGCGGAGGTCACTACCATTTCCTGCACGGACTCCTGATTGGGCGTAATCACCGCCGCGCCGCCGTTGCTCAAGCTGTTGATGCTGGCTCCGTCGAGATAGTAAGCGTTGGCCGTGACGCGCTGCCCGTTGGAGACAATTTGCACCTGGTTTTCGGTCTGGAAAATGGCGTTGTTGGAGCCGCCGGGACCTACCTGTTGGGGAAGCGCGAAAGCGTTTCCATTCCCAGCCCGCGCCGCATCGCCGAATACGCCCGGGGTCAGGCGAATCAACTCGTAAGGATCCCTGCCGAACTGAGGGAGAGCCAGAACCTCAACAGAACCGAACGTGTTGTTGACACTGGCGTTTTCGGTTTGCAGCGGAGCGGCGATGTCGCCGTTGACTTCGACCGTTTGGGAGACCGTGCCGATCTCCAGGGCGATATCGAGGCCGCGGACCTGCTCAGCTTCCACGATGACATCTTTCGTTTCGCTCTTTTTGAAACCTGACCCTTCCACCGCTACCGTGTACTTACCTGGCGCGAGACCGGGGATGCGATAGAAACCGGAGTCGCCAGTATCGGTCTGAAGCACGCGCCCGGTGGTCTGATCGGTGGCCGAGACAGAGGCCTTGGGAACGCCGCCGCCATTCTGATCCTTCACTGTGCCTTCGATGCTGGCGTTGTACTGGGCGCGGGCGGGCAGGCCGGCGAGCAGAAGGAAAATTACGGCGAACGGAAGGAACTGGAGCGAGCGAAACTTTCTCAACATGACATCCCCTTGCCCCGGTAATGAGCGATCACCGAAGCTCGCATGGTCGCGACTTTGTGCGGAGCGGTCGCGAGCATGCTTAGTAAAACGATTTACTGCGGGCAGCGTAGTCTGCGTGCGCAGGCTTTGTCAAGGATTTTTACCTTGCTGCCCCGTTATCCTTCTGTCACACTGCCGCGCATGCTGCGAAAACGGGCCGTCGACTCCGCTGCGGAGAGCCCGGCTCTGCCCGTCAGTCTAAAATCCCTGGCCGATCATCTGAAGTTATCGCCGGCCAGCGTGTCCCTGGTCATGAATCGCTCGCCCGCGGCAGCTTCGATTCCACGCAAGACCCAGGAAAGGGTGTTTGCCGCGGCGCGGCGCTTCAACTACCGGCCGAACTTCACGGCGCGAGCGCTTCGGCGGCAACGCAGCTTT
Source organism: Acidipila sp. (assembly GCA_010365215.1). GTDB lineage: Bacteria > Acidobacteriota > Terriglobia > Acidiferrales > UBA7541 > JAAFGT01. The sequence goes on along the minus strand of JAAFGT010000007.1, from coordinate 12,665 downwards.
ACTCTGGGCGTGGTGGTGCCGGAAATCAGCGAAGGGTACGCAGCGCTGGTGATGAGCGGAATTGAGGATTATTTACTGCGGGAAGGTTACCTTTCGATGGTGGTGAGCCACCGGCATCAGCCGCACCTGCTCGAGGAATATCCCAGGATCCTGCTGGAACGGTCTATCGAGGGGCTCATCGCTGTGGATACTCCGCTGGTGCACCAACTGCCCGTGCCTGTGGTGGCGGTGTCGGGCCACCGGAGCATCCCCGGGGTGACCAATCTTGCGCTGAATCACCGGCGCGCCGCAAGCCTGGCAATGGAACACTTGCACTCCCTGGGGCATCGCCGCATGGTGTTTATCAAAGGGCAGGAGTTCAGCTCGGACACGCGCGTGCGCTGGAACGCCATCCGCGAAGCGGCACGGCAACTGGACCTGCGCGTGGAGCCGGAACTGGTGGTGCAGCTCGAAGGTGACGTCCCCTCGTCCGAGCTGGGATATCAGGTGACGCAAAAACTTCTGGCCAGTGGCGCAAAATTCACGGCGCTTTTCGCGTTTAACGACATTTCCGCAATCGGCGCGATCCGCGCGTTGCGCGAAGCGGGACATTCCGTTCCCGAAGACGTCTCCGTGGTGGGTTTCGACGACATTCAGAGCGCTGCTTTCCAGAATCCTGCGCTGACCACGGTGCGCCAGCCGCTGCGGAAAATGGGCGAAATTGCCGCGACCACGCTGCTCGATCGGATCGCCAATCCCAACGACCGGTCGTACCCGAAAGAGATAACCGTGGAGCCGGAGATGATCGTTCGCGCGTCGACCTGCCGGGCACGGCAGTTGGAATAGGAAGGCCGCAGAGGGCAGGGATGATTGCACCTGTAGAGGCCGCTGCTCCTGCTCAGGTGCGGCGGCTCAATTTATCCGTGCGGGTTCTGAACGCCGGGTTTGTGGTCACGGGCGTCGCGACCACGCTTTTGGGACCACTCCTGCCTGGACTTTCCTCGCGCTGGTCGCTCTCCGATGCGCAAGCCGGCCTGTTCTTCACCGCGCAATTCCTCGGCTCAATCGGCGGGGTCGCTTTATCCAGCGCGTTGCTGCCCTCCTGGGGTTATCGCTTCACCATTGCCGCGGGATTCGTGGCCAGCGGAGCGGGGATCGCCGCGCTGGGGCTGGGATCCTGGACGGCGGGGCTGCTTTCGGCGGGGATATTTGGAATGGGCCTGGGGTTAACGATCAGCGGGACGAATTTATTTGTCGCCGAAGCGTCGGTGACGCGGCCCGCGGCAGCTCTGAGCCTGCTGAATCTTGCCTGGGGGATTGGCGCTGTAAGCTGCCCGCCGCTCGCCAGACTGGCTTTGCGCGCAAACCGGTTGGAAACTTTCCTGATTTTTGTGGCGGGGTTTTGCGCGTTGGCGGCTGGCCTGGTGGCATGGTTGTTGCCCTCGCAGGCGGAATTGCCGCGCAGGCGTGCGCAAGAATTGTTCACGAGTGGAGTACGCCAGTGGTCCTACCCGTTTCTGGTGTCACTGGGCGCCCTATTCTTCCTGTATGTGGGAACGGAAAATTCTTTGGCGGGCTGGGCGGCATCCTTTGCCAAACGACTGGGCACGACCGCGGAACTGTCCTGGGCGATAACTCCGTCGTACTTCTGGGGCGCGCTGGTTGCGGGCCGGGCTGCGGCGCCGGTGATCCTGCGGCATGTGTCGGAGAAAATTTATGTCCTCGGAGGACTCGCCGTGACATTAGTAAGCTCTGCCGCGATGTTGGGAGCAAGCAGTTCGATGCAGCTCACGCTTTCGTTAGGCGCCGCCGGACTTGGACTCGCCGCCATTTTTCCGATTTTGGTGACCTGGCTTTGGGAGGGCTTGGGCGTCTCTTCCCGTCGACTCGGCGGGCTCATGTTCACGCTGGCTGGCCTGGGTGGGGCGGCAATGCCCTGGCTGGTGGGCCTGGAATCAACGCGAAGCGGGAGCCTGCAGAAGGGACTGATCATTCCTTTGGCGGCGCTGGTGGCGATGATGATTTTGGTGCGCCCAGCGACACACGGCCTGGCCACCCGCGTGGCACACACGGAGAGGTGATGAGCAAATTCTCGATCTCACCGCCGATGCACTCCGCGCACCTGCTTTCCGATAGCGCGAGGCTGCGTAATGCTAAATGCAGGATTCAGCAATTTACTCACCGGATCGCGCACCGGGGCCTTTTTCGTTTCGTGCTGGCGTTTCGTTTAGTGTTCGCGTTCCATCTGCTGCTCGCGGCTGTGGTTCCCCTCGCTGCTCAGCGTGCTGGATGGCAACATCTCGGCGCGGTCGGTCGAGTGGAACGCATTCCTGATGGAATCGAATTGGTGGCTGAGCCCGCGCGTGTGCGCATAACTGCTTTTCGCGACGGAGTGATTCGCGTGCGCATGGCAACGAACGGCAGATTCGCGACCGACCGTTCGTGGGCGGTGGTGGAGCAAGCCGCCGGGCCGGCCGTCAAGATCGAAGAAACAGACGATGAAGTACGCATGACTGCGGGCGGCATCGTGGTGCGAGTCAAACGCTCACCTGTGGTGATCAGCTTTCTCGACCGCAAAGGAAATGTTTTGTCGGCGGACGATGCGTCCCGGCCCATGGCGTGGGATGGCGCTCGCGTCCGCGCATGGAAGAAAATGCCCGCCGAGGAATTCTATTACGGGCTGGGCGACAAGGCCGGCCCGCTCAACCGGCGCAATCGCGTTTTCACGATGTGGAATACCGATGCGTATTCCTGGCAGGAGTCCACCGACCCGCTTTACAAGGCGATTCCCTTCTTCCTCGGGTTGCGTCACGGCACAGCCTATGGCGTTTTTCTGGATAACACCTACCGCTCGAGCTTCGATTTCGGGGAAGATTCGGCTGTGCACTATTCCTTCGGCGCCGATGGCGGCGAGCTGAACTATTATTTTTTTGCCGGGCCCGAGCCGAAGACGGTGATTGAAGAATTTACTGCGCTGATTGGGCGTACACCGCTGCCTCCGCTCTGGGCCCTCGGATACCAGCAGTCCCGCTGGAGCTATGATAGCGAGGCGCGAGTGCGCGAAATTGCGCGCCTCTTCCGCGCGAAGAAAATTCCGGCCGACGCCCTCTACCTCGATATCGACTACCAGGATGGCAACCGGGCTTTTACCGTGGATCGCAAACGGTTCCCGCATTTCGAGCAGATGATCGGCGATCTGCTCGCTGCCGGATTCCATACCGTGGCCATCACCGACCTGCACATTAAAAAGGAATCGGGCTACGGCCCTTATGACGGAGGTCTGGCTGGCGACACCTTCGTGAAAAATGCGGACGGATCTCTGTACACCGGCGATGTGTGGCCCGGAGAGTGCGTTTTCCCCGATTTTACGCTTTCGCGTGTGCGGCGCTGGTGGGGTTCGCTGTACAACTATTTCGTGCATGTGGGTATTTCCGGGTTCTGGAACGACATGAACGAGCCGGCAATTTTTAACCGGGCGGACAAGACCATGCCCCTGGATGTGGTTCACCGGCTGGACGACGGCGGCACGCTGGGGCACAACGCGATCCATAACGTGTATGGAATGGAGAATGCCCGCGCCACATATCAAGGTGTGCTGCAGCTGCGCCCCAACGAAAGGCCATTCGTGCTCACCCGCGCGGCATTTGCGGGCGCGCAGCGCTACGCCGCTTCGTGGACGGGCGACAACAGCAGCACGTGGAACCATCTGGGGATGACCATACCCACGCTGCTGGGCCTGGGTCTTTCCGGCTATCCACTGGTGGGCGCGGATGTGGGAGGATTTGTCGGCAGCCCGCCGGCGGATTTGCTGACGCGGTGGATTGAGCTGGGCGCATTTCAACCACTCTTTCGCAACCATACCCACAAAGATAGTGCCGACCAGGAGCCCTGGGTGCACGGACCGGAGCAGGAAGCCATCCGCCGGCGTTACATCGAATTGCGTTATCGGCTGCTTCCCTACATTTACACCGGTGTCGAAGCCATGACCCGTACCGGCATTCCCTTGATGCGGCCGGTGTTTTTGGAATACCCGCAGGCGGAAGAGTTCTACGACGAGAACCGCGAATTTCTTTTTGGACGCGACCTGTTGATCGCGCCGGTGGTCCAGGAGACGCTCGATGCGTACAAAGCGAAATTTCCTCCGGGCGAGTGGTACGACTATTGGAGCTCGGAGATGGTTGCGGCGAGACCACTAATGGAAGTGAAGCCGGCGCTTGACGTGGTTCCGATCTTCGTGCGCGCGGGCGCCATACTGCCTCAGCAGCCGCAGGTGCAATCTACCAGCGAGACGCCCGAGGGGGCGCTTGAACTGCGCGTCTATCCCGGCGCGGAATGTCGCGGCGCGCTCTATCTGGATGATGGACACACCTTCGCGTACACCCGAGGGGTATATCTGCGCGTGAATTACACGTGTGAGAGGGACAAGAAAACGGTTCGCGTTCGCGGATCGGCGCGCGAGGGAACTTTTCAGCCTTGGTGGCGCGGCATCCAAGTAACGGTTTTTAACGCTGATCGCGAGCCGCGAGAGCTTCGCAGCGGCGAAGGCACGCTCGGGGGTTGGCGCTACGACGCGAAGGCGAAGGCGGTTACCGTCACGATACCGGATTCGCCCGGAGGCTGGGAGCTGCGAGTGAATTATTAACCGGCCAGGGCCACTTGTGGCTGGCGTGCAAACCAGGTGATTCTCTCCGCGCGTGCAAATTCCGTTTTTTGCCAATCGCTACTGGCGAATAAGCGCGGTATTTCACAATCCGCTTATGAAATTATCTGGTTTATTCCCACCACCAGTGGCAGTTTCTGTTCGTGGCTGGGCTGCAGAATAAACGTGCCAAGAATATTCACGGCAAAGGCGGTGACTCCGGCCAATTCGAGGAGCGCCGAGTCGGGTAACACTGTCCAGGCCCAATCGGCATATCCCTGGTAGGCGATCACTTCACAGGAAACGCGCAGAGCGCATCCCACGGTGAGGAGTATGAGTCCAATGAACATCAGCCGTGGACTCCACAACGGCCGCATGCCCGCGAACGCGGGTAGAATGCGCTGGCCTACGCACATGACCATTATGGCGACAAAACCCACCGTCAGGGCATGACGGGAGGCGCCCCAAATCCCTCCGGATGTATCCCAGAGTGCCGCTCCTACCCCAAGCAATGCCGCCGCCAACAGCCAGCCGTAAGCCATGCGAACGAAGAATGGAAAACTCCAATGTATGCCGCGTGTTTTCGGCTCCTGCCGCGATGCTTCGAACATGCGTAGCGCTGCAATCGCCAACGCGGCGCCCGCCACAAACAAGACCGTTGCTCCAGCGCCCCATCCCAGAAGCGCCAAAACAATTCCCATGAAGTTCACCACGACCGCGGCCCGGAGCAGTCTGGGGCGGACTGCCTTCAGACCGAGGAAGACCGGCATCCACTTGGTACTGAATCCCCACACGAACGGCACCAGGAAGCCCCACGTCACCAACACGAGATAGCGCTGGTCGGGACCATGCGGCAGCGCAGGTCCCGCACCGCGCCACGCCAGATAGATACACGCCGCCAGGTTGGCGATGAGCACCAGCATCAATCCTGTACTTGCGCTGATCACCACCCAGATCCACGGGTCGAGCTGGCTCTTACCGGAGTGTTCAGGCCCGTTCTTACCGGCAAGGTCAGGGCGGTGTTGCGAAACTGCGCTGAAGAAAATGAGAAACGCTGCGAGTTCCAGAGTGCCCGAGAGCGGAAGCAACAAACGCCACTGCCACCCGTAGACATTGGCCGCCCAGCGCGCCGTCACCCCGAGAGTCCACATTACCCAGCATGCCCAGGCCGCACCGAAGGCCGGCCTGGTTGCACCGCGCAGCCTGGGAATAGAATAAAAACCGATGCCAAAAATAAAACTGCCTATCCAGCCGAATACCTGTGCATGGCCATGAGCCTGCAGCCACGCCGGCGAAACGGACGCCACGCTCTCGCGTCCGCTGATTTGCAGGAGATTCCACACGCCAAGGAAAGTGCCCGGGAGCAACATGAACAGGAGACCCGAGCTGACGTAAGCCATGAGCAGACGCGAATAGGAGGCCTCACGCGCGCGGACAACTTCCATCACCACGGCGGCAGGCGTCGAATCATGACGCCCGCTGGCGGCGACTGCTGTGGGTGCTTCGAGTGCGATCGACATGGTGCGCTCCATTACCCCGCCGCGGCTTCCATCTCCACGGCACGCGGGAAGAGAATGTTATTTTCCAGATGTACATGCTGGTGAAGATCGGCTTCGAATTCCAGCAAGTCGCGGTACAGCGCTTGATAGCTGGGGCAGGCGTCGGCGGGGTGCTTAAACCCTGAACTGGCTTGGCGGATCTGCTTCACCAGATCTCCGGCGGAATCGTGCTCCTTCATCATGGCGTGAATCGGATTTTTCACCGACTGGAAGAAGGGCGGCTCCACGGTTCCGAATCCTTTGACAGACCTTTCCAGCGCCTCAATGTAGGGGAACAAGATCTGTTCCTCCTTTTGCATGTGCATGATCATTTCCTGGCCCAGCACCAGAAAAAGTTGTTCAATATGCGCGACCTCAGGATGATTTTTGCCATGCTTAGCTTCCACTTTCGCCGCCAGGGCTGGCACGCGCGCGATGGCTTCACGAACATAGCGGTGATGCACTTCGCGGATGTGCCTGGTCAGTTCGCCCAGCGGCGCAGAAATCCAGCTGGCATCGGCGGGTCCCACCTGTTCACCGCATGCGCGCAACCGACTGAGGATTTCCTCTGAAGACACATCCGCATGCGCGCACGCGTCGTGCAGAGACTTGTTTCCTCCGCAGCAGTAGTCCACGCCAGCTTCCTCGAAAATCCGCGTCGCTCCGGGACTCGCCAGGGCAATCTCTTTCACTTTGGTTTGGCTATTGAAATTCATGGTCGCCTCCCTTATGCGCCACCAGTTTGGGGGAAGCGCAGTTGGGGAGCAGTGACCAAAGTCACTACGCCCGGAAATAAATGAAAACGGGGGAGATTATTCGGAAGAGGCTTGCTCGCGCTTAAGGCCCGGGAGGTCTTTCACTATAATTTTGCGGCCATCCACGTCCAGAAACCCTTCGGCTTGGAGCCGGCTTAAATTTCGAGAGACCAGTTCGCGCACCGTGCCAAGCTCGGCCGCCAAGTCCTGATGGCTCATGGTCAATTCGACGCGAACTCCTTCCTTCGTGGGGCTTCCGCTGGCCTGCGCCAGACGCAGGATCAAGCCGATCAGCCGCTGCCGTACCGTGGTGAACGACAGGTCCTCGATAATTCCTACCAAGCGGCGTAGACGCGACCCCACCACCGCAATCACTTTGAGCGCGACTTCAGGGTGCTGGCGACAGAAATTCTGAAAGTCCTGGCGAGAGACAAATAATACTTCGGCGTCCTCGGAAGCCGACGCGGCGGCGGGATAATTTCCACCGTCGAAGACGGGCAGTTCGGCAAACGAGCTGCCGGGTCCCTCCACAGCCAGCACTTGCTCACGGCCCGCAGCCGACAACTTGAAAATGCGGATCTTGCCCGACGCCACAAGGAAGAGCCCTACGCAGGGGTCGCCTTCACCAAAGAGCTGCTCGCCCCGCTTAAAGTGCCTCTTGCTAACTCGCGCAGCCAACGCGCGCATCTCGCTCTCCGTCAGGTTCGCGAACAGTGGTGTCTTTCTCAGGATCGTTTCTACGTTCTCGGTCATTCGCCTCGCTCGCGCAGTACTGGTTTTACCATGGATGCAGTTCGTTCTCTTCCAACAACCATGTGCGCCGATTCGAAGCGGACTTGGGCTGGTTTGGCGATATGCCCGTACTGAGAGATAATGCGTGGTGCGGTCGCGCAAAGTGCGTTGAAAATCGGTGCTGCGCCCGCTGAGAAAAAACCAATCTTCGCAAAGGACACTATCCATGCCGCCTAAAAAGACCATGAAACCGAAGGCACCGAGCGCTGAATCGAAGCAGATCCGAGGCGGTGCAAGCCAGGTAAAAGGCAACGGAGGCGAGACCCATCAGCAGGCGAACCCGGCTGATGTTCCGCTGACCACGAATCAGGGCCTGCCTATTTCAGATAATCAAAACTCGCTGCGCGCGGGAGAGCGCGGCCCCACTCTGCTGGAAGATTTTATTCTGCGCGAGAAGATCACGCATTTCGACCACGAACGCACGCCGGAGCGGATCGTTCACGCTCGCGGCGCCGGAGCGCATGGCTATTTCCAGCCTTATCGCTCGATGAAAGCGGTGACCAAAGCGGCATTTCTTTCTGACCCGGCGGTGAAGACTCCGGTGTTCGTCAGATTTTCCACGGTGGCCGGCGAGCGCGGATCGCCCGACCTGGCGCGCGACGTGAGAGGATTTGCCGTCAAGTTCTACACTTCCGAAGGCAATTTCGATCTAGTGGGTAACAATATTCCGGTGTTTTTTATTCAGGACGCCTTGAAGTTTCCGGACATTATTCACTCGGTGAAGGCGGAACCGGACCGTGGATTTCCCCAGGCGGCTTCGGCGCACGATACTTTCTGGGATTTTATCTCGCTGATGCCCGAATCCATGCACATGATCATGTGGGTGATGTCCGACCGCGCCATTCCCCGCTCCTTTAGAATGATGGAAGGCTTCGGCATTCACACGTTCCGCCTGGTGAATGAGGCTGGAAAAACTCAATTTGTTAAGTTTCACTGGCGGCCGAAGCTGGGAAACAGCTCGGTGATGTGGGATGAGGCGGTAAAAATCAACGGAGCCGACGCCGACTTCCACCGCCGCGATCTCTGGGAGGCCATCGCTGCCGGGGATTTTCCGGAGTATGAGTTTGGTCTGCAGATTTTTGACGAAGCGATGGCGGAGCGTTTTGAGTTTGACGTTCTTGACGCCACAAAAGTGATTCCGGAAGAGCTGGTGCCTGTGCAGATGGTGGGCAAGATGGTGCTGGATCGCAATCCCGACAACTTCTTTGCGGAGACGGAACAGGTAGCGTTCTGCCCGAGCCATTTGGTGCCCGGACTGGATTTTTCAGAGGATCCGCTGCTGCAGGGCCGGCTGTTTTCTTACCTGGACACGCAATTGAGCCGCCTGGGCGGGCCCAATTTTCACCAGCTGCCGATCAACCGGCCGAAGTGTCCATTCCACAATCTGCAACGCGATGGAATTCACCAGATGGAAGTGCCCACGGGCCGGGTGGCCTACGAGCCGAATTCACTTGCCCCCGACGCGCCACGGGAATCGATGCAGCGCGGATTTACCACCTCGGTGCGACCGATGGAAGGAAACCCGGTTCGCGTGCGGTCTGAATCTTTCTCCGACCACTACTCGCAAGCACGGCTCTTCTACAAATCCATTACGCCACCGGAGCAGAAGCATCTGGCGAACGCGCTGATCTTCGAATTGGGCAAGCTGGAGACGGAAGCCATCCGGCTGCGAATGCTGGGCCACCTGCAACTGATCGATCGGGGTCTGGCCGACACGGTGATCGGCGCGCTGGGCGCAGAAGGAAAAGCGGAGAAGATTACGCCCGCGAAAGCTCCGATAGACCTGAAGCCGAGCCCCGCGCTGCGGCTCTACGGGAAATTTCCTCCAACGCTAGCCGGGCGCAAAGTGGGCGTGCTGTTGGGCGCCGGGTTCAACGCACGGGTGATGAAGGACGTGGTGTCGCAAATCGAAAACGAAGGCGCCAAAGCCGCGATCATAGCCGGAAAGATCGAGGGCGAGCACGACGCCCAGGGTCAGTTGCATCCGGCGGAGATGGCCCTGCGCGCGTCACCGTCCGTGGTGTTTGATGCCGTGGTGATATTGGCAGGGCCGGAAGGCGACAAGAAGCTGGCCAGCGATCCAAATGCCGTGAGCTTCCTGATGGATGCGGAACGGCACTGCAAGGCGGTGGGATTTTCGGGAATCCCGGCGCTGTCGAAGCAAGCCGGGTTGGCCGAACAAGCAGGTATCGTAGATCTCTCGGGCAAGGCAGGAGTGAAAGGTTTTATTGCCGCGGCACGAACCGGGCGGTTCTGGGAACGCGAAGCCGAAAAGTAATCTTCCAGGAGTATTGCCGAGCCGTCCAGAACTCCGGAAAGGAGTTCTAGACGGCTCATCATTTTTTTATTTCTTCACTATTGAGCGGTTACGCTTCCCTTCTGAAGTCAATAAAGCAGGACGGCGAGACGATAGTGCGTGAATCCGGCGGCGCTGCCGGTGGCGCAGGCCCCGACCGCTGCTGAGCGGAAGCGGCCGGTGGCAATTTTCTCTTCGAGTTTTTCGGGCAGTACTCCCAAATCCACCGCTTCAAAAAAAACATAGGCCAGCGGGCGCGTGTGGCTGAAGTGCGCGTGATTGTCGGCGCAAAGTCTGCGCGCGTCGCCGGCATCGACGAGTTTCAGGCCGCGCGCCTCAATCAAATCGCCCAGCTTTTCTTCCTGGTCTTCCAAGGAGAGACTGACCACGGCTCGCGAGAAATCCTGAGCGCTGAAGAGTTGCCGGCCGCGCTGAGCCACGGCGATGCCCACGGAATCGAGATCCGGATCCAGCAGATTCGCCCGGTGCGGAGGAGAATTCATCCACCCGGAGTGCATGACCGAGGCGCTGGGACCCTCGGCGACGTTTTCAGCGGCTACGCTGAAGCGCGCGCCGGCCGCGGAGAGCCGCGCGACCAGCGCGGGCTCGCCGGGATATTGATGCGAGATGGAATTTTGCTGGGCCATCCACTGCGCGTGCTTGCGCGCGGCCAGGGCCAACGCTTCGGACCATTGCAGAGCGGGAAGACCCCTGGAGGTGCGCTCGCGATTCGCGGATTCGAAGAGCTGCTGCTCGGCGGAGGAACGCTCTTGCTGGGCGAAGGCCGGGATTACCAGCACAAACACCAGCGCGGCGCGCAGGGCTATAACCGTCGAGAAGCCAAGCATGGAAGCATTCTAATTCTTCAGCAGCAATAAAGCTTCTTAGCCTCCCGGTAAATTTCCTGCGCGGTACGGGCACGTTGCCGCGCCGGATCCGTCTATGCGCGAACGGGCTGGCCAGCGGCCCGGCGCGCGGACTGCATAAATCAGGCTTCAGATATCAGCGCTGGGCGGGAGGAATCGCCTCCATCCAAATAAACGATTCCATACATTACAACTGTGCGTTGTACATCGGTGGACGCGCCGGGGATAACAGAGGGCATGGCTCGTCACCCGCACTGGGGGCATCCGGATCACGACGCTTGTGGCACAGGGTTTGTCACGCGACTAGGCGGAGGTCCCAGCCACGAAATTGTCGGCCTGGCGGTTGGCGCGCTGGAACGGCTGTCGCATCGCGGGGGAGTGGATGCGGACGGAGCCAGCGGCGATGGCACCGGTTTGCTTACCGCGCTGCCCGAAAAATTCTTTCGCGCCCAGGCAATAGAAGCAGGGATTGAGCTGCCCGAACGCTTCGGCGTTGGAGTGGTGTTTCTAGCCGCGGACCGCGAGCAGGAAGTTCGTGAAGCCATCGGCCGGGCGGCGGCGGGCGAGCCGCTGCGCATCCTGGGATGGAGACGCGTGCCCGTGGCCCTGGAGGTGTTGGGCAGGCGAGCCCGTGAAATCGCACCGCGGATCTGGCACTTTTTTATCGCCCCGGTAGGCGATGACGAAACGGTTTCTTTTGAATCGCGGCTGGCGCTGCTGCGCAAACGCGCGGAATCCCTGGCGCCGGAGGGCACCTACTTCTGTTCGCTCTCTTCGAGAACCATCGTTTACAAGGGACTGCTGAGCCCGCGGCGCCTGCCGGAGTTTTACGCCGATCTGCGCGATAGCGGATTTGAGACGACGTTCGCCATCTTCCATCAACGCTACTCCACCAACACGCAGCCTTCCTGGAATCTTGCGCAACCCTTCCGGCACATCGCGCACAACGGTGAAATCAACACCATTGTAGGTAATCGCCGGTGGCTGGCCGCACGCGAGCGCGCCCTGCGCGGCCGCCTGAAGGTGGGTGAATGGTTTCACGCGCTCGAGGACAACGTCAGCGACTCGGCAAGTTTCGATAATGGCTTTGAAGTTCGCCTGCTGGAAGGGCAGACGCCCGAGGAAGCGCTGCTGGGGATGGTGCCGCCGGCGTTCGAAAAAGATCCCACGCTGGCGGAAAACGTGCGAGCCCAACTGGAATCCTTTTGCGGCAGAGGTGAGGCGTGGGATGGTCCGGCGGCCATGATATTTACCGACGGCCAGATCGTTGGGGCAAAACTCGACCGCAACGGTCTACGCCCCATGCGCTATTTGTTGACGCGTGACGGGCTGCTGATGGCGGGCTCCGAAGCGGGACTTATGGACGTGAGCGAAGCGCGTGTGGCGGAGCGCCAGCGTCTGGGCCCGGGCGAGATGCTGGTGGCCAATCCCGTGACGGGGACGTTCGAGCGCTGGGGGCAGATCCTGGACAGGGTGGCGCGCTGCTCGACGAACCGCGCCCAGGTGCCGGCGCGGAGATTATCGGCGGACGTAGTGGCGTCACCAGAGAGCCCGCGGCAGCCCAAACGGACTGCCGCGGCGCTGGGATGGACCGAGGATCAGTTCAAGCATGTATTTGCATCACTGGCAGGAGGAAAAGAGGCGGATTGGAGCATGGGTGACGACGCGCCGCCGGCGTTCATTTCTTCGCTCCACCGCACGCTGTGGGATTACTGCAAGCAGCGCTTCGCGCAGGTGACCAACCCGCCCATTGACCCGTTGCGCGAGGCGCACGTCATGTCGCTGGATGTAGGCCTGCGA
>JAAFGT010000053.1 GCA_010365215.1 Acidipila sp. | reverse complement strand
CACCGTTCAGGCAACCGCCCGCAAATTTCCACGAAATATCCATGGTCACTGCGGAGAAAGTGCCGTTCCCCTGGTTGGGCAGGCCCATCATGGCCAGCAGGGCGGAATTGACGCCCACCGTTTTGATGCTGCTGGACATCGTCCAATTGGGGAACGCCAGGTTCGGGTTCGTGGTCTTGAAGACCAGGTTGCTGCCGAACGTCCCGGTGAAAAGCGTCGTTCCGGCGGGGATAGATCCCATCGCCGAGCTGGAAACCACGCTGATGGTTCCGCCGGGTGCATACGTCAGGGAAGTGGGGTGGCCGTTGAAAAATGTTTCGGAAAGCAGGGTTCCGCTGGTGATGCTCAACGTACCGAGATTGCCGGTAAAATGGCTCCCAGCATTTTGCGTGCCGACGGATTGAAGTATCGGGGACGCCGTGCCCCCTAATGTCTTGAACACGCCGCTGCCCGGCGTGGTGCCGAAGCTGAAGCACCCCTGGGTGTTGTTCTGGAAGTGGAATTTCAGACCGTCTGCTTGGGCGGCGGACGGTACCATGAAGGCTGGCAAAGCGAGTGCCAATGCCAGGTACACAAACTTTCTGAGGGCCATTCTGTTGCTCCTTGTTGGGCTCAAGTTGTGGTTCAACATCATGGGAGCCATTCTGGACGCGACGTATTTATCCGTCTGTACCGAACGAAACACTTGACCAAAAAATAGTGGAACCGCATTTTTCACTGAGTGTTCCTTTCAGCACAGACATAACCGAACCACTCCGGTATTAAAGTACTAACACGCGGCCTTGACGCCTCCCTCAGAAGGCCCCCATTGCAATTAGAATGGGCCGCGACGAAAGGCCCGCCCCCCGAGGCGGGCCTTTCTTTTTTCTTCCCCGGGCTGCGGGATTTACACTGCGCCCAATAAGTGCTTTGAGCCACTCCGTATCACGAGTACATAATGTCGAGTGCACACAGCCCGACCTTCCGGTTCCGCTTCTACGTGCTATCCTCCCGGTGACGCGGCTGCCAGCAAGATCAACCGCGTACTCTTTTTTCATTCCACAAACGGAAACCCCATTTGAGCGGGCTGGATGCTCTCTTTCTTCTTTTTGCAGGTGTGCTGGCCGGCGCCATCAACGCCGTGGCTGGTGGCGGCAGTTTTGTTGCTTTTCCCGCGCTGCTATTTACCGGCCTGGCCGAGATTCCCGCCAACGCCACCAATACCGTAGCCATGTGGGTCGGCATCGCTGCCAGCGGCGGCGCCTATCGCGGACGTCTGAATACTTCGCGGCGCGTTTTGATTCCCCTCATCCTCACCAGCGTGGCCGGCGGTTTGGCGGGCGCCCTGCTTCTGGTCAAGACTCCTGCGCATACGTTTGTCGTCATCCTCCCCTGGCTCATGCTGGGCGCCACACTGCTGTTCACCTTTGGCCGCCATCTAACCGGGCGCCTTCGCTCCAGCCTTTCCCGCGACGCCAGCAATGCCGCACTGGCCGGCGCATCCTGCTTCGAATTCCTGGTGGCCATCTACGGCGGCTATTTCGGCGGCGGCATGGGCATCATGAACCTGGCCATGTTCGCCGCCCTGGGAATGAACGATATCCACGAAATGAATGCCTTGAAGGTGGTGCTCAGCGGAGTAATAAACGGTATGGCAACGATCACTTTCATCGCCGCGGGTATCATCGACTGGCCTCGCGCCGGGGTGATGGCGGTGGGCGCCATTGCCGGCGGTTATGCGGGAGCGCATTTCGCCCAGAAGCTTCCGCAATCCTGGATTCGCTATATGGTCGTCGCCGTGGGATTCAGCATGACCATCTACTTCTTCGCGCGAGCTTATCGTTAACAGGAAATTGCCAGGCGTCGAATCTCGCGCGGCGCGGCGTGGTTACCCTTTTATTTCTGCCCTGGTTACCTTGGCAACGACTACCTCGGCAGCAACTCCGGCATCGCCGCCAGCGCGTACCCCAGAACAGCCATAGCCGCCGCGTTCTCCGCCAGCTCATGCGCATCGACTTTGTCGAATGTATCCGCCGCCGTATGGTGGTAATTAAAATATCTGTGCCCGTCCTGCAGCAATCCAAACGACGGCACTCCCGCCCGGGCCAATGGCGCAACGTCCGCGCCCACCCCGGGATCTTCGGAATGCTGCATGTAGCCCGCCCCGGAATCCTCCAGGACCGCTCGGACCGGCGCCAGAAAGGCCAGTGCCTTTGGATTTACGCTGGCACTGAATCCGATGGGGTGTCCCGCCCCGCTGTCGCTTTCAATCGCTCCGGCGTGATTGGCAATCTCCGATTTATGATCCTCGGCGTAAGCCTTCGACCCGCTTCCGCCCTGCTCTTCATCCATCCACGCCACCACGCGCAGCGTCCGCCGGGGCTTCAGGTGGAGCTGCTGCACCAGTTGCGCCGCGGCCATGGCCACGGCCACGCCCGCGCCGTCGTCGATGGCCCCGGTGCCCAGGTCCCACGAGTCCAGATGCCCGGACATAATTACGATCTGCTCGGGATGTTCGCTGCCCTTGATGTCCGCGACGACGTTATAGCTCGTGGCATCGGGAAGCTTCTGCGGCGTCAGCGTCAGGTGCATGCGCACCGGCCCTTCGCTGGTGAGCTGCGCAATCAGATCGGCGTCTTCCGCGGCCACCGCGCCCGCGGGTATCCCCGCCGGCGTGCTATAGCCCGTGTGCGGCAGCCGGAAGTCCGCGCCACCCACCGACCGCACCAGCGTGGCGATAGCACCCAGCGGCGCCGCAACCTTCGCTGCCTCCGTGCGGTACACCACCGCCGTCGAGTAGGCTACAAACGACTGGCCCTGCGCGGCCATCTTGCGGTCGAACTTTTCGTTGAATAAAACAATCTTCCCGGCAATTCGCTCCTTCCCCAGCGCCGCCAGTTCTTCGAAGTTGTTTACCACCACCACCTCGGCAATCAAACCGCCAGGCGGCGTCGCCGAGCTGTTCCCCAGCGCCGTGAGAACAATTTTCTGCGTGGTCTGCGGCGCCTGCCCGGGATACGACACCAGCTCGGCCGTTTCCACGCCGCGAACCCAGTGCGGCACCGTGACTTTCTCGAGCCGCGCCTCGAGTCCCAGCCGCCGCAGTTCGGCGGCCACGTATTCCGCGGCGAAAGTGGCCTGCGGCGAACCACTGATCCGCGGCCCGATGTTGTTGGTCAGATGACGCAACTGTTTGTAGGCATAATCGCTCTCCAGCGCCGCGCGTTGCAGAGATTTTAGCTCGGTCACCAGCGTGGCCGGAAAACCTTCGCGCGCGCCCTCTTCTTTCTGCGGCGCAGCCCAGGCGGCGCTTCCCGTCCAAAGGCAGCTCGAGAGTAACAACACGGCATAGCGCGCCGTCAACGACTTGCGGACAAAGTTCATTCTGCCTCCTGGCACTCCGAATTCAAGCAATCCTAAGGGCTTGGCCTTCGATTATGCCGCCTCTATTCTCTAAGCACTCAAGAATTCCGGGTCTCGCATCCACCCGCTGTCTCACCGAGCGTCCCCGGGCAGTTGACGCTCTTCCGTCAAACGGGTCTTTCTACAAACTTGGCCTTGGTCTAAAATACATTCAGTCGTAATAGCACTCCGGGAGGCAGCGTGACGGATGATCTGGACTCGCTCGGCCAGCTGTCGAGAAACGTAAACTCTCTGCGCAACAAACAGGTTGAGATCATCGACCGTCTTCAGGCCCTGGAAGAGCGCGTGACCGAGCTGCTCAATCGTTACCGGCCGCTGGAAGACCGGGTCGTCCGCCTTGAAAAGTCCGGGTCGTCGGGCGGCACCACCTACGGACGCTAGGACCCGGCGGAACATTCGATCCTCGCAAACTGTTGCTCGCCTTTCCCTGGGTGCGCCCGTCCCAAAGTGAACTAGTTTGCGCATTCATTCCGCGCACTCCGCCAAAGCGGCCCTCCGTAGCCAAGCGCCCAATCCCAAGCGGTCTGTATTCATAGCCTTGCGGATAACACCATTTGGACTCTAAGTTGCTCACTTCTGTATGCGTTTAGATTTTGCGGCACGAGGTCGTGACCATGCGTCCTTCCTCCTCCTAGGGCGCTGCACGAACCCCGCCGTCCCCCACGGCGGGGTTTCCCTTTTTAAGGCGGCCTTCCGGCAAGTTTTCAGTTACCCGGGAATATCAGGCAGGCGGCAGAGCGGCTCGGCCGGCGGTGTTGTTCACAGCCATCACCATCTGCGAACGCATCTCAATGTGCCGTTCGCGGAAATGCTTCTTCGCCCGGCGGCCCCACGCGCGCACGAAATAATAATTCAGCGCCCCGCCGAGCGCGCCGCTCACCACCGGGATCAGCCGCGCGGCCCACTTCTCGGCGATTTCAGCGCCGGCGCGCACCGCCACGCGCTCCATCATCCGCGGCACAAATCGCTCCACGACTTCTTTTTCCATCAACTCGCGCCCCAGGCTGGCTCCCGCCGCGGTAGCCGCCGCAATCCACAGCGCGGCAACTTCTTCCTCGGTCGCCGTTTCGAATCCATAGAGCAGGCTCAGTTTCTGGATCATGCGCATGCTGATGACCGCCAATATCCCCAAGTCCGGCACCACCGTGGCCAGGCCGCCCACCCCCATTCCCGTGCCCTCCAGGGCTGCGAACTTCATGGTCGCGGAAATCGTCTGGTCCGCCAGGCGATCGACAGTTTCCTGCGGCACCGAAAACATGTCGCGAAACGAGCGGATGGGGAGCCGGTGCGACTGCCGGATTTTCTGCAGGTACTCGTCCTGATTTACATGGAACTGTTCCGAAGCGCGCTCGATTCCGCCCATAAGCGCCCGCTGAATCTGCTGTGTGATCATCGAGCGCTTCGTCTCTTGTGCCATAAGTCGCCCCCACTGGCGTTTGATTTCATTCGCGTTCGCACAGCAGCACGCGAAAAGCCGCGTAACATCCGTTATCGGTCCTATAATCGCTCCGCTGCCGCCGTGAGACAATCCCGAACAGCACACCTTCCGCCGCTGCCAGGAAGCTTGCAGGGGATAGCACATAGGCAACTCGAAAATGGCGAACTGTCGTCATACCACGCTAAACCGGCATCCCCGCATCGAAACTAGCTCCAGCCGGCGCATCGGCCGCTGTCAATTTTAAGCGTATGCTTCCCGTAGGTGCTGTAAGACGTGAGTGGCGAAAGAGTGGCAGCACGAGTGGCAATACGAGTTGCAGTAATAATGATGACCAGACTAAAACTTTGGAAGTCCAACGGCGTCCCCACGCTGCGGGTTCTGACTTCTGCCGCACTCCTGCTCGCCTCCGTCGCCACCCTCCGTGCCGACGATTTCTGGAAACGCAAGCCGGCTTCGCAATGGACCCTCGCGCAGGCTCTGAAACTGCTCCGGCATTCCCCCTGGGCCCACGAAGAAATTCTTCCGGTCACCGATCTGCGCGAGGAAGCCGAATACTCCGTACCCATCGGCAACAAGAACTGTGACCCCGACGCGCTCGATGTTAACGGGAACTGCATCCAGAAACGCTTGGAGCTTCCCGTAGACTCCTCCCGGCAGCAAAACCCGGCGCCGTTCATAGTGCCTACCCGGGTGATGCTGATTCGCTGGGAGTCGGCCGTCCCCATCGCGCAGGCCTTCGCGCGCCTCGCCGAGCTCGACGCAAAGGTCGCCGCGGAATACCAGGGCCGCCCGCCACGCTTGCCCGAGGATGGTTACGTCATTACGGTAAAAATGGCTCAGAGCAGCCAGTCGAATAAAGACCTGCTCGCCGCCCCGGCGGAAGAAAAATCAAAATGGGAAGCCACTCTAAGAACGAAGCGGGGAGTAGTACCCTCGAAGGAGACTCAATACTCCGGCAACGGCGCCGCCGCCGCCGTCCACTATTTCTTCCCGCGAACGCTCGACGGCTCGCCCCTGTTCGGCGCCTCCAGCGAGCGTGTCGAGTTCACCCTGAAGGTCGATCAACATCTAACCATCAAAAGCAAATTCACCATCGACCCTGATTTTCTCCGCTGAAAGGGAATCACGGCTGCCGGCCGCGCTCACCGTTCTCCCATTGCGCCCACATGCCATTGCGTTTCATGTAGGTGTCAAACCCGGCTTTGTGAATCAGCGCTTCCACCTCCGCGCGGGACTTGCGTGGAGCCAGCCGCTGCTCCCGGTTGGCGATCCCCATCATCGTCACCGCCGCGTAAGCGGTCTGCAGCTTGAGCTGTAGAATGTCCACCTTGTCGAGCGTGTCCGACGAGGCGTGATAATTTACGATGTAATTTCCTTCTTCCTGGCCCAGATCGAGCGTGGGCACGCCCTCCAGCAAAAAGTCCACGTGGTCGGACCCGGAGGTAACGTCGAAGGTGTGCTGGTTCATTCCCCACGCCGCCACCGGCCGCAAAATCTCCTCGAGCTCCGGCACTACCTCTTCGCGCCCGCCCGTGGAGTATCCGGTGATGCGGCCCACTCCGCCGTCGAAATTCAGGTACGCCGCCACGTGGTCAAGGTCCGCCCCACGATGCGCTCGCGCGTAAGCCCACGATCCCAGCATCCCCTGCTCCTCCCCATTCCACAGCACGAAGCGCAGCGTGCGCCGTGGATGCAGCCCTGCGGCGCGGATGGCTCGCGCCGCTTCCACCACCAGCGCCGCGTCGCATCCGTTATCGAGCGCCCCCGTGCCCAGTTCCCACGAGTCCAGATGCGCGCCCAGCATCACCACTTCGCCGGCTTTATCCGTGCCGCGTATTTCGGCGATTACATTTTCCACTTCAAATGCGCCGCCGGTGCGATTCGGCATCTCCAGCCGCGCGCGCACTTGCTCTCCCGCCGCGATCGAGCGCGCCAGGTGCAATGCGTCTTCGCGGTTGAGCATTACTTCCGGAATTCTGCTCAGCTCGCCGTGCTCCCCGTTCATATGGCGGTAGAGCAGTCCGTGCTCGCGCGTTGACATCCACAGCACCGCGCCCGCCCCTGCGCTCAAAGACCGCTCCAGCACCGGCCCCGCGTTGTCATATTCCTGGAACAGGTCTGCCCACGTGCGCAGCACCGCGGTGTGCACCAGCAGCAGCGCGCCCTTCGCCGCGCTTCCCGCATTGGCGAATTCCGCTTCGCTGCCATCTCCCACGTCCAGCACCCGCACCTCGATCCCATTTTCCGGGGTAGCACGCGACCAGCCCATGGACACCACATGCACCGGAAACGAATGCGGTCCCATAATTTCCAGCCGCGTGTGTCCCTCGCTCCACGCCACCGGCAGCGTGAACTTTTCGGTGTGAACTTCGTCCACTCCGGCGGCGCGAAATCCCGCGATGCCCCACGCCACCGCTTCGCGGTTTGCCGGCGTGCCCGGCACGCGCCCGCCAATCTCGTCGGTAAGCTTCCGCAAATTCTCCGCCAGCGGCGACGGCCCCACCACTGCAGCGATCAACTTCGCCGATTCGCCTTCGCGCACGCCCGCTGCTGCCTGCTCACCACCAGCGGAAACCGGCAAAAGAAAAAGCAGCAGGGAACTGGAAACTCCCAGCAAAGGAAGAGCTACACGCATCCGTTTCATTCGGGACATTTTCATGGCCTCTTGCCTTCCGCGGCAAAACTTTAAAATAACTGCCCAGCAATGCGGTCGCAGCGCGTCTATACGAAGAACAGCCGGTCGTGTTCGATCAGCTCGAGTTGGTTCCCCCAGGGATCGAGGAAGTAAAGCGCGCGCACACCCGCCGATGGCCCTTCCTTGATTTCAATGGGCCCGTCCATCAGCCGCACGCCTTTGCGGCGAAGAAAGGCTGCGGCCTCTTCTATATTTTTCACGTGAAAGGCCAAGTGATGGCCGCCGATGTCGTGATTTCTCGGAGGCGTGGGATTCCCGCCGTCAGGACGCTCGTAGCGGAAGAGTTCGAGCACCAGGTTGTCGCCAATTTTGAGGTTGGCGATCCACAACCGGGCATCGGGCACGTTCACGTGCGCCTCGGTCCAGTCGCGGCCATCGGGCTGGCGCGGCATCTGCGCCGCGTCGAACGGGCCCAGGCGGAACATCTCTACCGCGCCCAGGACTTCCGAGTAGAAGCGCACTCCTGCTTCCAGATCGGGAACGGTGATGGCCACATGATGGGCGCGGAAAAGTCCCGGCATCGTTTCTTTGCTCATTACTCTCCCCGGCTGCAGGCGCACGGCGTTCCTCGCGCCCATTCGTCATTCCACAAAATCCGCAGGCACTCCGTACCGCCCCGAATGGAACACCAGCGGCTCACCCTCGAACCACTCGTATTCCTCCACTTCTCCCACAAAAATAACGTGGTCCCCACCGTCGTGCTGTTTAACCGTGCGGCAAACAAAATGCGCGATCACTCCTACCAGTAGCGGGCATCCGCCGGTTCCCTCGATGCACTCCACGCCCGAAAAACGGTCCAACCCCGAAGCGGAAAACTGCCGCGAGAGATCATATTGCCGCGCGCCCAGCACGTTGACGGCGAAATGCGCTGCGGCGCTGAAGTCCGCGAAGTGCGTAGCCCCCCGCGCCAGGCACCACAGCACCAGCGGAGGTTCGAGCGAAAGCGAAGCAAAGGAATTCACCGTGAGTCCGGCGCGGCGGCCGTCCGCAGCCCGCGCCGTCACCACCGCCACCCCGGTAGCAAATCGCCCCAGGGCCCTGCGGTAGTCCCGTAAATTAAAACCCCCCGGCTGTCCCCGCCCCGACTTTTTCAACAAAATTCTCCACGCCGCGTACGTGACGTTGGATCCCTGCCGGAGAAAACTACCACGCACGCCCACCGCCAACAACCGCCAATTACCCGCATTGCACTTCCAAAAATGTTCAGCGGCTGAAATCCACAGCCACCGTATTCCCCCCGCATAGCAGCACGCCCACACGCTCGTCCGGACGTGGCACATACTGCCCGGCGAGCAGCGCCGCAAACGCCGCTGCGCCGCCAGGCTCGGCAACGATGCGCAATCGCTTCCAAAGCATTTTCTGCGCCGCCTGAATGGCCTCGTCGCTCACCAGCACGCATCTGCTGACGTAACGCTGGACAATCGGGAACGCCAGTTCCCCCACGCGACGCGGCGCCAGCGAGTCGGCGGCAATCCCGCCGGACTCCGCATCCACCGGGCGCCCCGCTTCCAGCGCGCGCGTCAGCGTGGGAGCCGCCTCAGGTTCCACACCCACAACATTTATTTTCTTTTGATACCACGAAGCAATCCCCGCAATCAGCCCGCCGCCTCCCACCGCCACCAGCAAAGTGTCGAGGCCGCCGTCCCCGCCCGGTCCGGTCGCTGATTGCTGCTCCAGCTCCAGGCCCACCGTGCCCTGGCCCAGCAGCGTCTCCACCTGATCGAACGCGTGAATGGCCATCGCGCCGGTCTGCGCCACCCACAGTTCGCTGGCGGCCAGTGCGTCCGCGAAGCGCTCTCCCGCAATCACCAGTTCAGCGCCATAGCCGGTGATCTGCTCGATCTTGGCGGCGGACGCCACGCTGGGCACGAATATTTTCGCCCGCACGCCCAGCTTCATCGCCGCAAACGCCACGGCGGCCCCGTGATTTCCCCCCGAGGCCGCCACCACTCCCGCCGCAGGAACCTTCCGGGTCAGCAGATTTGCAAATGCTCCCCGCGTCTTGAACGAGCCCGCGTGCTGTAGCAGCTCCAGCTTGAACACCAACCCGCCGAGCTTCAGATCGAAGTCCGCGCCGTCAACCTCAATCACCGGCGTGCGCCGGATATGCGGCTTCACGCGGCTGTACATCGCTTCAATTTGATCAGGGGAGATCACCACGTCCAACCACCCTCCGCAGCGCTCCACCTGCTGCCGAGCGTCCACCTCCCCGATTCTATCTCATGGGACTTAAGGAACGGCGACTGCTCGGTCGCGCCATCGCAGCCAAATTGGCCCGCCATTCAGGAACGGCTGGCCGGCGGCACCACACCGTTCATCCGCAGATACTCAACCATCTGCCCGTAGTGGTCGAACGCGTGAACCAATGCTTCCACCGTGAGCGCTAACCGCGTCTCCGCACCCGCTGGCAGCGGAGAAATCGGCGAAGATTTTACCGCTCTGCTCTTCTCGCCGATCGCTTCGATCGCTTTGCCCAAATGCGCGAACGATTCCTTCAGGTAATCGAGAATCTCCGTTTTGGTTCGCACCGTTTCCGGCCCCGCCTCGTCCCCCGCACTGGTCGGCGCCGGCTCTCCCAGCGCAGCGGCTGCCAGGATGTGGTTCGTCGCCGCCAGATGTTTTACCTGCTGCGCAAACGTACGCACTCCCTTGAATTCGCCTGCGCTGGGAGCAAACCCGTACTTATCGGCAGGCATTGCCTCGGCGGCAGAAACGATCTCTTTCTCGATGAGCTTCGCGAAGATCGCCAACGCGCGCTTCTCGCGCTGCGCGTCAAGTGTCGGCGCGCCCTCCCCGGTGTGCTGCTCCGCTGCACCTCCATCGCGTCCCCCGGCAATCATGCGATTGCCGGGTCTGTCCGTTTGCGCTTGCACCATGCCGCTGAAAGCCGCTAGACACAAAAACATCATCATGCAATATGTAGTTCTCAATGCGCTTCTCCTCGCCGCGGCAAACTTGTCGCTCGCCGCTAGCCTGGCAAGACGCTACAACTTAAAGTCGGCTTTAAGGCAAGGCCCAATTTGTAAACTTGGTTGTCGATACGCGGTGCCACCGTGCCGAGGAAGGCTTAGAATGAATTCCGTGCCGCAACTGACAATTTCGGAACTGGCTCAGCGAGTCGGTCTTCGACCCTCCGCCATCCGCTACTATGAGCGCATCGGAATCCTCCTGCCCGCCCAGCGGATTCGTGGCCAAAGACGTTACGACCTCACCGACGTCCATCGCCTCGCCGTCGTCCAGCGCGCGCGCCAGAGCGGCTTCACGTTGGGCGAAATCCGCCGGCTGTTCTTCGGCTTCCGCGAAGGAACCCGCGCCTCGCAGCGCTGGCATAGACTCTCCCGCCAAAAACTAGCGGAGCTCGACACTTTGTCCGATGGAATCCACACCTTGCGGGGCCTGCTCAAAAGGATGATGAAAAAATGCCGCTGCGATACTCTCGAGCATTGCGGAAAGAGAATCCTGGAAAACGGCTGTAAGCAGGGCCGCCGGCCATCGCTGCCCGCAAATAACCGGCACAATCGCCGGCACAAGCCGGTCCGTCGAACCGTTAATGCTTAAAAAAGTTTTCGGGCGCTGGAACTGCTCGGAGTCTGCCGGCGGATCGCCGCGCTAATTTCGCAGCTGCTGACTACTCAACCTGCTGCAAGTTGAGGGCAATGCGCACACCGTTCACCAGAACAATGCTTTGATCGAGCAGTTGCTGATTGGTGATGTCGGCGTCGAGGAATTGGCGTAAAACTTTCAGGGGCAGAGCAAACTCGATGGCTTCCCGCGCGGCGGCGGATACCGAGGGCCCCGCCGGCTTGCCGGAAAATTGATTCAGAAGAGTGACGTCCAGACCTTCAATCTGCTCGTCCGCTGGAAGTCTTGCGACGATGTCCTTCAATTGGCCGCCCAGGAAGAGATCGAAGCTCTGCGCCGCGCGCTTGTAGATCGAGCCGGCATGCGCGTCGAAGACGCGCGGGTTGCGCACGGTAATTTGCAGGTACACGCGGTTACGAAAAATTACGAATGACGGCGCCACGTAATCGACAAAATGAAGGTTTGCCGCGCCTTCCTTCCCCAGCGCGTCGAGTTTCTTTTGGTATTTCGCCTGCAGCTGATCGGCATCCGCCTGCGTAGCGGTTGCCGCGGCTGCCGGCGGTTCGGGGTTCGCTTTCACGGCGGCGGGCGCCGCTTCAACAGTTCCGGGCGGCACTGAATCCGTACGGGGCGCATCGGTGCCTGCCGGTGGAATCCGGAAGTTAGGCGGCAGGGTGCTTTGAGAAACGTGCACACCGTTCGAGCCGGCCGGGTTGGCGGGCGCGCCTGGTCCGAATACCGGCTTCCCGCGCGCTTCCAGATCCACAGGCTCCGCCTGGCCCTGCGCCAGTCCAAATTCCTTCCCGTTCAGGTAAATCTCTGACCGGTTCAGAATCGCCTGCCGGCCGGCGTCGGACTCCACGCCGTTATAACGAAACGCGTCGGCGGTATCGAGCACCACCACCAGGATCTCTTTTCCCTCGTAGTCCGAGTTGGACGTGCGGCGGCGAACATGATGGGCGATTTCAAAGCCAATGGCGTGGCAGGCCACGTCGGGCGGGATGTCCTTGGCTACCAGCTTCAGGATGGGAACCACCACCTCGCGGAAGGTTCGATCGGCGCGCTGGTTCTGGCTGAGCGCATCGGCATTGTAAGCCGCATTGTAATTTCCGGTGACCTTCAACACCACACGATCGTGAAATTTGACGAACTCCAGCCCGCGCTTGTCCCCTTCGCCTTGATCCTTCGGCTCCAGGCCCACCTGCCGGCTGAGCAAAAATGGAAATGGAAAGTTTATCGCCGCAACCTCGCGGTTGAGCGCCTTGAGCTGCTGAAAATAGTTCCGCTCCAGCTGCTTGAGTTCAGGATTGAGGATTTCCTCGGGGCTCACTTGCGCGCGCGCGGGCGCCGCCGTAAGCACCAACACCAATAACAACGCGCACGCGGAGGCGGACCGCAAAAGACCGGGCATAGGTCGGCTTCTGATGATGAGCATGCTCTCTACTTTACCGGGATTTGCGGCTTGGGTCTTGCCGCCGGTTCATACGGCGGTTGGGCTACGGCCCGAGCGTAGGCCATCACTGCGCGGATGTCATCTTCTTTGAGGGTTTCACCATAGGGTGGCATCATCGCCGATTTGCCCAGGGCGCTTCCGCCCAGCGTGATGATGGTCTGCATATACTCGTCGCTCAGGCCGTTGAGCGCGGTGCCATCCGTGATCACCGCCGGCATGGGAGTGACGTTGGAGCGGTTGGAGGGCCCCGCCGGCGTCGCGTCCGCATGGCACCACACGCAGTACGTTTCAAATATCCGCTTCCCCTGCGCTTGCTGGTAAGTAAGCGGAACGAGTTTCGCCGCGTCGCTCGCATCCGCTACCGTATCGAAAGCGTTGCGCAGCGGATCTCTCGCCTCCATGGAACCTTTCGGCCGGCAACCCGCAAGCGCTGCAAGCAGGCACGCCACCGCGATGGCAGTAGTGGTCCGCGCCATCATTTTCCGGCGCCTCTCACGGCCGCCACTTTAATCGACGCGTGCGCAGGCGCGGCTTTGCCGGATTGTCGCAGCGTTCCCAGGTATGCAGTGAGCGCGCTGATCTCTTCCGGGGTAAAGTTGAACCGCGGCTGGATCGTGTCCGGCACCAGCGCTTGCGGATTCTTCAACCACGCCTCGATCCATTCCGGCTTCAGCCAGTTCCCCGCGTTGTTGAGGTTTGGCCCGACGTACCCGCCCGCCGAACCGATGGTGTGGCACGACTGGCACTGGTATTTGACTTCATACAGTTGCTTCCCCAGCGCCGCCATCTGCGGAGTGTACTGCTTCGCGCCCGCGCCTTGCGGGTCGACGGCGGGACTCTGCAACGACAAGCTCAAGTAGTCTGCAAGAATCGTGGCTTCCTGATCGCTCATATTGAATTGCGGCATGCGTAAAATCAGCGTGGGACGCAGCGTCTGCGGGTTCTTCAGGAAATCGATCATCCACGGCTTTTGCGCGCGGCTGCCTTCGTAGGAAAGATCGGGCGCGAGCGTGCCGCCAAATCCGTTGAACTGGTGGCACACAGCACATTTATAACGCTCGTACACGCGCCCGAATGCGCCCGGGGCATGGAACTCCGGCGCGGTGCGGGAAGACACCACCAGTTTTTCCCGGGCGCTAGTGGCCGGTGGACCGGTCATGCTCAGCAGCGCCGTGGTAACCGCTTCGCGGTCCGCAGCGGCCATGTGATATTGCGGCATGCGCGCCGCAGGGTTTACCGTAGTGGGGTCGGCCAGCTTGGCCTGAATGTATCCCGGCAGCGTGCGGGGGATTTTCGACTGCCCAAAATCCAGCTCCGAAATGTTCTTGCCGCCGAGCGCGGTGAGGTCCGGACCGAGATCCTGCTGCGGCGGCACGCCCTCGACGGCGTGGCAGCTCGCGCAACCTTTCTCGATGAACATTCTCTTGCCGGTTTCCACTTCCTCCGCGGACGCAGCCTCGAACTTCGGAACACCGGAGAGCAGGTCGGAATCAGTCAGCTTGGTGAGCATGTAACGGCTCACCTTGTAGAGATCCTCATCCGTCCATTCGTAGCGCGGCATCTGGCTATGCGGCAGGTACGCCTGAGGATTGCGCAACCAAGCCAGCAGCCAATCCGGATTTACTTTGCTTCCGACCTTGGTCAGCTCCGGCCCGATCTCGCCGCCAATCAGCTTGGTTTCCCCCGCCCGCGTCACCGCCAGCGAATGGCAGGTCGAGCAGAACATCTGCCGGAAGCGCGTCTCGCCCTGGTCGGCCACATCGGGCTGCTTATCCCACCGCGCTATCACGCGCGGGTCGATCTTATACGGTGCAATGGATCTGCTGCGCTGCACGCTGAGAAAGCCCGAGAGCGCCACCAGTTCCTTTTCGTTCAGGCGGAATTGCGGCATGCGCGGAGATTCTTCCGTCTCGTATCCGTTGACTTTGACGGTGCCGTCGGCGTCCACCACCGTGCGTGGTTCTTTGAGCCATTTATAGATCCATTCGCGAGAGACTTTGTTGCCGATGTTGGCTAGGTCCGGCCCGGGCATCGCCGCGCGTGTGATCCCCTGCAGCTTGTGGCACGAAGCGCAATTGAACTCCGCCAGAAGTTCGCGCCCGCGATTGAGCTTCGGCGCTTCGGCCAGCGCGTTGCGATGGCACGAGCCGCACGAGGCCTGAATGTATTTCATCGGGAGCATGGGCTGCTCCCAGGCCAGTGTGGTTTCGTGCGCTTCGGCGATTTCCGTGGCCGCGCCCTGCCCGCGATGGCAGACCGTGCAGCCCCAATCGCCAACGCGATGCGGAATGGGCGGATGCGTGCGAAACGGCTGCGGAACGCCGGCATCGGGCAAGGTAGGTTGCGCCATCCCCTGGTGGCACGTGGTGCAGCGATCCACCACGCCCAGCTCGGGCAGCCAGATCTGGTCGATCCCAGGACGAAAATCGGCCAGCAGCCGCTTGGTATCCGGGCGGGTCTGCGCGAAGCGCACATAAGCGCGCTTGTTCTGTTTCCATTCCAGGCGCAGATCCTTGACCGGCGAAATGGCCAGCGCAGCGACAAAAATCATGCTGCTGACGGCGAAGGCCACGCGCATCTTCCTGGAGATTTTGCCCATTTCCTCAGCCGGCATGCGACCCCCACGGCCACACCCAGGCCCAGCCCGGCCCCCGGAAAAAAGTTCCCACCCCGGTCAACACCACCGCCACCAGGATGAACCAGGTCATCACCCACCAGGAAATTGGCCGCCGCTGGAGCGGTCCGAGTGGCGTCGTCGCTCCCGGCTTCAGCGTATACGCATACAGCGCCATCGCTCCCACCACAACGGTCGGAACCAGCACCGTCCAGGCATCAAAGTAGGCCAGCGAAATGGTCAGAACGGTCAGCAGCGCGAGGAATATGCGCAAGCGCCGGGGCCGGTTCGCATACCACAGCGGCTCTCCCTGCACATTCACGTTGAAATACGGAATCACCACCAGCGCCACAACCACCAAAGTCGGAATCACAATGCCGGCCACAAACGGCGGGAAATAATGCAGCAGCTCTTGCAGGCCCAGGAAGTACCACGGCGCCTTCGCCGGATTCGGCGTCAGCAGGGGATTGGCGAGCTGTTCGAGTGGAGCGTCCCAGAGCAGCGCCACCGCCACCAGCGCGATCATCAGCACTTGAAAGGCGATGGCCTCGCGCAACATCAGGTGCGGATAGGCCATCACCTGCGGGCCGGGGTCCCCGGTCACCTTGGCGGAAGTTTTCCTGGTGACGAAGACCACGCGCCGCGGGTCTTTGCGCACGTCGGAGCTGAACCCTGTGTCGATTTTGTTTTTTTCCGTCATTTTTCCGAATCAGGCTTTCCGGAGAGGGAAGGCTCCACGCTCGCCGGTTCTTCCGGAACGGTCAGGCCGCCATCTTTCTGCACCCGCCAGAAGTGGATGGCGATGAACACCCCGGCGATCAACGGAAGCACAACCACGTGCAGCACGTAGAATCGCAACAAGGCGTTTTCCCCCACCGTGTTTCCACCGAGCACCAGAAAGCGAATCTTGTCCCCGAAGAAAGGCATGGCCTTGATGATGTTGCTGCCCACGGTGACCGCCCAGTAGGAAAGCTGATCCCACGGCAGCAGGTAGCCGGTATAACTCAGAAACAGCGTCAGCATCAGCAGGATCACCCCGACAACCCAGTTGAACTCGTGCGGCGGCTTGTACCCGCCGCGATAGAAAACGTGAAACATGTGCCAGAACACGGCGATGACCATCAAGTGCGCCGCGATGCGGTGAAGATTCCGCAGAAACAGCCCGCTGGTGACCACGAAGCGAAGATCCTTCATGTCCCGGTAGGCTTGCGGGACCGCCGGGTGGTAATAGAACATCAGCAGGATTCCGGTGACCGTGAGCACGATGAAAAGCAGGAACGAAATGGAGCCCAGGTAGTACGACACGCGTACGCGCAGCGATTTTTCGCGCACCTTGACCGGGAGAAAATGGAATAGCAGGTTGCCGAAAATGGCCAGGCTGCGCGTGCGGTTGGTGCGCGCCGGCTCGCGGCGAAAAATGGACTTCCACACCCGCGTCCCGCGAATGCGTTCCATCGCTTCGTGTAATGACTCGTGTCGTGATTCCGTCATTCGTTCTCTCAAACCTTCAACGGCGCTTGACCGGGCGCCACTTCTTGCGATTTATCCACCAGCAGATCCCCATCCGCAGTCAGCGTAATGGAGAAGTGGGGCAGAGGCCGCGGAGCGGGCCCCTCGATCTTGGTGCCATCCTGCTTGAATTTGCTGCCGTGGCACGGACACTCGATCTGGCTGGTTTCCTGCTTGTACTGCGTTATGCACCCCAAATGCGTGCACACCGCCGACACCGCGTAGAACCCCTGGGGCATGTGCACGATGTACACCTGCTGCTCCAGCAGAAAACTCACCGAGTTGGCCGGATAAAGATCAGGTTTCCCCGCGCGAAACGAGGAGGGCGGTTCGAAGAGCACGTTGGGAGAAAAAAACTGGTACAGCACCACCGCCGAACCGAGGCCGGCGATACCGAGCGCGCCCGAGGTAGCCTCGTTCAAGAAGTCCCGGCGGGTGATGGCCGGCTTGGCGGCGCCGGAATGTGGCTCTACCGCTGGAGTTTTCGGATCGCTCATCGTCGCAACTCGATTTTCTCCACCGGAAATAATCCCGGATCGTGGCTGAAGACTTCGTAGCTTTCCATGGTGATGGTATTCACCGGGCAGCGCACGGCGCAGAGCCCGCAGCGAATGCAGATGGTTTCGTCCTTCACCATCACCGAGCCCGTGACCTCGCCGAGCTCCGCGGCAGTCAGATGTTGCAGTGTAATCGTGTCCAGCTGCGCGTCGGTTTCGAGCTGCGTCTTTGTTTCCGGTGAAAACTGAAACTGGCTCAAGGGCACCAGCTGCAGGCAGTTCTCCGGACACACGTCCACGCACCCGCCGCACAGGATGCATTCGGTGCCGTTTTCTTCGTTGCCGTCAAAAATCGTGTTAATCCAGCACTGCAGGCAGCGCGAGGCTTCGCGCCTGGCCTGCTCCTCGGTGAAGCCCACTTCCACCTCGGCAATGCCCGTGCGGCGCTCCAGGGGAATCACCGGCACGGCCAGCCGCGAGTATTCGTCGTAGTGCGCGGTCATCTCGTGGTTATCGAGCAGGGTGATCTGCACGTATTTCGGAACCGGCTTCCAGTCCGGCCCGCGCAAAAACCGGTCAATGTTTTCCGCCGCTTTCTTGCCATCGGCCACCGCGCTGATGATCAGCCGCGGCCCGAAGGCGATATCGCCCGCGGCGAAGATTCCCGGCGCGGTGCTCATCAGTGTTTCCGGATCGATCTTGATGGTGCCTTGACGCGTGGTTTCCACGCCGTCCGCGGCCTGCAGGAAAGAAAGATCGGAGGCTTGGCCTATGGCCAGAATCAGTGTGTCGCAGGGAATCACTGTTTCCGTGCCTGCTTCAAATACCGGATTGAAGCGGTGCTGAGCATCGAACACCGACGAGCAATGGATGGTCTCCACGCCGGTAAGTTTTCCATTCTTTCCTATAAATTGTTTGGGACCAACCGAGGGGTGGATTTTCAGGCCTTCCTCTTCGCCCTCTCCGATCTCCTCAGCGAAGGCAGGCATCTCCTCGCGCGATTCCAGACAAATCAGGTGAACTTCGCGCGCGCCCATGCGCAGCGCCGCCCGGGACACGTCCATCAACTCCTTCATGGCCACATCCAGCTCGCTCGGACTGATGCTGTCTGGCAGCAGTGAGCTGCTCAGTGTTTCCAGCGTCAGCTTATGCTGCTGGCGAAGCGCGGAGCGCGCCACGTCGATCGCCACGTTGCCGCCGCCGATCACCACCACGCGTTTGCCGATGGAAAAGCGGTATCCAAGATTCACGTTAAGCAGGAAATCGACGCCCTTCACCACGCCGTCAAGCTCGTGGCCGGGCACCTGTAGGTCGCGGCTGCGATGCAGGCCGAACGCAAGTAATACCGCTTGGTAGCCCCGCTGCTTGAGGTCCGCCAGCGAGAAATCGCGCCCCAGCCGCTCGTTGAGTCGCAGCTCCGGGCCGAGGTCCAGAATTTCGCGGATTTGCGCCTGCAGCACGTCGCGGGGCAGGCGGTACTCGGGGATTCCCAGGTGCAGCATCCCGCCGGGAACGGGCGCGGCCTCGAACACGGTCACCGCATAACCCAGCAGCGCCAGGTCATGGGCCGCGGAGAGCCCCGCGGGACCTGAGCCGATGATGGCAATTTTCTCGGGGTGCACGACGGTGGGTTTTTCAGGGAAGACATCAATGGGGTTGCGCGATTCCGGCCCGTGGCGCTCGGTCACAAATCGTTTGAGCGCGCGGATGGAAATCGGCGCGTCAAACTCCCCGCGGCGGCAAGCCGGCTCGCAGGGGTGTCCACAGACGCGCCCGCAAATCGAAGCAAAAGGATTGGGAATTCGCGCGTAGCGGTACGCTTCCTCGTACCGCCCTTGCGCGATCAACGTGACGTACCGGCCCGCCTGCGTGTGGACCGGACAGGCCTGCATGCACGGGAAGTTCGACTCCAGCCACTCCAGGTCCACAAGTTTAGTGCGGGTGCCCATAAGCCAGGTTCGGCGCCTCTCTCTGTGGATTCTCTTCTACTACTTTTTCACGGTCAGGTCGACGGTGGTCGTGGTGTTGGGAACGGTAACCGCCTGTGTGGTCGGCTTGGCGTCTTCGCTCCAGGTCTTCAACGTGTACTGGCCCGCGGGAACGCCTTTGATCTCGAAGTTCCCGTCCTTATCCGTCAACGCGAAATAGGTTGTCGGCACCACCACTACGTACCCCGACATTTCCGGGTGCACGTTGCACAGCAGGGAAGCGGCGCCCAGGTCATTGAACTGGAACGATTTCTTATCGCCCTTTGGCCATGTGCCCAGATTGTGGGCCAGCTTTTTGTTGCCGCTAACCGACGGCCAGTAAACATTGTGGCCCACCGGGTCGCTGTTCTGAAAATCCACCGTGGTCCCTGCTGTGACTACCACGACGTGCGGCAGGAACTTCATGGACTTTTGGTCCACCAGGACGTGTTGTGATGGCGCGTCGAACTTCTTGCCGGCGATGGCGTCGACGTAAACGGCGATGTTCTCGGCCGACTTCATCCCCTGCGCGGTCACTTTGCCCTTCACGTCTCCCGCCCGTGTAACGCTGGGCGCCAGCAAAACGATCGCCAGGAATGAGACTAACAGGCTTGTAGCTTTTAGCTTTTTCATCTTGTCCTTTTTGTCGAGCTTGATTTTAAGTGCGGTTCGGAAAATTCGAGGCGGCTTTATCGCGCCGCCCCGCGGCGCCATTCCTAGAACGCGTAGTCGATTCCGCTGATAAAACCATTGCCGCGGAAGAACTGCGCTGGCGCGGTGCCCGGTACCGGCTGCTCCCACCTTCGCTGGTATTCGAAAGTGGCCTTGATGTTGGCGCGCACCAGCAATTGGAATCCCGGGCTGAACCGGCTGCGCGTGGTCTGCTTCGAAGCGCCATTCTGGAAATCGGTGGGCGAAGTGACCCAGTCATATCTCATTAAGCCGATAAGCCAGGGATAGAACCAGTAGTTCGCCTGGGCAAATCCGCCGGTGAAGGTAACCGGGGTAGTGGCCACGAACGCGGTCGCGGTCACGTCGGGAATCAGGTTCTGATCGTGGCCGTACATGCCCAGGCCGTAGAGCTCCAGCTTCCGGTATTTGAGGCGAACGTCGCCCCCCGCCCGGTAGAAAGGCTCGCGAACCGTTCCCAGCGTGCCGATTCCGGGGAAGAGCGACTGGTTGATGTTCAGCGCGTTTCGCCCGTAGTAGTAAAACGCGCCAAAGCGGATCGAGGTGTGATCGCGCGGTCCCGTGGGACCCGCCGCTTGAACTTCCTTGCGAACTTCAGGATCGCGCTCCAGGTTCAGGCGCTGCGCCACGCGGATATAGATGTCCTTGGAATTCCGCGCCGCCCCGTTGTCGTTGTTGCCGTTTACCAGCGCAATCGACCAGTTGAAGTTCCCATCGTTCGGATATCCGCCGATTTCAATTCCGCGCTGCGGGACGCCGAACACGAAAGGATTATTGGTCGTGCATGGCGGCGTGGAACCCAGCGCCGGGGCAGTGCAATTAGGATTCACCAGGGCGACGCTGGCTTGGTCGTATACGTCGTACCCCGTCAGATTGATGGACCGCGCCTGCGTGAACGGAAGATCCAGCTCGAACTGCCCCACGCGCAGGTTGAGCGTGTCCTTCGGCAAGCCGATATAGCGTCCCAGATCGTTGACTTTCAAGTAGCCGTCGCCCAATCCCGCCGCGCCGTTCGAGCCGCCCGCCGAGATGTCGTTATCAATCCAGAAGGAGATATTGGGCCCAAAGGCGCCCGCGGCGATGAGCGTAAAGGTGTTGGGCACGAACAGGTCCGTGCGCGGAAGGTAGCCCACGGCGAAGGGCTGTTTGCTGTTGTAATTGAAATTTCCCGAATACCGGAAGCCGAGTGGGATATTTCCGGGAATTTCGCCCGGATAGACGGCCTTGGGAAATGCTTCCCTCTGCGCCTTGGCGCCCAGGAGCACGGGAGGCTCCTTCACGAACAGCTCGTCATCTTTCGGGAACTTGAAGCCGTTCTTCTTGAAGGCTTCGCCGAAATCATTCAGCTCCGGATAATTGTTATGGCAAGTGGTGCACGATGTCTGATACTTGCGCGAGAAAGCCGGGATTGCCGAAGCACGCGGAGCAGCGGCAACCATCCATATAAACACCCCCAGGAAAATTGCCACCCCCACCGTCGTCGTGCTTGTCCTTCGGGACTTCATCCTAGAAGACCTCCCCCGCCAAGATTTTTGACTATCACACTGAATGGCACTCGAATATCCAGTACACGACGAGTTTGACGTCTGCACTGCTTTACGACTATGACGAGCGTCACAGTTCGCTGTGACGGACATCACATTGCCGGCAAGCCGCTTCATGAGGCAGCGGAACCGGAGTTATACGGTCCCCGTTCAACCTCATTCACTACAATTCCCAGCCACTTCCAGGCTGACCCGCAAGCGCGTGCTCGCGCAGTCTTCTTCCACCTGCTCCCCTGACGGGCGATGCGAGCACAGTTGCAGCGCCGTATCCGTACTCAGGATTTCCACGTCCGCCGATGACATCTTCTTAGAGGGAATGATCGTAAGGGAATGCAGCGTGCCGCGACTGTACAAAATTAAACACTTTTGAAATTCAGACGCAGATTTGGTGGAGCGTGGAGTCGGAGAAGGTACCGGACGCGAGCGGGCCGTACCGCCCGCGAACGCTGGGTCAACCGCTCTTGTTCAAAGGGCGGAATGCAAATTTCAAAAAATAACCTCGGCCTTTAACTAGGTCACGTTGACCGTCAAATTTACGGTTTGGGTGACCGTGCCACTCTTACCAGTGATCGTAACGTTGTAATTACCCGCCGGCGTTCCCGGATTTCCGACTGGCGGTAAGGTACCACCTCCTCTGCAAGCTGCTGCTCCGATGAGCGTGAGCAAGAGAAGTGCCAGGAGAGGAATCGCACGGAGCGAACGCGGCCCCTGCTTCATTCGAAATGCCAACCACAACGTCAGGAGGGTCATCATCCAAAGCAAGCTGAGCCGAGAAGGGTAGAGTGACGGGGGTTGTCCTGGATTCCAGAAGATTGTTGACGGCTTGGTCGTTGTTATGTCGATTGCCAGCATGGCAGGTTGCCCTGGACCGATTGTGGCGACGGTCGGGCTCAACGCGCAACCCGACAAGGGGGGGACGCCAGAGCAAGAAAAAGTGACTGTTCCGGTGAATCCCATCGTCGGAGCAATCGTCAAAGAAAAGTGAGCTGGGTCCCCAGGCTTGATAGTCGCTGACGTACTAGTCCCGGCTGCAGGTGTCAAACCGAACCCCGCTCCAGAGCCAGACAACTGGGCCATTTGCGGGCTTCCTGAAGCGTTGTCGGTGATCCCGAGAGACGCAGCTTCAGCTGCCGCCACAGAAGGTTGGAATGTAACGTTGATCGTGCAACTGGCTCCTACGGCCAAACCTCCTGCACAGTTGTTCGTCTGCGAGAAATCCGCGGCGTTGGGACCAGAAAAGTTGATCATTTGAATCGTCAGGGCCGCATTGCCATTATTCGCCAAAGTCAGGCTCTGAGCTGGACTGGCCATCCCCACGTTCAGCGTGCCGAAGGAAAGCATTGATGGTGCAAGCGATACCGCAGGGGATGCCGTCCCCGTACCCGACAGCATAACTGTCTGAGTCGTGGGCGAGGCGTTGTCAGTAACGACCAGTGTCGCGCTCTCAAGTGCCGGCGTCGTGGGCTTGAACGTCACAGTGATATTGCAGTTAGAGTTTGCGGCGAGAGTTTGGCCGCAGTTGTTTGTCTGTGCGAAGTCCGAAGGATTTGAACCCATGAATCCAACGCTCTGAATCTGCAGCGCACCTCTTCCAGAATTGGTGAGCGTCACTATTTGGGGGCTGCTCGTGGTTCCTACTGAGACGCTGCCGAAATTGAGACTAGAGGGTGCTACTGAAGCCATAGGAAGTAAAATCCCCATCCCTGTCAGCGAGACCATCTGGGGGCTTGCCGGGCCGTTGTCGGCGATGGAGAGAGAGGCGGACTCAGCAGCGCCGAGAGTGGGGGTGAAGGTGATGGTGACGGTGCAGCTTGCCGCAGCTGCGAGTCCCGTGCCGCAAGTGTTGTTCTGGCTGAAGTCTGCTGGGTTTGCACCAGTCAATGAAATCCCTTGAATTGTAAGCTGGCCGCCCGTCGAATTGGTCACGGTGACGGATTGCGTGGAGCTTGTCGTTCCAACCACCACGTTGCCGAAGTTTAGGCTGCTCGGGGCAACGGAGACGACAGGATGACCTGCAACTCCGGTGCCGCTCAGCGCCACGACATTCGGGCTCGCAAAGCTGTTGCTGTTCACATCCAGCGTTGCGCTCTCCGGTCCCACAAACAGGGGATTGAAGGTGATATTGATGGTGCAAGTCGCTCCCCCGGGCAACGGATTCGGGCACTGATTCGTAGCCGTGAAATCGGCACTATTCTGCCCGCTGAAACTCGGCGCAACTCCATTCACAGGACTGGAAATCTGATTGGTGACAGTGACCACTTGAGGTGGGCTTGTCGTCGAGACTTGCTGATTGCCAAAAGCCAGCGTGGAGGGCGAGACCGTGATCGGAATAGGATTGCCGATCAAGACGACCGTGGTTGGCGTGTAGGTGAGCGTCCAAGATGACGTCACCGGCGACTGATTCGGAAGCGGACGTGAAAACATACCCACAATCGAAGCGGCTTGGAGAGCGATAGTAGAAGTGCAGGGGGTTGGGACAAAACACGGGACGCATCCGCCGGGACCGAGTAACCCGGCGATGGTCGCCGTTCCGGAGATGATCATCGCGCCAGCGGGGGGCGCTGCAATGAAGGAAGGCGTGCCAAGGACGTCGAGCTCGCCGCCGCCTCCCTGTTGGTAGTCTCCGTTCAGGGTCAGCCCGCCGAGAAATCCCCCTGTTTGGTTGATATTCCCGTTGATCGTGGGATTGCCGAAGAAAGACCCACTCGTTATCTGAACAGGGTTGCTGACTGTCCAGGTGCTGCCCGAAACGAAATTGGCTCCGTCGACCAGGAGCGTGCCGATAGAGCAAGGTGAGCAGGCAATATTTACTACATTCTGCCTTAGCTCCAGCGTGCCCTGCCCTTGAAGACTTCCTGTGAAATTCAAGCTGGTGTGACTGGACGTCTCCACCAATTGCAGGGTCGCACCTGCATCGACAATCGTTGCGCCCATCAAGTCCATAGACGGGCCTTGCATGAGGCCGGACTGAATTTCAAAAGTGCCGGTATTTGTGAATGCGATAAACATGTTAAAACCGCTGGTGACAAAAGTCCCATTGTTAACGAATTTCGTAGTGTTGTTGATGAAACAACACCCCGTACTAACGCCGCCGCCCATCATGGTACTTCCCGGATTAATAGTTACCGTACCAAAGCCGTTAATAAAAATACTTGAGGATGTGGCCATACCGGTTAAGTTGAGATTACGGGTGTTAAGGAACCCGCCACCGTTAATGTTGCCGTTCACGTTGAAGTCCGGGGCGCCAAAGCAGCAAGTTGGGGACAACAGTCCAATTGTCCCCGACCAGTTTAAGTTTCCCGTGAGGTCAAACTGGCCGACCCCTCCCAAGTTGCCACCATTAACGTCTATTGCTCCAAAGGTTGTCCCGGTGTTCAACTCTATGTTGCCATTCGAGCCCACGGTGAGACTGGCGATATGGGAAGGCAGGGAGTTGACGTTGGTGACTATGAGGCCTGGGGCAACTAGGCCGTTGAGGTTCACGACCAGCGCGCCATCAACGCTTAATGCGCTGACTGTCTGATTCGCAACCGGGAGAGCCGTAGAAATCGTGACGGTATTTGGAGCGCCGATGCACACCGTATCGGCGGCGGCGGGCAGCGCATTAGTGCTCCAGTTTGCCGCGACGGACCAATCCCCGCCAGTTGCCGGACCCACCCAGGTGATGGAACAGGAAGCGCCGGTCGGGTTGAAGCTGACCATAAACGCTTGACTCCCGGCAGTCGGAGGCTGAACGGAAGACGCACGACGCTGTGCTGGGAAATCGCCCGAAGATGTGATCCCTGCGATGTGTACCGTGCCTTCCGGTGCCAGCGCCAGGTCGAGCGCCGCATCGTCTTTGCTACCGCCAATATATGTCGAGTGCAAGAATCTTTCGCCCGTGGAATCGACAATAGTCAGAAAAGCGTCTCCACACAATTTGCCGGCGGCACATCCGGCCGACGCACCCGAGAATTGTCGCTGTGATGCACGGGAGGTAGTCGGAAAGTCGCGTGACGCGGTCACACCGGCCAGATACGCATTGCCCGCCACATCCACGGCCAGTCCTCTCGCAGCTAGATCGTCCTCAGCGCCACCAACGTAGGTGGCATAGGAAAAAGAGGCTCCGCCTTTTTTGATCTTCACCAGGAAGGCATCGCCGCAGGCCATGCCGTTACAAACCGCGGAGCCGCCCCCGAACGACCGTTGAACGGCACCTGGCGTCGTGGGGAAATCCATAGAATTGGTCCCACCGGAAACATATATATTGCCCTTGGAATCCACTGCAACTCCCGTCGCAGAGTCTTCTCCGCTGCCACCCAGGAAAGTTGAATAAATCAGAGCAGTACCGCTTGGATTGATCTCGGCAACGAAGGCATCACCGCACACTGACCTGACCGGGGATTTTTGTACCAGGTGAAATGAGAGAGAATTCACTTGGGAGGAAGACCGGTCATGTCGATCAAGAGGTACAAGCCCGA
>JAAFGT010000052.1 GCA_010365215.1 Acidipila sp. | reverse complement strand
TGGGGAGCAAATTCATCTTCACAGCCCATGGCTGTGATATAAAAACTCTCTCACTTCTCCTGGACTAAAACCTCGGCCTGGTCACAAAAATTGTCGCCCAAAAGCACCAGACAACTTGTTGTGGAAATAGCTGTCCTGATCTTCATGAGACTATATTCCTCCAAGTTAAACAAAACCTAGGGATTTTTCCCCGACCGACGCGAAGGGCGGGATCGGCGGGGCACCTCGCAACGGCGTGAGACGGAATAGGTCGTGTCGGGGTAGGATCGCGGGCCGAGTGAAAAAGGTCAGTGAACTTGCGTTACAGGCATCCGCGTATAGTTTTTCCACTTCGTTTCCAACGCGCTCGCAGATCGCATTGTTAATGAAATGATATTTTTCAAATGCCTCGAATAACTGAATCAATTTCTTTGCCCAGCCGGAATTTGATTTCCCACCATTCCTGGCTAGGCACTCAATCGCGGCAAATGCGGGCGGACAAAACTGGACGACACCAAACTCTCTCAAGGCCTCCAATGCTCGATTAACCTTTTCATAGCGATATTGGTCCTTAGATAGCTCTGTGAAGCCATCTTTCTCAAAGAAGTTCTTTACGAGAAGTTTGTCGGGAGCTTTTACGACTTTATAAAATTCCGAAAAGTCAGCGAGCTGTTGAGTAAAATCCTGCGGCCCAACTTCAGCTCCGTATCCCTTCAGTTTCTTGTACAGCTGGGGTTTTTGAATGGAACCCTTCTTGGAAACATAGAAATACTTGAGCATCCGGAGAATTGTTCCTCCAGCGTTTTGCACGATCGCTTCCCATAATTCCTCTATTGACTCAACCTTTTTTGTAAAAAGAAAATTCTTAAGTAGATCTGAGACTTCCAGCTCAAGCCCGCGCGCGTTTGTTCTTTCAAAGATACTCAACGCCTCGATCTCATTCTCTACCTCGATCCTTGCAACATAGGAATTGTAGATTGCGCCGAGAAATTTGCTTAGTTCTGATTGGTCAAATTCTGACACCGCTTTCAGAAATGAGTCGTAGATCGGTTTGACCTTGTTTACCTTTCGTTTGACCGGTTTTTTCTTAAGAACGGTAGGGAAACTGCCATCCCACGAATCGTGCGCCATATGTTCAAAGACTTCACGGATGGACTCGGAAGCGATAAGTCGGCATCCCAGAGATTCGCCCGAGGTCGATTCCATGAAGGTAATTGTTTCTTGGATTTTGGGCTCCAACTTGACCAAACCCAATTCTCTTGCTCGCATTCTACAAGCGATCAAAAGCAACATTAAAGTAGTCAGGCGTTGTTGCCCATCGACGACAAATGTTTTCTGCTCCCTGGCTTTCTCAAGAATTAAATTTCCAAGAAAAAGGTTTTCACCGCCTGCATCTTTATAACTTTCGAGGTCTTCAATCAGTTCTAAAGCTTCTTCTTTTCCCCATTTGTATTCCCGTTGGTAGACTGGAATGGCAAACTGAGAAGGAGAATTGAAGATATCCTCAAGCCGGGTTGGAACGGGGTTGAACATAGGCGTGTTATCTGTATCTCCAGTTTCGAGATTTTGCTCATCAGGTATACACCCTGGCCAACTTGCTTGCAACGTATCGATCTACACATTTGCCAGATATAATCGCGAGCAAAATACAGCCGCACTCAGTGGGGTTTAGCGATTCGCGCCGGAGGGTGTAGCAGTTTTCCCGTTCGTATAGCTTACCCCGTCAACGCAACGCGACCGGGAACATTGATCTGCCCATCAAATTTGATTTCACTCTTGACTGGCGGGTTTTTCTTTACATCGCGACCTTGGCACTGGTAACCGGAGTGCTCGTCGGGCTGGTGCCCGCGTTGCGTTCTTCGCGTTCGAGTGTCTACGACACGCTCCGCGAAGGCGGTCGCGCGCCTTCCGGCGCCGGTGGAAGCCATCGCATGCGCGATGCCCTGGTCGTTGCGCAAGTGGCCGGTTCCATGTTGCTGCTCATCGCTGCTGGTCTTTTTCTCCGTAGCCTGGGGAATGCCCGCAAGGTGGACTTCGGTTTTCGCGCGGATCATGTGCTT
Organism: Acidipila sp.; assembly: GCA_010365215.1. Lineage (GTDB taxonomy): Bacteria > Acidobacteriota > Terriglobia > Acidiferrales > UBA7541 > JAAFGT01. Next base: position 23,856 of record JAAFGT010000052.1, on the reverse strand, counting down.
ACCATGAGCATGGACCCGTCGCAGGTTGGTTACGACGCAGAGCGCAGCAGATCGTTTTATCGCGAACTGGAACGTCGCGTGCGCGCTCTCCCGGGCGTTAAATCCGCCAGCCTGTCCTTTTCAGTTCCGCTCGGCTACAACAATCAAAGCGCCTACGTGCACGCCGAGGGGCAGGCCGTTGAGCCGGGCCAGCGGGGACCGGACGCCGGCTTCAACAAAGTGGGCTCCGATTATTTCGAAACGATGCGCGTACCTATTCTGCGAGGGCGGGCCATCGGCGAACAAGATACCGAGACGTCTCCACGCGTGGCCATTGTGAACGAGACCCTCGCCCGCCGCCTGTGGCCCAACCAGGATCCTCTGGGCAAGCGATTCCTCAACAATGATGATCCGGATAAGCCCATGGAAGTTGTGGGCGTGAGTCACGACGGCAAGTACGGCTGGATGTTCGAGGATCCACGCTCCTATTACTTTCTACCCATGGCGCAGAGCTTCGCTACCTTGCACGCACTTCAAGTACGCACCGTGGGGCCGCCGGATAACATAAGGCTCACGGTGGAAAAAGAGATCCGCGCGCTGGATCCCAATCTTCCGGTGTACGACGTCTTGACCATGGAGCAAAGTCTGCAGGGCGGCAACGGATTGTTCCTTCTGAATATCGGCGCCGCTTTTGCCGCTGCGCTGGGGGGACTCGGACTGATACTGGCCCTGGTGGGAGTGTACGGCGTGGTGGCCTACGCTTCAAGCCAGCGCACCCACGAGATCGGCATCCGCATGGCGCTCGGTGCTCAGCGCGGCGATGTGCTGAAGATGATTCTCCGCCAGGGCTTCGGGCTGGTGCTTGCCGGGATTGGTCTCGGACTTGTGGCCGCGTTCGGCCTCTCGAGGTTCATTGCCAACATGCTCTTCAACATGAAGCCTGCCGACCCGCTGACCTTTGCAGGTGTGGCGGGGCTGTTGGCGGTCGTCGCACTCGTGGCGTGTTTCATCCCCGCACGACGCGCCACGCGCGTCGATCCCATGATCGCCTTGCGCTACGAATAAGCTGCGGTACAACTAAAATTTCAGCTTTGCTTTGGGTTACTGCTGAGCGTGCCGCGCGTCTGGTTGTTTGAATAAGAATACAGATGCAAATGAGAATCCGCGCTCAGCTGATCATTTTCTTGACGCGTTTCTGCAGCTTGGTAAGGTCCTTCTCGAGTGACGTCACGGTGCGTGAGAGTTCTTTCATTCCTTTTCGTGCGGCTACCGTGGCCGCGTGGGTTCCCTGCTGCGCGGCTTTGGCCGCGGCTCGAGCCGTGCTCTCCGCTTTTCCTACGGCGGCGCCGATGCCTATGGCAGCCCGGGTCAAACCGTCATTTCGCACCTTTTTGTTCTTGGAGCTCTTAGTCGATTGTTGTTTACGTTTCGCTTTGGGCATCTCATCCTCCGAATATCGTCGTCCGTATTTCCGATTTTTTGTGTTCCCATATCTTCGAGTGCTATCGCGTCATCGTACTCGCCGCGTGAAATTGCGTCAACCGCTCCTGCAGATGTGGGCTAGTCCGCTGCTTTCTGCGCTGCCGGCGGCTCACCCTTGACGTACTGCGCGTACCACGCCAGGTAGCGTTCGTAGCGGTCTTTCAGGAATGTGGGCCGCGTAAATCCGTGGTATTCCCCGGGATAGACGACTAGCTCCGTGGTGCGTCCCAAGCGCTTGAGCGATTCGTACAGCTGCTCCGAGTTGATGATGGGCACGTTCCAATCGATGTTGCCACCCATCACCAGTGTCGGAGTCACGATCTTCTCCACTGAATTAAACGGCGACATCTTTTCCCACTGCGCGCGGTTTTTCCACGGCAGTCCCAATTCCAATTCCCACAGTCGCTGGTAGTGATCGTGCCCGTAGTTGGTGATGTAAAGAAATTCGCTGGCGCCGGAGATGGCCGCCTTGAAGCGGTCCGTCTGCGTAATAATAAAGTTAGTCGAAATTCCTCCGTAGGACCACCCGCCCACGCCCATCCTGGCCGGGTCGGCAATCCCTTGGGCGATTGCCCAATCTACCGTGGCCATGTCGTCCTGAAAATCTTTGTTGCCCCAATCCGCAAAAATCGCTTCGCAGAAGTTTTGGCCGTAGCCGGACGAGCCGCGCGGGTTGGGCGTCACCACCAGGTATCCATTCGCCGCAAAAAGCTGTGCGGTGAAGTTGAATTCCGCGTCATATTGCATTACCGGCCCGCCGTGCGGCCGCAAAATCAGCGGATAATGTACCGCCGGGTCATAGCCTGGCGGCTTGGTCAGATAGCTCGCCACTTCCGTGCCGTCTTTACTTTTCGTGCGAAAATATTCCACATCTCCGAGATGAATCTGCGCCAGCAATGCGTCGTTGGTGTGCGTCAGCCTGCGGAGATTCCCTCCAGTAAAGAGAAACACCTCTTCGGGCATCTTTGGTTCCGCGATCAATAGGGCTAAGGTGGCGGCGCCGTTCTTGCCCATCGAGAACGCACTGACCTTTACTCGGGTCTTGATGAGCCGCGTCACCTCGCCGCCGACCGGGATGCTGGCCAGTTGCTGCATGCCGTCATCTTCAAGAATAAAAACGATTGACTGGCCGTCGGCTGAGAAGACCGGTGTTATTACGTTACGATCGACCTTCAGCGTCAAAACCTTTTGCTCGCCGCCCGATGCAGGTGTGAGCGTCAAGCTCTGCGTCGCATAGTCCAGCGCGTGAGCATCCATCTGGCTGACGCTGGCGATCCACTTGCCATCCGGGCTCCATGCCGGCGAATGATCGGCGCCGGGATTTTTTGTGACCTGCACAAGCGTCTTGCCCTTGTCGGAATTGTCCGCAGCCACCGTCCAGATGTCGGTGTTGAAGTTGAGGTCCGGGTTCTCGGTGCGATTGCTGCTGAATGCAAGGAAGCGTCCGTCGGGCGACCAGGCCGGCTGCTCGTCGTCGAAATCTCCGGAGGTGACTTGCGTCATCTTGCGCATGGCCATGCTGAAGACGAAGAGGTGTTCGCGCCGGCGGTCGAGATATCCAACCTTGTCTTCCTTGAATTGCAGGCGATCGATGACCCATGGCCGCGGTTTGGGAGGTTTCGGTTTCTCGTCCGGTTTTTCATTTGCCGCCGCGAGCTCTTCCGGTGTTGGATCCTTGAGCACCACAGCAATGCGGTCGCCCGCCGGCGACCATTCAAATGCATCCACATCCTGAATCGCTTCTGTCAATTGCTGCGCCTCGCCTCCGCGGCGGTCAATGGCCCAGATCTGCGTTTTCGCGGTATCGCCGCGCTTCGACAGGAACGCCAGATATTTTCCGTCCGGGCTCCATCGCGGGTGAGAAGAATTCACACTCTTCGCAGTCACCGGGATGCTGTCACCGCCTGACGTACCCACCATCCAAATCTGATTGTCGTTCTTGTCTTCTTTAAGGTTTAGCGTATGGATGGTGTAAGCAACCCATTGGCCGTCCGGGCTCAACTGCGGCTCCTCCACCTCTTTCAACGCGAAAAAATCATCGATCTTCAAATTACGCGGTGGACCAGTTTCCGGCCGCTCGGGCCTCACCTCGGCGCTTCGTGCCTGCGCCACTGCTCCTGGCGGAACACAAAACGCCAGCGCCAGCAAAAGCGCGCCACCCGTAAAACGGCTAACTACGGAACAAGTGATGCTCATTTCTAATCTCCTATGCGAAATCACCTCTTGGAACGAAATACCGTTTTTCCAGATTAACTTGCCGCCGCCGTTAGTGCCGCCAGCGGCGGGCGCCGCGTATGGTAGTCGGTTGCGAGCTGATAGGCCCGCGCCAGCGCTAGCGCCTGCGTCTCTCCGTACAGCGCTCCCGTAAACGTAATACTGGTTGGAGTGCCGCTCTTGGCGTGAAAGCCGTTTGGCACCACCACCGCGGGGTGGCCCGTCAGATTTGTGATTAACAGATTATCACCGCCGAACGAAGGGCAGACGTAAACATCAATATCCGCGAACAGTTTGGCCATCTCGGCCATCAACAAAGTGCGCACACGGTTGGCGCGGATGTATTCTACGGCGGGAATCAACTGCCCCTGGCGAAAACTGTTGGGCCACGCGTCCGCCACCTGACGCTTCAGCATATCGTCCTTCCCGCTGCGCGTCAGGTCGTCAAAAGCCGCGGAAGCTTCCGCACTCAATATGGCGTTAAGCGGGCCCACCGGCAGCTTCGACGGTAATTTAATCAGCCTCAGCTTGACGCCCATTCCCCGCAGCACTTCCAGCGACCGCTTGTCGAACTGCTGCGCTTCCTGCAGGCGCTCTTTGGTCTCGTCTTCGTCGGGATGTTTTGTGCGATCTTCCTCGAAGAGGTCCTCCACAAATCCCACGCGAAGCTTGCGGTAATCTTGCGCCACCGGCAGGGAAAACGGCTGCTCCACAGTGCAGGGATCGAGTGGGTCCGCGCCGTGGATGTGATAAAAAACCAGCGCGCAATCTTCCACCGAACGCGCCAGCGGGCCGATCTTGTCCATGCTCCAGCTTAGCGCCATCGCTCCGTTGCGGCTCACACGCCCGAAAGTCGGACGCAGCCCGCTGATGCCGCAGCGGGTCGCCGGCGAAATAATACTTCCCAGTGTTTCGGTACCGATGGCGAAGCCCACCAATCCGGCGGCCGTAGCCGAAGCCGAGCCTGCAGACGATCCGCTGGAACCTTCCTTCACGTTCCATGGATTTTTGGTGGTGCCTCCGAACCACACGTCGCCCCAAGCCAGCGCTCCCATTGAGAGTTTGGCCAGCAGCACTGCACCGGCCTCTTCCAACTTCGCCACCACGGTAGCTTTCTCTGTTCGCATCTGGCTGTTATACGGTTCCGCGCCCCAGGTGGTGGGGTATCCCGGCACAGCCAGCAAATCCTTGGCTCCCCAAGGAATCCCGTGCAGCACTCCGCGATATCGTCCTGCGGCGATCTCGGCGTCGGCTTTTTTGGACTGCTCCATGGCCAGCTCTTCTGTCAGCGTGATCACGCACTTCAATGCAGAATCGAAACGGCGCAGCCGCTCCAGATAAAGCTTGGTCAACTCCGTGGAAGAAACCTGCCGGCTGCGAATCAACCTGGCCAGCTCGGTCACCGGCGCGAACGCCAGTTCCTCGATGGAACCCGGCCGCCGAATTCCCGCAGCTTCGAGTTTCACCGCCGGGCGGGGGAGCGGCGTGTTCGTCCGCACACCGGGATTGGGGAAAAACGTCAGCGCCGGCGGCACGCTGTTATCGAGCGGAACTTTGCGCAGCGCCTGGAATCCCGCGAGCGTGTCGTTCAATCCTTCGAGCATCAGCTTGCGCTTGGCGTCGGTAAGTTCCAGACCTGCAATCCACTCGGCCTGGTGAATCATCTCTTCCGTGATCTTGGGCTTTTCATCCGCCAGCGCTAGGAGCGCCCGCCCGAACACGGCCGAGCTCACGCCTATCGCCGAAAGAACTTGAAGAACTTTTCGCCGGGGCCAGGCGCGCACGGGAATGGGAGCGATCGTTCCGGAATCCAGCCGCGTCTCAACGCTGCGTTTCTGCTTCAGCTTCATCTTGCCCCCTTCCACGCGCCAAGCGACCGTCGCAGAATCACAATCTCTCCAATGTGGTAGGCATTGTGGTCGGCCGCCAACAAAATCTCACGCAACAACGTTTGTCCGTCACCATGCGGCAAGGGTGCGAACAGATCCAATGCGGGATCTTTCGCCAGTTTCTTCAGACCGGCAAGGTCGGAGCGGAAGCCCGCGACGCTGCGTTTCCACGCCGCCGCACTGGCCGGGCTATCGCTCGCAGGCCAGTAGCCTTTGGGAAATTCAGGCGAAACGTGCCGGGGATTCCGGCTGAACTCTAGAATGTCCCACTGCGCGATGCGCAAGTGTTCCACCAGTTGCCACAATGTGTGCGGCACTCCCGGCGCGCGCTTACCCAGCAGCTTCTGCGGGAGATCCGCGACAGCCTGGTCAAAGCTGACGTGCGCGCCGTTTCCGTCCAGCAAATAACGCAGGTGCTCGCGTAGCACGCGTTCCTTTATCACCGAATCTCCTCCCATCAACGAGCCGGCATGGCCGCGGCAACGGGTGAGGAACGAAGAGCCGCATGTCCCAGCGCGTTTTTGGCTTCGCGTGCGGCGCGGCGGCCGGCCTGCAGCGCCGACGAAAAATCTGTAATGTCGCCTTCCGCATCGGAATGCGCGAAGAAAATATTGCCGAAGGGCTTGCGGATGCGCGGGGCGAGCTGTGTCGTCACGCCCGGGGCAGACACGAACATCGCATGACCGCGGCGGTAGATGCGCACCTCTTCCACTTTGCCGCGCGCGCCGGGAAACCATACCTCGAGCTGCTCCACTACTTTCTCTCCCATTTGCTTGCAATAGTCGTCGCTCAGAAACAACGCGCGTTCACGCTCTGGGCGCGGCACATAGCAGGTCAGTACCTGCGGTCGCCGCGTCTCCTGGTTGTGCCGCTCCTCGCTCCAATCCGCCACGTTGAAGTCCACAATCAGCGACGGCGCGGGGATGTCGGTGTCAAACGAGCCGTTGTAAACCACTTCGCGGCAGCACACGTTGACTACCAGGTAAGGCTGGTAGCGCATCTTCCCCATGGCCTCGAGGTGATCGGCATCGAGCTCCGCAATAATTTTCTTGGCGATAAATTTGGGGCAAGCCGCGACCACCGCCTTCGCCGTCACGGTCACCGCCTGGCCTTCTTCCAGATAACTCACCTGAATGCGCGAGGCTTTCTGCTCCACGCGCACCACGGTTGCGCCCTTTCGCAATCGCCCGGCACCCGCGCGGTTGATGTTGTCTTCCAGCGCCAGCGAAATCCGCCCGAGACCTCCGGACCAGGTGAACCGCCGCGTCTCCAGCCCGGCCATCCAGCGTGTCGACTGAACGCCCACAAATGCGGAAGTGTTTTCCACGTCGGCACCCCAGTTATTAGGGCCGTAGTTGTCGAAGTAAAGTTTCAGTTCCGGCGCATAATCCTTCAGAATTTCCGCGAAGCTGATGGCGTCGAGCTTCTCGGCCTGTTCTTCCACGTCAATGGCTCTCATATCCTTCAAGAATTTCTCAAAGCTTTTCTTCGTGTTTTGCGAATACGCGCATTTCCAGTAGCCGCCGGTCCAGAATTCCGGCACCACCTGATCGTGGATGATGGCCGCATCGATGCTGTCGATCGTGCGAATCTCCATGCCTATTTCCCGGCAGAGCGCTTCCAGGTGCGAGTCTCCATTGTAGGCGGCGCCGGTGGAATACCAATGTCCGCGCCACTGTTCACTGATGGCATTGCCGCCCAGCCGAGGCTCTTTCTCCAGCAGCAGGAAGTTGACGTCGCGCAGATCGTGCGCCGCTACCAACCCCGATGGGCCTCCGCCCACAATCACCACATCGTATTCAGCGCTCGGAGGCGGCAGTTTGAAAGTCGAGCCGTCGCGGACTTTATGGCAGATCTCGTTGGATTCGCTTCCTACACGCGTCTGAGCGGGCGCAGCTGCGAGAAGAGCGGCAGGAACCGGGCAGGCCGCGGCCATCGCGCCGCCGATCAGAAACTTGATCGCTTCCCGCCGCGTAGGATTTTCAGCGGCCGTCTGTTCTTCCGCGGACCTGTCGTGATTTTCGTACTCCACGCGCTTCCTCCTCGCCCGCACCTAACTCCATGCGAAGATGCCGGGATCCCTGAGTTGCGGCTTCGTGCCCCGCCGGTTCGTCATTCCGAGCGCGGCGAGGAATCTATCTTGCTTACTGGCCGCCGGGGAATCAGGAAAGATTCACGGCAAGCGCCACATCCTAGGCTCTTCACACCGAGCCGTCAACGCGAGGTACGGCTCTGTCGCCGCAAAATGGGGATGTTTGTGCAAAATAGAGATGTCCGCTTTTCTAAGGGCTCGAGTTACATGGAAGAGCAGCGGACCGAGTTGAGTGCGCGAGTCCGGGGGCGGTTGAAGGTGTCATGCGGTAAATCAGACTTTTGTCGCGCGGGAGTTCAGGCCGAGGGCCACGCTGATCAGTCCTATGCCGAGCAAGCCAAGCGTGGCAGGTTCGGGGATCGATATTGGCGCGGAGACTGGCGGTCTAGTCGTGCCAAGCGAATTTTCAGATACGGAACGCGCCGAAAAGAGTCCATGTTTGGAATTCATGCCCCTAAACGGCCCGGGCGAAAACACTCCCGGGACGGAATGACGGATCTCCACAGTTGACCGGGTAGGTTTTACGCGCCCGGCCGCCATGGAATCCGCCCACACTGCCGCGGGAAGCGTCAGACACACCATCAACATGAAGTAACGAAGAGTTCGAGACACAGATTTCCCCGACAAAAGTCTTAATTTGAATTTCTTACTGTGATACTCCCCGAATGACTGAGGCTACCCGAAAACTATTTCGCCTTGCGGCGCTGAGGGCAGGGGTCCTTGAAATTCCAATTATGGCAGACTGCGAGATTTCTGGTGTAACAATCTCAACAAATCTCAACGAAAAGTTCCGATGTGTCTTATCTGTTAAATCTATGCGGTTAACCAGTTGAAGTTTCCACCCCAAGCTTGCCTGACGGAAGGAACTCCATTCGACGCGGCACTTGGGGATTCCAACGGCCGCCGAAGCTTTTTGAGGAACTGAAGTTGCTGTTACTGCCTTGGTGCGTGACGGAAGTCCCAGAATTCCCGGCCCACGTTAGCGATTGCCGAGGACAGCAGATCCCAGCCAAATCGCTGCGCGGTCTCAGGGGCGCCGCGATCGACGTCACGGTGCCAGGCGTTGGAAACCGCAGCGCCCGAGGCCATGCCCAGAAGATGCGAGTAATTCAACTGTTTAGCGCCCGCGTCGCTCTGCGTCACGAAGACACGCGAGATCGCCCAGCCCAGCCGGCGCCCAAAACCGCTGCGTGGCGAGGGATGATAACGCGGGTCCTGATGCCCGATCGACGCAATTACGAAATCGCCCACCATCAAGTCCGTGGCATTCTCGCCGAAGTTTGCCAGGAACCTGCGGGTAAATCCGATTCCTTCCATCCCATATCCACGGTCCAGATCCGAGTCCGTAGCCATGCTGATGCCCGCGCCCGCCGCTGCGCCGATGGTGCCCGGCCAGAACGCTTCATTCAGCGCCAGCAAGAATTTCTGCCTGGGGCTGAGCGGCGTGGAGAGCTGCGCATATTCGTTTTGTTTGGACGGTGCGGGCAGCGGGCGCGCGGAGGTTCGCGCCGCGGGCGCGTCCGGCAGGGCCGCTAAGGTCGCTGACTCCGGCGGCGCCGCTACGACCGCTGCGCCATCATTCGAATCACTGACAGAAGTCATCTGCGCCTGGGCTCGGAGACTTAACACTGCTCCGGGCAGCAGCAAGCCGAGAACAAGCACACCTGCGATTTTCGTTCGAATCACGACCCCTCCAAAATGTTTGTGATGGCTCGTCACCAGGAAATCTTCCGAATCACACTCCCCAAGCTCATCTATTCTACGATGCAACCTCATTCCTTCCAAACGTTGAAGATAAGAAGAGATGACAATATCTCATAGCCTGCGAGGAGGGTAAGCTCACACCCTGATGGAACCGGCCGCGTTATTCCCCGTCCAGCATTCGGACCGGAGTAGCTGGCCGCGCCCGGCACATCGATACCCTTGCCGTTGGGAAAGCCCAGGTTCGCACAAAAGCTGCGGAGGAGGCTATTGGCTCGCGCGGGATGCCATCGTGAAATTCTGCCGCACCACGCCCGCTACCTTTTTTCCGAAGTCGTACGTGGCGCGCAGATTTTCGCCGAAGAATCTGACTCTACCGTCGACATCTCTCTCGAGAAGACTCTTACCATTCTTGTCCGTGAATTGCAGGTGCACCTTGATGTCAGTGGCACCCGCGACAGTAGTCACCTGGCGGGCCATGCCACTTCCTTGTTTGAATCCGGTCACCGTGCTGTGGAGAATCACCAGGTCGGAAGCGTCCGCGGCGTTGCGGTCTCCGTCGCGGTACACATGCTCAAATTTATTGGTTTTGCTCACTTCCTCTATCACGTTCTCATAAAGCGCCATCTGGAACTCAGCTGACAATTTCACTTCGTTTGCTTGGATCTGTTGGATTTGAATGGCCGAAGCTTTCAAGGACCCCGAGGCTTGGGGCGTGGCCGCCTTTTGCGGCTGTGACTGTGCCCGTAATGGCAGCCCATCGGCGAGAAGCGAAGCGATGAGCGAGAACACAAAAATGGTAGTAACCGGCACTCGTCTCATGGCTTTTTCTCCTTTGCCTTCTTGCTCTCACGCTGCTGTTTCGCCTCGTCCTCGACCGAAATACTCGTTTTCGCTCCCCCGGCGAGAAGCTGCTTCTTGAGCGCTGCCCCCTGGCTTGGCGGAAGGGTAAAGATTACTCCGTGCAAGCCGCCGTTCGAGTCGCGATATTGTATGGTGAGGGTGTCGATCTTCTTTCGAAACAAGCTCAAGAAACGTCCGCCTCCATAGGGCGCGAGACTCGATAGAACGCCAATCGTTCCGCCAATGGCGCGCTCGCTGTCGGCGCCGGTGAGGACGTCTTGCATCGAGGGGATGGACACGCCGCTCTTGGTGGGGCCGGTCGAAAATTCAAGCGTGTCCTTCGCGACGGCAATCGTGCCTTTGGTGTCATGCTTGATGCCTTCCAGGCCGATCACGTGCACTACCTTAAAACTGCCCTGTGCCGGTTGCTCTGCCTGCTCCTGTGCGCAACCGGAGGTAGCCGGCCAAGCCGAGAACAATACGACAAACACGGAAATTCTTCGCAGTAGCTGGCGCATAAATCATGACCTCCTCTGACGGGACCACCGAGCGAGCGCCATTTTCACCCGGCTCCGCTCCCGGTCTATTCCCGCAAACCCACCAAACTGTCACCAAAAGGATTCTTATCCTACGCTTGAAATTTCTTTTCTCCAAGACAAGATAATTAAGAGGGGGGTAGCGCAGCCGGGGACTCCGGGAGGAGAGATTCAACACCGCCGCACTACGCGCGTTTACACGGCCCCTCGCACAGCCCGGCGGTCATTGTTGGGGAGGCAAAGCCTGATCTCCGCGCTGGCATCGCCCTTCGATCACGGCCGCTGCTAGATTACGTCCTCACTGCCCGCTGGTGGCGGTCATGGCCCGCCGTTGCTGGAAGCATTCGCGGCAGTACACCGGACGCCCCTGCGTCGGCTTGAAGGGAACCGTCGTTTCCTTCCCGCACTGTGAACACATCGCTCGAGTCTCGCTGCGCGGCGAGCCGTTCGATGGCGAGCCGGCGGCATGCGTCGACTTGCAGCCTTTGCATCGCTTGGGTTCGTGTTTGAAGCCTTTGTCGGCATAAAAGCTTTGCTCGCCGGCAGTGAACACGAACTCCGCACTGCATTCCACGCACTTTAAAACTTTGTCGCTGTACTCCATCTGCTACTCCGATGGCCCGTGAGCGCGGGCCAACTTGGCGGCCCCGGCGGCGGAGAGAACCATCTTTTCGACGATTCCCATCCGGCCGCAGGTCCCAAGCTCTCGTTCGACTTGGCCGCCTACTCCGCCTCGCGCCGCAACTTCTTGCGCATACGCTTGCGGGATAGCGCAGCCTTGGCCCGGCGCCTTTCTCCGGGCTTCATATAGTAGCTGTGCTTCTTGATTTCCTTGATGATGTCCGCCTGCTGGACCCGGCGCTTGAAGCGGCGCAGAGCGCTTTCCAGCGATTCACCATCCTGTATATATACTTCTGCCACGTAAAATCCACCTCCCATTCCACGGTAAATTTCTCCTGGGATAAATGAGCGCGAGGGCACTCGAAACAGAGTTCCGTGTATGATTGCTTTCGCTTTCTAGCGAAAGCCCCTGGTGATGTCAAGTACATTTTCTCACGGCAGCATATTTATCTTCAAGCAAATACGTGCCTTGTGCCCTCAGCCCTCAGAACGCCCCCAATGGCGTGGTTTCTCACCGGTTGGGCGGCTGGAGTCACGGATTTGCAGAAAACAGGAAAGCCCGCCAGGGAAGCCTCTGGCCTCGAGTGTTTAATCGCGACGCCATGAGAACGATGCCGCTCCGCCGGCTCCGTTCCATCTGAGCACAAAAAATTACCGTCGTTAAAACTCAATACGCACATGCTGTACAATGTCTCGCTCCCCCACGTGGCAGGCCGCTGGCTCGCCCGGGCACTCGAAAAAAACTGGAGTCACTTCATGGACCGCATGCGGGATGCCATCGGCGTCCTGATGGCCGGTGGGCAAGGCGAGCGCCTCTGGCCGCTCACGCGCGATCGCGCCAAGCCGGCCGTGCCCTTCGGCGGCATCTACCGCATTATCGACGTCACGCTCTCCAACTGCCTGAATAGCGGCCTGCGCCGCGTTTTCGTGCTCACGCAATATAAGGCGCTCAGTCTCAATCGCCACTTGCGCCGCGGCTGGTCCCCGCTGGCAGGCCACGGCGAATTCTTCGAGATCCTCACCCCGCAAATGCGCGTCTCACGAGACTGGTATCAGGGTACCGCCGACGCTGTCTACCAGAACATCTACTCCGTGGGCAGCGAGCGCTCCAGTTACGTCATCATTCTCTCGGGCGATCACATCTACAAGATGGACTATACCAAGATGCTCGGACAGCACGTCGATGCCGGCGCCGACGTCACCGTGGCCACCATCGAGGTGGATGCCGTGAGCGCCGCCGGCCAATTCGGTGTTCTCGAAACCGATGAAAATCAGCGCGTCATTGGCTTCGAGGAGAAGCCGGCCGTGCCCAAGCCTTGCCAGCAGCATCCCGAGAAATGCAATGCCTCCATGGGCATCTACATCTTCAACTCTCAGCTGCTGATTCCGATTTTGGTTGCCGATTCGGAGAATGCTCAGTCCAGCCACGATTTCGGCAAGGATATCTTGCCCCGCATCATCGAAAAGTATCGCGTGTTCGCGTATAACTTTATCGACGAAAACAAAAAAGAAGCGCTCTATTGGCGGGACGTTGGAACTTTGGACGCCTATTACGAAGCCAACCTCGACCTGGTGAGTGTCTCGCCGGTTTTCAACCTCTACGACAAATCCTGGCCGCTGTGGACCTGGCAGCACCAGTATCCGCCCGCCAAATTCGTATTCGCCGATAAAGACCGCATGGGCCAGGCCGTCGATTCCATCGTCGCCGGCGGCTCCATCGTCTCCGGCGGGCGCGTGCAGAATTCCATCCTCGGCTACGACGTGCGCGTAAATAGCTTTTGCGAAGTGACCAACTCCATGCTCTACAATCACGTCAGCGTCGGCCGCCATTCCAAAATTCGCAACGCCATTATCGACCGCCACGTGCAGCTTCCCGAGCACAGCGTGATCGGCTATGACGCCGAAGAAGATCGCAAACGCTACTTCGTATCGCCCGGCGGAGTCACCGTCGTCGTCCGCGACGAATCCATGCTGGAAGAGCCAGAATGACGATGCCACCTTCGCGTACAGGCGCTCCGTCATTCCCAGCCCAGCTGTTATGTCATTCCGAGCGTAGCGAAGAATGCCTCTTCGCTCTTTTCTCGCGCTCTTTCTAATCCCAGGAGAATGTCGCCATGTCCACGCGCATCGTCGCCGTTCGCGGCCGCCAGATTATCGACTCACGCGGCAATCCCACTGTTGAGGCAGAGGTCACCATCGCCTCCGGCCATCGCGGCCGCGCCGCTGTGCCCTCCGGCGCTTCCACTGGCGAGCACGAAGCCCTCGAGTTGCGTGACGCCGATAAGTCGCGCTACCTAGGCAAGGGCGTCCTCAAAGCGGTGGCCAACATCAATACCGCCATCGCTCCCGCTCTCATGGGCGTGGACGTCACCGGCCAGCAGGCGCTCGATCAGAAGATGCGCGACCTTGACGGCACGCCCAATAAAGGCAAGCTCGGCGCAAACGCCATTCTGGCGGTTTCCATGGCTGCCGCGCGAGCCGCTGCCGCCTTCACCGACCAGCCGCTCTATAAGTATCTCTCGCGCTATTCCACTGTTCATGACGCGATGATGACTCTGCCGGTTCCGATGATGAACATACTCAACGGTGGCGCGCATGCTGACAATTCCGTCGATCTCCAGGAATTCATGGTCATGCCCATCGGCGCGCGCGATTTCGGCGAATCGCTGCGCATGGGCGTTGAGGTCTTCCATAATCTTAAGGCTGTGCTCAAGAAGCGCGGATACTCGACTGCCGTGGGTGATGAAGGCGGCTTCGCACCCAATCTGAAATCGAACGATGAAGCCATCGAGGTCGTTCTGGAGGCCATCAATGCCGCTGGCTACACCGCTGGCACGCAGATCGCCATCGCGCTCGATCCGGCGTCGAGCGAGTTCTACGACAAGGCTAAATCCAAATATATATTCAAGAAATCCGACAAGTCCGAGCGCACTTCCGAGCAGATGGTCGAGTTCTGGGCCAACTGGGTCTCCAAGTATCCGATCGTTTCTATCGAAGACGGCATGGCCGAAGACGATTGGGCCGGTTGGAAGATGCTCACGCAAACCCTCGGCGCAAAAATTCAGCTCGTGGGCGACGACCTGTTCGTCACCAACACCGAGCGGCTAGCCCGCGGCATCAGTGAAAAAATTGCCAACGCCATTCTGATCAAGCTCAATCAGATCGGCACAGTCACGGAAACCATTGAAGCCATTGAAATGGCGCGCAAAGCCGGATACGCCTCGATCATCTCGCACCGCTCCGGCGAAACAGAAGATGTCTTCATCGCTGATCTTGCCGTAGCCATGTCCAGCGGCCAGATCAAGACCGGCTCCGCTTCGCGCACCGATCGCGTCGCCAAATACAACCAACTCCTGCGCATCGAAGAAGAACTTGGCGCGCATGCCAAATTTCCCGGGCGCAGCGCCCTCGCCGTAACCTCGTAGCTCCGAAGCCGGCTAATTTGCGGTCGCACGCTGTGTGACCAGACGCTGTCCGCCCCAGGCAGCTCGCAGCCGCTGAAAAGTGGAGCCGGCCTCGCCAACTTCCGTGTATTCTCATTCGTCATGCCCAGCAGACCCAAGCCGATCATCCTCACCGTCCTCGATGGTTGGGGCTACCGCGCCGAGGCCAAAGGCAACGCGATCGCTCTGGCGCGTAAGCCTGCCTACGACGCGCTGTTGAATAAATTTCCTAACACGTTGCTGCTCACTTCCGGCGCGGCCGTCGGCTTACCCGACGGGCAGATGGGCAATAGCGAAGTCGGCCATCTCAACATCGGCGCAGGACGCGTGGTGCACATGGACATCACGCGCATCGAGCTGATGATTCAAAACGGGGAGTTTTTTAAGCAGCCGCTGCTCCTCGATGCTATGAAGCACGGCCGCGAAAAGCAGTTGCATCTACTCGGCCTGATCAGTGACGGCGGCGTCCACTCGCAGCTGGAACATCTTTTCGCGCTGCTGTGCATGGCCAAACAAAATCACGTCGAGCGTGTCTTCATCCATTGCTTTATGGACGGCCGCGACACCCCTCCCCACAGCGGCGTCGATTTCGTCGGCCGCCTCGAGCAAAAAATCCGCGAATATGGCATTGGCCGCATTGCTACGCTCACCGGGCGCTATTTCGCCATGGATCGAGATAATCGCTGGGAGCGAATCGAGAAAGTTTATCGCACCGTCGTCCACGGCGACGCGCCGCAACATTCCGCCGATCCCGCCGCCGCATTACGCCAAAGTTATGAACGCGGCGCCACCGACGAATTCGTCGAGCCGATTGTCGTCACGGAAGTGGACGGCGCTACTCCTCGCGGCCTCATTCGCGACGACGATGCCGTCATCTTATTCAATTTCCGCGCCGATCGCGCTCGCCAGATCACTAAAGCTCTCGCCGAGCCGGGCTTCGACAAAATCGCCGACCCCAAACGCCCCAAAAATCTTTTCTACGTGGGCATGACCCAGTATGAAAAAACCTGGCCGTGGCTGCGCTACGTCATCAGCCCGGAAAAAGTGGAGCACATTCTGGCGCAGGTCTTCGCCGACATGAACCTGCGCAACCTGCGCTGCGCTGAAACCGAAAAATACGCGCATGTCACATACTTTTTCAACGGCGGCATCGAAAAGCCCTTTGGCGGTGAAGAGCGCATCCTGGTTCCGTCGCCGAAAGTGGCCACTTACGATCTGAAGCCGGAGATGAGCGCCGAAGGCATCACCGACACGGTGGTAAAGGCCATCGAGAAAAACGAATTCGACGCCATCATCATGAATTACGCCAACGCCGATATGGTGGGTCACTCCGGCAATCTGGAAGCGGCCATTAAAGCCGTCGAAGCAGTGGACGTGGGCCTCGGGCGTATCTACCAGGCGCTTAAATCCCGCCACCACGAAACCGCCTGGATAATCACCGCCGATCACGGCAACGCCGAAACCATGATTGATCCCAATACTGGCGGTCCGCACACCTACCACACCACCAATCCGGTTCCTTTAATTTATGCTAGTGAAGAGCAAGCCTCGCTGCGCTCCGGCGGCTCGCTGCGCGACATCGCTCCCACACTCATAAGCCTCCTCGGCGGCGCGCAGCCGAAAGAGATGACTGGGCGTGATCTGCGCCTTTCCTGACGTCGATAACTAGACGGCCTTTTGTAGCGCCGGCACTACAAAAAAAACGTTGAATCGTCCGCCCCCAAACGAAAGCAAGCTTCTCATCTGCGTCTGGCACCCATTCTCACTCTGGCGGCCACCCGCGGAATTGGCCGTCCGTGTGCGCGAGCGTTTCCGCGGAATCAATGTTGTCCACCTGCCCGATTACGACCGCTTGCCGGACGAAATCAGCAACACTGACATTTTTGTCGGCTACTCGCTTCGCCCCAAGCAGTTTGCACAAGCAGAAAAGCTGAAATGGCTGCACTCCACCGCAGCCGGCGTAGCCCAGTTGATGTATTCCGAGCTCCGCGCCAGCGGCATCGAAGTCACTAACATCCGCGGCGTCCATGCCATTCCCATGGCCGAGCATGTCGTAGGAATGCTCCTGACCCTGGCTCGCCGGTTTCCCGACATGCATCGCCATCAACTGGCCAGCCGCTGGGCGCAGCAGGAAATTTGGGACGCGTCGGTTCGCCCGCGCGAGCTCTCAGGACAGATTTTGCTGTTGGTAGGTTTCGGCGTGGTGGGCAGCGAAGTCGCCCGGCGAGCGCAGCCATTCGGAATGAAAATCTGGGCGGTAACGCGCTCGGCCAAGGTAGGGGGCGAACTGGCCGGCCTGGTCGATCGCGTCTTCAGCGCCGCGCAACTCGATGACGCTTTGCCGCAAGCCGATTTTGTAGTTCTCGCCGCGCCGGAAACGCCGGAAACATTTCACCTGCTCGATGCCCGCCGCCTGGCGTTGATGAAGCCCAGCGCTTATCTCATCAACGTGGCCCGCGGCTCGCTGGTAGACGAAGCCGCTCTCATTGAATCTCTTCGCCGCGGAGCCATCGCCGGCGCCGCGCTGGACGTCACTGCTCAGGAGCCTCTGCCGCCCGACAGCCCGCTGTGGTCACTGGAAAACTGCGTGATCACTCCCCACACCAGCGGTGTCACGGATTTTTACTGGCAGCGCCAGACGGATTTGCTCTTGGAGAATCTTGATCGATGGTTTTCCGGGCGTGAGCTGCTCAATCGCGTGGACCTGGCTCGCGGATATTAGGCGTTGAAACTAATCCGACACTCCGCCCTTTGGCGCCATATATCCCTGGCGCGCGTAGACCACAATCTTGACGGCCTTCCCTTTTTGATTGGTGATCACCAGCGGCTTGCCGTCATCTCCCACGATCTCCACTTTTACTTTGCGGTATTTTCCATCGCGCGCCTGATTCGATGGCGAGTAGCCCACGCTATACTGCGACCGCAGCAGCGCGGCAACTTCCCGCATGATGCTGGGAATTTCTCCCTCAAACTGGGGAAAGAACGACCGGCCTCCGGTGATTTCCGAAATTGCATGGAGCTGGTTTTCGGCTTGCAGAAAATCCATGCGTCCGGTGGCGCTCAGGCGTCCTCTCGCGTCCGCGGCGTTGGCATAAGCGCGCGCGACTCCAATCGAAAAAACGGTCACGTCGGTCTGCTTCACGCGCTTCAGGCAATCATCTAGCGTGTGCTTGCTGAAGGTGTCCAGCCCGGAAGCAAGTATCAAAATAGATTTGCGGCCTTTGACGTCCTTCAGGTCGTCAAGTGTCTTCATCAGCGCGTCGAACATGTTGGCTTCCGAAAAACCCGGCATGTACATGTGCGCCAGATAGTTTTGCACTTCCGCCTTATTCTTGGTGAAGTCCACTTCGAGGCGTGTCTGCATGTCGTAAGACACCAGCGCGATATAGTCGTCCTTCTGCAACTGATTCACGAATTGGTATCCCCATTCCACGGCGTGATAGGCGAACAGGCCGTACACTAGCTTGCTGAATTCCAGCATCAGCACGGTGGTGATGGCCGCTTCCGTAGGCGCGAAATTGGTCACCTGCTGCGCCGTTCCGTCCTCGAGGACACGAAAATTAGCCTTTTTCAGCCCGGTAATGGGATTGCCATTTTGATCCGTGGCCACAACTTCCAGATTGACCAGCGGTACATCCACCGAGATTCCGAATTCCGCCTGTGGCTGCTTGTCTTTTTCGTTCTGCTCTTTTACCGAGGGGCTCTGCGGTTCCGGCACCTTGACCGGCGGAGGCTGCTGTCGCCCCCGGGCGAGCGTGCGTAGCTCGCTGCCGGGCACGGATAGCAAGCCCGCAAGGATTCCCAGAACTGACGCGCGCCAGAAACTCAATCGCATGATTGTCCTCAGATTATTTGATGCTGCCACAGCGCTTCGTGGGGATGTTTTTTCTGTCGATAGCCCCTGCGCTTCCCAGGCCCGAGCGCGTTGCTCCCCCGGCGTGGTAGCATCATAAACTGTTTTCGCATGTAAACGCCTTAACGCGCTGTTTTTTGCCGGATGGGGCAGCGCTAGAAACATGTGGCGATCTTGCAGTCGAACGCCGAGGTGCAAAGAATGAATAGTTTCAAATGGCGGCTGACAATCCTATGCACTCTGGCGCTGGCCTGCTTCCCGCACGCCGCCGTAGCCCAGCAGCCTGTCGCGATCGATTTGGTGACGCTCTCTGCCGAAGCGCGCATCTGGCTCACTGACCTGCTGCGCATCAACACCAGCAATCCGCCGGGCAACGAGCTAGTCGCCGCAAAATATATCGCCGCGGTCATCGAGAAAGAGGGCATTCACACCGAAGTAATCGAGAACGCCCCAGGTCGCGGCATCGTAATCGCGCGACTCAGTGCCGGCGCCGTGCCAGATCCCCCTCGCGCTCTTCTGTTGTTGGCGCACACCGACGTGGTCGGCGTCGACCGTTCGAAATGGTCGCAGGATCCTTTCGGCGGCGTGATTAAGGATGGCTACCTGTACGGCCGCGGTGCGATTGACGACAAGGGCCCCCTGGTTGCCAACCTCGCCACCTTCATCGCTATCAAGCGCTCCGGAATCAAGCTCGGTCGCGATCTCATCTTCCTGGCCGAAAGCGATGAGGAGGCCGGCGGCACCGGCATGGATTTCGCCATCACCCACCATTGGGACAAAATCGCCGCCGGCTTCGCCATCAACGAAGGCGGCCGCACCATCATGAAAGACGGCAAAGTGCTTTACGTCGCCGTCCAGGCCAGCGAGAAAGTATCCGTCAACGTCGCCGTTGTGGCCACCGGGCGTTCGGGCCACGCCTCCATTCCCATCAAAGAAAATGCCGTCGTGCATCTTGCCGCGGCCATCGAAAAAATCGGCAACTGGGAAACCCCCGCCAAACCCAATTCCATTACGCGCCGATATTTCGAAGAGCTCTCCAGAGTATCGGATCCCGAGATGGCCAAGTGGATGCGCGCCCTCGATACCGCGGAGCGCCAGCAGCAGGCCGCCAAGCGGCTGTCCGAGGCCGATCCCGTCTGGAGTTCCATGCTGCGGAATTCCATCTCGCCCACTATGCTCGAGGCCGGCATTCGCGTAAACGTTATTCCTTCCGAGGCGCGCGCCATGCTGAACGTTCGCCTGCTGCCCGGCGAACCGATTGCCGACCTGGTCAACGACATGACCAAGCTGGTGAATGATCCCCAGATTCGCATCGAAGCGGAACCTTTCAACCGTCAGCCCTCGCCGCCCTCTTCGCTCGATACCGATCTCTATCGCGCTATCGAGCACGCCACCCAATCAGTTTTTCCCGGCGCGGTTACGATTCCCATGATGTCTACCTGGGCCACCGACTCCACCTTTTTGCGGCTTCACAACGTGGAATGTTACGGCGTGGTTTCCTTTCCCCTCACCGAAGAAGAAATGGCGCGCATGCACGCCGACAACGAGCGCATTCCGGTGGCCTCCATTGAAAAGGCGGTCGCGCTGATTTATTCCAGCGTCGCGGAGTTCGTAAAGGCGCCGTAGCGCATCCGACCGAGCGAGCACACGAGATAAAAAGTCAGGTTCACTTTGAAGAAATCAATCCCAACTACTAAAATTCCTTTCAACGGCCGCCGCGCCAAGATTGTCTGCACCCTCGGCCCCAGCAGCCGTAGTCCGGAAATGATCTACAAACTTCTCGAAGCGGGCATGAACGTCGTGCGGCTGAACTTTTCTCACGGCACCCAGGAAGAGCACGCGCAAACCATCGAAGCGGTTCGCGCTGGCACTGCGCGTCTCGAGCTGCCCACCTCCATCCTCGCGGATATGTCCGGCCCCAAAATCCGCACGGGCATGCTGGTGGCGGGCAAGCCGGTAACGCTGGTGGCGGGCCAGCGTTTTATCATTACAACGGAAAGCGTCGAGGGCACGGTGGAACGCGTGAGCACGACTTACGCAGGCCTTCCCGGCGAGGTTCATAAGGGCGACCGCGTGCTTCTCTCCGACGGCCTGATCGAGCTGCACGTAACGGGCACGCGAGGCACTGAGGTCACCACCACCGTAGTCAATGGCGGTGAACTTGGTCAGCACAAGGGCATCAATCTCCCTGGCGTAAAGCTTAAGGTGCCTTCACTGACGCCCAAAGATCGCAAGGATTTGCGCTTTGCCCTTAAACACGGCGCGAACTACATTGCCATCAGCTTCGTGCGCTCTGCCGACGATGTGCTTGCCGCCAAAGCTCTGATCCGCCGCGCGGGTTATTTCACGCCAGTTATCGCCAAGCTGGAAAAGCCCGAGGCCATCGAAAATCTCGATGCCATCCTGAAAGTTTCCGACGGCGTGATGGTGGCGCGCGGCGATCTGGGTGTGGAGATGAGTCTCGAGCAGGTGCCGGTGATCCAGAAGCACATCATTCGCCGCGCGCTGGAATTTCGCATCCCCGTCATTACCGCGACGCAGATGCTCGAATCCATGACGGAAAATCCGCGTCCCACCCGCGCCGAAGCTTCCGACGTGGCGAATGCCGTCTTCGATGGTACCGACGCGCTCATGCTCTCCGCGGAAACCGCCAGCGGCAAATATCCGGTGGAGAGCGTGCTCATGATGGACCGCATCATTCGCGAAGCCGAGGCCAGCATCACCGAACGTGAACATCCCCGCCCCGCCGAATTCAGCGTGGCCGAGACCATTAGCGAAGCCATCTGCCACGCGTCCGAAGAATTGCAGATGAAAGTGCTCGCCGTCTTCACTGAAAGCGGCTCCACAGCGCTGCTCATCTCCAAGTACCGCCCGCCCGCGCCGATCATTGCGTTTTCCCCCAATCAGGAGACGCGCCGTCGCATGAGCCTGCTGTGGGGAATTGTTCCGCGCAGTATTGCCCGTGTCCGGCAGATTGACGATTTGGCCGACGCCGCCGAAAAGCGCCTGCTGGAAGAAAAATTGGCCGCCCCCGGAGACATTGTCGGCATCGTCGCCGGCACCCCGCTCGGCCGCCCCGGTACCACTAACTTCCTCAAGCTTCACACGATCTCGGGTCGTCGCTAAAAAAATAAGGGCGAAATGACCCCGCCCCGCCTTGCGTTTCCCGTTTTTTTCTGCGACACCCGTCACCTAATGTACCCAGCGGTCGGGGTGTGAAGGCGGCTCGTCTTTATGCTCTCTCGAATACAACTCAAATTTTTTACGCAGCCTTCGCTGTTTCCAGTCCGTCAATTGATTTCGCATCCCGAAGAAAAAGGACCCGCGTCTCAAGTACAGATATCCCACTCCCATCCCGCCCAGATGGGCCAGGTGGCTCACATTGCTGCCGGAGCTATCGAGCGAACTGAAAAATTCGATGGCCCCCATAATCATCACAAACACGCGCATCGGCAGCATCACCGGGAATGGAATCAACCATACCTGCCGGTCGGGAAAGAGCATGGCGGCCGCCAGCAGCACACCAAATATCGCGCCGGACGCGCCGATGGTTGCTCCGTGTGCGCCCGCCAATGCCGGCCGGCCAAACGCCATGGGCAGCAGATTTACCGCCATCACGCAAAGTCCCGCGCCAACGCCCGTAAGCAAATAGTAAGTCAGGAATCGCTGGCGTCCCCACGCGTGCTCGATGTCGCAACCGAACATCCACAGCATCAGCATGTTCAACAAGAGGTGCAGCAGTCCGCCGTGCAGAAACAGGTAAGTAAAGGGCTGCCAGAATTTCAGTCCGAAGATAGCGGCATTCGGTATCAACCCGAACTGCTCAACGATCCAGCGCGCCGCTGCCTCGCCGCCTATGAGCGACGCCAGCGTCTGCAATAAAAAAACTCCGACGCAGGCGATAATCAGCGATTTGATTGCCGGCGTAACCACTCCGCGCCAGTTGAACGGGGTGCCCGGATAGCGTCTGAAGGTTGACATCGTTAGGAAGTCTATCGGCAGGGAGTGCGCGAGTCAAAAGCGCGAAAGAGGTCACGGCCGCAGGAAGAGGTCATCGCCGCAGAAAACGAAGAGGGCTCCTGCACGTCATTCCGAGCGAAGCGAGGAATCCCTCTTTTCTCCCTCGCGCCCTCAGTCCAATTTCTTTCGCGCGGAATAAAACAGCGAACCCGCCAGGGCCAGGAACATCACCACGCCCAGCAGGCTGCTCTGCGTGAGCTGTCCGATTATGTTGGGCCCTTGCCGCAGCGTTCCCGGCGGCAGCACGTGGAATTTCGGATCTTCCAGCAGCGCCAGCAGCATGGCCAGCAATCCAAACACTCCTCCGGCGGCGATGAGTCCCGTTGCGTAGAGTGATCCCGGACTTACGTCGCTCTCCGAATGCTCGCTCTTTTCCGCGCCGTATTCCGCCAACGCGCGCACCAGTCCCCCGGTAAAAATGGCCATGGTCGTAGCAATCGATAAATACGAGCCCACGGCAAACGCCAGCGAGCGTATCCCCAGCAGCTCTACGACGACTACCAGAAAAACTCCTAGCAACACCAGCCGCCAGGGTAATCGCTGGTTCAAAATTCCATTGATCACCGTGGCCATCAACCGCGCCTGTGGCGCCGCCGCCTGATCGCTGCCGATTCCCTGTATCCACTGAACTTCGATCTGCTTCGTAGCCGGGTCGTAGAGATATTTCCCGTCCGGAACCGTCGGCGAGCCGATGGCATTAATCAGCGTGTAGCTGCGATTCTCATACGCGTAATTCGTGTTCTCCACGGCCACGCCCTGGGGCAGGCTCTCGAGTGTCACCGGGATCTGTACTTTTTTGTATTGAGCCAGTGCCGTGTTCATCAGGATCAGCGTCAGGCCGATCACCAGCGCCGAAGCCATCACGCCAATCATGAGTCCAATCTGCTGCCGGATCGGCGTTGCGCCCACCAGGTAGCCCGTTTTCAAGTCTTGCGAAGTCGCGCCTGCGTTCGCCGAGGCGATGCACACCACCCCTCCGATAGTCAGCGCTAGCGCCGCGTACGCGGGAGCCTTCCACCCCAGCACCAGGAACATCGCGCAAGTAGCCATCAGCGTGGCGATGGTCATTCCGCTCACCGGGTTCGCCGACGTGCCGATGACCCCGCAAATGCGCGAAGACACGGTCACGAACAGAAACCCGAACACCACCACAAAAATTCCCGCGATGAGATTTGCGAACCCG
>JAAFGT010000051.1 GCA_010365215.1 Acidipila sp. | reverse complement strand
TCTTCCAGGAAATAAAATCGTTCGGCTTCGGGGATGTCTTTGGCGCGGCGGGTATCGCCCTGTTTTTTGGGCACCCACACGCGGCCGCCTTCGCCGCGGGCGGATTCGCTCATCAGGCGGCATTTATCTTCGCCAGGAATCGCCGTGGGATGCACCTGGATGAATTCTCCATTCGCGTAGTCGGCGCCCTGGAGAAAAAGCGCGGACTGCGCCGAGCCGGTGCAGACTACGGAATTGGTGGAGCGGCCAAAGACCGAGCCGATGCCGCCGGTGCAGAAAATCGCCGCGTCGCAGGGAAACGTCCGCACTTCCATGGACTTCAGATCCATGGCGCAGATGCCGCGGCAGACTCCGCCCTGGTCGATCACCGCGGAAAGAAAAGTCCAACCTTCGAACTTCTTGACCTTGCCTTCCGCTTCGTAACGGCGCACCTGCTCGTCGAGGGCGTAGAGCAACTGCTGCCCGGTGGTGGCGCCGGCAAACGCGGTGCGGTTGAAGAGCGTGCCCCCAAACCGCCGGAAGTCGAGCAGGCCTTCGCTGGTGCGATTGAACATGACGCCCATGCGGTCGAGCATGTCGATGATGGCGGGCGCGGCCTCGCACATGGCTTTGACTTGAGGCTGATTGGCGAGGAAGTCGCCGCCGTAGACGGTGTCGTCAAAATGCTTGAAGGTGGAGTCGCCTTCGCCCTTCAGATTTTTTGCGGCGTTGATGCCGCCCTGCGCGCACACGGAGTGGGAGCGCTTCACCGGAACGATGGAGAAAAGCTCAACCTCCACCCCCGACTCGGCCACGCGAATCGCCGCCATCAGTCCGGCCAGCCCTCCGCCCACGATAATGATTTTGGGCTGTCTCATTGAACGTAGGACCCGAAGGGATGCCAGTCGTAACGCGCGCCCGCCACGATAGCCAGGCCGGCCAGCGAAAATATCAAGCCAACGGCCACGCCCAGGAAGCCCGCGGCGCGCTGCGAGCGAACGGTAGCGGCGATGCCCCACTTGCAGAGAAAATTCCAGATTCCCACTCCGAGATGCGTGGAAGCCGCCAAAACGCCGATAATATAGAAGGCGACGTAAAGGTTGCTGGCCATGTCGTGCTGCACGGTGGAGAAGTTGGAGCGCCCGGCGGTAATCACGCGCGTGGTGTAGACGTGCCAGAGGATAAAGAAAAAGGCGATCAGCCCGGTCCAGCGCTGCAGGGTGTACATCCAGTTCCCTACCCAGGGATACTGCACCACGTTGGATTGTCCGCGATACCAGATGTAGAAGCCGTAGAGGCTGTGATACAGAAGCGGCAGCCAGATCACCAGAGCTTCGATTGCCAGGCGAAAGGGGATGGTCTGAAGGTCCTGGCCTACCGTATCGTATCTGGCGTGGCCCACCAGCAGGTACGCGTTGGACCAGAAATGCTCGGCCAGGAAGGCTCCAATAGGAACGATTCCAGAGAGAGAATGCAGCTTGCGCCACAAGAAGCTGGGGTCAACCAGGCCCCGAGAGGCAGACATATTTTCAGTCACACTCCAAGTCGGTGAAACTCGTCGCTACTCGTTGCTGATTTCGCAGGGTGCGAGAGCAGAAATTAAAGTATATCGCCGTCTCCGGCGGTTCGCAAGTTGGCAAATTTCGCATTCTGGTCCGATTTCCAGAAAGCCGGCGATTTCCCTGAAACGCCCGGCGCAGTTTCGTTGTAAGATTCGACGTATTCAGCACGAGGAGGCAGGAATGAGTGACGCCGCAGTGGCCGAGTTTACCCGGCTGGTGGATGCGCTGGTGGCGCAGGCCGCTCCCATCGACGTAAACACGATGTCCAAGCTGGCCGGGGAGATCGGCAAGACATTCGGCGTGAAGCCCGACGAGGTGGCCATCTTGACGACCACCGCGGACGAAAAGTTTCTGCAGTTCGTACTTCCCCTCGCGCTGCAAAAGATCGGCTCGATCCCGGTGACCAGCACCACCGCTCTGGTGGCGCGCACCGCCCGAGAGAAGCGGCCGGAGCTGATCAACAACTTCACCATCGCGCGGCATTCCACGGTGTTCGAGGCGGTCCCCTTGGAACCAAAGCATCGCGGCGACCCCATCCAGAAGATCATGAGCGCCCCGGTAATTGTTAACAGCCGAATTGCCGGCGTGCTGCAGGTGTCTCACAAAGGCAAGACGGTGACCTCCGCGGGTCCTGATTTCAACCCTAAGGAACTGACCGAACTATCCGCTTACGCCACGCAGGTGGGGCGCTGCTTTCAATTCCTGAAACTGGATTAAGACAGATGTTTCCCGCCGGAGCGCAGAGCACGAAGCCGCAACGCTTCTTGCGTGCCTTCGCGCTGGCGGCGTTGCTGCTGGGAGCGACGCGCATCGGCGGCGGCGCATTGCCGCAGGCGGCGCGCCACGTTACGCTCACTTTGCTTTCCACCACCGACCTGCACGGGCACATCTTCCCCGAAGACGACGTTACCGGAGCGCCGGCGAACCAGGGCCTGGCAAAAATCGCCACGCTGGTGCGCGGCATTCGCGCGCAACATCCGAATGTGATGCTGCTGGACTGCGGCGATACGATTCAAGGCAATCCGCTGGCGTACTTCGCTGTACGCATGCTTGCCGACCGCCCCAATCCATCAATCGCCGCGATGAACGAGCTGAACTATACGGCCATGGCCGTGGGCAACCATGAATTCAATTTTGGGCTGGAGGTGTTGGCGAAGGTGCGCCGCGAAGCGAAGTTCCCTTTTCTGGCGGCAAATCTGCTGCGAACCGGAGACGGCGATGCGGCGGCGATCGAGCCGTATGTAATCCGCAAGCTGGCGGATGTTCGCGTGGGAATTGTGGGATTCGTTACGCCGGGAGTTCAGGAGTGGGAGCTACCCGAAAACTATCGCGGCTATGAATTCGAGGGAATTGTGCACGCGGCCCGGCGCGTGATCCCGGAGGTGCGCGCAAAGTCTGATCTGGTTGTGGTGATTATACATTCCGGGTTTGAAGGCGACCCCCCGGCTCTTCAGACCCTGGCCGAGAGCGTTCCGGGAATCGACGTGATCTTCTTCGGACATACGCACCGCGAGCTTTCCGGGAAATATATCAACGGCGTTGTCTTGGCGCAGGCCAGGAACTGGGGACGATCGCTTGCTGAGACGGACGTTGAGATGGACCAGAGCGCGGAAGGCGTCTGGAAAGTGGGCGCAAAAGTTTCGCGCACCATCCCGGTGACCGCGGAGATTGCTGCGGATCCGGGGATTGTCGCGATTGCAAAACCCGCTCACGATGCCAGCCAGGCATGGTTGGAAAGCGTGGTATTTCGCTCTGCGGTGGACCTGGACACGGCCGCGGCGAGAATCGAGGCGCTCCCGGTGCTGGCGCTGATCCATGACGCGCAGATGCGCGCGGGGGGCGCGGATGTTTCCCTGGCCACGGCTTTCAACACGCGTCTGAGGATTCCCGCGGGGCCGGTGACCATGCGGCAGATTTTCGCGCTTTACCCTTACGAGAATACCCTTTTTACTGTGGAGATGACCGGCGCGCAACTTCGTGCAGCGCTGGAGCATGCGGCGAGCTTCTATCCGGCGTGGCCCGCGAGGGGAGGAAGCCTTCACCTGCCGGAATATGACGCGGATACTGCGGCGGGGGTCCATTACATCATCGACCTGACGCAGCCTGTGGGACGGCGAATTCGCGAGCTGACGTTTCAGGGGAGCCCGCTGGCCACGGACCGGAAACTGCGCGTGGCGGTGAATCATTACCGTTATTACGGAGGTGGCGGATACACGGTTTATCGCGGCTTGCCGGTGATTCGAAAGTCAGCCGTAGGCATTCGCGAGCTGCTGGTGGAGTATGTGCGCGGAAACCAGGCGCTGCTCTCCGGGGACAGCAAGGCGAACTGGCGGATCGAACCGCGTGAGGCGGTCGAAGCGTTGCGTGTGGAGGCGCGCCGGTAGGGACCTTCTGCGAGGCGATAAACCTGTTGACACATCTGCTGCTTATTGTTACTTTCCGTCACGACTTCATGTTGAAAGGAAAAACTCGCAGCCGCTAAGCTCGTCTCCCGGCACACACACCTCATGGCCTTCGTCGCAAAAAAACTTTTTCTCACTAAGGGCGTCGGAAAACATCGCGAACGGCTCTCCAGCTTCGAGCTGGCGCTGCGCAATGCGGGCATCGCGGCGTGCAACATCGTGCGCGTGTCGTCGATTTTCCCGCCGCATTGCAAATTAATTTCGCGGAGCGAAGGGCTGAAGCACGTGAAGCCCGGCCAGGTGGCCTTCACCGTGATCAGCGAGAATTCCACGCGCGAGCCGCACCGCCTGATCGCCGCGGGAATCGGCGTGGCCCTGCCGGCCGACAAATCCATGTACGGATACCTCTCCGAGCATCACTCCTTCGGCGAGACCGAAGAAAATGCCGGCGAATACTGCGAGGAGCTGGCCGCGGAGATGCTGGCCACCACGCTCAACGTAGAATTTGATCCAGATCTTTCGTGGGATGAGAAGAAAGAGGTTTATCGAATTTCCAATAAAATAGTCCGCACCATGAATATCTGCCAGTCAGCGGTCGGCGATAAGCGCGGGCTATGGACTACGGTTCTCTCCGCGGCATTCCTTCTCGGCGAAGACGATTAGATAATTCCCGAGAACACCGGAAACAATTCCTCAAGGCCTGGATTTTTTCGCCGGCACGTGATCAAAGTAGCGCAGCCGCTCGAGCACTGCGCCCACCACCAGGGGCAGCGCCACGGTAGCGTCGTCGAAAACTTCGGCGAATTTCCCGCCTTCCTCTTCCGGCACAAACTTTCCCCAGGAAACCGCCTCGCGATAGGTGCTGCCGGAGAGGCCGCCCCAATGCACCGGCTCGGGACAGATGCGCAGGCCGTAGTGGTAGCGCTTGAGGGGCATTTTTTCGTAACCACGCCGCGCCAGCAGTTCGGCGAACACTCCAAACTGCTGCGACCAATTGCGCGGCACCCCGCCGCCGACGGTAAAGATGCCCATCTTTTTCGTGGCCATCATGGTTTCGGCAAAAAACTCAAAATCTTCGTAAGCGTCGAAGCGCAGCACGGGGCGCTTTTCGGCAAGGCGCGTGCGTTTGTGCAGGGCGAAGTCGATGCCCAGCTCGGAATCGGTGAACGCGGGAACAAATACCGGCACGTTGCATTCGCGCGCCGTCTTGAGGATGCCGCGGCCGGGCGATTCGCGCATCAGGTATTCGCCGATGCGGCGGTGCAGCTTCCAACTGCACACGGTTTCGGAGGCGTCCCAATCGTCCAGAACGCTTTCCACTACTTTTTCAACGTGATCGAGATTGACTTCCGGCTCGAGCGAATCGTAAACGCGGTTGTAACCGGCATGGAAGAGCTCGCGATCATCCATCTTGGGGTCGTAGCGAAAATGGGAAAGTCCGGTGGCCTCCACCAGGCCATGGGCCATGAGCGCGCCAGTCGACACGATGGCGTTGACGATGCCGGATTCCATCAGGTCGCAGAAGATGAGCCCCATCTTCGCCACGGTCATGGCGCCGGAGAGAGTGAGCACCACAAAACAGTCTTCATCTCGGGCCATCGTTTCCAGAACGTCGGCGGCATCGCCGATCTGGCGGCCGGTAAACGCCGTCTCACCCATGGCGCGCACCAGCGCATCGACGGTGCGGCACTTGGAAAGATCCAGAGGAAAAATGGGACGCAGGTGATCACGGATGGGATCGTGCAAGACGCGGCCGGTGACGGTTTTTGCTTCTTTTTTCCGCGCCGGTCTTTGTTTCGCCGTTTTCGTCTTTTTGCGCTTCATGCCCCGGCCCCTCAGGAATTTTTCAGCTTGCGTTCCCGTTTGCGAGTCATGATAGTACAAGACTTCCCGGGGAAGACAAGCGCCGACCCGGCGGAAAACAGGCGTCGCGCGCGAGGAAACTGCAGGGGGCGAAAATGGAAGTGCACAGTTTTAGATATTATGTGGACACCGGTATTGTCGGCTGGCTGATTATCGGATTGCTGGCCGGTTGGCTGAGCGGCGAGTTGATTCGCGGCAAAGGTTTTGGCTGCGTAGGCGATACGCTGATCGGGTTGATCGGAGCGGTGCTCGGCGGCTGGCTGTTCAGCCTGTTGCATATCCGCGCGTACGGATTTCTCGGCGGGCTGGCGGCGGCAACCGTGGGTGCGGTTGTGTTGGTCGCCATTGCGCGAGGCCTGGCGGGCGGCAGGTGAGAACTTAAGGTTCGCTGCGACGCGGAGATCGTAGGGCGCGCCGCCCTAGGATCCCAGATAAGAATCAAAATCGAGAGTGATTTCTGCATCGCGGCTAATCGATCGGCAACCTGTGATAGGATTGCCCTTCGAGTGAACCCTCGGAATCTGCATCGAGTCAAACATTGAGTCAAAATCCCAATCCAGTAAACGCACGCGCCTCGGTCTCGGCCATTCCGCTCGGCGGACTCGGCGAGTTCGGTATGAACATGATGGCCTACCGCTCAGGAAACGACATCCTGGTGGTGGACGCCGGGTTAATGTTTCCCGAAGAAGAACTGCTGGGCGTTGACGTAGTCCTGCCGGACATCACCTACCTGAAACAGAATCTCTCCATGGTTCGCGCGATCGTGCTGACGCACGCGCATGAAGACCATATCGGCGCGCTTCCCTACATCATGCCCGAACTGAAAGTGCCCGTGTACGGGTCACGATTCACTCTGGCGATGCTCCGGAAAAAATTGACCGAGAGCGGCCACCTGGCGGAAGCGGTTTTGCGGGAGATGGTGCCTGGAGAAAAAATCAGCATCGGCGCATTCGAGGTGGAGCCCATCCACGTCACCCACAGCACCGTGGATTGCCTGGCGCTGGCGATTCGCACGCCTGCCGGAGTGATCATCCACACCGGCGACTTCAAGATGGATCCCACGCCCACCGATAATCTGCCGTTCGACCTGCACGCGTTTGCCAGATACGGGGCGGAGGGTGTGCTGGCGCTCTTCAGCGACAGCACCAATGCAGAGCGCACCGGCTATACGCCCTCGGAGCGCGCCGTGCGCCCGCAGCTCGAGGCGCTGGTTCGCGGCGCGCCGCGCCGGGTGATCGTCTCGTGCTTTTCCAGCTCGATCCATCGCATCCAGCAGATCGTGGACATCAGCCACTCGCTGGGACGCAAAGTAGGTTTCGTTGGGCGCAGCATGGTGGACAACGTGGAGATTGCCCACAGCCTGGGACTGATCCGCATCCCCGACGGCATGGTGGTGCGCCAGCAGGACATCAAAGGATTCGATCCGCGCAAAATTGTGGTGATGGCCAGCGGCAGCCAGGCCGAGCCCATGTCGGCGCTCTCGCGCCTAGCCGTGGACAATCACCGCATGCTCAGCCTGGATGAAAATGATTCGGTGATCATCTCGGCGCGAATTATTCCCGGCAACGAAAAAGCCATTTCGCGGATGATCGACCATCTGTTCCGGCGGCGCGCGCTGGTCTATTACGAGCAGGGCGGCAGCGGCCCGGTGCACGTTTCCGGCCATGCCAGCCAGGAAGAGTTGAAGGTGCTGCTCAATCTGGTGCGTCCGCGCTATTTCATTCCCATGCACGGCGAATACCGGCAACTTTTCCGGCACGCCGCGCTGGCGAATCTGGTGGGCACGGTATCGGGAGAGATTATCCTGCTGGAAGACGGGCAGACGCTGGAGTTTACGCGCGACAGCGTGAAGCGCGGCGAGCCCGTTGCGGTCGGGCGCGTGTGCGTGGATTCGGGCTCGCTGGAAGAGATTGAAGAGGTGGTGATCCGCGACCGCAAGCACTTGTCGGAAGATGGCGTGGTGGTAGCGATTATTGCCATCGACAAGCACAGCGGGCTGATCGAAAACCTGCCTGAAATCGTGACGCGCGGATTTCTTCCCGCCGAGAATGGGCAGGCAGTGCTGGACGGAGCCAGGGACGTGATCCGCCGGACCGTGGAGCAGTCCAACCCCGAGGAAAAGAAAGATTGGAGCGTTATCAAGGAAAAGATTCGCGTGGATTTGAAGAAATATCTGAACAAGCAGACCTCCAAGCGCCCGCTGATTCTCCCCGTTATTCTTGAGGTGTAAATCCTTGCAGTCTCGGCCTGAGTTGTAATTGGAGTTGAATCGACGATGGCGTCATTGCGCCCTGCGCTCAGTATGACGAAAACAGAGAGATGAAGATCCGGCAAAGCACGGCGGAGGATTTTGAGGCGCTATACCTCCTGGACCAGGCATGCTTTACCGCGGAAATTGCCTACTCGCGGAGGACGCTGCGAGCCTTCCTGCGCCTGCCGAATATGATGTGCCTGGTGTCCGATGCGCCGGACGGTATCGCGGGATTCATCCTTACCGACCACGAGGGCGCGCTCGGTCACGTCGTTACCCTCGATGTCGCCGCGGCTTTTCGCCGCCGGCAATTGGGCTCCGCGCTTCTGGCCGAGGCGGAGGGGCGTCTAGCCGCCGAGGGTGTGCGTGAAATGGAGATCGAAACCGCAACCTCGAATGAGGCGGCGATTGCGTTTTGGAAAAAGCACGGTTATCTTGCCAGCGGCATTCTCGACGGCTATTACGGGAAGGGCCTGGACGCGTATTGGATGACCAAGAAACTAATCAAAGACCGGGGTTTGTAGGGGCGGGGGCTTGCCCGTGAGTTCACCACAGCGGGCGAGGCAAGCCTCGCCCCTACGGGACAACTCGGGGGAACACGCGAGGCAGACGGACAGGACGGTTCAAGTAGAAATTATTGCTTAGTTAGACGTTAAGGAGTGCAGCCCACCTATGCCCCTCTATCAGGCCGTCCTGCTTGCCATTGTGCAGGGTGTCACCGAATTTCTTCCGGTCAGCAGCACCGCCCATTTAATTCTGGTGCCGTGGCTGATGGGCTGGCAAGACCCTGGCAAAGCATTTGACGTGGCCTTGCACGCTGGAACTTTGATCGCCGTAGTGGCCTATTTTTTTCGCACCTGGGTAGAGCTGGCGCTGGCCGGGTTCGGAGTGCATTATCCCGCCGCGGCCAGCACGGAAGTAGTAGCCCAGCACAAGCGGCTTTTCTGGTACCTGGTGATTGCTACCATTCCTGGCGCAGTCATCGGCTTCGTTTTTCAGCACCTGGTCGAGGATAGGCTCAGCCAGCCGGCATCCATTGCTCTGGCCATGATGGGCCTTGCTCTTCTCCTCTGGTTCGCGGAGTCGCGCCATCGCGGCGGGCACGAAATAGAAAAGGTTACATTTGCGGACAGCCTGGTGATCGGTTTTTCCCAGGCGATCGCGCTGATTCCTGGGGTGTCGCGCTCGGGAATTACCATTAGCACCGGCCTGTTGCGCGGGCTTTCCCGGGAAGCCGCGGCGCGATTTTCGTTTCTGCTGGCCACGCCGATCATCGCCGGGGCGGCGCTATACGAGATTCCCAAATTGATCAAGCTGCACCGCGCTGGTGGAATGGACTTGCCGATCTCTACCCTGCTGATCGCGGTGGCGGTTTCCGCCGTGGTGGGCTATGCCGTGATTGCCTTTTTGATGCGTTACTTGCAGACACGTTCCTACAAGATTTTCATTTACTACCGGCTGGCGTTTGGTATCGTCATCTTGCTGCTCGTGTTCCTCCATTTTCACCCCGCGCGATAGCGCCCGCGCGGCGGCTGACCAGGGCAGCGCCCTTCCCCACACAAGGGAGTCCTCTATGTATTTTCTGACGCCTACGGCAAATCGCCGCGTCAACGAACTGGTGGGTTTTCTCGCCTTAACGGCGGGGGTGCTGATTGCCCTCAGCCTGCTTTCCTATACGCCCCACGATACGTCGTTCAACGTGGCATCCCCGGCGCCGGCAGGCGGCGCGGACGGAAGCCCCGCGGCGAATTGGATCGGGCCGGTGGGGGCGTATGGAGCCGATTTTCTTTTCCAGATCCTGGGATATGCCGCGTTCCTGCTGCCCGTGGGGCTTGGGTTCGTGGGCGCGGCATGGTTTCGAAGCAGGCCCATGCGCGCGCCGCTGGTGAAACTGTCCGGCGCGCTGCTGCTGGTGCTGTCGCTCACTGCCCTGCTGGCGCTGGTCCAGGCGCCGGCGTGGCGAGGGGCGATGCCGGCGGGCGGCGTGGTAGGCACGCTCTTATCGCAGGTGCTGCGATCGGGATTTAACCCTATGGGCGCGTACGTGGTGGCGATCGCTTCGATGTGCGTATCGCTATTCCTGAGCACACGGTTTTCTTTCTCGGGCATGCACGAAATGCTTGCCGGGCCGCTAGCCCGCGTAAACGTGATTTCGGGCATGGGAGCGCGTTTGACGGCGTGGCGCGATACACGCAATCAGGAGCGCCAGCGCAAGCGCATGGAATCGATTCGCGTGGGACGCCGGCAACCGGGGGCAAAAGAGGTCGCTGTCGGAGAAGCGCCAGGGCAGATCACCTTGCTCTGTGCCAAAGAGCTTCAGGAAGTGGACCTGGTACCGAGACTTGAGCCCATGATGATTCACACCGAGCAGACTGCGCTCAAGAAAGCCGCCTCTTCCCGCGCGGCCGATCCCAAGATTACAAAGGCCCATACAGGCTACCGGCTACCCTCTGTCGATCTGCTGCGGCTGCCGGCGCGCGCCGAAAAGATGGACGAGGAAGAGCTCAAAGACCGTGCCCGGGCCATTGAGCAGAAATGCCAGGAGTTTGAGGTCAGCGGCCGGGTGACGCAGATTAATCCCGGTCCGGTGGTAACCACTTTCGAATTCAAGCCCGAGGCGGGAATCAAGTATTCGCGCATTACCGGGCTGACCGAGGACCTGTGCCTGGCGTTGCAAGCCGAGTCGATACTCATCGAGCGCATCCCCGGAAAGTCCACGGTGGGAATTGAAGTGCCCAATCGCAAGCGCGAGACGATTGCGCTGCGCGAAGTGATCGAGTCGCCGGACTTCGCCAATTCCACCGCGAAATTGAACCTGGCCATGGGCAAGGACGTCAGTGGGCGCCTGCGCGTCACCAACCTGGCGGAGATGCCCCACCTGCTGATCGCCGGATCGACGGGCACCGGCAAGAGCGTATTTCTTAACGCGCTGATTCTGTCGCTGCTGTACAGGTGCACGCCGGACGAGCTGAAGCTGGTCATGGTGGATCCCAAGCGGCTGGAGCTGGGACTCTACGAAGACATCCCGCACCTTCTGGCGCCGGTGGTCACCGACCCGAAGGTGGCGTCAAACGTTCTGCGCAATGCCACGCGAGAGATGGAGCGGCGGTTGAAGCTGCTGGCCCAGCGCGGCGTGCGCAACATCGATCAATACAATCGTACTTTTGAGAAAGCGGAATCGCTCTCGCTGTTCGACAACCTGGAAGAGTCGGAACACAAGCGGCTGCCCTACATCGTGATCGTAATCGACGAGTTGGCGGACCTGATGATGGTGGACACCAGCAACGTGGAGGAATCCATCACCCGCCTGGCGCAGATGGCCCGCGCGGTGGGCATCCATCTGATTCTGGCAACGCAGCGGCCGTCGGTGGACGTCATTACCGGGCTGATCAAGGCCAACTTTCCGGCGCGTATCTCTTTCCGCGTGGCCAGCAAGGTGGACTCGCGAACCATTCTGGATTCCAACGGCTCGGAATCGCTGCTGGGGCGCGGCGACATGCTCTATCTGCCCGCGGGGTCGTCACGGCTGCTGCGTATTCACGGACCTTTCGTCACCGAGGAAGAGATCGCCGGGGTTTGTACATTCTGGCGTGAGCAGGCCAGGGCGCAATACAACGAAGATCTGCTGCGCCCGCCGAAAGAAGAATCCTCCCAGGGCGACGACGCAGAGGCGGGCGAAGAGCCGGTGGACGACGACCTTTACCAGGATGCCGTGCGCGTGGTCTGCGAAGCAGGAAGGGCCTCCACTTCCACGCTGCAGCGCCGGTTGCGTGTGGGATACGGTCGCGCGGCGCGGCTTATCGATTTGATGGAAAAGGACGGCATCGTCGGGCCGCCCGATGGAACCAAGCCCCGCGAGCTACTCAAAGATAAAAACTGGATGCGGGAATTCGACCAGTCGCCGAAATAATTCGCTGCGATTATTATTCGGCATCAGCCTGGAGCGCGACTCGCGGTATACTTCGCAACCGTGAAGCGACGCCATTTTCTCACTCTCTCCGCCACCGGCCTCGGCACGGTCCTGGTCTATTCACTCGACAACAAAACATTCTCTGCCGTGGCGCAAGGCCAACCCGTTCGCATCCCCCTTCGATTTTTGACCCGCACCGAAGCGCTGGTAGTTGCCGCGGCTGCCTCCAGAATTGTTCCCAGCAACGATTCGGGTCCTGGCGCTCACGAAGCCGGCGTTGCCGTGTACATTGACCGGCAGCTGGCCGGGCCCTACGGACGAGACCGCTACCGGTACACGCAGGAACCGTTCGAAGACGGCGTTGCCGAGCTGGGTTACCAGGGCAAGGCCACGCCGCGACAGATTTACCGCGAGGGACTGAAAAGCCTCGGCAATTTCCTGCACCTCGACGCGGCCGGACAGGATCTCGCGCTCACCAGGATCCAAACTTCCTTTTTCTTCGCGATGCTGCGGCAGCACACCATCGAGGGTATGTTCTGCGATCCCATCCATGGCGGAAATAAAAACCTGGCCGGATGGAAGCTGATCGGCTTTCCAGGTCCGCGGTTCAGCAACCTCGACGATGTAGACAAGCATTTCGGCGAATCATTTCGTCCCAAGGTCACCACGCTGCGCGAGATGGCCGGGCACACGCTGCATCCCAGCGAGGAAGAGCGATGAAAACTCTTCCCGCAGTGGACGTCGTCATTGTCGGAGGCGGCTGGGCCGGACTGCTGATGGCCAAAGAGCTGGGCGTGCGTACGGCGCTCTCCGTTGTGGTGCTGGAGCGCGGCGGAGCCACAAAAACGGCGGACTACGCCGACGACATGGACGAGGTGGACTACGCTATCCGTCTGCACATGATGCAGGACGCCTCCAAAGAGACGGCCACGCTGCGCCACAATCACAGCGAACGCGCGCTGCCGCTGCGGCAGTTCGCCTGCTTTCAGCCGGGAACGGGAGTTGGCGGAACCGGAGAGCACTGGGCAGGCGTGTCGCCGCGCGCGCTGCCTGATTGTTTCGAAATTCTTAGCAGCACCACCAAGAAATATGGCAAGGCGCGGCTACCCGAAGACCACTCGATGCAGGATTGGGGAGTCACCTACGACGAGATGGAGCCGTACTACGCGGGCGCCGAAGCGATGATGGGAATTTCCGGCAAAGCGGGCAATCTCCGCGGCCAGCGGATGGAGGGCGGCAACATCTTCGAGGGTTGGCGCAGCGCGGAATATCCCACGCCGCCCACAAAAATTCCCTACTACCCTCACCTGTTTCGTGAAGCCACCCGCTCGCTCGGTTATCATCCGCACCCCATTCCGTCGGCCACGATCAGCCAGGCGTATACGAATCCGGATGGCGTGTCGCGACCCGGTTGCACGTACTGCGGATACTGCGAGCGCTTTGGGTGCATGATCGGCGCCAAAGCACAGCCCAGCAATACACTGTTGCCGGTGATCGAACGGCACAAGAATGTTTCCATACGCACGGGCGCCGAGGTGCGGCGCATCGTGCACGAAAAAACCGGGCAGCTTGGCCAGGCCAAGGGAGTGCAATACCGCAATGCCGCGGGCGAGGAATTCTTCCAGCCGGCCGCGCTGGTGTTTCTGTCCTCCTGGACGCTCAACAATACGCGTCTGTTGCTGCTCTCCGGTGCGGGCGACGCGTACGATCCGGCCACCGGCAAGGGGACCATCGGTAAAAATCTCACTCACCAGGTGACCTTCGCGGCGGCCATGGCTTTTTTCAAGCAGCCGCTCAACCGCTTCATGGGCTCCGGGGCTGCGGGAATCCGGGTCAGCGATCTGGATGGCGATCTTCTTGATCACAGCACTCTGCCCTTCTTGCGTGGTGGGTTCTTCTCTGCGGAAAGTCTGACTTCGCGGCCCATCGGAAACTTCGGCATCGTTCCGCCATCCGTGAAAGCGACCTGGGGCGCGGAGTGGAAGAAGGCTTCGGTGGATTATTATGATCGAACCGCGAAGATCGGTTTTTCCGGGGAGCACCTGGCCTATCGCGGAAACTGCATGGATCTGGACCCTACCTATCGAGACCACTGCGGCGACCCGCTTTTACGCCTTACGCTTGACTGGCACGACAATGAGCGGCAGATGGCGAAGTTTATGAGCGCCAAAGCGCTGGAAATGGCCCGGGCCATGGGCGCGAC
Organism: Acidipila sp.; assembly: GCA_010365215.1. GTDB lineage: Bacteria > Acidobacteriota > Terriglobia > Acidiferrales > UBA7541 > JAAFGT01. The sequence goes on along the minus strand of JAAFGT010000051.1, from coordinate 20,368 downwards.
AGAGGTTAGCCCGGCGGGCGAGTTGAGGAATTACGACACCAGGATCTACCAGTCCACCCACCTGCAGGGCGGCACCATCATGGGCGCCTCGCCGGAACAATCGGTGGTGAATCCGTTTCTTCAGCACTGGCAGTTTTCGAATCTATTTGTTCTGGGCGGGTCGACGTTTCCGCAGAATCCAGCGGTGAACTGCACACTGACGATTCTGGCGCTGACGCTGCGCAGCGCTGACGCCGTGGTGAATCGTTATCTGAAAAATCCGGGCGCGCTGGCCTAGGTGCGGGTTCTGAAGTTTAGGAAATGAACGCCGCAGAAACACAGATACCGGATTGACACATCGCGGCAGCGTCCTAATAATGGATGCCTACCTTGTGCCGGGGTAGCTCAGTGGTAGAGCGCAGCCCTGAAAAGGCTGGCGTGGGCGGTTCGATTCCGTCCCCCGGCACCATCATCCACGTAAAATAGTCACTGCAAAGCCCACCGTAAGGCTGCCTACGCTTGCTCTGCCTCCGCAGGCGCTAGTCCTCGAAAAAGAAATCCATTTGCCGCAAACCTCGTTTGGGAGTTCGCCGCACGGCATAACTCTTTGTGCTTAGCTCGACCACGCCGGCGTTCTGAACCAGAGCTTGCCGCCAAACCTCAATAAGTAAAAAGCTAGGTGGGAGCTCGAAAAAGGTTTAATAAAGAAGGGTCAAGAACCGCACCCTTAAAACCGAAAGGGTGCGCCACCCGCCCAAATTGCAAGAGAGCCAAAAAACCGCACCCGTTGCATAAATCTAAACCGCAAAGGGATGCGGCACCTAAAACCTTAGCCCCCTCTTAAGGGTGACCCGCCCGCCAACGTTGTGGTTGTAGAACGTCACCTTATCACGCTGTAGCGTTCCTCTCTGGACGACGTTGCAGGCGGTCATACGCCCACGCAGCTAACACGCAAACACCACCAACTATCAAGGCAAGCGGAAGTTCTTGCCGTGTTGCCTCGTCCCCTCCGACGTAAATTGAAGCAGCAAACACCAGCAGCGCAATGCGGTCTACCATGTTGAGGTCACGCGTCTTGAACGTGACTGATAACGACGCAACACCCGCAATCACCACAAGCTGCACGAGGGCAATCCAACGAGGAATCAACACGGAGGGATTGTTGACAGCATGCCCGTGCCACAGTTCGAGCAGGGCGCCAAGCGTCGCCGCAAACATGATTCCAGGAAGTATTCTCTTCCAGCGGTTGGCCGAAACTACAAAAACCGCGGCGCCGACGCCTAGCAATAAGTATCCCGAGAGCCGGGAAGGATGGTGCCCCTCCGAAAAGTTCGCCTCAGTTCCGAAAGCCTCCAAGATGCCCCACAGGACAAGGCCGAACCATGCGATGCCCAGTAGCCATCCCCCTGCACTGCGAAACCCTGATTTCACTTGCTGCCCACGTGTTGGATTATTGCTCATGGAACGCTCGGAATCGCACAATTGATCGACTCAGCGCCAGCTAATCCCGCATCCACGGCAAATTTCTCGGCCTCGTCTAACCCGAGATTCAGCCACTTGCCTGCGGTTTCGAAGAACCCCTTTGCACCCGCTGGACAAGGGTTTAGCAAAGAACGGTGTCGTTGTACATGGAACCGTCTGTGTCGTAGTAATGTCTCACCCTGCCTTACGTCGCACACGTGTCACGACCGCAATCGTAAGCATGGCATAAATGAATCCGTTGATCGTTAGCGATATCAAGTCGAATCTCCACACAGTCTTGTTCACTAAATAGTCAGGCCGTGCAAGGACCCACGCTATCCGGCAACCGGGACTAGTGATCCACGAAACAGCGGGACGAAGAGGGCTCTCCCAAGCCACTTGTAAAAGAAAAGCCACGGCTAAAACAATAAGGCCGAGAATTATCGCGAGTCGCTTTGTCATGGCTTGTCGTTAACAAGCTGTTTGCAAAATTTCTCTACCAGCTGCAATAGCCGCAAAGGTTGCACCATCCGCACCCGATCCCTTCCGAGTTTAAACTATTTTATTTTGAGGGACGAAGCGAGAAAGATATGCAGACAGTAGCATGTATTCGAGTGGTGTGATTACGACGAACGGCAAAAGGGAGACCAAAGTTGTCCGCAGGAGCAGGCCTATCCCTAAAACGACGTGTATCACTGCAAAAACAGCGAGAAGTCTCCAGAATCTGGCGTTCGCCCAAAATGGTCGGTACATGCGGATTGTCCACCAGAAGACCAGTAACGTCGTAACTGAGAATCCAATCCACTTGAGCAGAACTTCCGGCTTCTGCCCAACCTTGGCCTGATGCTCTCCAAGTAAAATGGCCAAAGCGGCGAGCGCCGTTCCTGCGGCTATGTCGAGCGACAAATCCCTTAGGCGGTGAGAGCGCGCTTGGTGTTCCGCCATGGCGGCTGGTTTGTGTGCTTGGTATTTAATGGCAATTGCGATTATAAGCTGCCCCGGCCTTCGCATCCCAGGAAAACGAATGAATGGGTGGCGGGCGAATATAAAGCGAAGCGCGTTGCGCGTATAGCATCAGTACACGATTTACCTGATTTGGCGATAGCCTGCTGGAAGTTAATATATCGGGGCAAATCTTGTTGGCGTCCTGACGGTCTAAACAGGAGAAAACGGAATGGCCACTCCCGTATGGAAGGGGTTTCTGACTTTTGGCCTGCTCTCCATTCCTATCCGGCTGTTCTCGGCCGCGCGCAGCGAACGCATCTCGCTCAATCAACTGCACAGCGTTTGCAACACGCGTATTCGCATGCCGCTGTTCTGCCCCACCTGCGACCGTAAAGTGGAGCGGTCGGAAATTGTGAAGGGCTACGAATTCAACAAGGATCAGTACCTGCTATTCAACGACGAGGAGTTGGACAAGATCGAGCCGGATTCCAGCCGCTCCATGGAGATCATCGAATTCGTGAAGATGGGCGAAATCGACATGCTCTATTTCGATGCGTCGTATTACGTGACCCCCGAAGAGGAAGGGAAAAAAGCCTATTTTCTGCTGCAAACCGCGCTGGAGGATTCCGGCTACTCGGCCATTGCCAAGGTCACCATGCACCAGCGGGAGCATACCGTGATCATCCGCCCGCACAAGAACGGGCGCAAAGGCGGCATGACCCTGCACACCATGTTTTATCCGAGCGAGATACGCGACGTGGCCGAATACGGGCTGAACGAAAACATCGAGGTAAAAGACGCGGAAAAGAAGCTGGCCGTGCAGCTGATTCAGACTTTGGCGGCAAAATTCCAGCCGGAAAAGTATCGCGATGAATACAACGACAACATGCGCGCGCTGATTGCCGCCAAACAGGAAGGCAAGGATGTGGCCGCGGTCTCGCATCCCGCGCGCGCGCCGGTCATCGACCTGATGGCCGCGCTTAAAAAGAGCCTGGAAAAGAAGCCGGCCACGGCGCCGAAGAAGCCGCCGGTGCGCGCGGTGCCTGCGCTTGCCAAGGACGCAAAGAAAATCGCCAAAAAAGCGTAGACTATCAGCTCATGGGTCCGAGTGAACAATTTTCGCGCGCCGATCTGCTGCGGATTTTGAACGTCTCTGAAAAACAACTGGGACAGTGGGAGAAGTGGGAGTTCGTCCCGGCCTTGCACCCGGGAATCAAAGACAGCTACGATTTTCGCGACCTCATCAGTGTTCGCACCGCCAAGCAGCTCATCGAGAACGGTGTTTCCCCCGACCGCTTGCGCCGCTCCTTGCAGGCTCTGCAGCAAAAGCTTTCCGAAACCCGCACCCCTCTGAGCGAACTGCATATCGTCTCCAATGGCAAGGACGTGCTGGTGGAGAGCGCGGGAAAGCAGCTGGAACCCCTGTCCGGTCAGTTCATCCTTAATTTCAAGACGCGCGAATTGTGCGAAAAAGTGCTGTCGATGCCCGAGCCCGGTGCCGCCTCTGTTTTCGATCTGGCGCTGGAATATGACGCCGACGCCTCCACGCGAAATAAGGCTGCCGACACCTACGAGCGTGTCCTGGCCCTGGACCCCTTGCATGTGGACGCGCTCTTGAATCGGGGGATGATCGCCTACGAGCAGGCGGATTTGGAAACGGCCGTGGACTACTTCCGGCGCGCGGTGCATATTCAGCCCGAAAATCCCGTGGCACTCTTCAATCTGGGTAGCACCCTGGACGAGCTCGGCTTGCTGCCGGAAGCGCGCCTTCAGCTGCGCCTGGCAACAAGACTCGATCCCAGCTACGCCGACGCGCATTACAACCTGGCCATTGTCTGCGACAAGCTTCATGCCGAAAGCGAAGCTCGCGATCACTGGAGCTCCTATCTCAACCTCGATCCTGCGGGCATGCATGCCGACTACGCGCGCGCGCGGTTAAACACGCGGGCGACTCGGTGACCATTTGAGTTCTTTGCCTGGAGAAGGTGGGCTGCCGGCGCTTATCAGGCGCCGGCGTCAGTGGGGTGGGCGAGTAACGGGGAGATGGGGAGGGTATTTGGGTGATCGAACTTTTATTGGTGGCCGGTGGAGTCTTTCTGGGCTGACTCCACCTGCGTTGTGTAACGAACTTTGCCTCCTACAGGCGGCCGGTCAGTAGCAGGATGACGAGCACCAGCACTACCAGACCCAGACCGCCGCTGGGGAAATAACCCCAGTTCCGGCTGTGCGGCCAGGTGGGAAGGCTCCCCAGCAGGCCCAGGACCAGAATCACAAGCAGGATCGTTACCAGCATTTCTTTCCTCCTCGCCAGTTCTTGCTCTGGCGCGTATTGGAGACTGCATCGTACGAAAGACAATCTACACGCGAGCCATGGAATCAGCCATCCAGAGAAATATGTAGACGGCAAACCACTTTGCTGTACCTCGTTTTTGCACGTTTTGCTGGTGTTGGCAGCGAGAGAGGCTGGAAGGCGCGGAAATTACTGAAATTTCCAGGAGCCGCGTAATGGCTTTTAAACCGCAGTCGCGCGTAGTGTCGAGAGGCAGAGTTTTGGCTGAAGACTGCGGCTTACTCCACAACCGCGCTCGCCGTGACGATTGCCGCCGCCATCGCGAGCTTGTGATCCATGTTCCAGGGCGGCCCGACGGCCTTCCGCACCCGCAGGAAGTGAGCGTCAAGGTTCTCTACACGCAGCGCCTGGCTGGCCGCATCAAACACCTTCTTTGCGTTGTACCAGTGGACCGGCCAACCCCGCGCCTCGGCCGCCGTAGCCACCGCCTTGCGGTACATCACCCAGTCGGCAACGTTCTGCGCACGGTAGTCCTTGATGCGCTCGGCAATCGTGGGTGGAAGCTGTGGGCACTCGCGAAGGGCGACACCTATGATACGCGGCACTGCTATCAGGACAGCGTCCAGGGCAAGCGCCGCATGCCTCTCCGCCGACATGCGCACGCGCTCTACTAACTCCACGGCCTCCTTGGTCGGCAGCCTCTGGCCTTCGCTGTGGTGCGGAATCTTTGGCAGGCCCTCGCCCACGAGTTCCACCCGGCGGCGGTCGAGCAGCTTCCCATCACGTCCCACCGTCACCAGCACCGCCCAACCGCCATGATCCGATACCCCGATGATGCCGCCGTTCATATTTCCTCCGCTGCGGCCGACGTCGGACTTAGCACTTCCCTTTTAGTCTTAATGCCCTACTTCTTTTTGATGTACACGGAATCCCAGGTGACGATCCAGGTTTTGCCGCCGTCGGTTGACCGCTCGGCGACCTGGGTGACTTTACCGGGGGCGATTTGGGCCCACGTCCATCGAAAAAGGGGCGTGGCGGCGGAGTCGGTAAGCAGCACCATCTTACCGTCGCGGAACTCGCCGGCCATCGGCGGAAAGGCGCCCATGTTGCCGGAGTTGTCGAGGTAGATCTGGTGCCATTTTTTATCGCGGCGATCGTAGAAATTGAAGCTGGTGCCGGTTTGTGCGGCGGGCGCGGCCGAGGACCAGTGTTCGATGAGCAAACATCCGCTCTGCTCGCTGGTGACCAGGTTGGTTCCGGCAGGCTGGCCGGCCGGCGCCTCCACCGCCCAGTCGCCCAGCCAGAAATCGAATTGGCGATATTCGGGCGCAGTGCACGGGCGCATTTTTTCCATGATGGCGGTAAATTTTGGATCGGAAGCCATGGCAACAAATTCCGGCGCGGATAGCGCCATCTGCCGGAAGGTTCCTGAACCTCCCAGTTCGGCTACTTTATCTAGCCACACGTAGGTATTCTGACGGTCACCCTTCGCCGCGTAGGCGTCAGCAATAAAATAGCTATGCAACACCGGCCGGAAGCGCAGATCGAGAGCCTTTTGGTAGGCGGCGATGGCTTGGTCGTACTGTTTCAGTTGCTGCAGCGCCTGGCCTAAGCCGGACCAGGCCGCTGGATCACTGGGGCTGACGTCGAGTATCTGGCGATACGCTGCGGCAGCTTCCGCCCATTTTGAGCCAGCCAGCAATGCGTCGGCCTTAGCCTGCGGGGTCTGGGCGCGGCTCGGAGTGGCCGCCACAAGAACACCGAGAATCATGCACACCATGAACGAAGTTTTTATTTTCACGCCTCGATTTCCTTATGGGGAGATCCACCCACTCTGCGCATGGGCTATTTAATAGCCTCAGGCCCTCACACTTGCAAATCAATTGTTTCTAAACTCAAACGTAAATTCCAAGTGTAATCGCGGGGAGGTGTTGCGCAGCCTGGGGAGCCTCCGTCATTTGTGGTGTAGGACGGTGTTTAAGCCCCTGCAGGGACGCAGGCTACGCGCCTGATAGCGTGGTCGTAGAGTGCGGGCGACCGGGGCGGAGCCGGCCCGCGTACATACCCCTTTCGCGCAGCGAGTCGGTTGGGTACCATGTCGCTTCGCAGGTCTTGCCGGAGGAGATTTAGAATGCCACTTATCGAGAAGGCTGCTCGCGCGTGCCTGGCGTTGGTTTGCGTGGGCGTGTTTTTTCTTGCGGGCGTCGCGGCGGCGCAATATGACGAGTCGCTCTTTAAGGGCATGAAGTGGCGGCAGATTGGCCCTTTCCGCGGCGGCCGCGTCATTGCCGTGGCCGGGGTGCCGGGTGATCCCAGCACATTTTACTTTGGCGCGGTAGCCGGAGGAGTCTGGAAGACCACCAATGGCGGAAGCGATTGGACGCCGTTGTTCGATAAGCAGGCGGTATCGTCCATCGGCAGCATTGCCGTCGCGCCCTCGGACCCCAACGTGATCTACGTGGGGACGGGCGAGGCCTGCATCCGCGGCAACATCTCCCATGGCGATGGCGTGTACCGGTCTACAGACGCGGGAAAAACCTGGGTTAACGTTGGCCTCAAAGATACGCGCCACATCGGGCGTGTAATTGTGCACCCGCGCAACCCCAATATCCTTTTCGTTGCGGCGCTGGGCCATGCCTACGGGCCCAATGCCGAGAGAGGCGTCTTCCGGTCGCTCGACGCCGGAAAGACCTGGGAGAAAGTCCTGTACAAGGACGACCGGACAGGCGCCATCGACATCACTTTCGATCCTGCCAATCCGCATGTTCTCTTCGCTTCGCTGTGGGAAGCTTCACGCAGTCCCTGGGGCATGACCAGCGGGGGCGCCGGCAGCGGGCTCTATCGCTCCGGCGACGACGGCGCCACGTGGAAGCGCCTGGACGGGAATGGCCTGCCCAAGGGGATTTTGGGACGCATCGGCGTGTCGGTATCAGGAGCCGATAGCAATCGTGTCTACGCCTTGATCGAAGCGGCGGAGGGCGGACTCTACCGTTCGGACGATGGCGGCGAGAAATGGATGAAGATTAACGGCGGCTTCGAATTCCGCCAGCGCGCCTGGTACTACACCCACGTCTTCGCCGATCCCAAGGATCCCAACACCGTTTACATTCTCAACGTCGGAATGCACCGCTCGACGGATGGCGGCCACTCCTTCGCGCGCGTGCCCGCGCCGCACGGCGATAACCACGCCCTGTGGATCGACCCTGCAAATCCGCAAAGGATGATCGAAGGCAACGATGGCGGCGCCACCATCAGCGTGGACGGCGGGAAGAGTTGGACGCGCCAGGACAATCAGCCCACCGCGCAGTTTTATCACGTGACTACCGACACTCGTTATCCCTACTACGTCTACGGCGCGCAGCAGGACAACTCCACGGTGGCAATTTCCAGCCGCAGCGATACCGGCGTGATCGACCGGGCGCAATGGTATGCCGTGGGCGGATGCGAGAGTGGCCACATCGCCGTCGATCCCCGCGATGCCAATATTGTTTACGCGGGCTGCTATGGCGGCCATATCTCGCGCTTCGACAAGCGCACCGAGCAGACCCAGGAAGTCACTCCTTACCCGGAAGACCCGATGGGCTGGGGCGCCGCAGACATCCAACACCGCTTCCAGTGGACCGCGCCAATCCTCATTTCGCCAAACGACCCCAATGTTCTCTATCACGCCGCGGAGGTGCTGTTTCGCAGCACCAATGGAGGCATGAGTTGGACGGCCATCAGCCCGGATCTAACACGCAACGATAAATCAAAACAGCAGGCCTCGGGCGGCCCGATCACCAAAGACAACACCAGCGTGGAATATTACGACACGATTTTTGCCCTGGCCGAGTCGTCACTGGCCAAGGGCCAGATTTGGGTAGGAACCGACGATGGGCTGGTGCAGCTTACGCGTGACGGCGGGAAGAATTGGCAGAACATCACTCCACATATCATGCCGGAGTGGGGCCGGGTCAGCTCCATCGAGCCAAGCTCTTTTGACGCGGGCACGGCCTACGTGGCCGTGGACCACCATCAGGTGGATGATTTCAGGCCATGGATCTTCAAGACCAGTGATTTCGGCAAGTCCTGGTCCAAGCTTGGCAACGGAATTCCCGAGACCACCTACGTCCGCGTGGTGCGCGAAGATCCCTCACGCAAAGGCCTGCTCTATGCCGGAACCGAAACTGGAATCTATATTTCTTTTGACGATGGCGCGCACTGGCAGCCGCTGCAGCTTAATCTGCCCACCACCCCGATCCACGACCTCGTGGTGAAAGGCGACGACTTGGTAGTGGCTACGCACGGGCGCTCCTTCTGGATTCTCGATGACCTCGCGCCGCTGCGCCAGCTCACCTCCGAGATCGCCAAGACGGAAACGCACCTGTACTCCCCGCAGTCCGCCCTTCGCGATCGCTGGGGCAGCTTTGGCGGGCGCGGTCCGTATGGCCAGAACCCGCCCGACGGCGCCGTCATCGATTATTATTTGAAGGCCGCGCCCGGCGAAAAGGACGAAGTAACCCTTGAGATTCTGGACGCGGGAGGCAAGCCGGTGCGCAAGTTCACCAACAAGCCAAAAAAAACGGATGACGCTGGCGCTGCGGGGGAGGATTCGGGGGCGACTGCAAAATTGCCGGTCGAAGCGGGGATGAACCGCTTCGCGTGGGATCTCAACTACGAAGATGCGAAAAAAACGCCTGGGGCAATTATCTGGGGAGGCAGCTTGAACGGCCCGCAAGTCCCACCGGGCACTTACCAGGTGGTGTTGACCGTGGCGGGCAAGAAGCAGACTGCGCCGCTCGAAATTAAGATGGATCCACGCGTTACCACCCCTGCGGCCGACCTGCAAAAACAGTTCGATCTGCTCATGCAGATTCGCGACCGGATCTCCGCGGCACATGAAGCCGTGAATCAGATGCGTGATTATCGCGCGCAGTCGCAGGCCGTGGTCAAGCGGCTGGGCGAGGGCGCACAGGCCAAGAAAATAAAAGCTGCCGTGGAAGAGCTCGACCAGAAAATGAAGCCGGTCGAGGAAGAGATCCTGCAGGTCAAGTCGAAAGCTCCGCAGGACCCGCTGAACTATCCGATCAAGCTGAATAACCGGCTGGCGGCGCTGGCCGGCGCAGTGGGCAGCGCCGACGCCGCGCCCACCGCGCAGGAGTATGCAGTCTTTGCGGCGCTCAACGGGCAGCTGGGCGTCCAGCTCAAGCGATGGGAAGAGATTAAAGCCAAAGAAGTCGCTGCACTCAATTCGATGATTCTGGAAGCGGGCGTGCCGGTGCTGCAGGTGGCGCCCGCGGGTGGCGCGTCCGCTGCAGCGCCGTCAAGCGCACCATTGCCCTAAGCGATTCCGCAGATCGCGCAGCGACCGGGCGAAATAGTGACCATGGAATTCTCTGGCAAGCTTCCCGACCGCAAAAACGAGCGCGTGCCAGCGGAAGAGACTCGCACCGTCGAGCTGGAAGTACTGGGCGCGCTAGGTCGATCTGTCTCCGGGGCCGGCAGTTCCCTTCTCGACGAACAGCTTCCCCTTTTGGCCGGCTATCGCTTTGCCGATCCCGCTCACCAGATTATTTTCGATGCGCTCTCCGAATTCCGTCGCCGCGATGCCGGTGGCTCCAAAACCGGCCAGGAAACTCTTCGCGAGTATGTGGCGCGTCGATTGACTCTTAGAGGTTTCCCCGACGTGGACCTGGAAGCGATATTCCGTCCCCGCGGTGCTGCTGACAGCGAAGCGGATCTGCAACGATTGATCTTGCGCTTGAAGGGTTGATGACGGAGTTGCTGACAAAGTTGATGGCGGACTGAACAGAACCCGCGCCTAAAACCGTCCCTAAAGATTCAGCGCCTGATATTTCCTCTGCACGGCCTCGCCGTTGAATGAAGAAAGCGCGGCGACTTTGCCGTCAGGGCTGGCCCACCTGCCGGGGATTTTGTGGCCGCAAGTGAGACATGACCCCGCCGCGGTCAGCCGGTACGCAACAATCTCGTGCCAGGCGCGTCGGATCAGCACTGTTTCGCAAGACGGGCAAATCGTTTCGCCATGCCCGCCGTGGATATTTCCCTCGTAAACGAAGTGCAGCCCGGCCTGGCGGGCGATCCCGTAGGCGCGATGCAAAGTTTCCGGCGGCGTGCGCGGCTTATCGCGCAACTTGAAATCGGGATGGAAGGCGGTGAAGTGCAGCGGCACGTCCGGCCCGAGATTCTCCAGAATCCAATCGCACAGCTTGCGTGTTTCGCCGGGATCGTCATTGAGCGTGGGGATCATCAGGTTGGTAAGCTCGAACCACACGTCCGTTTCCGCCTTCAGCCATTGCAGCATTTCCAGAACCGGCTGGAGATGCGTCAGCGTGATCTTCCCGTAAAAGTTTTCGGTGAATGCCTTGAGGTCCACGTTGGCCGCGTCCACGTGGTCGTAGATGTCGTGAAAAGCCTCGCGGGTGATGTAGCCATTGGTGACCATCACCGTCTTGACGCCGTGCTCCTTCGCCGCTTTGCAAATATCCACCACGTATTCGCCCCAGATGGTCGGTTCGTTATACGTAAACGCGATGGTGGGGCAGCCATACTGCAGCGCCAGCAGCGGGACATCTTCCGGGGGAACGTGCGCGGAATTTACCTGGTCCTGCTTGGACTTGGAGATGTCCCAGTTCTGGCAGAAGAAGCAGCCCATGTTACAGCCCGCTGTGCCCAAGGAAAAAACACGCGTGCCCGGAAGAAAATGATTAAGCGGCTTTTTCTCGATGGGGTCGATCTGCAGCGCGGCCGGCGACGCGTACCCCAGACTATAGAGCTTTCCGCCCTGGTTCACGCGGATGAAACAGAATCCCGCCTGGCCCTCGCCGATGTGGCAGTGACGCGGGCACAGGTAGCAGTGCGCTTTGCCGCCCGGTTCCGGCTCCCACCAGCGAGCCTCGTGCAGCGTTTCTGTCTTCTGAAAAATCTTCAGTTCGCTCATCGCGGAGAAATTCTCTGCTTACAAGTATACGCGCCCCTAATGGGCGGCCCATAAAGCAACTTGCCAGCAGTTCTAGCTGCGCTGGCGCTGCGCGGATTCTCGTTCCGCGGCCCAGGCCAGGAAGCTTCGCAGACGAGTGCGCTCGCGCCAGCAGATGCCGAAGAATTTCCCGGCGCCGGGATTCGCGGCTTCAGGACCGAGAAAAGTTTCCAGACGCCAGCGGAGGTAAGGACTCTTCCAGGGACAAAGGCGGTAGCCAGAGGCGGCCACCCAGTAGTAGCGCAGTGCGTGAAACATCCTGTGCGATTGTGCGGCAGCGGCGCAAGCCAGACAACCGCAAACTTATCTGGCGGCAGCCCGGCGCCGCGCATGCTTCGGCCGCTCCAAACCCATTTTCCAGCAAGCGAGTTAGCGCAGTTGATCGCCCTAGATGGGAGTGCAGACCGACTTCACTTCGGTATACATCTCCAGAGCTTGGTGGCCCATTTCGCGGCCCCATCCGGACTGCTTATATCCTCCGAACGGCATGGCCGCGTCGAAAATGTTGTAGCAATTGATCCAGACGGTTCCCGCGCGAAGCTGCGAAGCGATGCGGTGCGCTTTCTGAATATCGCGAGTCCACACCCCCGCAGCCAGCCCGTAGATAGTGTCGTTGGCTTTGGCCACCAGGTCATCGATGTCGGTAAACGGAGTTGCCGTGACTACCGGCCCGAAAATCTCCTCACGCACTACCTTCATCTGCTCGGTGGTATTCACCAGCACGGTGGGCTTGACGAAGTAGCCTTTGTCGCCGTGCCGGCTTCCACCGGTGGTCGCCTTTGCGCCTTCCGCAAACCCGTCTTCCAGGTAGCCGCAGACGCGGTTCATCTGCTCTTCGGAAACCAGGGGACCCATATCCGAGTTGGGATCAAAACCCGGACCGATGCGAATCTTGTCGGCGCGGCGTGTGATTCCCTCCACCACCTCGTCGAATTTCGCTTCTTCGACGTAAAGCCGCGAGCCCGCGCAGCAGCACTGGCCGTGGTTAAAAAATATCGCGCTGGCAGCGCCGGGAATGGTGGACTTCATGTCGGCGTCCTGAAGAATCACATTGGGCGATTTGCCGCCCAGCTCCAGCGAGACTTTCTTGAGGTTGCCCGCGGCCGCGTGAATAATCAGCTTGCCTACTTCGGTGGAACCGGTGAAAGCGATCTTGTCCACTTTCGGATGCGCGGCCAATGCCGCTCCTGCTGTTTCGCCGTAACCGGGAACGATATTCACCACGCCGTCAGGAAAACCTGCTTCCTGAATCAGCTCGCCCAGGCGCAGAGCGGTCAAAGGCGTCTGTTCCGCGGGCTTCAGAACGACCGTGCAACCCGTGGCCAGCGCGGGACCAAGTTTCCACGCGGCCATGAGCAGCGGAAAATTCCAGGGGATGATCTGACCCACCACACCCACCGGCTCGCGCACCGTGTAGGCCAGGTATTTCACTCCGGGCGTGTAAGGAACCGACAGCGGAATTGTATTTCCTTCGATCTTGGTGGCCCAGCCGGCCATGTAGCGAAACATATCAACGGCCAACGGTACGTCGGCGGCGCGAGCCACGGTCAGCGGCTTGCCGTTATCAAGACTTTCCAGTTGCGCGAATTCCTCGATATTTTTTTCCAGCAGATCGGCCAGCTTCCAGATCAGCCGGCCGCGCTCGGAGGCGGTCAGCTTGGACCACGGTCCGGTTTCGAAGGCGGCGCGCGCAGCGTCCACGGCGCGATTTATATCCTCGGCATCGCCTTCCGCTACGCGGGAGAGAACTTCTCCCGTAGCGGGGTTGTAAGTCGGGAAAGTCTTGCCGGAGGCCGCAGGCACCCACTTTCCGTTGATGAGCATTTTTTGCGTCTGGGAAACGAAACGGGTTACTTTATCGTCCTGCTGAACGGCCTGCGTAGCGGTAGCCATTTTTCTTCCTCCATCACGGTGTCATTCGTATCGAGCGCAATTCAAAATCAGAAAAGCTGCTTCTCAGGATGGCAGCGGTGCTAGGCCATAATAGTCGCCTGTACCGCAATTTGGCAACATCTCGCAAGTGCGTGCTAGTCCGGTATAACGCGAACCCAGATGCGCGTAGTTGCGGGCTTGCCTAGATGAATGGGGGCGCCGCCGCGGCCGGCAATTTCGATGGTCATGGTTTCGTCGTACTCGCGGTGGCGAACGCGTGCACGGGCGCCAGGGCGCAACTTCAGACCGGAAACAAAATCGAGAAACTTGGGATCCTTCTCGGCTACGCGAAGAACTTCCACGGTTCCGCCGATGGGCGCGTCGGCCAGCGGCCGGGCGCCGTTGGAGCGCCGCAGACGCGAGAGGCCTCCCAGCAGCGGCACGCCATGCGGGCACGCGCTGCCGCGCCCGAAGCGCTTCAAGAGCAGCGCGGCCACTTCTTCGGATATCCCGTGCTCCAGGCGTTCCGCCTCTTCGTGCGCGCGGGACCAGTCCAGGCCGATCACGTCGGTGAGCAGCTTTTCCGCCAGGCGGTGGCGCAGCGCAAGCTGTTCGGCCCGCGCCGTGCCCTTGGCGGTCAGGCGAATGCGCCCGTTGCGCTCCACGCGCAGGTAGCCGTCGCGCGCCATGCGCTTGAGCGCTGCCGCCACCGCAGGAGGCGTGACTTGCAACTCTTCCGCCAGGCGCGCGCTGATCGGCTCCTGCTCTTCTTGAAGGATGTCCCAGATGGCCTTCAGGTAGTCTTCCTGCGAGACGCTGGTACGCTGGCGTTGCAAAAGACCTCCGTTGAAGCCCTATGGTGTGCCCGGTGCGGAGGAAAAAGCAAACGGAAAGCTAGGCGGTCTTTGCGGAGGCGTGGCGAGCGCGCAAGCGTTTCGCCAGGTCGAGCACTTTCTCTTGCACGTCGTCGCAAACCCTGCGGTAAACAGCCATGCTCTCCTGGTAAGGGTCGTCGATATCCCAGTCTTCAATTTCCAGGTGCGGCTGAAAAAGAGATTTACCCGGAATCCCGGTCATATTGACGATCACGTCGGTGGCACCGATGTCCACTTCGCTTGGGCCTTTCGAGCGCTGCGTGCCGATGTCCACACCGCGCTCGAGTAGAATTTGGCGCGTGGCGTCGGGGATAGAGCCCAATGGAGAGATGCCCGCGCTCGTGGCCTCGATGATGTCAGAGGCATGATGCCGGGCTAAGGCTTCCGCCATCTGGCTGCGGCAGGCGTTGCCGATACAGACAAAAAGAACGCGACTAGGAGTGTTCGGTCCCATTTAATTGCCGGCCAATTTCAAAAAATATTCGTGCACCGTGCTGTCCCCTGTCAATTCGGGATGAAAGGTAGAGGCCAGCACCTTACCCTGCTGAACCATCACCGGCTTGCCTTCGTTTTCGGCCAAAACTTTCACTTCCGGACCCATCTCCTCAAAAATCGGCGCGCGAATAAAAACCATCTCCAGTGCCTCGGCGCTCAGCTTGGATTCACCGAAGCGCACATCGCTATCCACCTGGCGGCCGTAGCCGTTGCGGGAAAGCACCACGTCAAGCAGCCCCAGCGATTCCTGCGCAGGATTGCGAACCTCTTTGGCCAGCAGGATAGCCCCCGCGCACGTTCCAAAAATCGCCATGCCGCCCGCAGCGCCCTGGCACAACGCGCGGTCGAGCCCTTCGGCCTGCAAGAATTTCCATTGCGTGGTGCTCTCGCCTCCGGGAAGAATAATACCTTGCAAGCTCTCCATGTCCGATGCTCGGCGCACGAACCACGGATGCACGCCGAGGCGCTCCAGCGTCTTGCCGTGAGCTTCGAAGTCTCCCTGAACCGCAAGCACACCAATTTTCATGGTTATTCACTGCCAAAGGAACTCGGGCAAGGCTTTAAAATGTAGCCGTGAGCAGCGAGCACAGGCAAGAGTGCCTGGGCTGCCTACCAGCCTCGGGTTTGCAGTAATTCTTTTTCGTCGAGTTGGCGGATGTCCAGGCCACGCATGGCCTCGCCGAGCTCTTCCGAGGCTTCCAGCACCGCTTTAGGATCGCGGAAATGCGTGGTGGCTTTGACGATGGCGCGAGCCCGGGTCTCCGGGTCGCTCGATTTGAAGATGCCCGAGCCGACGAACACCGCTTCGGCTCCAAGCTGCAGCACCAGGGCCGCATCGGCCGGCGTGGCAATTCCGCCTGCGGAAAAATTGGGGACGGGCAGCTTGCCGTTTTTGGCAACGTACTGGATCAGCTCCAGCGGCGCGCCGGTCGTTTTGGCCTCATGCATCAACTGGTCTTCGCCGAGCGTGGCGATGCGCTTGATGTCGTTGACCAGCGCGCGCATGTGGCGCACCGCCTCGACGATGTTGCCGGAGCCGGCTTCACCCTTGGTGCGGATCATGGCTGCGCCCTCGGCGATGCGCCGCAGAGCCTCGCCCAGGTTACGCGCCCCGCATACGAACGGCACCCGGAAATTGTGCTTCCACACGTGGTGTTCTTCGTCCGCGGGCGTGAGCACTTCACTTTCGTCGATGAAATCCACTTTCAGCGCTTCCAGCACCTGAGCTTCGGCAAAGTGGCCGATGCGGACTTTCGCCATGACCGGAATGGAGACCGCGGACATGATTCCGCGAATCACTTTGGTGGAGGCCATGCGCGCTACTCCGCCTTCCTTGCGGATGTCGGCAGGCACTCGTTCCAGCGCCATCACCGCGCAGGCGCCGGATTTTTCCGCGATCGTGGCTTGCTGCGCGTTGGTGACGTCCATAATCACGCCGCCTTTGAGCATTTCTGCCAATCCCACCTTCACGCGCCAGACATTGTCATCGGTTGTGCTCATCTGCTTTCTCCCCTGAATAAAATCGTTCGGCAAAAATCGAATTTAATTTTCAAGCCTTTTGAGCTGCTTCCGGCGTCGCCAGCCCGGCCACGCGACGGTAACTTTCCGGGTCCACCACCACGAAGCGGCCCCGGCCTCGCGCCAGCACGCGCCCCGTAGTATCTCGAATTTCACCTTCTAGAAACAGGTTGCGCTCCTTGCGCTCCGCCAGGAAGGCTTCCACCATAATTTCCTCGTCTACCTTCACCGGGCGCAGATATTCCACGTTGAGCTCAGCGGTCACGGCGCGCACATCATAGAAACCGCAAACCTTGCCCAGAGCTTCATCGAGCACCAGGGCGATTATACCCCCGTGAATCATTCCCGAGCCGCCTTGATAGCGCGACGAGAGGCGGAACCGTCCGCGCACACGCTGCGCGGCAGCGTCACGCTCGAAGACCAGGCCCATTCCCGCGGCATTGGATTCACCGCAACCGAAGCAGGCGTTCGCCGGGCGCTGGTAGTTCTGTGTCTGCTCCTCGCGCGTCGGTTTGTCAGCGTCCACCATGCCCCTTTTCATTCACCATTAAACCAGAGCCATGCGCGTTTCATAGGGGCGTGCACTGCCGCGTCCATTGCCGCGCTGGCGCCTGCGCATTTCCATCCGCAGCTCCTCGCCGAGGATCTCAATGCCGCGGGCAATCTTTTTTTCTTCCACACCGGCGAAGCCCAACCGGAAGGCGTTAGGGCGCGGAACCTGAACGTAAAAATATCGGCCGGGGCTGAACAACACGCCACGCTCGCGGGCGTGCACGGAAAGCTCGCTGGCGTCATATCCCGGGGGCAGAGTCACCCACAGGCACATGCCGCCCTGGGGCTGCGTCCACTGCACGCCTTCGGGCATGTACCGCTTCAAGCTGGCCAGCAGCACCTCCAGGCGCCGGGCATAAACGCGCCGCATGGCCTTGAGGTGTTTCTCGAAAAATCCCTGCTGCACGAACTCGGCCACGGTGGCTTGCGCCAATTGATCGGTGTGCAGGTCGGTGTACTGCTTCACCAGGCGCAGCCGGTCGATCACCTTTTCCGGGGCCACGCACCAGCCCACGCGCAAGCCGGGAAAAGCGACTTTCGAAAAACTGTCGATGTGAATCACGATCCCCGAGCGATCGAGCGACTTGAGCGAGGGCAGCGGTTCGCCGCGGAAATACAGGCTGGCATAAATATGATCTTCCACCACGGGCACCTGGTGACGGGTGGCCAGCTCCAATAGCCTCTTGCGCGCGCTCACCGGCATGGTGGTGCCGGTGGGGCTCTGGAAATCCGGCGTGACCACGATGAGCTTTACGCGGTTCTGAACCAGCGTGGTTTCCAGCGCCTCCAGATCCATGCCCGCCCCGGCCGAGTCGCTCGATTCCGTGCGCACGTTGACGCCCAGGCAGCGCACACGCGCCGCCGAGAAAACGGCGAGAGCGCCCGGATAAGTTGGGTTCTCAAGAATCACCGAATCGCCGGGGCGCAGGAAAGCTTTGGACAGCAGATCCAGAGCCTGCTGGCAGCCCGAAGTAATCAGGATCTGGTCATCCCGTACCTTGATGTCCTCGCCTTTCAACATCTCGGCGACTACGCGCTTGAGCGGGGCGTACCCGTCGGAGGAGCCCAGCTGGAGAATGCGCGGGCCGTCATTTTTCAACGCGGACTGCACGCAGGTGCTCAGTTTATCGATAGGAAAAAATTCGGCCGCCGGCCGGGCTACGATGAATGAAATTGCTCCGGGGGGAACGGTTGGCGTGAGACGCGAAAGAGCTTCTTCGCCACGCTCGTCGGCAAACAGAGTTTCCCAGCGCACCTGGCCGTTCGCGGGAGCGAGCGCGGGAGGAGCAAAAGCCGGAGTCGATGAGCCATTGCCAAGGCCATTTGCTTTTCCGTTGTGCCCGGGAAAAGAAGGCTCTTCACGGATAAAGGTGCCGCGCCCGACATGCCCCTGGATCAGGCCATCGGACTCCAGCTCGGCATAGGCGTTGGCCACCGTGGTGCGATGCACGCGAAGGTGCTGGGCCAGCTCGCGGCTGGCGGGAATGCGGTCGCCCGGGCGCAGCTCGCCGCTGTGCACCATAGCGCGAAGCTGGTCGCGAATCTGCAGGTACAGCGGGATGTGACTTTCGGGTTGGAGTTGCAGTGGCAGCATTGGCTCTCTCCAGCCACCACTCTACACGGGTTTGGCCTGCTCAAAAGAGCCAATATGTCTCCCGCCGGCTTAGCCCGGGCCGGAGCCGGGGCCTACCGCGATTCCGTTCGGAACTTATTGGTTTCGGGGATGGGCACCGCTAAGGGCGCTTCTTCTGCGAGGCCAGCTCCTCCGCGCAGGAGAGACAGTATCCGCCAATTTCCGTGCGGGTAACGCTGATTTTCATGTCGAACTCGCGCTCGATGCGTTTTTTCAGCTCTTCGAAAAGCGCGCTTTCGTACTCGCGGACCTTGCCGCAATGCAGGCAGGCGATGTGGATGTGATCGCGCGGGCCATGGCTTTCGTAGTAATGGCGGTCGCCGCGGATGTGCAGCAGATCCAGCTCGTCGATCAGGCCCAGCTGTTTGAGCAGATCGAGGGTGCGATAAACGGTAACGGCGTGAACTTGCGAGTCGATCTTGCGGGCGCGGTCGAGAATCTCCGCGGCGTCCAGGTGACGCTGCGCCGTATCCATTACGTGGAGAATCACTCTACGCTGGCGGGTCAGGCGGATACCGCGCGTGGCCAGTTCACTGCCCAGGCGGCCGGGTTTTTCGCCGGCGTTAAGGCGTTCACCGCGAGAAATGCGTGCAGCAGAGGTTGCGGACATGGACAAGTCGGGAGAGGCGAACCCTCAAGCCGGGCGCATCGATCGCTCCCGTTCGGGGAACTTGCCTCCACAGCACCCACGGCCGGAAAGAGACCCGGCAGGAAGGACGCCGGCGCTACATCAGCTAAGCCAGTGCGTGGGCACCAGTTTGCGAACGTCATTGTACATGACGATGGCAAAAATCAGCAGGATGAAGACCAAACCCACCTGCACGAAGCGCTCCTTGAAAGCGATGCTGAACTCGCGGCGGAAAAGTCCTTCGAGTCCCAGCAGCAGCAGTTGTCCGCCGTCGAGAATGGGAATCGGCAGCAGATTGACCAACGCCAGATTGAGGCTGATGATGGCCAGCAGATGCAGGAAGTAAGGCATGCCCAGTTTAGCGGCGCGGCCGGCGTGACGGGTGATGCCCACCGGGCCTTCCAGTTCCTTCATGGACACCCGACCGCGAACCAGTTGCAGAATGCCGCCAACGATCATCCCCGCATTGCGTCCGTTTTCAACCACGCCTTCGACGATAGCCTGCTGCACCGGCAGCGGCCTGAAAACTTCAGGGGTAAAGGGATGGATGCCAATCTGCCAGCCCATGGTGCCGTCGGCGCGCTGCCCTTGGACCGCCTGCAAGTGAATCGCAACGCGCTGGTCGCCGCGCCGCACCATCAATTCGATCGGTAGGCCGCCGGAGTTCGTCACGTCCTCGACAAATTGGAACCAGCTCAGTACCGGCTGGCCGTTGAAGGAAAGTATTTCGTCGTCCGACTTCAGCCCGGCCTTTTCCGCGGGCATGCCCGGTGTGGGTTCAAAGACTACAAAAGGTTCCAGCGGGTAGCCCAGGCGCTCACGGAATCCGTCGCTCGGCCCGGGTGCGGCGATGGCCAGATGAATCTTCTGGCCGGCGCGATTGTAAACGGCGGAAAGTTGCGCGCCCGGCTGGTCCAGGGTCTTGACGTTGAGCGCATCTTCCCAGGTATAGACCGGGCGGCCATCCAGCTCCACCAGCCGGTCGCCGGCCTGTACTCCGGCCTTCCCTGCGGGTGAATTATTCAGCGCGCCCACCACTACGGCGGGCTGTTTCAGGATCGGCGATTCCGGGATGCCGCGCCACGTGAATAGAAAAATTGTCAGCACCACCGCGGCTATGACGTTCGCCAGGGGTCCGCCGACA
>JAAFGT010000050.1 GCA_010365215.1 Acidipila sp. | reverse complement strand
GCTGCTGCGCGCGCGTGAAAAACGCGTCGAGCGATTCGCGCAGCGTGGTGAACCACAGCCCGTAATACACCAGTTCCGCATAGCGCAGCGCCAGCGCCTGTGCGTAGTGCGCGGTCTCCCGGTCTAAAGTCAGCGCCTCCAGCTGCCGGTGCGCCTGCACCAGCAGCGTCCCGCCGGGAGTTTCATACGCGCCGCGTGATTTAATTCCCACCAGCCGGTTCTCCACAATGTCGATCCGCCCCACGCCGTGCGCCGCCGCCAAAGCATTCAGCGTATCGATCAGCGCCACCGGCCCCAGGCGCGCGCCATCCACCGACACCGGCGTCCCTGCTTCGAATCCAATCGTAACTTCTGCTCCGCTTTCGGGCGCTTTTGCTGGAGCGGTGATCCATTGCCACATGGCCTCTTCCGGCGCGTTGCGCGGGTCCTCCAGCCGGCCGCCCTCGTGGCTCAAGTGCCAGATGTTGCGATCGCGGCTGTAAATATTTTTGAGCGACTGCTCTACCGGAATATGGTGCGCCGTGGCGTAAGTCAGCGCATCTTCGCGCGAGTTAATGGCCCATTGCCGCCACGGCGCGATAATCTGCAATTCCGGCCCCAGCGCCTTGTAGGTCAGCTCGAAGCGCACCTGGTCGTTGCCTTTTCCCGTGCAGCCGTGCGCCACCGCGTCGGCGCCCACTTGGTGCGCAATCTCCACCTGGCGTTTGGCCAGTACCGGGCGCGCGAACGAAGTGCCCAGCAGATAGTCATGCTCGTACACCGCGCCGGCGCGCAACGTGGGCCAGATGTAGCCGGTAATGAACTCTTCGCGAAGATCCTCGATGGACGCGCTCGCCGCCCCCGTGGCCAGCGCCTTCTTCCGCGCCGCCTCCAGATCTTCCTGCTGCCCCACGTCCCCGATCATCGCCACCACTTCGCAGCCGTAGGTCTCCCGCAGCCAGGGAATAATGATGGATGTATCCAGCCCGCCGGAATAGGCGAGAACTACTTTCTTGGCCACGGGTTTCTCCTCATCCCAGCAGAGTGAGCAGAAGCGCCTTCTGCACATGCAGGCGATTTTCCGCCTGATGGTAGACAATGGAGCGGGGCGAATCAAGCAGCGCGCTGGAAACTTCCATGCCGCGATGGGCGGGCAGGCAATGCAGAAAGACGGCGTCGGGCGCGGCGGCATCGAGTAGCCGGTCGTTCACCTGGTAGCCGGCAAAAATCTGCTGCCGCTGGGCGGCTTCTTCCTCGCGGCCCATGCTGGCCCACACGTCGGTGTAGACGGCCTGCGCGCCGGCTACCGCTTCCTCAGGCGAAGTGAGAATTTCCACGCGGCCGCGATTTTCTTTGGCCGCCTGCCGGGCTTCGGCCGCCACCGCCGCATCGGGAGCATAGCCCGCAGGTGTGGCCACGCGCAGGTGCACGCCCAGGCGCGCTCCGGTGAGCATCAGCGAGTGGCACACATTGTTGCCGTCGCCCACGTAAGCGAGCTTGAGGCCGCGCAGGCCGCCGAAGCGCTCCTCCAGCGTAAAAAAATCACCGAACGCCTGGCAGGGATGGTACCGGTCGCTCAGCGCATTGATCACCGGAATGCTCGCGGACTGGGCCAGTTCCTCGACCACTGCTTGCTCGAATGTGCGCACCACCAGTCCGTGCACCCAGCACTCCAGGCTGCGCGCCACATCGCCTACGGCCTCGCGCGCTCCCAGCCGCGTCGCCGTGTGATCCAGAAATACCGCGCCCCCGCCCAGGCTCTGCATGCCCACTTCAAACGTCACCCGCGTGCGCAGCGAAGGCTTCTCGAAAATCAGCGCCAGAAATCGCCCGGCCAGCGCGCTGCGGAATCGCGGCGCATGCCTCTTGACCGCCAAAGCAAGTTGAAAAAGCTCGCTGATCTGTGCCGCGGAAAATTCCCCGCCGGTCAGCAGGTCGCCGGCGGGCGGGGCTGCTGGACCCGCGAGCGCGGGTGTCCTTATTTTGCTGGTGGCGTCCCGTCCCCCGCTCCATTCCGCCGCGCTCGATGCCGCTGCGCGCGAGGCCGCTGCACGGGAGGCCGCTGCACGGGAGGCCATAGCCGTCGACGCCGCACCGGGCATCGCGCCCGGCGCCGCCGGTCCTGCAAAATTCAACGGCGTCTTCATCGCAGCAGCTCCTCGATCGTCTTCTGGATGGCGCGGCTCTGCTTCGTCGAGGCGGTGATGATCAGCACCGTATCGTCGCCCGCAACCGTCCCCAGCAGGTGTTTCCACCGCTCGCCATCCAGCGCGGCGGCCAGTGGCTGCGCACCGCCGGGCGGAGTCTTCAGCACCAGAAGATTTTGCGCGGGATGAATGTCCCGGCAGAACTGCCGCACCGCCTTGGCCAGCGCCGATAAAGTTTTTGCCGGGGTATCTTCTTGCGCGAGCGGCTTGTAACCGTCCGGCGTCTTCACCAGGTTGAGCTCGCGCAGATCGCGCGAAAGCGTGGCCTGGGTCACGCGGAATCCACCCTGGCGCAGGCGCAGCCGCAGCTCGTCCTGGCTCTCAATGGGCTCGCTGCCCACCATCTTGAGGATCTGTCCCTGGCGGAAAGTTTTCTGCGAGCTCATCGTCGGTTCGCTGTGGGTCGCGGTCGCGGCGGCGGGCCGCCAGAATGTATGCGTGTCACTGTATATTTATGCAGGATGCAAGGTGGGCCTGTCAAGCAGAATTGCTGGGCCAGATTCCCGCCAGCTCCCGGCGAGGTCCCCTGCGGGGTCCCAGACCTTATGCTAAGATTCTTGGATTAACGAAGGCCCGTAGCTCAGTTGGTTAGAGCGCTACCTTGACACGGTAGAGGTCTGGGGTTCGAGTCCCCACGGGCCTACCATCCTTTTCAACCGCTCGCGGATTCGGCATCACCCTGTGCCGCCTTTTGCGGCGCCTTTTGTGCCGCTCTTGTGACCACTGTTTACTTCGCGGACTTTCGGCGGGGCTTCTGCTTCGCAGAAATTGACCGGATGATTACTCTCCCTTTTCCTTTCGCGGCAAAGGGTACCGGCGCCTGCGCGATGGCAGCATCGAGGAGTGCTGCAACGTCGGGAAGGGCCAAAGTTTTTGCCGATTCCAAACGCAGGAAGCGGTTTTGCACTCCCGAGCCCAGCAATATATTTTTCGGGTCGGGAAGAGCCGCCCCGCGATAAAAGGACAGGCCCACCCCGTTCGCCGCTGCAGCGATGCACACCACAGAATCGGACGGTCGCTCCGTCGCGCTGTAACCGATCACGAAAAAAATGTAGTTGTCCCACACCAGTTCGTTCGCGCTGGGCATCCGCTTCCGCAGCGCCTTGCGCATTGCGCGAATCAGGGCCTGAGGTTCAGGCGCGAATTTATCGATGAAGCCCTGAAGTTGTTTCTCGGCGTCCGTCGAGGTGGTCCCCACGGCTTTCGCGGCTGCTTTCATGGATTCGTAATCCTTTGATTTTGCAATTCTTGGATTTGCGACGGAATGTACGATTATTGCTTGTCGGATATAGGGATTGTGCCACCCCTGCCCGGTTCAGCGCTGCGCTAACTTCCCGTCCCGCAGCCGCCATAACGATAGCGGGTTGGAGTCGCGCAGCGCCATCGGCAGCAGTGCTTCCGGCACATCCTGATAGCACACCGGCCTCAGAAATCTTTCGATAGCCTTCGCGCCCACCGACGTGCTCCGGCTGTCGGACGTGGCCGGGAACGGCCCGCCGTGCACCATGGCGTGGGAGACTTCCACGCCGGTGGGAAAACCATTTACCACAATTCGGCCAACCTTTTTTTCCAGCACGGGCATCAGCCGCCGCGCCGCGGCGAAATCATCCGCCTCCAGATGCAGCGAAGCAGTCAATTGACCTGTGAGTTGCTCCGCCAGCGCCACCATTTCGTCTATATTCCGGCAGGAGACTAACAGCGACGTCGGCCCAAAAACTTCTTCCTGCAGATGCGGCGCCGCCAGAAACTTTTCCGCATCCGTCTCGAGAAATGCCACTTGTCCCGTGCAGTTCCCCGACCCCGGTTGACCTTCCGCGAGCTTGCGCACGCCTGGCGTGCCGGCCAGCCGCTGCAATCCGCTGCGATACGCGGCCTGAATACCAGCCGTGAGCATGATTCCCGCACCCTTGGCCATTATCTTTTCCGATGCCGCATCGCGGAACCGCTCCAGGCCTGGGCTCTCCAGCGCGATCACCAAACCCGGATTGGTGCAGAACTGTCCGACTCCCAGGGTCACCGAGTCAACAAAACCTTGTGCCAGCTTTTCGCTGCGATGGGCGAGTGCCCCCGGCAAGAGGAACACCGGATTGATGCTGCTCATCTCCGCGTAAACGGGGATCGGCACCCTCCGCTCCGACGCAATTTTCATCAGCGCCATGCCACCCTGCCGCGATCCGGTAAATCCCACCGCCTGGATCGCGGGATGGGACACCAAAGCTTTTCCAATCGCGTTGCCTTCGCCGATCAGCAGCGAGAAAACCCCTTCGTGCAGCCCGCTCGCCGCCACCGCCTCTTGGATCACGCGGCCCACCAGTTCCGACGTGCCCAGATGCGCGGGATGTGCTTTCACCACCACCGGGCATCCTGCCGCGAGCGCGGAAGCGGTGTCCCCCCCCGCAACGGAAAATGCCAAAGGAAAATTGCTGGCACCGAAAACGGCTACTGGGCCAAGCGGAATTTTGCGCAGACGCAAGTCGGAACGGGGCGGAGTGCGATCGGGCAGCGGCGAATCGAGCGCCACATCAAGCCAACGGCCATCCCGGACGATGGTGGCGAAAAGTTTTAGCTGGCCGACGGTGCGCGCGCGTTCCCCTTCGATGCGCGCCTTGGGCAGTCCACTTTCGACGCAAGCCCGCTCGATCAGCGTTTCGCCCAAGCCCACAATCCCTTCCCCGATAGCTTCCAGGAAACGCGCGCGCCCTTCGAGTTCCGTCTCGCGATACGAATCGAACGCGTCCTGCGCCAGCAAGCAGGCGCGATCTACTTCGCTCTCGCCCCCGCCGCCAAACGTCGGCTCGAGTTCCGTGCCCAGGGCGGGATCGAGCGCGCGCAAGATTTTCTCGCGTCCGCGCACCGCGCTCCTGCCGATCAACATCTCACCGGTAATTTTCATTCCATAGTCCTCGTACTTCATCGCAGGTCCCTGGCGTTGCTCCGCGCCGGCGGAGGAAATTGCACCCTATATATAATGCCTTGCCAGAACGGTTCCGAGAATGGAAATTGCTTCGGGGAAAAACAGGCGGTCTTTACCTTACTCGTTAGCGGAATTTGCGGCGGGATAAGTCGTACTTCTTGATGGCGCTGCCACTTGGTGCGGGAAGCGCCGCACTGCTTGGAGAGAGCCAGAAACTAGCGCAAACCGTGCAGCGTGGGCGAAAGCCGCCAGCACCACGGAGTGCTGCCAGCTTTCGCTTTTCTGTTGCCGGTCATGACACTCCCGGTTCCAGGCTCGTCCGAGTTACGAATGCGCATCACACTGCAAAACAAACGCCGTTTGCGAAATTACGTCGTAGCCTTTTTCGCATCCCGGTAGGCCTGCTGCCCGGCGTCATAAGCGCCTGCCACATGATCCTTGGTGCGCTCCACGGTTTTCTTGGCGGTCTGGGCCAGTTGGCTGCCCTGGTCCACGGCTCCGTCGAAATTCTCTTTCACGCTGTTCAGCATCCCGTTGAGATTATTTGCCAGTTCCTCACGGGTCTTTTTGCCCGAGTTGGGAGCGAAAAGAACGCCCAGCGCGGCCCCCAGGCCGAGTCCAAAAATAAAACCTGAATTTCCCTTGGCCATCGCTCTCCTCCTGATTAATTATTTGGATTTCAGAAACCAAAACGTTCTGTCTGCATTCGGGGAGACTTCTTGGCGGAAAAAAAGGGAGGAGGCCCGAACCGCCCTCCTCCCCGTCGCATTACCTGCCGATCGAGCCGGTCGATGCGCTCTTGCTGGACTCTTCGCCAGTGCTGGAAATATCCTGGGCGCCCGTGCGCTCCACGATATCCTTCGCGCGCTTGATTTCCTCCGCCGTGTTGCAATGCACGGAGAGCAGGATCCCGCCCTTCTGAAGCCGGCCTTCGTACCGCTTGGCTTCGTACTCGGGAATGCCCATGCCGATGAGCGCTCCGGTCACACCGCCCACCGTTCCGCCCACGCCCATGCCCGCCAGGGCGGCCATAATCGGTCCCGCGGCGATGAAGGGTCCTACTCCGGGGATGGCCAAAATGCCGATCCCGGCCAGCAATCCCAGCGTTCCGCCGATCACCGCGCCCGAGCTTGCGCCCGTCGTGGCCCCTTCTGGAGCCTTGGTGTTCTTCTCCGTGCCGATCTCCCGGCCGCCCAGGTTCTCCGGCAACAGTACGGAAATCGCGCTGCTGGAGAAACCCGAGGTCACCAGGGTATCCGTGGCGTGTTCTACTGCGGCGCGGCTTGAATAAATCCCGAACACCGCGGTCTTTTTATCGTCGCTGCTCATGTTTATTTTCTCCTTTTTAGGCTTCTTCCGAAATCTGCTTAGGACTTCTTCGGTGCAATCTCTATTTCGCTTTTAACTTTTTCCTGGCCCACGACTGCCGCGGCCTTGGCTTCGACATTGCTCTTTTCCTCTTCCGTACGCACCGGGCCCTTCAAAGTGACCATGCCGTCCCGGGTAATGATCTTGATGTTGTGCGCATACGTGGAAAGAGACTTGTCCTTGGTGATGGACCTGCGGATCTGCCGAGTCGTCTCCCGGTCGTTGGGATTTCCCTTCTGCTTTCCGGCGTGCATCGCACCGGCATCGCGATCGCGCTTATTCACTTTGGTGTTGTCGGGCTTGGGCTGATCCTGGCTGGCAGGAGCAGGGGCCGGGTCCTGTGCAGCGAACCCGGCCATGCTGACCACCAGCGAACCCCCAAGTACCATCAAACGGATTCGCTTCATTTCCATTCCTCCTTGGATTTTCCCGTACCTTTATTCGTCGTCCCGCTCGTGACCTTTCTTCTGATTTCCGCCTTCACCTTGCGACTGGTTCTGTCCACCTTTCTGGCCACCCTGGCCCTGATCCTGACCGCCTTTCTGGCCGCCCTGACCCTGACCCTGGTTCTGGCCGCCTTTCTGGCCGCCCTGACCTTGGCCCTGATCTTGGCCGCCACGCTGGCCGCCCTGACCCTGACCCTGATTCTGGCCGCCTTTCTGGCCGCCCTGACCTTGACCTTGACCACCCTTCTGAATCTGGCGATCCTGATCCGAATCCTGCTGTTTCTTTGTTCCTTCGTTCGCCATGATTTCCTCCTAAAATTTACTTATTATTCTGTTTGATCAAAGTTCCTCTGATTCTTTACTTCTTGCCGCCGCGTTCTCCCTGTCCCTGCTTCTGGCTGTCGCGGTTTCCGCCCGGCCCGCTCTGGCCAGACTTGTTTCCACCCTTCTTGTCGTTTGCCATGACTTCCTCCCCTTTTAATTTATTTCTGATGCGTGCTGCTTTACCGTGCTTCCCAACGGCTTTACGCGCGAGCGGCGCGGGACTTTCCTCGGCCTTTGCTGGAACGTCCGCCTGCCTCTTCTTCGTCGCCCTCTTCGTCATTGGCGATGGCGTTGACCACTTCGGAAATTTCCGTCAGCTTGGAATCCGCAGCCTTTTCCTCCGAAAGCGTCTGCTCCAGCAGGGAAGCGGCGCTATCCTCGCCCAGCAAGCGGGCGTACGTGGCCACGCATCCGTAACCGGCGATTTCATAATGTTCCACGCGCTGCGCCGCGGAAATCAGCCCGGCGTCCAGCTCGGCAGGGTCCAGGTCTTCGGCGATCATCTCGCTTCCTTCCTTCACCAGCCCTTCCATCCCCTTGCACTTTTTCCCGTTCGGGCTCTCGCCCAGCTCCTCAAAAATGGTTTCCAGACGAGCCACATGATTCTTGGTCTCTTTCCAGTGGTTTTCAAAGGCGGTGCGGAGCGCGTCCGAATTCACAGCCTTGGCCAGCTTAGGCAACGCCTTGACCAGCTGATTTTCGGCGCTATAAATGTCCTTCAATTCATCGATGTACAATTCCTTCAGCATGCTCTGCTTCATTCCCATACCCTCCTCTATGAATTTAGGTTTTACGAATTGAATTTCCCCCGGCAGTCTGAAAGCAGTTCGATCTCACCGACCGTTCGATGCCGCCGCTTTCTAATTCGAGTTCTCAGACCCGGAAACCACCACGGGCGGCTGAGTCGTCAGCATCGGGCGACATCATATGGCTGGCAGTCCGGATGAAGCCATGCAGTAAAACCTGTATGCTTTAAAGTGGATTCCTGTATCTTTTAGGTGGCTTATTTAAAAACTAAAGCACCTAGAAGCAATGACATAGCAGATCTAACACTGAGGATTAGCGAAGCTCTTTATTCAGCGTTCCGGAAGTTCTTTTATTGCGCCCGCGTAGGCTGTGCTGCGTGGGTCCCTGGGGTAGTGATTAACGCCAGGTTTCGAATTCTATATTGAAGCTGCCCCGCTCTTTTTACGGCACCCACACCCTTGAAGCGTAGTCGAACTCTACGCCCGTGGCTTCGCTGCTGATTTTCAAATTTGCCCACGAAGCTTTCCTGCCCTCTGGCACCGCCACTTGCAAAACGTACTGGTGGCTCAAAGCCTGCAGCAATTCGTCGAGGAAAGGCCTGAAAGAAACCGGGCTGTCCGAGCCCATATAAAAACTATCGCCGCCGGTTTCGTCAGCTACTTTCGCCAGGTTGCTCTGCGCCATCGAAACCGCAAAAAAGTGCCTGCCACGGTGGCTCGCGGCTGCGGCATAGACCGAATAAACCTGAATGTTGCGCCGCTGCGCATTGTCGATGGCCGTGGAAACGTAAGGATTGTTGAGATCATTTCCGCCCATGGCATCAAAGCCCGACGAAATGAATAAAATCTCGCGTCTTTCCGGAACATCGGGAAAACGCTTCACCAGGTCGTTCAACGCCAGAAAAGGGCTGGCCACACCGAAGCTGCCTCGCGGAATTCGCAATGCTTTTGCCGCCGCATCCTTGTCTTCCGTAAAATCCTGCGCCACGGAGACGGTTCCATTCGACGCATAACCCACGGCCACGCGCGTTTGCGCGGGAAGCGCGTGAATGAATGTAGTGATCTCGCTCAGGTACGAGCCCGCCGAAGAGTCCAACCCGTCATCCAGCAGGATGTAGAAGTTCAGCGGGCCGCTGGCCGGTTTCCAATCCACCACTTGCAGCCGCTCTTTTTGATGGTGCACCAGCACCTCGTCCTTGGCCACGGCCGGCGGGGCCTGATTCTTGTGGCTGTCCACCGTCACCGTCATGGCCACGTTCCTGTCCGCAGTCTGCGCCTGCGCGCCGGGACACCGCGAGAGGAGCAGCATGAGCATCACTGCCAAAACGAATCCCCCAATAAAAACCTGCCGCTGCGTTTTCATCCGCTCTCCTCTTGAATTCCGTTCCTTAATACTATGATGCGGTGAAGAAGGCCAGAAGCGGCCCAAGCCCCGGTTTCCCTCAGCCCAGCCCGTTTTCCTCAGCCCAAAACGATGCGCACTTGATGCTTGGCCCCATCATCGGCCAGCGGAATATTTCCCCCGTCCGCCAGCGGCTTGCCATCCATCTCCGCAAGCAGCACGCCGCGGCTTACCCGCCGCGGGTTTTCCACGCTGATGTTATACACCGACGAATGATAGCGGAAACGGATGGAATAACCCGGCCAATTGCGCGCCACGCACGGGTCGATCGAAAGCGTGGTGCCGCGCAACCGGAAGCCCAGTATCCATTCCAGCCCGGCGCGATAGAGCCACCCTGCCGATCCCGTATACCACGTCCACCCGCCGCGTCCGGTGTGCGGCGGCATGGAATAAACGTCCCCGGCAACCACGTAGGGCTCCACTTTATAACGCTGCACGCTGGCTCTGGAATTGCTCCGCAGAATCGGATTCAGCATCCGGAAAAGTTCGCTGGCCTTATCGCCGTCGCCCAGCGCGGCAAAAGCCAACACCGTCCACACCGCGGCGTGGGTGTACTGACCGCCATTTTCACGGACCCCGGGCACATAGCCTTTGATGTAGCCCGGGTCGAGCGCTGTGCAGTCGAACGGCGGCGTGAACAGCAGGATCAGCCCTTCCGGCCGGCGCACCAGCATTTTATCCACCCACGCCATGGCGCGCGCTCCACGTCCACGCTCCGCAGCCCCGCTGAGCACTGCCCAGGACTGCGCGATCGAGTCAATGCGGCATTCCGTATTGCCGGCGGAACCCAGCGGCGAGCCGTCATCGGCATAGGCGCGGCGGTACCATTCCCCGTCCCAGCCCTCCCGCTCGAGTGCCGCCCTCAACGCACCGACGTGCAGCCGCCAGGTTTCCGCGCGCTTATGCTCCCCGCGCGCCGCCGCAATTTTGGCGAATTCCCACAGCGTGGTGTGCAGAAACCAGCCCAGCCAGATGCTTTCGCCTTTGCCCTCCTGACCCACGCGATTCATCCCGTCATTCCAGTCGCCGGTGCCCATCAGCGGCAGGCCGTGATTCCCCACCGCCAGGCTGCGATCGAGCGTGAGCGCGCAATGTTCAAACAGTGTGGCCAGTGTCTCCGACACCCGCGGCTGGAAGTAAGCCTCTTTCTGTCCTTCGGCCAATACCTCGCCTTCCAGAAACGGAATGTTTTCATCCAGCACGCTCATGTCGCTGGTAGTTTCCAGAAACTGGGTCACGCAGTAAGGCAGCCACAGCAGATCGTCCGAGATGCGCGTGCGCACCCCGCGTCCCGACGGTGGATGCCACCAGTGCTGGACGTCGCCCTCCTTGAATTGCCGCGCCGCCGCGCGCAACAGATGCTCGCGCGTCACTTCGCGTTTTGCCACCGTCAGCGCCATCGTGTCCTGCAGCTGATCGCGGAAACCGTACGCTCCGCTCACCTGGTAAAATCCCGCGCGCCCCCACACGCGGCAAGCCAGCGTCTGATACAGCAGCCATCGATTCAGCAAAATATCCATGGCCGGCTCGGGCGTGCTCACTTGCACCGCGCCCAGCAGCGCGTCCCATCGCCCGGTCACCTCCAGAAAAACTTCGTCGAGGTTGGCCGCGCGATAGCGCCCCAGCAGCTCGCGCACGCGCTCCGTGTTTTCCGCCTGGCCCAGTAGGAACACCACTTCCATTCGTGCGTCAGCGCGCAACTCGAACGACGTTTGCAGCGCGGCGCAGGGATCGAGTCCCGCGCCCACTTTTCCGGAAAGCGGCCCACCGCGCTCCAGAGCCTGCGGGCGCTCCAGTGTGCCATTGCGTCCCAAAAACTCTTTGCGGTCGCCGGTCAAGGACGTTTGCCGCCCGGCCAGGTCGGCGAAGGCTACGCGCCCGCCGAATTCTCCGGTCCACGCGCTTCGCGCGCAAAGTGCTGCCGTTTCGGAATCCACCTCGGTGATGACGTAGGGCGCCGCAGAGCCTCGCGAGCTGCCCAACACCCACTCCGCATACGCGGTCACGGAAAGTCGCCGGGACCTGCCGGACTGGTTGTGCACCCGGAGCCGGGAAATTTTAATGGGGTCATCCGCTGCCGCAAATTGGAGCAGGTCGAGCAGTATCCCGTGCGAGCCGTGCTGGTATCGCGTATACCCCTGCCCGTGCCGCGTGATGTACGTCGAAATTTCATCGCGAATCGGTAACGCCGTAGGGCTCCACACCTCGCCGCTGCCCTCGTCGCGGATATAGATCGCTTCGCCCGGCGGGTCGCTCACCGGGTCATTCGACCACGGGGTCAGCTGATTTTCATGGCTGTTCACTGACCAGGTATAGCCCGAGCCGGATTCCGACGCCAGAAATCCAAACTCCGCATTAGCCACCACGTTGATCCAGGGCGCCGGGGTGCGCAATCCTTCTCCCTGCACGGTCACATATTCTTTGCCGTCGGTGGTAAAGCCGCCCAGGCCGTTGGCGAAGGTCAGGTCCGGCGTGGCCAGCGGCACATCCATGCGTTTTCCGGGACGCGCCACTCGCGGCGCCGGCGGCTCGCCGGCCTCCGCGCGCTGCGACCGGTTGATCTGTTCCGCCAGTGTTCCGCGCCGGCTCAGCAGCACCACGCGCGCCACGCTTTGCAGCATGGCCCGCGTCTGCGCGGAGACCAGGTCGGCGCGCAGCAGAAAAATATTTCCGCGAACCCCGCCGGCATCCGGCGAAAGCCGCAATTGGCTGCCGCGCACCAGGCCTTCCAGCGATCCTTGCAGCTCTTGCGCGTACGACGGCGGCTTCTCGTTCAGGATCACCACGTCGGCCGACAACTGCTTCATCCGCCAGTATTCGTGCGCGCGCAGCAGTTGCCGGATGATCTCCACGTCCTCCTCTTCGTCGATGCGCGCCAGAATAATCGGCAGGTCTCCCGAAATTCCCACCGCCCATAGCGCGGTGACGTCCAGCGCGGTGGTGCTCAGCACCGCGGAAGAAGGCCGCAGCGCCGCGTCGGCATACACCACGGCGTTGGCCAGTCTTTGGAAAAGGTGAGCTTCATCCGCCCCGATTCCCAGGTGCTGCAGCTGCACCTGCGCCTGGGTCCATGCCAGCGTCAAGGTGCGCTCGAATAATTTTGGTTCGCGGTATTTGTCGGCCAGATCGAGCACCTGCTCGTGCGTCGGCGCCACTACCGTGGAGAAAACAATCCGCACCGTGGCGTCCGGCGGGATGCGCACCGTCCGCCGCAAGCTGAAGATCGGATCGATCACCGAGCCCACCGTCCCGGAAAGCGGCCGGCCATCCACGATGGAAACGGGATCGCGATTGTCGTGGCCTCGCCCCAGGAATCTTGCGCGGTCCGTTTCGAACTGCAGCTCGCCGACCGTCTCTCCATCGACCACCGCCACATGCGCTGCCCAGACCAGCGTCTCGTCTTCGGATTTTCGCCGCCGCGTAGCCAATAGCACTCCGGCGTCCGCCACGAATTGCGTCTGCACAAACAGGTTGGCAAATGCCGGGTGCGCCACGTCGGCGGCCTGCGGGCTCAGGGAAAGCTCGGCGTAGGAGGTCACTTGAATTTCGCGCGTGCTCGCTCCCAGGTTGGTGATCGAAAGGCGCCGCACTTCGGCGTCATCCTCCGACGACACCACCACCTCCATCATCGTGGTCAGCGAGCGGTCGCGCCGTGATATCTCGCTGCGGTCTTCGTAGAAGGATGCTTCGTAAGTCTCCGGCTCAACTCCCGTCGGCTGGTAGCCTGACGACCACACCTGCCCGGTCTGTACATCGCGGAGATAGAAGTACGTGCCCCAACAGTCTCGTGTCGCGTCCTCGCGCCACCGCGTGATGGCAATATCACGCCAGCGGCTGTAGCCCGACCCGGCCGCCGTCATCATGACTGCGTACCGCCCGTTGGACAGCAGGTGCGTTCGCGGACTTACATCGTGCGGAGTGGTGTATCGCCGCAGCGCCGGCGGCACGATTTCGCGGACCTGCCCGCCGGCGCCCACCTCTTCCGCGCGGGGCCGCGACACCAGCACGTCGCGCGGCGTACGTTCCTGCAGCAGCAATTCCGTGGCCTGCACCATCGGTTCCAAATGGAATCGTGTCTGCATCACCCCGGCGTTCAGCACGTTGGCAAACGCGACCAGCGACATTCCCTGGTGGTGCGCCATATACGCGCGAACCACCGCCACCGTTTCTCCCTCCGGCAATCTTGACCGCGTGTAGTCCAGCGCTTCGTAGAATCCGTACTGGCCCTGCCCCCCCGCTGCCGCCAACCGGATAAAATTTTGCGCCGCCGCCGCCGGATCGATCATCGACGCGAGCGCCGTCGAATAGGGCGAGATCACCAGATCGTCGCTTAGCCCGCGTTTCAGTCCCAGCCCGGGCACTCCAAATCCGGAGTACTGATAGGTGAGATCGAGGTCGCGCGCATTGTAGGCCGACTCGGAAATTCCCCACGGCACGCCGCGCTCGCTTCCGTAAGCGATCTGCCGGCGTACTACCAGATCCGAGGTCTGGCTCAACAGGCTGCCCGTCGGGGAACGCATCACCAGCGCCGGCATAAGATATTCGAACATCGAGCCCGACCACGAGATCAGCGCGGAGCCTCGACCCACCGGGGTTAACGCGCGGCTCAGCCGAAACCAGTGCGAAGACGGAGCATCGCCCTTGGCAATGGCCACGAAGCTGGTAAGCCGTGCTTCCGACGCCAGCAGGTCGTAACAGTTTGGGTCCAGGCTCCCGTCGGCTACGCGGTAACCCAGGGAAATTAGTTTGCGCGAATTATCCAGCAGGAAGCCGAACTCCATCGCCTGAAACATATCTGTCGCCGTCTGCGCCACGGCGCAAAGACGGCGGATCAGCCCGGCAGCCTCCTCCGCGGAGCGCGCGATGGCTTGCACCATGTCGTCGATCCGCAGCACGGTAATGTCGTCCTCGGAAATGTTTTTAACCAGTCGGCCGCGCAATACGCCTAACTCGCGAATCGCCGCTTCAAATCGGTCCGGCGCGTCCTCCAATTTCGGCACCGCCGGAAAAAACGGCGCAATCACCTGCCACTCCGGCGACTGCTCCCGCGGCCGT
This sequence comes from Acidipila sp., assembly GCA_010365215.1. Lineage (GTDB taxonomy): Bacteria > Acidobacteriota > Terriglobia > Acidiferrales > UBA7541 > JAAFGT01. Next base: position 11,986 of record JAAFGT010000050.1, on the reverse strand, counting down.
TCGGCCATGGCAATAATTTCCTGCGGGTTCATGCGCAGCCACGGAATCAGGATTTCGGCATCCCGCGCATGGCTTTCCACGCAAGCCGCGGCGGCATCCGCCCACACCGATAACTCGGCATCGTGGGCATCGCCGCGCTCCTGCGCCAGCGCCATGGCGATGTCGCTCACCGCATGGGCGCGCTTCTTCAACTGGATGAAATGTGCGGCCCACTGCGCGCCGCCCGGGCGAATCGAATCCATCGACAGCGCCAGCGCGTCGATCGCGCCAATGAGCTGTTTCCGTGTGGCAATATGCGTCCGCCCCGTGTCGGTAATGCGCGCCAGAGATTCGCGCAGCAGTTGAATCGCGTCGTTCACGCCTTCAAAAACACCTGCGCCCAGGCAGGGTTTCTGGATCAGTTCGCGGCAACCGTTGCCCAGCGCCAGCAGGTGTCCCGCAAGGTTCCCGCTATCCACCGACGAGACATACTTCGGCGCCAGCGGGCGCAGGTCGCGCGTGTCATACCAGTTGTAGTAATTTCCTCGGTAACGCTCCAGCCGGTTCATCGTTTCCAGCGTGGCTTCCAGCCGCTCCACCGTGCTGAGCGTCCCGTGCCACCCGAAATCACGCGCCGCTACCGTGGAGAGAAGATAAAGCCCGATATTCGTGGGCGAAGTGCGGTGCGCCACCACCGGCTTGGGGTCTTCCTGAAAGTTATCCGGTGGCAGGGAATTTTCCGCGGGAACCACGAAAGTTTCGAAGAAGCGCCAGGTTCTTCTGGAAATCAATCGCAACGCCCGCGCATCCGTGGCGGAAACCGGTTCCACGCCAGGTTGCCGCGGAGGAGTGCTGATCCATCGCGCCAAAGCCGGCGCGACCATCCACAACGCAAGAAAAGGCCCGGCGGGCACCCAGGCCCAGGGACGCCCGTAGGCCAGCGCCAGGATCACCGCCACGGTGAGCGCCACGCCGCCCGCCATCCTTCTGTAAATGCCCGGCAGATTCAAATCCACCGCGTACTTGGCCTGCGCCGCGGTCACCCACTCCAGTAGATTTTTCCCGGTGATGCACAGCCGCACGAAGGTGCGCACAATCGCGTCCAGCATCAGCCAGGTCTGCGACGCCAGAAATGTGATCGACAGGCCGGCCTGCGAGGCGCCCAGCATCAGGTCGTTAAACACCGCCTGCAGGTGGCTGCGTTTGGAAATTCCCGTGCGGTGCGGATTCAGCCCGATCATGAAGGGAAGCAGCGCCGGAATCGCCAGCGTAGCCACCACAAATCGCGTCCACATCCATGGCGAAGTCACCGGCATCAGCCAGCCCACCACCAGCGTAAAAAATGCTGCCGGCGCCGATAACGTGCGCCGCAGATTGTCCAGCATCTTCCAGCGCGCGATGGCGGGGATATTGACCGGGCTGGTCCCTCGCGGCCCGGCTTTTCTAAAATTGAAAATCCACGGCAGCAGCTGCCAGTCTCCGCGCGCCCAGCGGTGCTGCCGCGCCGCGGAAGCCTCATAGTGCGAAGGAAATTCCTCGAACAGTTCAATGTCCGTGGCCAGCGCCGCGCGGGCAAAAATTCCTTCGAACAGGTCGTGGCTCAGTAGCGCATTTTCCGGAATCTTGTGTTCCAGCGAAGCCTCGAAGGCATCAATGTCGTAGATGCCCTTGCCCGTAAACGTTCCCTCGCGGAACAGGTCCTGGTAGACATCCGAAACCGCCGACGCGTACGGATCGATTCCACTGGGGCCGGAAAAAATTCTTTGGAACAGCGATCCCTCGTGATCCCCCGGCAGCGTCGGGGTAATGCGCGGCTGCACGATGCCGTACCCCTCCACCACGCGCCCGGCGCTGGGGCTGAACCGCGGCCGGTTCAGCGGGTGCGCCATGGTCCCCACCAGCCGGTAAGCCGCGCCTCGCGGCAACCGCGTGTCCGCATCGAGCGTAATTACGTAGCGCACGTTCGCCGGGATCTGCGGCGCGCCCGTGCCGCGATGAATGAAAGAGGTGTCCGTCGCGCCGCGCAACAGCCGGTTCAATTCGTGCAGTTTGCCGCGTTTGCGCTCCCAGCCCATCCACCTGTTTTCTTTTCCACTCCACATTCGCTTGCGGTGCAGCAGCAGAAATCGCGGGCCGCCATCCGCCGCCGGGCCATAGCGTTTATTCAGCCGCGAAATTCCCTCCGCCGCACCGGCCAGCAGCTCGTCATCGCTGGGCAGCGATTCCGTCGGCGCATCCACCCAATCGGAAAGCATCGCGAAGCGCAGCTCTCCGTCCGGATTCGCCAGATAATGGACCTCCAGCCGCTCCACCTGCTCTTGAATCTCCTCGCGCTTGATCAGCAGTGTGGGCACCACCACCATCGTCCGCAGATGTTCCGGCACGCCATGGCGCAAATCCAGCCGCGGCAGCGTCTGCGGGCCAAGCAGATCGGTGACCACGCGATTGATCAGCGCGATAGCCAGATCCGATGCAGGAATCGCCGCCAGCAGGCCCAGCAGCAGCAGGCCTTTGTAGTGGATGCCTTTTTCGTGGGCGTGCAGCAGCGGAAACGCCAGAATAAACGCCGTGAGCACGGCGATGGTTCCCAGGTAGCCCGGCGCTGCCGCGCGGATATATAAACGCAGCAGCCAGCGCTTCCAGGAAATTCGGAAGCCCAGCTCGCGCTCGAACGCCCGGCGCCCTCGCGAAATAAGGTAGTAGCCGGGCTCGGCGCGCCGCTCCTGGTTCTCCACCGTGTCTCCGGCCGCCTCGGCCCGGGAGTTCGCGCAGCGCTGCACCACGCGCTTGGTAATTTCCGTTTCCGAATAATCTGTTCCGCGGGAGAGATCTTCGACGGCATGCCGGTATTTGTCGCGCGTGGCGAAATCCATCTCCGCGTAATGCCCGCTCTCGCGCAGCACCGCATCCACCAGGCTCACGCCTTCGAAAAACTCCTGCCAGTCGAATGCCGACATCAAGCGCATGCTGGTGATGGCATTGCGCACCGATACGCTGATGGCCGCCTGGTGCTGGTGCTCCGCGCGCACGATCTCGTCGGCGGTGGTTCCCTGCGCGGCCAGTTTCCGGTCCAGCCACAGCAGCACCGGCCGGACCTTGGGATCCAGATCGCGCAGCCGCTGCACCAGTTGCACCGCGAAGGCGGTGCGCAGCGGCGTCTTTTCGTAGCGGCGCAGCGCAATCGCCGGCGGCACGGGGATGTGTCCACCGCTGCCCAGAAGATTGTCCGCCAGCGTGTCGGCTTCCTGGCGCGCGGCGCGGCTGTCCACGATCCGTTCCGCCAGCCGCCGCAAATTCTCCACCAGCACCACGCGCAGCGTGATGGCCACGGCCCACAGCTCGCCGATGGTCAGCGGCTGAATCCGCTGGTACGCGCTGACAAACCGCTTCAACGATTCGGGATCGAATTGGCTGTCCGTGTGCGCCACGTACGCCCACGCCAGTCCAAAAACGCGCGGATAGCCCTGCAAGGGCCCGGCGGCAAGTTTGGGAAGTCTTCGATAGTAGCCTGGCGGAAGGTCGTCGCGGATTTCGCGGAGCTGTTCGTCCACGATGTAGAAATTATCCACCAGCCATTCCGCCGCCGGTGTGATCCAGCGTTCCTGCTGCACCGCCCGGGCAATCGCCCGGTAGGAAGCCAGCAGCACGCGGCCGTTCTCGCGCACGCGGGAGAGCAGGGGCCGGCCCGGCTCCGCTTCGCTGGTAACCGGTTGCGCAATCGCCAGACTTTCGGCGTGCTGTTCCAGGCGCTCGATGCTGAATAGCTCGGCGCGAATGGGCTCTGCGAGTTCGACAAATATGCTGGAGGCTGGTCTAGGCATCTTCATGGTGCCTGCGTAAACGCTCCTCCATTCCCGTTGCTCCGTGCCGGGTTGCGCTCGCGCGCCCGCAAAACGGAAAAATAGAATACCTCGCCCGCTCTACCCTGCAAAACGCCCGCCGGAAACCTGCGCTACAAATTTACGCGGCAACATGATTCTAACTGTTGTGGCCACCGCGTGGGACGCGAATCAGCGCGGGAAAGCTAATTGGATAGAGCTTCTTCACATCTTCAGTGTTATGAAAAAACCCACCGATGCCGCGATCATCACGATCGTCGTGGTCCATCCCAGCACGCCAAGCCACAGAGGCAGCGTAAATTTACCCATTATTTTTGAATTTCCCGCCATGAACATGATCACCGCCAGCAGCGGCACAGCGGCCACACCATTGAATACCGCCGACCAGAACAGCGCCTTGATCGGGTCCAGCTTGAGGAGATTGAGCGCCAGCCCGATCAGCGTCGCCACCGTGATCGTGGCGTAAAATCCTCGTGCAGCCAGCGGCCGACGCTCCAGGCTGGCTCGCCAGCCCATCGCTTCGCTCACACCGTAAGCTGCCGACCCGGCCAGAACCGGCACGGCCAGCAGCCCGGTGCCGATGATTCCTAAAGTAAACAAAAGAAACGCGAAATTCCCAGCCAGTGGCTTCAGCGCTTCCGCGGCCTGTGCGGCGGATTGAATGTTCCGTTGGCCGTGGGCATAGAGCGTGAGCGCTGAAGTCACAATGATGCTATAGGCCACTAAGTTCGAGACGGCCATCCCGATGTAAGTGTCCACCCGCATGCGGTGAATCTGTGTGCGCGCTTGTTGCGGCGCCTCGCGCAGCGGCTTCTGTCGCGCATGGCTTTCCACTTCCTCGACTTCCTGGGAGGCCTGCCAGAAAAACAGGTATGGGCTGATCGTCGTGCCCAGCACGCCCACCAGGGCCATGAAATAGTCCGCATGGAAGGTAATTGAAGGAAGCACTGTGGCTCGAAAAACCTGGCTCCAGGGCACCTCCAGGCTGAACAGTGCAGCCACATAAGCAAACAGCACCAGCGTCAGCCACTTTAGATAGTTCACATATTTCGTGTAGGGAATGAAAACCAGCAGCACCAGACACACCAAACCGAAAAATACCACGTACACCTCGGTGGGGCCCGGCGCCAGCAGTTGCAACGCAGCCGCCATGGCTCCAATATCCGCGCCAAGATTGAAGACGTTGGCCGCCACCAGCAACGCTAGAACACCAAAAAGCAATGGCCGGGGATAATGGCGGCGAATATTTCCCGATATTCCCGTGCCCGTAACCCGCCCGATTCTCGCGCAGATTTCCTGAATCGCCGCCATAAGCGGAAAAGAAAACAACATGGTCCACAGCAGCCCGAATCCGAATTGCGCCCCTACCTGCGAATATGTGGCGATTCCGCTCGGGTCGTCATCGGAAGCGCCGGTAATCAGTCCAGGACCAAGTTGTCGGTAAGTGGATTTGATGATGGAGAGAAATGGCGGAGTGGCGCGGGGCTTTCGAGGCATCTCACTATCTTATCTCGCCTTTCTGGGAATTCTGGGAATGACGGAATTGCGCCTTTGGTTGCGCTCAGGCGATCTGATGCATGGCCTTAAAGAGGATCCATTCCACATCGCTCGTATGGAAAGGTTTATGCAAAATATCGAAAGCGCCGAACCTCAGGCTCTTCAAATATTCGTCCCAGGTGTCCGCTTGCGACGCCACCACCACCTTGGTGTGGGATTTCGAAACTTCTTCAGCGGACAGCAGGTCGCGAAAGCTGCCATCGGTCAGCCCGCCCTCGCAGAAGACCAGCGGGATCGCGCGTTCAGCAAGAAGTTTGCGGCTTTCCGCCACGCTCGACAGGCAAATCGGGTCCAGCCCTTCACGGACCAGAATCTCGCGCAGCGCCCGCCGGCTTTCCACATCCGTAGACGCGATCAGCACTTCGAATCCGGCAGCCATGATGCCCCCTTCTGACTCTCGCTTCATCGTCTTGCTGCTACTGACCTACTGAATCGGCGAGTTCGCCGTGGCAATTGACAGCCTTTGCTTCAGGGTATTCCACAGGTCAACCCACTGGATCGCTCGAAGGTGTTGGAAGCTCTTCTTGAACAACTGTGCGGGCGTTGAAAACAGCCCGGGCGCCTGCCACTCACCCGTTCGCACCTTGGTGCGGGCGTAACTACTCCCCCTTTTCCCCGCGAAGCCGACCAGCACGCTGATCCCGGCAAAAACGGAAAACACCGCAAACCCCAGCGTGAACAGAATCATTGCCGCGATCACTTCGCGCAGGGCGTAGGGCGCTTCATAGGCCAGCACAGCCAGGCCGATTGCTGCTGCTACGGCCGCAAGAGCGTAACGGTGTCTCATCAAATCTCCATGCGTTTCATCTGTGTCGTCAATCCTGTTGCGAATCATACGCGCCGAAGATAGGGGAAAACGCCATGCCTCGCAATCGGGACTAGACCGTGCGAGTCGAAGGAAAGTCCTGTAGAGCAAGCTTTTAGCGCGAGGTCCGCATCTCCGAGGCCTCGAGCGGTATCTAACAGGGGAAGGGGCGAACCACCCGGCTGTCAGCCCCAACTGTTGACACAACTTTCATGAATTCATACACTCCCACTTCTTACCAGTAGTGCGTGAGGAGTGTCCGGGAGCAGTTCGCGATTTTTTGCGAACAACAACTCTGTGCCAGAGCCACTCCGCTCAGTCGGGCTTAGTCGGGTAAGATAGCCGTGTCACCGCCCGCACTATGGGGTAGCCAGGGAGCCAGATGAAACCTCTTCGTATCCTGCTAGCCGACGATCACGACCTCTTGCGCCGGGGCGTGCGCACTCTGGTAGAAGCGCAGGCCGGATGGGAAGTCTGCGCCGAGGCGGTCACCGGCCGCGAGGCGGTGGAAAAGGCTAAAGTCGCCAAGCCCGATATTGTGGTGATGGACTTGAGCATGCCCGAATTGAACGGCCTCGAAGCCACGCGCCAGATTCGCAAGCTGCTCCCGGAGGTCGAAGTCCTGATCCTCACGCTTCACGATTCCGATCAGCTGGTTCCCGAAATGCTGGATGCTGGAGCGCGCGGCTACTTATTGAAATCCGATTCAGAAAGAGAGTTGGTGGTGGCCATACAGGCGCTGCGCCGGCATAAATCCTACTTCACCTCTCGCGTCACGGAGATGCTGCTCCAGGGTTATCTGAAGCCGCCCGGCGAGGAAGAAAAAGCATCCAAACGCGGTGGCGTGTTAACCGCGCGCGAGCGGGAAATCCTTCAGCTCCTTGCGGAAGGTAAGAGCAGCAAAGAAGTCGCCACCTCTCTCAACATCAGCGTTAAGACCGCGGAAACCCATCGCGCCAACATCATGCGCAAACTCAATCTTCACTCCATGAGCGCCCTGGTCAGGTACGCCGTCCGCAATAAAATTATCGAACCGTAGCAGCTTGCATCCGCCGCCGGGAAGGTCTTCCTGTAGCCGGTTAACCGTGGCTGCCGCGGTACCCGTTAGCACCACCAAGCAAGGACTAAACTCAGATGAAACATATTGGAATTGTGGCCTGCAGCGCGGAGGGCGCGGCGCTTTGTTACCGCTCGATCTGCCAGCAAGCACTCCATTATTTGGGTGCGCATGACCATCCACGCATCACCATGGATTCCATTCCCATGGCCGCCACCATGCCTTATTTCCGCAATGGCGACATGGCCGGAGTGGCCCAAGTCCTTGGCAGATCCCTCGAGACCCTGGCACGCGCCGGCGCTGATTTTGCTATTTGTCCCGACAACACTTGCCATATGGCTTTTCCGCTGCTGGAACCTGCCTCGCCTCTGCCGCTACTGCATATTGTGCGTGTCGTGGGGGAAGAGGCAAAACGGCTCGGCTACAGGAAACTGGGAATTACCGGTACTGCATTTCTGATGGATGGCAACCTCTATCCGGAAATGTTGCGGGAATTCGATTTGGATTCTGAGATTCCCGACCCTGCGGCTCGTCAGCGCATTCACGACATCATTTTTCGCGAGCTGGTCAATGGATTGTTCCCCGCGGAATCACAAAAATACTTGAATACCGTGATCGCACAGTTTTCCAGGAATGGTTGTGATGCGGTCGTCCTGGGCTGTACGGAACTTCCTCTTCTTGTAAACCCCGATAATTGTCCACTGCCGATTCTGGATTCCACTCGCTTGCTGGCACACCAGGCCCTGCTCACCGCGCTGGACACCCCCAACTCCCTAAGCTTGGGTAGGCCGTCCGCAAAATAATTCGACAAGCGCCTACAGAGATTTCCCCCGCTCCACTGGCAGAATCACCGATTCAGCCAGCTCTCCAACAGCTCTATCCTCCCGCGTGCGTGTAGACGTGCGTGTGAAAGTGACCAGCCGCACCTACCCCAAGGAGGATCGCCATGAATTGGGATCAGCTCGAAGGCCAGTGGAAGCAATCAGCCGGCAAGATTAAGGAAAAGTGGGGGAAGTTGACAGACGACGACCTCGAAACCATTAAAGGCAAGCGCGATCAATTCGTCGGCAAATTGCAGGAACGCTACGGCATTGCCAAGGACGAAGCATCGAAGCGAGCGGACGAGTTCATGAACGAGCTCGATGCCGAGGATCGCGCAAAAGCGCGCGCCGCACGGCCATAATCGCGTAGTCGAGTTAGATAGCACGAGTTAGTGAGCGCGAGTTAGTCAGCGTTGTAGCGTGAAGCTGCGTTAAATCCGTCCCGGGCGTACCCGGGACGGATTGTTTTTTTTGAGGGGGTGGCCGGTGCCGGGAACAATTTCGCAATTTGCAAAATTCTTCGGTGCACCACTCAGCGCCCGCGGCACCTGTTGTGCTTCTTGCCTGAACGCGGCCGGGCGGACCTGGCGTGGCCAGGTACAAGTTCGCGAGGTTCGCCACGCCAGCTCGTGTCGCGTCGCTTACTGCGTCCCGCTTGATGATTCCAGGCCCGGCACCGTGTGTAGTCACTCCCAAGCACGATTCGTTTCCTCCTCCCATCTACCGTATTTTCCGTAGCTCCCTACATAGATCCCCTGATGGAGCCAGTCACCGGCCTGTTCTACCTTTGCCGCGAACAAATCTGGCAATTTGCGTCGGGTAAGACCGTTCCCGCCGGCCGTGATCACTGAGACTGAGGAGGACGCTTGAAAGAAGTGGCATCCACCGGGAGCACGGAAAAGATTTCGCGCGCCCGCCTGATCGAACTGCTCAACGAAGATCTGTCGCGCGAGTATCAGGCGATCATCGCTTACATCGTGTATTCACAAGTCCTGAAGGGCGCCGAATACATGGACATCGCCAGGGAGCTCGAAACGCATGCCGGCGAAGAGTTAGCGCACGCTCTGCTGATTTCGAAACAGGTGGACTATCTCGGCGGTATGCCCACGGTTATGCCCCAGCCCGTCCGCACCTCCGAAAAACCCAAGGACATGCTGCAATTTGACCTCAACAACGAGACTGAGACGATCCGCAACTATCGCCTGCGCGTTCGTCAGTGCGAAACCCTGGGCGAGTACGCGATCGCCGAACACATCCGTCAGATTTTGGTTCAGGAGCAGGAACACCAGATCGATCTGGCTACGGCGCTGGGCAAGGACGTGCCCGACGCGGGCATGGCCACGGAACCCAAATAACCGCCCGGCAGACAATCGCAGCGTGCGGGCTGCGGCGAGCCGGTTGCATCTAGCTGGTAGTGAATCTGGCTGGTAGAAAGTAGAAGAGGAGGTAGAGAAATGCTCTGGACGATTTTCGTTATTCTGCTCATTCTGTGGCTTCTGGGCATGGTCAGCTCCTACACCCTGGGCGGCTACATCCATATTTTGCTCATCGTGGCCATTGCCGTGGTGTTGATCCGTCTGATCCAGGGCCGCAGGCCCGTGGTCTGAACAAAGTTGGCCTGAACCTGCTAGGGGGAATGTCATTGCCTGAATCCGCTGAACAGGCAGAAATAAAAGCAGCGGGGGAACAAACAGATTTTAGCCTGAGGAGGTTAATGATGCTTCGTTGGTCAGCGCTTGGTGCCTGTGTACTGCTGCTCGCGGCCGGAGTTTACGCCGCCAACAAAGAGCAAGATCGCTTGCAGAACTGCGGTACGGTCATGGAAGAGATCACCCACGTTCCTGATTCCATCCCGCAGGAGCTGCTGGAAAAAGCAAACTGCGTTGTAGTCATTCCCTCCGTAGTCAAAGTCGCCGTCGGGATTGGCGGTAGTTACGGACGCGGCGCCATGGTCTGCCGCTCCGGCGACAAGTTCAATGGCGCGTGGGGTTCTCCTGCCATGATGGCGCTCGAAGGCGGAAGTCTTGGCGTCCAGCTCGGCGGGCAAGCCACCGACGTGGTGCTCCTGGTCATGAACGAGCGGGGAGCCAACGCCATTCTCAGCAGCAAAGTTAAGCTGGGCGGTGAAGCTTCCGTGGCCGCGGGTCCCGTGGGACGCAACGCTCAGGCCGCCACGGACGCCTCGATGCGCGCGGAGTTTCTCAGCTACTCCCGGAGTCGCGGGCTCTTCGCCGGCGTTTCCCTCGAGGGCTCCACTCTTCGCCCCGACGACGAAGCCAACGAGAAGGTCTACGGGCGCAAACTCACTTCGCGAGAAATCGTCATGGGCACTAACGTGACCATGGTGGATTCGGGCCGGCACCTCGTGCAGGTCCTCGAAAAGGCCTCTGCTCATAAAGAGGCTCAGTAGAATTTCCCTGCCTCCTAAGCCTCCACGGGGCCATCCACTTAGTCCGGCGACAGCCGGGCGGCAGCAGTGTGATGGCCCCCCTTCCTTTTTTCGGCGTTAGCGGTAAAAAGGCGCTGCAGCACTTGGTGCTCAAAAAAGCGATGGTTCGACGCATACAGAACTTCCCTGATGCCGATACTAGATTAGCAGGATAGAGGATTCTCCAGGAGGCCTCTACACTGCGCCCTGTTGTCGCCGCCGTATCTGTGGTGGCGGAGCTGGATCAAAAACGAATCTTTACCGGGAGAACTTACCGATGTCTACTCCGCCACCGCCACTCGCGAAATCATTTCCCAGGAGCAGTGCCTCCATGCGTAACGCCACCTCCGCCGAGCTGGAAACCGATTTGCTGAGTCAGGCGCAGGCCGGGGATCATGAAGCCTTTTCCGCTTTGCTCGGCAACTGCCAGGGCACTCTTCACGGTCTGGTTCTTAGAATCACCAAGAACCACGAAGATGCCGAAGACGCGGTGCAGAGCGCGGTCCTTAAGGCATTCGCCAAGCTTTCCCAGTTCCAGGAGCGCGCGCGCTTCTCCAGTTGGATCGCCCGCATCGCCATCAACGAAGCCTTCATGAAGCTGCGCAAGCAGAAGCGCCTCAAGGAGATTTCTCTCGACGATCCGCTGCAGACCCAGGAACTCACTCCCCTGTCTCCGGCCGCCGAGAAGGAGCACGAAGATCCCGAAAAAGCTTTCCGCCGCGCGGAAGTCCTCGAAGCCATGGTTCGCGCCGTAGGCAGCCTGCCGCCCATGTACCAGACGGCGTTTTTCCTGACCCAGGTCCGCGGCTGCTCCAACCAGGAGGCCGCCAGAGAACTGGCCTTGCCGGTATCCACCATCAAGTCCCGCGTGCATCGCGCGCGCAAACATGTACGCAGTGTGCTCAATCCTAACGGCCAAAGTCTGCCCTGCTGATGCAGAACTAGTGGAGCGAAATGGAAAGCGCGCGACCCATCATAAGCGCGACAGATCATAAGGAGGATGGCCATGCATGAGACCCCCTACAAGCGCCCTGAAGAAATCATCGACGAGCCGCAGGAACCCCGCCGGAGAAAGGAACCCGAAATTCCCGACCCCAGTCTCCCCGGCGACCCCTCCAAACAGCGCATCGACCACGAACGGCGCAAGGGCGACATTCAGCCTCCGCCCGACTCTCCGGACCCCATACCCAATGGGCCCGAGATCAGTTACGACGCCGATTAATTAATTGCTCGCCCCGCCGGTGGCCGAACATCTGCCAGTTTGAGCCAGCTTGATCCGCCAGCGCGTTTTGCTGACTCCACTACAAAAAATCTAGCCAATCCAGGAGCGTCAAATGAAATCCAAGACGCATAACTCGAAAGACGAAGGCTTGCTCGGTACCGTAGTCCACTCCATCGAGTCGGCATTCGGTACTGACCAGGCCGAGGTTTTAGTCCAGGAGAAGTGAGAGAGTTTTTATATCACAGCCATGGGCTGTGAAGATGAATTTGCTCCCCAGG
>JAAFGT010000049.1 GCA_010365215.1 Acidipila sp. | reverse complement strand
GCGCCCGAACAGTATTCGGGAGACATCATGGGCGACCTCAGCTCACGGCGGGGCCGCATCAGCGGCAGTGAAGCGCGCGGCACCAACGTGGTGGTTAAGGGACAGGCGCCGCTGGCCGAAATGCTCAACTACGCCACCACGCTCACCTCCATGACGCAGGGGCGCGCCAGTTATTCCATGGAATTTTCGCATTATGATTTCGTTCCCGGCGAGCAGGCTCAGAAAATTATCGACCATGCCCAGGCAGCCCGTGCCGGCATGGCCGAGCCAGAAGAAGAGGACGCCTAGAATCCCCTCGCCGCACCGCCGTCATTCCGAGCGCAGCGAGGAATCCCTCTTCTTCCCCAACGCCCCACCTTGGCCACCAATTTGGCTCTTTAGCAGCCGCCCCGCACTGGCGTATTCTTCGCCTGCCATGAAAACTCCTTCGAAAGTCCCCAGCGACAACCGCGGGCAATCCACTCGCTCCATCCACGGCACCGATAAAAAACACGGCATATCCACCGGCGTGGGGCCATCCATCTACCGCACCGCCAATTTCACTTTTTCCAGCACCGGCGAGATGAAGCTGTGGGCCGAAGGGAAAAGCTCCGCCTACATCTATACGCGCTACGGAAATCCCACTCTCGCTGCGGTGGAGGAAAAACTCGCGCAGCTCGAGGGCGGCGAAGCCGCGGTGGTCACCGCATCCGGCATGGCCGCCATTTCCAGCACGCTACTGTCCGTGCTGCAAGCCGGCGACGAAGTCATCGCCACCACGCAGCTTTACGGCGGTTCGTACCGCCTGATGCGCGACATTCTCCCGCGCTGCGGAATCAAAGTGCATCACGTCGATAACACCTTGGCGGGCGCGGAAGAATTGGTATCACCGCGCACGCGCGCTTTTTACATTGAGTCGCCCACCAACCCCACGCTGCGCCTGGTCGACGTGCGCAAAGCCGCGGCCATCGCGCGCCGCCACAAGCTCGTCTCCATCATCGACGGAACTTTCGCCTCGCCCGTTCTTCAGCGCCCGCTCGACCTGGGCATGGACATCGTCGTGCACAGCGCCACAAAATATCTCGCCGGTCACAGCGACGTCATCGCCGGCGCGGCCGTAGGCAGCAGCAAAAGAGTCGCCGCCATCCGCGAGATGGTCATCTCCCTCGGCGGCTCCATGGATCCCGAAGCGGCTTTCCTGCTCGACCGCGGCATCAAGACCCTGGGCATCCGCGTCGAGCGCCAGTGCGAGAACGCCATGGCCGTAGCCAAATTCCTGGCGCGCCATCCGCGCGTCGAGCGCGTGCACTACCCCGGCCTGCCCTCACATCCCGATCACCGCCTGGCCAAACAACAGATGAGCGGTTTCGGCGCCATGCTGGCCTTCGACATGAAGGGCGGCGTGGCCGCGGCGCGCCGCGTCTGCGATCGCGCGCGTCTCTTCCTCCTCGCCGCCAGCCTCGGCGGCGTAGAATCCCTGGTCGTCCTGCCCATCTACACGTCCCATTACAATATGAGCGCCAAAGAACTGGCCGCCTCCGGCGTAAGCCCCGGCACCATCCGCGTCTCCGTAGGCCTCGAAGACACCGCCGACCTGATTGCCGACTTGAAACAGGCCCTGGACTGAAGATTGGTTCTTCTCGCACAGAGTTCCTTTGCCCCCGGGTCCCTGTACTATTGGCCAGTTATCCCCCCGGACATTTTTTTCCTCAGGCGGCGTTGACCCGTGGCTGGCATCCCGCTAGAATCGGCACAAGTCACACCTCCCAATTCACTGTCCTGCGCAACACGGTTTCGATGGCCATTGCGGCCAAGGCGAACCACGGGCCGGTGACGGGCGGCGGACTTGCCGACGCAGCGCTCGGTACGGTTTTAATACCGTTGGCGATGTTGCCGTAGTTGTGGCGATTTTCAATGAAAGCCCAGAGGCAAACAGCACGGGTCGTTCTAGTTCTGGCCGCCACCCTGGCGGGCCTGTTTGCCGCGGGTTGCGACGACTCCGCCAGGCGCCAGGCGCGTGCGCGGCCGCCGGTGGAAATGCTGCCTCCCGAAGCTCCCCCGGCTCAGCTCCCCATCCAGGTCCGCACGGAGTCAGCTTCCCTGCTCAATGTACGTCCCGCCACCGACGTTCTGATCGAGCGCGTGCAGGCGGCCTTCGCCGCGGGCGAGCTGGAATATCAGAAGGGGCATTTCGAAAGCGCTCGGCGCCATTTCGACCGCGCCCTCGACTGGATGCTGCTCTCCGGTTACGACATTCGCTCCAATCCGCGGCTGGAAGCGCTTTTCGACCGCCTGGTCGACACCGTGCATTCCCGGGAATTGGAAGCCTCCCGCGAGGGCGAAGCTCTACAGAAGCAGCCGGCCGAGCCGGCGCCTATCGACGAGATTGCCGATCTCACCTTTCCCGTCGATACACGACTCAAGGACACCGTAGCGAAGGAGTTGGCTGGACTGCCCCGCGCCCTTCCTCACGATCTGCCACTCACCGTGAACGACGAAGTCCTCAGTTACCTCAATTTTTTCCAGACGCAGCGCGGCCGCGCCATTGTGGAGAACGGGCTGCGGCGCGCCGGCCGTTATCGCGAAATGATCAATCGCATATTCCACGAAGAAGGAATTCCCCAGGACCTGATCTACGTCGCGCAGGCGGAGAGCGCCTTTAAGCCGTTGGCCCTCTCGCGCGCCCGAGCCTTGGGCGTCTGGCAGTTTATGAGCTATTGCGCCCGGGACTACGGCCTGCAACGCACCTGGTGGGTGGACGAGCGGCAAGACCCGGAGAAGTCCACACGCGCGGCAGCGCGTTACCTGCGCGATCTGTATCACACTTTCGGCGACTGGTATCTGGTGCTGGCTGCTTACAACTCCGGCGCGGGCAGCGTGGCGCACGCCATCGCGCGCACTGGTTACGCCGATTTCTGGGAGCTGCACAAGCGCAACGTGCTGCCCAAACAGACGCGCAACTACGTGCCCATCATTCTTGCGCTGACGCTGATCGCCAAAGATCCCGCGCGTTACGGAGTGAACGTCGAACCCGAACCGGCCATTCGCACCGACCGCATCAAGCCGGGCTACCCCATCGACCTGCGCCTGGTGGCCGAGACCATCGATTCCAGCGTGGACTCCCTGAAAACGCTGAACCCCCAGCTCCTGCGCTTGGTCACCCCCGCCGACCCTGAGTTTGAGCTGCAGCTTCCGGAGGGTTCCGCGGACCGCTTCTTCGCGGAGATCGCCGCGATCCCCCCGCAAAAATGGGTGTCCTGGCGCAGGCATCGTGTAGAAGAAGGCGAGACCCTGGCCGGGATCGCCCGCATGTTTCGGGTGACGCCGCGCGTCATTGCCGAAGCCAATGGACTTACCGTTGGCGACCAGCTCCTGCAAGGCAGCAAGCTGGTTATTCCGGCCGGCAATCCCGCACCTGCGGGGTTGGGTAAATTGGTGCGTTACCGCGTGCGGCGGGGAGACACCTTGGCGAGCATCGCCGGACAATTTAACGTGGCCCCCGCGGACCTCAGGCAGTGGAATGCCCTGAAAACCGCGAGCGTGTTGCGGGGCCGCACACTGAAAGTTTACCCGGGCGGCCGTCCGCAGCGTGCCGAAACCGGCAAGCGGCACAAGTCCATGAAAGTAAGCGTATTAGTGAACGACGAAAACCCCACAAGACTCGACGCACGCGAAGATTCTCGCTTCCATTCCGTCCGGCCCGGCGAGACGCTGTGGTCGATCGCCCAAACTCAGAACACGTCCGTAGACGCCCTGCGCACCACAAACCCCTTTCTGGAATCCCGCCCGTTGCGCATCGGGGACCGGCTGGCCATGCCAGTGATGGGCTGCCCCACCTCCACTCTGAAAGCGGCCTGCTAAGGACCTCGCGAGGAACCAGGGCAGGTTGCCTTTTTTTCTTCCTTCGCCTTGACAAACTGCGGACTCTACGGCTATGTGATATCAGCCCGCGGGCAACCACCGTACGGGCGCGCCACTCATGGGGAGGTCCAGATGCAACCGGAACACGGCGACGAAGAGACCAAAGAGTTTCCGTTCGAGGAAGAAGAGCCCGCCGGCGAGGGAACCGAGGTGACCGACGACGAGGAAGAAGACATCATGATTGGGGATGAGCCGGATTCCAAGGCGGTCCCGCCGCCTCGTGCCGCGCGCGTTACCGCCCGGCCCGCTCCGAAGAAGAAGGCCAAGAAGAAAAAAGCCAAGGCCAAACCGGCAGCACGCAAGAAAGCCGGGGCGAGGAAATCGAAAAAGAGCAAGAAGCCGGCAAGGAAAAAAGCCCGGAAGACAAAAGCGCGCGGCAAAAAACGCTAGCGAGTTCGCTCAGTTACGCCTCGAAAAACTACGGCCCGGGAGCGCCACTCCCGGGCCGTTTTTCATAGATCGGTCGCATCGTGATGGCCTGAAAAACTGCGGCCGGTTCTGTTACGTTTCCACGCCTACGTGGGCCACGCGCCCGATAAGTAAGTCTCCTGCCGGCTGGCTCGAGTCCAGTGCCAAAACATCCACGCTGCCTTCCGGACTGTGACTCCGCAAAATCAAATGACCATCCGCCGCCTCGGCGTAGCGCACCACCACGCTTTCCCGGCGGCGTACGGCATAGAGGTTGCGGTCATTCTTGCGGTAAGGCTTCAAGCTGTTGTAGTGCCGGTCGACAAGAATCAGGGAGCCCGGCCCGAGGCGCGGCCACATGGCGGCTGCGTCGCGTAGTTCGACGCGAATCACCAGGAAGCGTGTCCACGATTTCCGCGCCGGCAAGGATAGATCCGTGCGCAGGCGGCTGAGAAAGCTTCGCGGAAATTTCACCAGCTCATCAGCCTCCCCGTTGAGTATCACCGCACTCGATGCGGCGGTCGCGGCACTCACCACGGGGACGTCGGCATAGTCCTGATCCACTCCAGGGGGCACTGCGGCGAAGCGCACCAGCTCATGGGGGTTGAGCAGATCATAAACCGTGAGGCCGACGGCTTTCAGCATGCGGTCCAGCGCGGAGAGTTTAAGGCCGCGCTTGCGATTGAGAAAGTTGGAAATGTGCGCCTGGGTGAAGCCGGTGCGCCGCGCCAGCTCCATCCCGGTCAACTCGCCGGCCGCGATGCGGCGAAGCAACTCCCTGCGCAGTTGGTCCTGCAGCCCCACGAAACTCATTCGCGCAACATATATCGCGCAGTTAAGAAAGGCAAGCAAATCGCCTCTTGGCGGCCGAAACTATAGCCCGCAGTCATGACGGCGCCCTCATCGAAAATCGGCTTTCCTGGGAGTTCGACCACAGCGGCGGGAATTCCGCGTACCGTTTCGGAATTGCGTTCGCTCCTCCAGCCCCAGGAAGGCCCTGGGTTTTCATGAACCGCTTGCCGGGGGAATCGCTGGCGGATACGATACGGCCAGGATGCCACTCGCTCTTGAGCATATCCGGCGAATGCGGGGCGGCGCGCAGTCGCATCTCATGCGCTGCGACGACGGCAGCTACTACGTGGTGAAATTCCAAAACAATCCGCAACACCGCCGGGTACTGGTAAATGAATTGCTCGGTACCCCCGCCTGGGTCTGCCGACGGCGCCCTCGGCGGTAATCGAGGTGCGCAAGGAGCTGATCGAAAACACCACGGAATTGGTGATGCAGGTGGGCGTAGCGCGAAATCCTTGCGTGGCCGGGTTTCAATTCGGTTCGCGTTATCCGGGCGATCCGGCGCGGCTGGCGGTGTACGACTTTCTGCCGGAGGAGCGGCTCGCCGAAGTGGAAAATCTTCACGACTTCGCCGGCATTTTGGCTTTCGATAAATGGGTCTGCAATACAAACGGCCGCCAGGCGGTATTTTTCGTGGACCCCGGCGAGACGCGGTATCGCGCGTGGATGATCGATCAGGGATTTTGCTTCAACGCCGGCGCGTGGACTTTTCCCGACGCACCGTTGCGGGGAATCTACACCCGCGTGCGCGTCTACGACGGCGTGAAAGGCATGGAGGCTTTCGAACCGTGGTTCGAGCGCATCGCGCGGCTGGCACAGCCCCAGGAGCTCGACAAGCTTTCTTCGGAAATCCCGCCGGACTGGTATCAGGGCGACACGGTAGCGCTCTATGATCTGCTGGACCGGTTGCGGCGCCGGCCCGAGAGGCTGCCGGAACTTATTCTGGATGCGAAAAAATCTTACCGGCAACCGTTCCGCAACTGGAACTAGCAACACCACAGCACGATTCGGGGACGAGAACCTGGTGCGACTCGAGGAAATGAACAATGTGCGCTGACAGTCTGCAGACTTGCACTTACCGCATCCTGCGCTACACGCCGAATCTGGTGCGCGACGAGTGGGCGAATATCGGCGTGCTGCTCTACCATCCAGACAGCGGCCGGCTGCGCGTTCGCCTGCTGGAAGACGAGGCGCAACTGAAGCGCCGCATCCAACGATTGCATCCCCTGGCGGATATCCCGCTGCTGCGCGCGCTGCAAAGCGACCTGGAAGCGCAGGCGGCGGCCGCGGAGGGCGGCGCGGGCCAATTTCTCGGGAAGCTGGAAGAGACGCTCTCCAACGTTCTGCAGTTGAGCCCGCAGAAGGCGGTGTTGACGCGCGAGGCGGATATGGAAATCGACCGGCTGTACCGCGACCACGTCGAGCCTCCGCAGTATTCGCTCGCGGCGGGAGGCGAGCGGGAATATTCGCGGGGAACGATCCGCATGCGCGCTGCCGATATCCTCCGGCGGACCGGCATGGGGGGCCAGATGGAGCGCGGAGTGCGCGTGGACCAGTACACCACCCCGGGAGATCCCTTCCGCCTCGACTTCGCTTACCGCAAAAACGGAACGCTGGGATACCTGCATGCCTTGGCGCTGAGCCGGGACACTTCACAAGCCAAGGTGCTGGCCTATACGGCGGAGCAGATTCGAGAGAAAAATTCGCATGCGGAGTTTGCGGCGGTGACGGAAGTTCCGCCGCAGCCGGCCAACCGGCGGCACGCCTTCGTGGCCGCACTGCTCGAGTCGCAGAGCATCAAGCTGGTGCCCCTCTCGAGTCTCGACAAATATGCGCGGGAGCTGCGCACGCGGTTGATGTAGACCGCCTACAGAATATTCTCGTTCCACTCTTCCAGCACGGTTTTAACTTTGTGCAGAAACTGGTGGGCGATCGCTCCGTCTACCGAGCGGTGGTCATAACTCAGCGTGAGATAGACCATGGAACGGATCGCGATGGCATCGTCCACGACCACGGCTCTTTTCTGGATGGCCCCCAGCCCCAGGATGCCCACATTGGGTTGATTGATCACCGGCAGGCCCATCAGGCCCCCGAAGGTGCCCGGATTGGTGATGGAGAAGGTGCTTTCCGTGACCTCCTCGGGCTTGAGTTTTTTCGTGCGCGCCCGGTCGGCGAGGTCGGTGACCGCGCGCTGGATGCCCAGGAAGTTTTTTTCCTCGGCGTTCTTAATGACCGGCACGATCAGTCCGGAGTCCAGCGCCACGGCAATACCGATATTAAATTCGCGGTGCATGACCACGGAAGTGCCGTCCACGGAAGTGTTCAGCGCCGGAAAGGCGCGCAGCGCCTCAATGGTCGCGCGCACAAAAAACGGCATGAAGGAGAGCTTCACACCATAACGCTTTTCGAACTCGTCCTTCACCTGGCCGCGCAGCTTGGCGATTTTGGTCATGTCCGCTTCGTCGATGGAATAGACGTGCGGCGAAACGCGCTTCGAGGCCACCATGTGCTGGGCAATCTTCTGCCGCATGTTGCTCATGGGCTGCACTTCGTAGTGGCCGAAGTACATTTTTTCGCGCGGCACAGCGGTCTCGAGCGTCCCTCCGGCTGGTGTGCCTCCGGTGGCGGGCATCGCCGGAGAAGGCCTGGCGGCGGGCGCGGCAGCACTCGAGCCGCCGCTTTCGATAGCGCCAAGAATATCGTGCTTGCTTACCCGCCCTCCGGCACCGGTGCCGGGAACACCGGCCAGGTCGACGTTGCTTTCCCGCGCCAGTCGCCGCACCAGCGGTGAGCTGCGGATCTTGCGGCCATCACCTGAATCTCGCGCTGCATTTGCCCCGGCGGGCGCAGCGGCCGGTGCCGGCGCGGAAGCCTGCTTGCCGGCAGACTGCGCAGCAGCCCCAGGAGCTGGCTTGGTGGATAGCGCCGTATCACCCGGAGCAGCAGTCGCCGCGGCGCCGCGAGGCTCGGCCGGGGACGCCGGCTCGGGCTTCGGCGGCGTCGCGGGCGCAGTACTACTTTTTGCGCCGGCCGCTTCCGTCTTGGCAGCTCCACCGCTGGACGGAGCGGCAGCAGTGGCAGAAGTATTGGCCGGAGCCGATGCTGCAACCGGTGCAGGCGCCGCCGCAGATTTCGACGGGGCTGCCGCGCCGCCCTCCGCCTCGATGACCGCCACCACGGTCTGGATTGGTACGGTCTGCCCCTCGGCCACTTTAATTTCTTTCAGCGTGCCGGCGGATGGCGCGGGAATCTCCGCGTCCACTTTGTCGGTGGAAATTTCGAACAGCGGCTCATCCCGCTCGATGCGGTCGCCGGGCTTTTTCAGCCACTTGGTAATCGTCCCTTCGAAAATACTTTCGCCCATCTGGGGCATGATGACGTCAACGGCCATGTTTCACCTCGCAGATCGAATCTCGCCTTAATATCAAAATCTCGCCAGATCGCGCGCCGCGCGAACGATGTCGGCGAGTTGCGGCAGAAACCGCTCCTCGAGCGGCGGAGAATACGGCACCGGCGTATCCAGCGCGGTCACCCGCGTGATCGGCCCGTCCAGATGCTCGAAGGCCTGCTCGTTTAAGATGGCCGCGATTTCGCCGGCTATGCCGCCGGTGCGCGTGTCTTCGTGAACGATCAGAATCTTGTTGGTCTTTTTCACCGAATTCACGATGGTCTCCTGGTCGAGCGGCACCAGCGTGCGCAGGTCAATAACTTCGGCCTCGATGCCTTCTTTGGCCAGTTCCGCGGCGGCTTCGAGCGAGGTGTGGGCCATGGCCGCGTAGCTCACAATGGTCAAGTCGCTGCCTTTGCGCCGCACCATCGCCTGGCCCAGCGGCACTACGTAATCCTCCGCCGGCAGCGCCTCCTTGATCCTCCGGTAAAGAAATTTATGCTCGAAAAACAGCACCGGATTGTTATCGCGAATGGCCGCCTTCATCAGCCCCTTGGCGTCATAAGGCGTCGAAGGATAGACGATTTTCAGTCCCGGCGTGTGCATGAAATACATCTCCGGATTTCCGGAGTGAAACGGCCCGCCATGAACGCCGCCACCCGAGGGCGCGCGCACCACCATGGGCACCGGCGCGCCCCAGCGGTAATTTGACTTGGCTACGAAATTGGTGAGCTGGTTGAAGCAGCAGGCGATGAAATCGACGAACTGCAGCTCGACCACGGGCCGCAGTCCCAGATAGCTCATCCCGCACGCCGCGCCGATGATGGCCGTTTCGCTTATGGGCGTGTCGATCACCCGCTCCCATCCAAAGCGCTCGAGCAGGCCCGCGGTAACCTTGAATGCGCCGCCATAAACGCTGATATCTTCGCCGATGCAAATTACCGCGGGGTCCCGGTCCATTTCTTCAAAGAGCGCCTGGCGAATGGCTTCCAAAAATGTGACCGGTTCCACGGTTATCGCCGCCCTTTGGAGCGCGCAGCAATCTTCTTTGTAGAGCCCTTGGCCGGCGACCTCGGTGCCGCGGGAGTCTTCTCCATGCGTGTAAATTTAGCCAAGGGGGCGCCGGGCATCGCCTGCCCCGCTTCGATCGAGCCGGGATCGCTCACCTTCCAGGCTGCCTGCACCGAGCAGCCCGGCGGAGTGACCTCAGCGATCGGGCGTTCCCAACGCGGCTCCAGGCACAGCGGCCCCTCGCAGTAAACGCCCTGCTCGGCCAACTCGGGCGGCGGAAGAGGAGAGTTCTCCGCAAATTCGAGATCGGCCTTGATCAGCCCGTCGATCCGGGCGTGAATTTCCGATTTCGTTTTGGCGTCCCACAGCTTGTTGGCGGTGAGAAATTTTTCGCACCGCTCGATGGGATCGCGCGCCTTCCAGTATTCGAACATTCCCTGGGGTACGTATTCCGCGGGATCGTGCTGCGCGTGGCCGCGCATGCGCATGGTCTTGGCTTCGATCAGCACCGGTCCCTGGCCCGCGCGGCAGCGATCCACCGCAGCCTTGGCGGTCTGGTAGACCGCGGCCACGTCATTCCCGTCCACGATGGCGGAATGAACTCCGTAAGCCCTGGCACGGTCGGCCAGATCGCGCAAAGGAACCTGGCGGCTCACCGGCGTGGAATAGGCCCACTGATTATTCTCCAGAACGAGCACCAGCGGCGCGCGCTGCACGGCGGCGAGATTCAGTCCTTCGTGAAACGCACCGGTGGAGCTGCCGCCATCTCCGATCCAGGTCATGGCCACGATTTTCTGGCCCAGGTAGCGGCCGGCCATGGCCACGCCGGTCATCACCGGAATCAGGTCACCCAGCATGGAGATCGGCGAAACGATATGCAGATTTTTCAAATCGCCGAAATGGCTGGTGCCGTCTTTCCCTTTCGTCGGCGAAGTGTAGCGCGCCATGTGCTGGGTGAAGATGTCGCGCGGGGGGACGCCTTTGACCAGCAACGAGCCGATGTTGCGGATCATCGGCGCCATCCAGTCGCGCTTCTCCAGCGCGTAGGCGGTTCCCACGGAGACAGCTTCCTGTCCCAGGCTGGAATACAGGCCACCGACAATTTTGTTTTGGCGAAAGAGCCTGACCATGGCCTCTTCCACCGCGCGGTTGAGCGCCATGAAGAAATAGAGGTCCAGGTGCTGCTCGCGCGTCAGCGCCGGGGACGCGGTAACTTTGGCCCGGCCATTATTTTTTGCGGTGTTATGCATGGGAGGCGGCCAGGCCGGGCGCAGCGTATTTTTCGGAAACAAGCTGCGACTCCAGTTCCTCGCGCGAGGTGCGGAGCATTTTGAAACCGAACAGCTCGCCAAACCGTGAAACGATTTTTTGCGAAACGTTCGGAAAATCGCTGGCACGCCCGAGAAGCTTATCGAGCGAAACGGCGCGGCAGCCGGCAATCCCGCACGGCACGATGAGGTCAAAATAGCTGAGGTCGGTGCTGATGTTGTAGGCGAAGCCGTGCGAGGTCACCCAGCGGCTGAGGTGCACACCGATGGCGGCAAGCTTTTCTGTTTCGCCTTGCGCGCGGTCCACCCACACACCGGTCCTGCCTTCCACGCGCCGCGCGACCACGCCGCAATCCGCGGTAGCAGCGATCATCACTTCCTCGAGTTGGCGCACGTACCACGCTACGTCGTTGCGCAGGCCGGCCAGATTCAAAATAGGATAGCCCACCAATTGGCCGGGACCATGATAGGTGACGTCTCCGCCTCGATCGCTCTCGCAAACGGTTACACCGCGCTCGGCCAGCACCCGCGCCGTACCCAACAGATGCTCGCGCCGGGCGCTGCGTCCCAGCGTAATCACGTGCGGATGCTGGCAGAGCAGCAGCAGGTCCGGCACTACGCCGGCCTTGCGCGCAGTCACCAGCCGGCGTTGCAATGCAAAAGCCTCTGCGTAGCCGATCAAACCAACGTCGACCGCAAGGCACGCTTTGTCGGTATTAAACATCGGTGTTAAACATCGGTATTAAGCATTAATGCTAAGGCTGCGCACCGCGGCGAAGGCGTCACCCATCGCTTCCCACACCGTGGGATGGGCATGCATCATGGCCATCATATCGTCCACCGTGGCCTCCAGCTGCAGCGCGGTCACCGCTTCCGCAATAATCTCCGTGGCGAACGGCCCCACAATATGCACGCCGAGAATCTCTCCATATTTGTCTTCCGCCACCACTTTGATGAAGCCGTCGTGGGCGCCCAGGATGGTCGCTTTGCTGTTGCCGAGAAACGGAAATTTTCCTATCTTAACGGCGAGCCCGGCATCGCGCGCCTGTTTTTCGGTCATCCCGATCGAGGCAATCTGCGGCTCGGTGTAGGTGCAACTCGGCACCAGCTTGCGGTTCACCGGGGGTACGTTCTTCCCGGCAATCTTGGCCACCGCGGTCATCCCTTCCATGGAAGCGGCGTGTGCCAGCAGGGGCATCCCCGCCACGATGTCGCCGATGGCGTAGAGGTGCGGCTCGTCGGTTTCCATGTATGGGCCGGTATGGACGAATCCCCGCTCCAGCCTGGCTTTGGTTTTCTCGAGACCGATTCCCTCAGTGCAGGGTTTGCGTCCCACACCAATTAAAACTTTCTCCGCGCCGACGCTCTGCCGGTTACCGGTCTTGTCCAGGTAGGTGACCGTGGCGCCTTTGGCGTCTTTCTTTACCGATTCCACCTTGGCGCCGGTTTGTACCTTGACGCCTTTTTTCTTTATCAGCTTTTCAAATTCGGCGGAGATCTCTTCGTCTTCCAGCGGCACCATGCGCGGAAGCATTTCCAGCACGGTCACATCCGTGCCAAAGGTATGAAAGATAGAGGCGAATTCAGAGCCCACCGCGCCCGCGCCAACCACCACCATCGTTTTCGGTATGGCCGGCAGCGACAGGATCTCGCGATTGGAAACCACCGTCTTGCCGTCGATTTCCACGCCGGGCAGAGTGCGCGCTTCCGAGCCCGGCGCCAGTATGATGTCGGTGGCCTCGATCTCCGTGCTCTTTCCGTCTTTCTCCACGCTGAGGCGTCCGGGCCCGGTGATTCGCGCGAAACCCTGCACGCGCTCGACCTTATTTTTTTTGAAGAGAAACTCAATGCCCTTGGAATGCTTGAGGATGATCTTGTCTTTACGCGCCAGGATGTCCGCCCAGTTGATCTTGACGTCCTTCACTTCGAAGCCAAATTCCGCGGCGCGCAGGAAGTGGTCGTAGATTTCAGCGTGGTGGAGAAGGACTTTGGTGGGAATGCATCCCACCAACAGGCAGGTGCCGCCCACCGGGCCGTCTTTTTCGATGACTACGGTCTTGAGGCCGTACTGCCCGGCGCGAATCGCCGCCTGGTAGCCCCCGGGACCGCTGCCGACAATCGCCAGATCGTATTTTGCCAAGCGATACCTCCGCGCAAATCGCCGTCCCCTGCGGATTGCCCGGGGAGAGTTCGCCAACACCCCACGGTGCCGCGAAAATACCAGCGCAAGATTTTCAATCTTAGCAGCCCCTCCCAGCCGGGGCAACTCTCACGCGATCCCGGGAAATGCCCATGCCGGGAAATGCCGCGCAGCAGATCAAGGCTGCCGGGATACAATTGCGCGTTCGAGGAGGCAGCATGAGACTGGTCACGGCTATAAGCATGGCAGTAGTTTGCATTGTTCCCACGGTGGCGCAGGCGCCCCTGCCCGTCGAAAAGGAATCGCACCATTCCGTGGTGCTCGAAAATGCTTATGTGCGCGTAATCGACATGATCCTCCAACCGGGCGAGGAAACTCTCGACCACCGGCATTCGCGGGACACCCTGCAGGTGATGGTGGCGCCTTCTCCAATGAAGATCGAAGTCCCGGGAAAGCCGCCGGTGACCGTTCCCGCAAGAAAGCCTGGTGATGTCGGTTATGTCCCCTTCTCCAAATCGCCGGTTACGCATCGGATCAAAAATCTGGGCACATCTGCCCTGCACATTCTCGAGGTGGAACTTCTTTCACCATCACCGGCGCCACCACAGACGCCGTTCCAACCGGAGGGCCCAACTTACAAACAGGTCCTGGACAATGACCGCGTGCGCGTCTTCCGCCGCATGCTCGCTCCCGGCGAGACCTCGGGGTCGCACACGCATCATCGGCCCTATCTCGGCGTAAATGTGGCTGGAGGCGACTTTCTCTACGAGATCCACGGGCAGCCTGCGCGCGCTGCCCAGGTGAAACCGGCCACTATCTCCTGGTCGCCCGATCCGGTTACTCATTCCATCACCAACACCGGGAAGAACGGTTCCATCACCCTAGATATCGAGCTCAAGTAATGCCACCCTTCATGATTCTGCCGGGCCGCCTGCTGCGAGCAGGAGTTTACGGTGCGCATGGGCTGCCGTTGAAATCGTGCGGCGTGCTTGCGTTGTTGCTGGCCTGCTGCTGTTTTTGCGGCGCACAACAGAAACCTGCATTTGTTCAGGAGTCCGACGAGCGGTTTAAGGCGGATATCCTCATCGTCGTGGCGCACCCCGACGATGAATCCTACGCCGCGCCGTATCTGGCTAGGGCAATCGACCAGGGCAAACGCGTCGCCGTCGTACTGTGCACGCGCGGAGACGGTGGAGCGAACGAAGCCGGCAGCGAGCACGCCGCTGCGCTGGGCCTGGTGCGCGAAGTCGAAGCAAGGCACGGCCTGGCCGATGCAGGGATCCATAACGTGTGGTTCGCCTCCGGGCGCGACACCGCCAGCCAGAATGTTCTGCAATCGCTGGCGCACTGGAATCACGGCAATGTGCTGGAAGAAATGGTGCGATTCATTCGGCTCACTCGCCCCGAGGTGATCATTACCTGGTTGCCCGGTGTGTTCGTGGGAGAAAATCACGGCGATCACCAGGCCTCCGGTGTAATCGCCACCGAGGCTTTCGACCTGGCTGGAGATGCCACGGCCTTCCCTGCACAGGTCGCCGAACCGGCCAGGCGTCTGGAGCCGTTTCTCGAAGGCCTGCACCCCTGGCAGCCAAAAAAGATCTATTACTTCTCCGACGCCGATGACGATGCGTTCTTCACGGGCCCGGCTTACTCGACCACGGAAATTTCTCCTTCGCGCCATCTGCCCTACTGGCGGCTGGGGCTGGCGCAGGTGCGCTACTATCGCAGCCAATTCAAATCCTTCGCCGATACCGTTGACCGTGGCAACAAAGAAGAGATCGAGAAACTTGCCTCGCACGCGCAGGAATGGTGGAGCAATCCCCTGCCGTTTATTTTTGGAAAATCGCTGGTGGCCTCCAGCATTACCGGCGATATCTTCGAAGGAGTAACCTCCACCGCGATCCCCTACACCCGCGCGGCTGGGTATGTGAAAAAGCCGCACGAACCTCAAATCTCCCTGGAGCTTGCCGGGCCGTGGGGTTTTTACCGCGACTTCCGCCGGGCGCACGACCTGACGGCGTTGCCGGAAGCTGCCGTACCGGAAATTGGCATCGAGGCGGGCAAACCGCTGCAAATTCCATTGCGTATTTTCAATGCCGGCGCGGTTTCGCGCGAAGTTACGCTCTCTATCTCGCTGCCCGAAGGCTGGGCTGAACAGAACGGGTCAGGAAAATATACGGTTGCGCCGGGTGCCACGGTTCCCGTGCAGGTTAATGTGACCACGCCGGCGAGCGTGACCACACCCACGAACGTGACCACGCCGGCCAAGGCCACCAGCGAATTTCACGAGATTATTTGCAAGATCGATGCGCCCGGCCAGGTGGCCGGTTCCGTGAAGCTACGCGTGAAACTGCGCCCTCACGGCTTACCCCAATAAAACGGCCAAGCTTTGCGCTACGAACAAAATCAGCTGCAACCGGTTCGGCCACGATTCCCGCATCCGCTCGAATTGACAGCCCGCAACGAACTGTGTAGGATTAATGTTTTTGTTAGCGCCAATATCCCTCTCTGTATAGGCTGGCAATGGATAAGAAGCGACTCGAATACTTTAAGAAGAAACTGCAGGTGCGCCGCGAAGAGCTGTTGAAGGTTATCGCTCGCACCGAAGAGGCTGGCCGGACTGCGGATGAGGACACCACCGTGGATCTTGCCGACAAGGCTGCCAACTCCTATACCAAGGAGTTCCTCTTCGGCCAGACGGATACGGACCGTTCCGTGCTGGCATTGATCGATGGCGCGCTGGAACGCTCTAAAACTCCTAATTTCGGCCTGTGCGCGAACTGCCAGAGCGAAATCCAGCAGAAGCGCCTGGAAGCGGTTCCCTGGGCGCGTCATTGCATCTCCTGCCAGGAAAAGCACGAACAGGGTCTGTTGTAGCGCGGATCGACGCCCACTGGCCGTTTTACATTTATCCTCCCGACGAACAGGGCTGGGCCGGCGCCTCTCTGTTCCCCGTACCGAGCTCCCCGAACCGAGCCCGGCAAGAATTTGCAAATCTGGTTCTTCTCGCTTTGTGCCGAAGTTTTAGATCCCTCCTGATTTCCCGCCCCAGTTGTGATAATAGCTAGCCCATGCTCCCCTCTATATTCATTGGAGTGATACTTGTCTGGACCCGTTAACTTTCCTCGCCTGCAACTGGCTGGGCATGGGCTTGCGCGCACCCTGCGCGACGAAGCCTCGCGGGCGGCGGGTGCATTGCTCGGACTGTTCTTGCCAGGGGCATGCCGTGTGTGCGAACAGCCGCTCGCCGATGCCAGCCGCCTGCCGGTCTGCAGCACCTGCCTCGAATCGTTCCAGAAAATCAGCCCGCCCATCTGCACCGTCTGTGGGCGCCCTCTTGGGCCGTGGGTCACGGCGGGGCAGGACCCTCCGCGCTGCCACCTGTGCCGCAAGGACACTTACGCCTTCAGCTTGGCCCGCAGCTACGCGATCTATGACCAGGCAATGTCCCGCGCCGTTATCCTGCTTAAATACGAGGCAGTGACCCCATTGGGAGAGTGGTTTGGCGCCCGGCTCGAAGAGCTCGTCCGCAGTTCGCCGGAAATGCTCGCGGCCGACGTGGTGGTTCCGGTACCACTCCATCCCGCTCGACGCCGGGAACGGGGATACAACCAGGCTGAGCTGATCGCCCGGCCGCTTTCTCGCCGGTTGAAACTGCCTTTACGCGACGCCTTGCTGGTCCGCACCAGGCCGCGCCCGGATAAATTGAAGCTCTCGCGCAAGGAACGCTGGACTACCGTTCGTGGCGCTTATGCCCCATCCCCGGGCGCGCGAATTGACAACCTCCGTATAATGCTGGTAGATGATGTGTTTACGTCCGGGGCGACCTTGGATGCCTGCTCGCGGGCGTTACGGAAAGCGGGCGCAAAGCACGTGTTTGCCGTTACCATCGCGCGCACCGCGGAAGCTTGGACAGAATTTAATCTGGGAGGAGATACAGGCCTGGTGAAGAGCCGTTAGCCGGCTGGCCGAGAACGGATTTAATCTAACCACCTGCAAGACCAGACTTTGCATCTAACGGTCAGCGGTAAGCGGAGTGAAGATGATTAAGCGGGGAAGAAAAGACCACAAGGCTTCCGAAAAGTGGGGTGAATTGCGCCCACGACCGCCTAAGGTTCATTCTCCCGCGTCGCTGCCGGGTGTGTCCTCCGAACCTGTCGCTGCCCCGAAACGGTCCATCCTCCAGGACCCGGTTCTAGTACTGAACTCCACGTTCGAGCCTATTCATGTGACGGCTGTGCGCCGGGCGCTGGTGCTGACCTTGAAAGGCGTGGCCCAGGTGGAAGAGTTGAACGCCACCAAGGTTCATTCGCCCTCGCACACACTGCCGGTGCCATCCGTAATTCGCCTGCTGTCCTACCGCCACATCCCCCAGCAGAGCCGCGCGCTTTCGCGAAAAAACATCCTGCTGCGCGACCGTAACACCTGCCAATTCTGCGCACAGCAGTTTTCGGCGGGCGAGTTGACGCTGGATCACGTAATGCCACGGTCTCGCGGGGGACCATCGTCCTGGGAAAACCTGGTGGCCTGCTGCTACCAGTGCAATAACAGGAAGGGCGACCGCACGCCCGAGGAAGCCGGAATTCGCCTGCAGCGCCGGCCACGGCCCTTTACGCTGCATACCTCGCGGCAACTGATGAGGCTGATCGGCCGCCACGACGAAAAATGGCGCAAGTACCTGTTCTATTAGGCTGCGGCTCGGCAGCGTGGTTGCCTACCTGACCGGACTCCCTAAAACGCCGCAAAACTTTCTGGCAACTCTGCGCGATTTGGCGCATCATACTTAATAAGCACCACCAAGACACACCCCGGGAAGCAGCGGCGGCTCTGCCAAAGCTGCTTCTTTTTTTTGTGCCGCTGATTTACCCAACTGTTTTCCGCAAACCTGGCTCCCCGTGCGTTCTCTTGACTGCTTTAACGTTTCACCTCTCCTGCCGCAGCACCACCTGCACGTCCTTTCGCCAGTGTTCATTCAGTCCCACGCGAATAAGCTCCACCTCAGGGGACAGGAATCGCTGGATGATCTCGCCTGTAGAATGAAACCGCAGCCCCGGCGCCACGACGTATAGCAGCGGAGGTTTTTCCTGCAGCGGGAGACCCGGGAAATAGCCCAAGCTTTCGAAATCTCCGTGAAGCTGGTGCCAGCGTACGCGCAGCCAGTAATCCAGCGCCTGCAAAATGAGTTGGATGTCTTCGCTGACCTTGAGCTCCATGATCACCAGGCGGCCCTCCCGTGTGGCCCCGAGCAGATCGAGAACGGCGCGATCGCCGGAGGAAAATGCGGGAAGCTGCGGGTAGAGAAAACGCGGGTCCAGCCGCGGCTCGATGCGCGCGGGATACCCGAGGATCAGGCTTTCCAGCCAGCGCTCGCCTTGCGCGCGGTATAGCGGGTGGTTCACATCTTTCGCAGCGGGATTGCGGTGTGCCGCAAGCTGGTCGAAGCGCTCGCGCCACCGCGGCGAATCCACACTGGAAGCCAGCAGGCGGCCTTCCGGCGTCACCTCGAGTAGCGCGCCGCCTCTCCAGCGGGCAAACTCCAATCCGCGAAAACGGAAAGCTACGTCGCGCGCCCCCGGAACCACTACTGCGTCGACCGCGCTCGCCGCTTCCCGGGCGAGCGCTTTCAGGCGCGCGGTCGCTTCCGCGGCGGATGCCAGCAGCGAGTCGCTCTCACGGCGCAGCGATAAGTGCGAAGCGATGTTGCCCAGATCCTGCGGCTCGACGCGGCGGACGCGCCAGCGCTCCGCGTCCACTTCGTAAATTTCAATGCGCGCGTCAGGGGAAAGCCCGTGCAGGCGGTGCGCGGTCACCGCGCTGCTTCCCGCGGGTAGAAAAAGCCGCAAACCCTCCACCATCTGCGGTGACGAGGAATTTTTCTGAATGACTTTGTGAGCGCCTCGCGGGGAGACCCGCCGGCTGCCCGGCGAAGAGCGTTCCCGCGTCCAAGCCAGCCACAACAAGCCGAACGTGAGCGCGGCATCCACCGCCGCGGCATCGTCCGCGGGCGACACTCCCAGAACGGCCGCGGTTCTCCGCCCACGGCCCATTACGCCGCGGGGATAACGGCTGGAAAAGGAATGCTCCAGATCAGGCGAGGCGGTTAAGGAATACACGTCCTCGTCGGGAAACTGTTCGGCAAGAAGCTGGCGGAATCGCTCGAGAACTTTTTCCCGCGTCAGGCGGCCTATTCCGCGCTGGCTTTTGCGCGCACGCAGCTCCAATCGCCCCGGCTTGGGGCGTCCAAAACGCTCGATCTCGAGCAGCAGGTGTTCCGCGGTCTGCTCCGTAACGCTTAGAACGCGCCGCACCAGATTTTTTTCGCTCGACCAGAGATGCAGCATCACGCGCCCTCCCTGCTCGGTTACTTCGCAGCGCGGTTCGGCGAGGCCCGCCAGCGGCCGGCCATCTTCGAGGATGTCCACCTGTCCTTGTTCCAGGAGGTCAGCCAGGGCATGCGACAGATTGGCGGCTGTGGTCATTAACGCGAATTATACTTGGTAGATTCGGAATGTCGAATAGGGCCGGCCGGCGGCAACGAAAGGGGCCTGGCGAAAGGGTCGTGGCTCCGAAGAATTTATTCCAGTTGCAGACCAGTGACGCGAACGGAGGGGTACCGCCGGTTCCAGTCGTTGGGCACGCGGTCGAAGTTGATCTGAAAATCCTGGTGCTGCCCAGGGCCAAGATGCGCGTCCGGCCGCAACAGGCGGTGCGAGTCCCGCAGGATCACCTGATTGATCAGGTCGTGGAACTCCACGGTCACTTCCACCTGGCGGACTACCCTCGCGCCGGAATTTTCCACCGTGCCGACGACGAAGGTCACTTCCTGGTTCAGCGCATTCGCGGCTCGGCTCATCTGCGGGTTGGAGAAGCGGATGTTCGCCGCGTAAGCCTGCTCGGCGTCCGCGAAAGGAAGCGGCTGTTCAGTGGCCGCGGCGTTGGAGGGCTTTTGCCGTCCCAGGAAAAACAGTCCTCCCAGGACAACAACTACCACCACGGCCCCGGCCACCAACGCCAGCGGAAACCGGCTCGATTCGGATTCGGTGGGCAGAGACATGATTACTCGCTTAGCGCGCGGTCCTTGATATTCAATGTTGGGTAATGCCGGGTCATCTCAACGCCCCAGCGCAAGCCGGTGGACCAGTGAATCGTGCAGCCCGGCGCTCACCATACGCTTCTGCACCGCGGGAATTTCGTAGGGTACGCGCCAGAATTCCACTACCTGGTGCTCCAGGTCTGAAATGGCAAAGGCCGCGCGAGGGTCGCCATCGCGGGGCTGCCCCACGGAACCGGGGTTGAGCAGATACCGCCAGTCCTTCTCCAGGCGCAGCGCCGAAAACGATGCGCCTGGCTCCGGGCGAGGCTGAATTGCTTCGAGTCTGTTGTCGTGAAAGCTGAATCCGCCCTGCAAATGGGTGTGCCCAAAAAAATTTACCGCGGAAGAGGTTTCGAGGAGGCAGGCCAAAGCCTGCCCGGGGGCCACCACGTATTCGTCCTCATCGCGCGCGGCGCCGTGAATCAGCGAAATTCCGTTTACCTGCACCGGGCCCGGCGGAAGATCGCGCAGGTAAGCCAGATTTTCGGGGCGCAGCTGATCGCGCGTCCACAGCGCGGCAGCGCGCGCGATGGGATTGAAATCTTCCGCGTCCGCCAGGCCGGATCCGGCGCGGTCATGATTCCCGCGAATAGCCGCGGAATCGAGAGCGCGGATGCGCTCCACCACGTCGTTGGGGTCGGGACCGTAACCTACCAGATCACCCAGGCAGGCCACGCGATCCCATCGGCCATCGGCCGCCGCCAGCGCCGCGTCGAGCGCAGTGGCATTGGCATGTATATCGCTGAGGATCAGATAGCGCATAGCAATGAGTTTGAGATTATAGACTGGCTGAGGCGTTGGCCGATAGTACGAAGCGGTCTGCTCGACGTGAGCCGATAGAAACGCCCGGACGAAAAATCCTGGGAACTGCGCCGCTTAACGAATCAGCATGCAATCACCGTAGCTGTAGAACATGTAGCCCGCCTCTATAGCGTGCCGGTAAGCCTGCAGAATAAACTCGCGCCCCGCGAGGGCGCAGACTAGCATGAGCAGCGTGGACTTGGGGAGATGAAAGTTCGTCAACATCTGATCGACCACCAGGAAAGGCTGGCCCGGATACATAAATAGCTCCGCCTCGCCCGGCCCGGCCGCGATGTCCTGTGCGCCCCGGCCTGCGGCCTTGCGTGCTGCGTCCTCGAGTGCGCGCACTACCGTCGTCCCCACGGCCAGCACGGGGCGCCCGGCGGCGCGTGCCGCGTTGATTTTTTCCGCCGTCGGCGCGGAGATTTCGTAACGCTCCGCGTGCATGGCATGCTCTTCGATATTTTCTGCGCGCACCGGCCGGAATGTTCCCGGCCCCACATGCAGCGTAATTTCGCAAGTCTCCACACCGCGCTCGTGAATCGCGCGCAGGATTCTTTCCGTGAAATGCAGCCCGGCCGTAGGCGCCGCCACGGCTCCCGGCGAGGAAGCAAATACCGTCTGATAACGGTCGCGGTCCGCAGGCTCATCTTCGCGGCCGATGTACGGCGGCAAGGGTATGTGTCCGAAGCGCTCGAGCAGCTCTGGCAAATCCTTAGCGTTGGAGAAGCGCATTCGTCGCGCGCCGAATTCCCCGCTGGCCATCACCTCGGCTTGCAGTGCGCCGTCGCCGAAAGCGATCCAGTCGCCGACGCGGATCTTGCGTCCGGGACGAGCCAGCACGTCCCATAGGCCCGGTTCGATCTCACGCGTCAGCAGAATTTCGATGGAGGCCGGGGGCTTAGGCTCGGTCCCACCAGGTCCGGGCAGCAGCCCGGTATGAGCAACCACGCGTTGCCCATAAAGCCGCGCAGGTATCACCCGGGTGTTATTGACCACCAGAAGTTCATCACCTCGCAGCAGGCTCGGGAATTCCAGAAAAGTGCGGTCGTCCCACACCCGCGCGACGCGGTCGAGAACCAGCATCCGCGCGGCATCACGCTCTGCGGGGGGACGCTGCGCGATCCGGTCGCCCGGCAATTCGTAATCGAATTCTGTCAATCGCACGGAGTTATTTTCCTGCTCGCGTCCGCGAAACGCATCGTCCTCGCGCCGCCCTTGTGTTAGAACTTGATCATGACCGAGCCGAACGCTGTGATCAACTCTCGTGGGGCGCAACGCCTGGATGCCGGACACCCCTGGATCTTCAAGAGCGACGTGCGCAGCGCGCAGGCCGCGGCCGGCGAAGTGGTGCGCGTGCGCGACGAACGCGGCAAGTTCATGGGACGCGCTTTTTACAGCGACAGCTCGCAGATCACTCTCCGCTTTCTGACCCGTCAGGACGTGCCCGTGGACCGCGGATTTTTCTTCGAGCGAATTCGCGCAGCCGCAGCCTGGCGCGAGCGCGTGGTCGAAAATACCCAGGCTTGGCGCGTGGTCTATGGCGAAGGCGACCTGCTGCCGTCATTCATCGTCGACCGTTACGGCGAATATCTGGTGCTGCAAACCTTGAGCCAGGGCAGCGACCGGCGCAAGGACGAGCTGGTGGAGATTCTTGTGGAGCTGTTTTCGCCGCGCGGAATTCTGGAACGCAACGACCCGAAATCGCGCCGCAATGAAGGACTCGAGCAAAAAGTCTCCGTCCTCCACGGCGAAGTGCCGGAGCAGATCACCACCGAGATCAACGGCGTGCGATTCCTTTTGGATTTACGGAAAGGGCAGAAGACCGGAGGGTTTCTGGACCAGCGGGAGAATCAGGTCGCGGCGGCGCGCTATGCGCGAGGAGATGTGCTGGACTGCTTTGCCTATCACGGGGGCTTCGCGCTGGCGCTGGCCGGGCGCTGCCAGAATGTCGAAGCAGTCGACCAGTCGGCGGATGCCCTCGCTGTGGGACGAAGAAACCAGGAGCTGAACGGCATAGCCAACGTCACGTTTCGCGAAGGCAACGCCTTCGATATCCTGAAACAGTACGACGATGTAGGACGGAAATTTGACACCATCGTGCTCGACCCCCCGGCTTTCGCCAAAACTCGCGACGCCGTCGAGGCCGCGAGCCGGGGATATAAAGAGATCAACCTCCGCAGTTTGAAACTTCTGCGCCCGGGCGGGGTCTTGATTACCTGTTCCTGCTCTCACCATATTCCGGAAGGCCTGTTCGCTGAGATACTGCTGGAGGCCAGCCAAGATGTGAAGGCAACTACAGCAGTGCTGGAGAGGAGAACGCAGGCTTTGGACCACCCCATACTGCTTGCAGTTCCGGAGACATACTATCTTAAGTGTTTCATACTTAAGAGATTATAGAATTCAAGATTAGTGTTGACATTCATACACTCATATAATATGCTGCTTATCGCAGTAGACACTTCTTGGAGGACGTACGATGAACACTATCACTCACTGGGATCCCATCAGAACCTTGACTTCTTTGCAAGATGAAGTAAACCGACTCTTCGAGAACGGCGTGAATCGTGGCAATCGCTCAGCGTCGAATCTGACGGCTTGGGCTCCGCTTGTAGATATTTTTGAAACTGCGCAGGAGTTAGTGCTCAAAGCCGATCTGCCGGACCTTGACGAAAGGGAAATTGACGTTCGCGTCGAAAACAACATGCTGACTATCTCTGGCGAACGCAAGTTCGAGCAGAGCGAACGACAGGACAACTACCTGCGCGTGGAACGGGCCTACGGCACATTTAGCCGCAGCTTCGCGCTCCCAAACACGGTAAACCCCGAGCGAATCGATGCTGAATATCGAAACGGCGTGCTGACCGTGAAAATGGCCAAGCGGGAAGAGTCGCGACCCAAGCAGATCAAGGTGGCGGTCTCTTCGAACGGAAAGTAAATCCGTCAATATCCAGCGTCATGTCACGCTGGTGCCGGTAACCACTGGGGCCGGGTTGGATCATCCGGCCCCTTGTTATCTCCGGTGAACCGCGACGAGAAGCCTCGGGAGAATCCAAATGATGCGCCTCGACAAATTAACTCTCAAAGCCCAAGAAGCCCTATCCGCCGCGCAAGAGTTTGCCGCAACTCACGGCCACCAGCAGGTCGAACCCCTGCACTTGTTGGCCGCACTCCTGCAGCAGCAGGAGGGCGTAGTCCCACCCCTGCTTGGCAAACTCGGTGTGCGCGGCGAATCGGTTGCCGCGGAGATTGAGAAAGATCTGGCGCATCTGCCTAAAGTCAGCGGCGCCGGCGAGCAGTATTTAAGTAAAGCATCGAATGACGTCTTGAAGCGCAGCTTTGAGGAAGCCGCTCAGTTCAAAGATGAATATGTTTCGACCGAACATTTACTGCTCGCGCTGGCGGGCGGCGGGCGCGACGCCGCAGCGCAGGTGCTGGCCCGGCAGCAGGTGACCCGCGAGGCGTTGTTGCAGGCCCTGGCGGCGGTACGCGGCAGCCACCGGGTGACCTCCGCGGTTCCGGAGGCGAGCTACCAGGCGCTGGAAAAATATGCGCGTGACCTGACCGAGCAAGCTCGCCAGGGAAAGCTCGATCCAGTCATTGGGCGCGATGACGAGATTCGCCGCGTGATGCAGATCCTGGCGCGTCGCACAAAAAACAATCCGGTATTGATCGGCGAGCCCGGCGTGGGCAAGACGGCCATTGTCGAGGGCCTGGCGCAGCGGATCGCTTCGGGCGATGTGTCTGAAGTGCTCCGCCCGAAGCGCATCGTCTCCTTGGACCTGGCGTCGATGATTGCGGGAACCAAATATCGCGGCGAATTCGAAGACCGCCTTAAGGCCGTCCTGAAAGAGGTCACCGAGGCCAGTG
This sequence comes from Acidipila sp., assembly GCA_010365215.1. Lineage (GTDB taxonomy): Bacteria > Acidobacteriota > Terriglobia > Acidiferrales > UBA7541 > JAAFGT01. The sequence goes on along the minus strand of JAAFGT010000049.1, from coordinate 7,717 downwards.
GCCAGATCATTCTCTTCATCGACGAGCTGCATACCCTGGTGGGCGCGGGCGCCGCCGAAGGCGCCATGGACGCCTCCAATATGCTGAAGCCGGCGCTGGCGCGCGGCGAGCTTCGCGCCATCGGCGCCACCACGCTCAACGAATACCGCAAATACATCGAGAAAGATCCGGCACTGGAGCGCCGCTTCCAGCCCGTGCAGGTGGGCGAGCCTTCCGTAGAAGACACCATTGCCATTCTGCGGGGCCTCAAAGAACGTTATGAAGTGCACCACGGCGTGCGCATCAAGGACGCGGCGATTGTCGCGGCGGCCACACTTTCGCAGCGTTATATCGCCGACCGCTTTCTTCCCGATAAAGCCATCGACCTGGTGGACGAAGCCGCCGCCGGTTTGCGTATGGAGATCGATTCCCTGCCCGTTGAAATCGACGAACTCGAGCGCCAGGTGCTGCAGCTGGAGATTGAACGCCAGGCGCTGCTGCGCGAAACGGATAAACACTCGCGCGAGCGGCTGAATGTGATCGAAAAAGATTTGGGTGCGCTCAAAGAGGAGTCGCAAGGCCGCAAAGCGCGGTGGCAGCTGGAAAAGGACGCTATCGCGCGCCTGCGAAAGGTGAAAGAGGAGATCGAACAAGCCAAGACCGACGAGCAGCGCTATGAACGCGAGGGCAACCTGGCCAAAGTGGCGGAGATTCGCTACGGCCTGCTGGCCGCCAAGGAACGCGAGATGGCTGCGGCGCAGCAGAAACTCGGGGAACTCCAAAAATCCGGGCGCATGCTCAAAGAAGAAGTAGACGAAGAGGATATCGCGCGAGTCGTGAGCAAGTGGACGGGTATCCCCGCAGGCCGCCTGCTCGAAGGTGAAGTACAGAAACTGGTCACCATGGAAGAGCGGCTGCGGCAGCGGGTGGTGGGACAGGACGACGCCCTCGGGAAAGTGGCCAGCGCCATCCGCCGCAGCCGTGCCGGCCTGGCGGACCCGCGGCGGCCGATCGGGTCGTTCATCTTTCTGGGACCAACCGGTGTCGGCAAGACCGAGCTGGCGCGTGCGCTCGCGGAATTTCTTTTCGACGACGAGCACGCCATGATCCGCCTGGACATGTCCGAATACATGGAGAAGCACTCCGTGGCGCGGCTGATCGGCGCTCCCCCAGGGTACGTGGGTTACGAAGAAGGCGGCCAGCTCACCGAGCAGGTGCGGCGTCGCCCGTACTCGGTGGTGCTCTTCGACGAAATTGAGAAGGCCCATCCAGACGTTTTCGGCGCGCTGCTGCAGGTGCTCGAAGACGGCAGGCTCACCGATGGCAAGGGCCGCGTGGTCAACTTCCGTAATTCCGTGATTGTCATGACCAGCAATGCCGGCTCCGCGGCCATCGCAGAATTTGCCGGAACCGATTTTGCGCGCGCCCGCGAGCAGGCACTCGAAGCTCTACGCGCCATCTTCCGGCCGGAATTCCTGAACCGCGTGGATGAAATTGTGCTGTTCCGGCCGCTGGGCAAAGCACAGCTGGAGAGGATCGTGGAGTTGCAGATCAAGGAAGTCGACAAGCTGCTGGAGGCGCGCCACATCACCCTGGAGCTTACGCCTGCGGCCCGCGAAGCGCTCTTCAAGGAAGGCTACGATCCGGTGTACGGCGCGCGGCCACTGCGGCGCGCCATTCAGCGTTTGATCCAGGATCCTCTTGCGCTGGAAATTCTGGAGGGCAAAATCCTTCCGGGCGAACACGTGACCGTAAATCGCGATCGCTCGGGAGCACTCACCTTTACGCACGCAGCGAAAGAAGCCGTCACCGCATCTTAATGAAGTAGAGCGAAATCGAGGCCCTATGAATGCGTTGAAAACGGCCCTGTGGCTGATCGGTCTTACCATGCTGCTGCTGTTTGTCGGCCAGGCGATTGGCGGACAGAGCGGCTTCACTTTCGCGCTGTTCTTTGCGGTGTTGATGAACGGAGGGGCATATTTTTTCTCCGACCGCATCGCTTTGGCCTCGAGCGGCGCGCAACCAGTGACCCGCGAGCAGGCGCCGCGGCTATATCAGATCGTGGAACGCCTCACCGCCAAGGCTAATCTGCCGCAAATGCCGCAGCTTTTCGTGATCCCGGAACAGGCTCCCAACGCGTTTGCCACTGGACGCAATCCGCGGCATGCATCGGTAGCGGTGACCGCCGGACTGCTCGAATACATGAATGACGACGAGATTGAGGGCGTGCTGGCCCACGAGCTTTCGCATGTGCGCAACTACGACATTCTCACCACGTCAGTGGCCGCCACCCTGGCCGGGACGATTACGTATCTCGCGCAAATGGGCCGCTTTACCATGCTTTTCGGCCTGGGCGGTTCGCGCGATGACGAAGACCGCGGCGCCAGCCCGCTTGTGGCGTTGTTGATGATCTTCATCGCTCCCATCGCCGCCCTGCTGCTGCAGCTGATGATCTCGCGCCGGCGCGAATTCGCCGCCGATGAATCCGCCGCGCGTATCGTCGGCCATCCCGAGGGATTGATCAGCGCGCTCGAAAAACTGGGCGCCTACAACAAACGTATTCCCATGGAAGCCACTCCGGCCACGGCGCCGCTCTATATCGTTGCGCCTTTCAGTGCGGGACAGCTCCTTTCCGGCCTCTTCAGCACCCACCCGCCCCTCGAAGCGCGCATTGCCGCACTTCGCAGCATGTTGCCTGTGGCCCATTAAAGTTCATCGTTAAGATCCGCCGCTAACTGTCCTTTTGGCCAGGTAGGAGAGGTCTGAAACCTGTACCAAGGGCCAGTTTTGGGGAGAGCTTAGGCCAGCAGAAAATAGTGGCACTGCGTAAAGTTTTCCCTGCCAACCTGGCCATAATTCACATACAAGAAACCGTAACAGTGTCCAAAGCCATAAGTTTAAGCACTTTACAGGACAATCGTGATTGGGGCGAGTTTGGCCGCCAGCGTGCCACTATGGATGGTAGGTGGGAGGACTAAATAACTATGTCTATTGATCACGTGAACGAAGAACACGTAGTACGTACAGAGACCAGTGGGACGCCGCGTTGGCTGGTGGCAGGGCTTCTGGTCCCGACGCTGCTCGCGGGGTGGGCACTTTGGTCGAGCTCGAATGCCAATCACAAGGCTCAATCGGCCGAGCAGAACGCCAGCACGCAGGTGCAGGCGCTCAATGCCAATGTCGACAAGCTTCAGCAGCGCCTGGTGGAGAGCGAACAGGCTCGCGTGCAGGCACAGAGCGATTTGGTGGCAATCAACGACCGGGTAAAGAAGACCCAAGGCGCCTTGGGCCACGAGCGCAAGGAAACTAAACAGATCAAGGAACAGTACGGCAAGCAGATCGCCGACGTGGCGGATAACGTCAAGATCGTCAAAGGCGAGCTCGCTACCAAGGCTAGCTCGGATGAACTGAAGTCCGTCAGCGGAGACGTCACCGGTGTCCGCACCGATCTGGAGTCAACCAAACAGGGCCTGCAAATGGCTCGCAGTGAGTTTGGGACGCTGATCGCCAAAAATCACGAAGAAATCGAACAACTCCGCCGCCTGGGCGAGCGTGATTATTACGAATTCACCCTCACCGGCAAAGGGGATCGCCAGAAAGTGGGCAACGTCACCCTGGAGCTCCGCAGCACCAACCTGAAGAAAGGGCTCTACACCGTGCGCATGGGCGTGGACGACATGAACTTGGAAAAGAAGAACCGCTCGGTCAACGAGCCGATTTTCTTCTATACCAATGGCAGCCGCTCCAAGCTCGAGATGGTGGTAAACAAGATCGGCAAGAACACCGTGACCGGATACCTGAGCACCCAGAAAGCGGGAACGCAGGTCGCCGGCAAGTAAGTTCTTTCACGACGCAACACGACAGAGCGGGGACTCCTGCGAGTCCCCGCTCTGTTTTTTTGCAGCGAAGCAGGGCAATAAACTGGAAACGAATCCGCTGGACAGGCGGGTGTCAGTATGAAAAAGTAGCGGTAGTGGCGGCCAATTCGGGGCCCGAGACAAATTCTAAGGAATTCTAGGGGGAAAAATGAGCAAGCGAATTGTATTCTGGATGCTGGCACTATCGCTGGTCGGAGGGTTCGGAGCGGCCGTCGCAAAGGACACCGCCGGCTCGTGGACCGGAGTGATCACCGACGATCATTGCGGCGCCAAAGAGAATCACTCCGCAGCGTGCGTCAGCAAGTGCGTTAAGGATCACGGCGCCAAGTACGGCCTGGTGGTCGATAAGAAAGTTTACATCCTCGATCCGCAGACAGACGCCGCCGCACACGCCAACGAGAGCGTAAAGGTCACCGGCACCATGGATGGTTCGACCATCAAAGTCACCAAGATCGAAGCAGCGCCGGCAAAGTAAGGGAAAGCTTCAGGCAAGATAACCATCGGATCGGCAAGAGGGCAAGGCCACTAGCCTTGCCCTTTTGCTTTTCGCAGGGACTTCTCAGGCGGAGCGCAACAGGAAGCGGCGCTTGCGGCGCAGAAATTCCTTCGCCAGCGCCGGAAGCTTTTCGTGAGCCAGCTTCCCTTCTTCGTAGAGCTTTACCTTGGCCTTGGAAGACTTCTTTCGGCGGTGGTGGCGCTTCCAGGCCACAAAGCGCTTTTCATGCGCCATTCGGGTTCCTCCCGGTTAATTTAGGTTCGGGCATTATTCTAACATTCCTGAGCCCGTCACGAAGAAATGGTTCGCCTGCCGTTGTTTTATTTCCTGCCTGAGCCGAGCGCACTGAAACTCCGTGTGTGCGCGGTAAATTTTGCAGTAGGATGAGGCGTGACTTGGCTGATGTTGACTGCGGACCGTCTGCTCACCCCGCTGGAAGAAATTCCCGGCGGCGCGGTGATCGTGGAAGACGGGAGGATTACCGCAGTAGGTCGCCGCGAGGCGATGACTGCGCCGCCAGGCGCCCGCGAAATTCACGCGCGCGGTATGACCGCTGTTCCCGGCTTCGTCGATGCGCACATTCATGGCGCCGGCGGGCGCGACGTAATGGAAGCCACTGCAGCAGCGCTCAGCCAGGTGACACAGAAGGTGGCGCAGCATGGCACAACGTCGCTGGTAGCCACTACAATCACAGCCAGCGCCGAAGTTACCTCACGCAGCCTCGAAGGCATCGCGCGTTTTGTGCGCGAAAATTCCGTGTCAGGCGAACATGGCGGCACCTCAGCCGAAATTTTGGGTATCCACCTGGAGGGTCCGTTCCTGAGTCCGCAGCAGCGCGGCGTGCACCCTCCCGAATGGCTGGCGGAGCCAACTCGCGAAGGGTTGAAAAAATTGCTGGCTGCAGCCGATGGCTGCGCAAAGATTCTCACCATCGCCCCCGAGCTGCCTGGAGCGCTGGAATGCGTTGCGGCGGCTCGCGCGGCAGGGCTGGTGGTGGCCCTGGGGCACACCAACGCCACCTACGCAGAGGCCGAGGCGGCGGTAGATCGCGGCGCCCGGCACGCCGTCCACATCTTTAATGCCATGCGTCCCTTCTCGCATCGCGAGACCGGCGTCCTGGGAGCCGCGCTCACCGACCCGCGCATGACCGCGGAGGTGATCGCGGATGGCGTGCACGTGGACGGACCGGCCATCCGGTTGCTGCTGGCGGCCAAGGGATTCAACAGCGTCCTGCTGGTGAGCGACGCTACCGCGGCCACGGGGATGCCCGACGGAAATTATCTGCTGGGCAATCTTGAAGTCAGCGTTGCGCGCGGTGTGTCGAGAAATTCCGAAGGCCGCCTGGCTGGAAGCACACTGACGCTGGATCGCGCCGTGCGGAATATTGTGGCTCTGGGCGCGCCACTTAACGCTGCGGTGCAAATGGCCACGCTCAATCCGGCGCGCCTATTGGGTATGGAGGGAAGAAAGGGCGCGCTGATTCCCGGCGCCGATGCGGATATTGTGCTGCTGGATTCGGAATTGCGAGTGACCGGCGTGATGACTCGCGGCGTGGGTTTGTAGATTTAAACCGCGCCTGAAAACCGTCTCGCGCATTGAAACCGGGAAGAACTACGACTTAGCAGCAATATTCAGTTCGCGCGAAAGCTGATGGGGATCGAACGGGCTGCAAGAAAAGTAACGGCCGTCTACGGCAAACGTAGGGACTTTGCGGCGCCCCTTATTGACCTTGAGGACCAGATCTTCCGCGTCAGGGTCTTCGTCCACGTTAATTTCGCGGAAGGCCACGCCGCGCTCCGTCAAAAACTTCTGCGCCTGGCGGCAATCGCCGCACCACGGTGACGAGTACATCACAATGTCTGCCATCGAAGTTTTCGCGACTTTCCTTGTAGCGCCGCCGTATTGATTCTTATCCGTGTTTTACGGTAGCGCCGGTGAGCATGCCTCGCGTTTCGCCTACCTGCACGCGGAGCAGTGCGCGGCGCAAGGCGTCTTGCGCGCGAGCGAAGTCCACGTCGGAATCGGCCGCGGGAATAAGGCGCTTTTCGGCGCGTTCGAGCGCAGCCCGCGCGCGAGTCACATCGATTTCCTCGGCGCGTTCGGAGCGCTCCGCCAGCACGATCACGCGGCCCGCCAGAACTTCGGCGAACCCGCGCATCACCGTCGCCGTATGGACCTCGCTGCCCTGCCGGTAGCTGAGTTTGCCCACGCCCAGTTCGGTGAGCAGCGGCGCGTGTCCGGGCAGAATACCCAGCTCCCCATCGAGGCCCGGCAGTTGGACAGAATCCACCGTCTCGCGAAGTACCTGGCGCTCCGGGGCGACCATTTCGAGGATCAGATTTTTGGGTAACATCTGCGCGGTGAAGTTGCTCTCTTTCCCGGAGCTTACTGGCTGGCGGCCATTTTCTTGGCCTTCTCAACCGCCTCTTCGATGGTGCCAACCATATAAAAAGCCTGCTCCGGCACGTCGTCGTGTTTGCCTTCGACAATTTCCTTGAAGCCGCGAACCGTGTCCTCGACCTTGATGTAGCGCCCTTCCAGGCCGGTAAACTGCTGCGCCACGAAGAACGGCTGCGAGAGAAACTTCTCGATCTTTCGCGCGCGCGCCACGGTCTGCTTGTCCTCTTCGGAAAGCTCTTCCATACCCAGAATGGCGATGATGTCTTGGAGGTCGCGGTAACGCTGCAGGATGGACTTGACCGAGCGCGCCACCGTGTAATGTTCCTGGCCCACGATGCGCGGGTCCAGAATGCGCGAGAAACTGGCCAGCGGATCGACCGCGGGATAAATTCCGCGTTCCACCACCGCACGCGAAAGATTGGTGGTGGCGTCGAGGTGTGTAAATGTCGCCGCGGGAGCCGGGTCGGTGTAATCGTCGGCGGGCACATAGATGGCCTGCACGGAGGTGATCGAGCCGCGCTTGGTGGAGGTGATGCGTTCCTGCAACTCGCCGATCTCCGTGTTCAGGTTGGGCTGGTAACCCACGGCAGAAGGCATGCGCCCGAGCAACGCGGATACTTCCGAGCCGGCTTGCACAAAACGGAAAATATTATCGATGAACAGGAGCACGTCGAGTCCCTCTTCATCACGGAAAAATTCCGCTACGGTCAGGCCGGTAAGCCCCACGCGCAGGCGCGCGCCGGGCGGCTCGGTCATCTGCCCGTAAATCAATGCGGCGCGCGAATTCGCCGAATCGCCGGCAACGATCACTTTCGATTCCTGCATCTCCAGCCACAGGTCGTTTCCTTCGCGAGTGCGCTCGCCCACGCCGGCGAAGACGGAAACTCCGCCATGCTTCATGGCCACGTTGTGGATAAGTTCCTGAATGATGACCGTCTTGCCCACGCCGGCGCCGCCGAACAAG
>JAAFGT010000048.1:14992-42161 GCA_010365215.1 Acidipila sp. | reverse complement strand
GACGTGGGTCTCCCTTCGCGGGGCCAGGTCTTTCGGAAACGCTGGCCTGCCGGGCGATCGTCCGGGCGGCGGGATTCTGGACGGCCGTGACCGCGGTTCTCGTTGCGATCCGACGGGCGACCCGCCGCCCGATCCGATGGCCGACCCGATGGGCGATTATCGAGGCGGCTGTCGCGGTGATCTGAAGGGCGACCAGTCGGGCGATTATCAGGGCGGCCGTGAGTGCGCTGCCCGGCAGGACGATTGTCGGGACGGCGGGAATCCGGACGTTCCTGGCCCCGGTTGTCGCGGGAATCCGAAGGACGATCCGACGGGCGATTCTCAGGGCGGCCGTGACTGCGCTGTCCTGCGGGACGATTGTCGGGACGACGGGAATCCGGACGTCCTTGACCGCGGTTGTCCCGGTAATCCGACGCGCGATCCGACACGCCCTCATCGCGTCGCCCGTGGGCGCGGTTGCCGGGCGCAGGTCCGGCGCCGCGTGCGCCGGCAGAGGTTGCCCGCGAAGGTGTGAACTTTCCCGGGGGGGACGATGGCCGGCGAAAATCTTTTGCGCCGGATGATTGCCAAGCCGCGGGACGTGAGTCTTGGCGCGCCACTGGCCTCTCCGCGGCGGCGGCGCTGGAGCGCTCCACCAGGGGCACATGTTTCGCCGCCGGGATCAGTGGCACGGTGTGCCTCACCGGCGCAGGCACGGGAACGGGCGTAGTGGTGGCTCGCTCGAGCCGGCTTATTTCTTCCGGCGCCAGCGGACGCGAGCCGCCCGCGGGAAGATCGCCCAGCTCCAGGCCGGCAAAGCCGGTGCGCAGGAATTTCTCCACCAGCAGTTTTTCTTCCGACAAGGCGCGGCGCAGGCGATCGCGGCTGGCACCGGTAAAGCGCGCCTCATACCAGGGATTGGGAGCGTTGCGCACAATTCGCAACTGGGCCTGCGCGAACTCTTCCACGCGGCGCTGGCCTTCCGGCGACAAGCGGCCGTTGAGCTTCACCCAATACGTCTGCGAGAGCCGCCGCGCCACGCGCAGCAGGCGGCTGGCCAGATCGCCGTCGCTGGTCAGAATCAGCAGCCCGGAACCCGAAAATTCCAGGCGGCCGATGGGAAACATGCGGCCGGGGATGTGCTGCACGTAAGCGCGCAGCGAGGGCCGGCGCTCGGGATCGTTCATGGTGGCCACCACCTGCGGAGGCTTGTGCAGCATGAAGTAGCGCTTGGCCTCATGCGCGTCCGGTTGCAGGAGCTTGGACCCCACGCGAATGTGATCGCGGGCGGCATCGGCCTTAGTGCCCAGTTCGGTGACCACTTTGCCATTCACGGAAACCGTGCCCGCCAGGATCAGTTCTTCGGCGTGGCGCCGCGAGGCGAGACCCGCGCGGGCGATAATTTTTTGCAGGCGTTCGAGCATAGTCTTTATTGTATCGCGTGTTGCCGGGCGGCGCTGGAGTGAGCGGAGGCCGGGTGCGGTCGGTGCGGATCACGCTGGCCCAAATCAGGCTAGGCCAGATCAGGCTTTTGCTGACGACGCATCGTCTGGCGGCGCCGTTTCGGTTTCCGGCGCATTTCCGGCGCTGGCGGCGTCCGGGTGGTAGGCCGGGTCGTGGCCTGCTACGCCAAGCTCCCCGGCTTCGGGCTCATTCGGCGCAATGATGTCGTCTTCGCCCAGGGCTGCGCGCGCGATCTGTTCAAACTCTTTCATGCTGGGAAGATCGCCCACGCTGGCCAGCCCGAAGCGCATCAGAAAATCCTTGGTGGTGCGGTAGAGAATGGGCCGCCCCACGGCATCCTTGCGGCCGGCGGTGGTGATCATGCGGCGATCGAGCAGCGTCTTGATTACGCCGCCGGCATTGACGCCGCGAATCTCCATAATTTCAGGAAGCGTCACCGGCTGCTTGTAGGCGATGACCGCAAGCGTTTCCAGCGCCTGCATGGTTAGGCGCAGCGGCGGCTGCAGGCTCTTGATGAACTTGCGCACGGCGTCGTGATGCTGCGGCTTGGTGTAGAGCTTGAAGCCCCCGGCCACTTCGCGGATTTCGATGCCGCGGTCGTCGGAGGTGCAGGAGGCCACCAGCTCGTCGAGCGCGGCGCGCACCACGGGTTTTTCCAGGCCCAGCGCGGTAGAGAGCTGCGCCGCGGTGGCCGGCTCGTCCGCAGCGTAAATCATGGCTTCCAGAGTAGCTTTCAGTTCAGCTGAATTCATTGTTCACCGGCAGCGGGCGCGGCAAGCCGCCCTCCTGCAAATCCCCTCATGAGTACTGCTCATCGATCTGCGACAGGTCGGATACGTTGCCATCCTCGGTAAAGACCACGTCGAACATTTTATGCTTACGCAGCAGGATATCGGCAAAGAGAGTTTTTTGCACCAGCACGACGGCTTGCAGGCGCACCATCTCCAGGACCGCGAGAAAAGCCACGATCATGGCGTGGCGCGAAGGGCAGGCTTCGAAGAACTGGGCCAGCACGATGCCCTCTTCCGCGGCGCGCAGCTGCTTGCGCAGCATCACCACCATTTGCGCCACGGTGAACTGGTCGTGGTGCAGCTCGATCTTTACGTCCGCCTTGCGGCGTTCCAGCACCTGCTGAAAAACCTTGATCAGGTCCACCAGCGAGACCACCAGCTCGCCCTCCACCTCTTCGCCGCCATAGAGCGATAGGTCCGGCTTGGACCACACGTGAGCCTCGAGCTGCTGCTTTTCGTAAAGCATCTGCGCTGCATTCTTGAATTTTTCGTGCTCCAAAAGCTGGTGCACCAGCTCCGCGCGTGGGTCTTGCTCGCCTTCGGGGCCGGCCAGCGGGTCGGGGGGCAGCAACATTTTCGATTTGATGAAAATGAGCGTCGCGGCCATATACAGAAAATCCGCGGAGACGTCCATGTCCAGCGTATCGAGCTGGTGAAGGTATTCCAGATACTGCCCGGTGATCCGGGCGATCGGAATGTCGTGGATATTGATTTCCTGCTTGCGGATGAGGTCCAGCAGCAGGTCCAGCGGCCCGTCGTAGCGCTCCAGGTGAATATTGTAGGGCAGCGAAGATTCGGGCGCGGCCATGGGCTAGTTCCCTGCCCCGCTGGGTTTCGCAGCACTGGGCTTCCCAGCGCTGGGTTTCGCAGCAGGGCCCACGTCGCTCGCGATGGAGACGGTGTTCGAGCTGGAGATGACGGTTGCGCCAAAGACCGCCTGGCGAACACGTTCCATCGTAGCTTGCGCGACTTTGCGCGCCTTCTTGGAACCATCAGCCAGAATCTCGCGCACTTTCTCGGGATGCGCTTCATATTGCTGCCGCCGCGCGCGAACCGGCGTAATCCATTTGATGAGGTTGTCGGCCATCGCCGCTTTGCACTCGATGCAGCCGATGCCGGCAGTGCGGCAGCCATGCGCCGACCAGTCGAGCGTTTCAGGCGGAGAGAACAGCTTGTGCCAGTCGTAAACCGGGCAAATGTCGGGATTACCCGGGTCGGTGCGCCGCTTCCGCGCCGGATCGGTGACCATCACTTTGGTCTTTGCGCGGATCGACTCGTCGTCCTCACTAAGCATGATCGCATTGCCGTAGCTCTTGGACATCTTGCGACCGTCAAGACCCGGAATCCGCGGCGTCTCGGTAAGCAGCGCGTCGGGCTCAGTTAAGATTTCTTGGTCCACCACAAATCGTCGATTTTCTGGACCGATTTTCTCTACAAAATTCCGGATGCCACCGTCTTTTGCGTCACCGAGAAGAACCCCACGTATCTCCGTAATCGTTTGTTGGTCTAAAACGCCTTGAGTCACTGGCAACAGCTTTGCCATAGCGTAGAGCTCGAGAATTGCGCGGAGGCTTTGTCTATTTTTAGGCTCAAATAGATCAGCCCGCAGGTTAAACGCATAACAAAAGTTTGCGCGTCGGACAATCTCGCGACTCAACTCCACATGCGATTTTTGGTCTTCACCGACAGGAACGACCAGATCGCTCCCGGTCTCGCTGTAGATCACGATGTCAGCACATTGCAAAACCGGGTAACCAAGAAACCCGTAAGTCTGAAGATCTTTGTCTTTTATATTCTCAAGCTGCTCCTTGTAGCTTGGCAAACTGTAAAGGCGCCCTAGCGGCGTGATCATCGACAGCAATAGATGCAGTTCAGCATGCTCGGGGACCTGCGACTGGACGAAAAATATGGATTTCGCGGGGTCCAGGCCGACGGCCAGCCAATCGGTGACGATCTCGATTGTGTTCGAGGCGATCTGCGAAGGGTCGGCGTAATCGGAAGTCAGCGCGTGCCAGTCGGCAACGAAGTAGAAGCATTCATAGGTCGAATCGTTTTGCAGCCTGATCCAGTTGGCCAGCGCACCGAAATAATGGCCGATGTGCAGGCGTCCCGTGGGACGCATGCCGCTTACCACTCGCTTACGGGGAGCCGTCACTGCGCGGTGCCTGCCGGCACGGCCGAACTCGCACCCTGGCCGGAATCGTGCGACCCAAAGCCGCTTCCGCGGGACAACAGGTCGCGCGCGATGATGGTGCGCTGAATTTCGCTGGTGCCTTCGTAGATGGTGATCACCCGGGCGTCGCGGTACATGCGCTCGACGTCGGATTCGCGCGAGTAGCCCATGCTGCCGTGAATCTGCACCGCTTTGTAAACCACTCGATTGACCATTTCGCTGGCGTAGAGCTTGGCGCGCGCCGCATCCGCACCGGCGCGAGTCTTGCCGCTGGCCAAATCTCCGGCGGCGCCCTCTCGCTGGCTATTCTGGTCGTAGCGCCACGCGGCGTAAAAAGTCAGACCGCGCGCCGCTTCAATTTCCGTCTGCATGTCGGCCAGCATCCACTGGATGGCCTGGAACTCGGCGATGTTCTTCCCGAAAGCGCGGCGCTGCTGCGCGTAGTGCACAGAGGCTTCGAGCGCGCCTTGCGCCAGGCCCACAGCCTGAGCGGCGATGCCGATGCGGCCGCCGTCGAGCGCTCCCAGGGCCACCTTCAAGCCTTGATTCTCAACTCCAAGAAGATTTTCCGCGGGCACTTCACATTGATCGAGCGTAACCTCCGCGGTGCGCGACATGCGCAATCCCATTTTATCTTCGTAGCGGCTGACGCGAAAGCCGCGGAAATTCGGCTCCACAAGAAATGCGCTGATGCCGCGCGCGCCCGCGCCGGGATCCGTCTTCGCAAAAACAATATAGACGCCGGAAACTCCGCCGCTGGATACCCAGGTCTTCGTGCCGGAGAGCAGGTACCCGCCACCCGTGCGCACCGCGCGCGTGGTGATGGCCGCGGCGTCCGAACCGGCGCCCGGTTCGGTAAGGCAGAACGACCCCAGAATTTCGCCGCTGGCCAGACGCCGCAGATATTTCTCCTTCTGCGCTGGAGTGCCGTGGCGCACCAGCGGCGCGCACCCCGCGGAATTCGTAACGCTCAGCGTGACCGCGGTAGACGCGCACACCCGCGCCACCTCTTCCAGCATCACCACGTAAGTTGCCGCGTCCGCACCCGCGCCGCCCCATTCCTCGGGAACCATAATGCCGCAGCAGCCCAGCTCGCCCAGCTTGCTAATCTGCTCGAGCGGGAAACGCTCCTCGCGCTCATATTCGCGCAGGATGGGGCGCATCTCCGCCTCCATGAAGCGGCGGATGGTGTCCTTCAGGAGGCGCTGGTCGTCGGTCAGAGCAAAGTCCATGAGCGGGTGAGGCTTTATGCTAACACAGGAGAGCGGGTGCCCAGCGGTAGGAGAAGCGGATCCGGGAAGAAGGCGCACAAAACGGGGGCGATCCTAGAGTTTCAGCAGCTCGCGAAGGCGGCGGGTCTGCGTGCGGCTGACGGGAACCTCCGTCTGTTTTTTGTCGTTCATGCGCAGCACGAAGCTGGATTTAAACCATGGAACCACCTCCTTGATGTGATGGATATTGACCATCCAGGAGCGGTGTACGCGCCAGAAGAATTCCGGATCAAGCTGCGCCTGCAGCTCTTCGAGGGTGTGATAGTTCGATGTGCCATCCAGCTCGCGCGTCGCCATGGAAATCAGCCCATCATTAATTTTTGCGTACACCACCTCGTTGCAATCCACCAGCAGCATGCGTTGCTGGGCTCGCAGCAGAAGTTTGGTGGAGGATTTAGCTTCCGCGCCCGGCGCGGAACCCGTCTGGCTCGCCGCTTGCCCAGTCATTTGCCCAGTCATCTGAACAATCAGTGTTTCCAGCCGCTCCACCGGCGAGGCCTGCGCATCGATCTGTTTTTTAGCGCGCTGGATAGCGCGTGCCACGCGGCCCTTGTCGAACGGTTTCAAGATGTAGTCCACCGCGTTGACTTCAAATGCCTGCACCGCGTAGGTGTCAAAGGCCGTGGCAAAAACAAATTGCGGCAGACGCACCTTGCGGTCGAGGAGCTTCTTGATCACCCCGAAGCCGTCGAGCCCGGGCATCTGCACGTCGAGAAAAACCAGGTCGGGGGAGTGTTCCCTGATCATGGCGACAGCCTCGAGTCCATTGCGGCCCTGGGCGACGACGTGGATCTCCGGAAAAGCCTTTAGCAGGAAAGCGAGTTCCTCGCGGGCGGGCTTTTCATCGTCGACGATGAGCGTGTTGATGGTCATGGGTTTCGGCGCGCTGCGTTCGTCAGTCTATGATGCGTCGATGATTGTCGATAATTCCACTTTAATGCCTGACCCAGACTTTATCATTTATGCTGGGGATTGCGATTGCCAGGGTGTTTCCAAAGGAGACCGTCGTGGCACAATTAAAAGCGCGGGTGCTGTCCAGCAAAGAGCTCTATAAAGGGAAAGTATTCGGGGTGCGGCGCGACCGCGTGATCGAGCCGGGCGGAGTAGAAGTGACGCGCGATATCGTCACCCACAACGGCTCGGTGGTCGTGCTGCCGGTCTTCCCGGATCGCAGCATTCTGCTGATTCGGCAATACCGTTACGCCGCCCGACAATTTTTGTGGGAACTGGTGGCCGGACGCGTGGAGCCGGGCGAGGCAGCAAGCCGCGCGGCCAGGCGCGAGCTTGCGGAAGAGACCGGTTATACCGCGCGCCGCTACCGCAAGCTCATGGATGTGTTCCCCACGCCTGGTTTTGTAACCGAGACCATGGTGGTGTTTCTCGCGGAAGGGCTCACCGCAGGCCAGGCGCGTCCTGAGGCAGACGAGAAGATTGAGATGAAGAGGTTCTCGCTGCGGCGCTTGGAACGGATGATGCAGAGCGGAGCGTTGCGGGATGCCAAGTCGATTGCGGGGATTTTGTATTACGCCAGATTTGTGAAAGGAAGGCGTTGAGGTAAAACCTCAAGCAGATTCGCTGCGCTTGGGATCACCATAAACAGTCGACCGTCCTGTCGAGTATAATTCCAGCGCCATGGAAAATCGCGATATCGCAAGAATTTTGCGCGAGACGGCGCACCTGCTGGAAATTGACGGCGCGTTTCTGGCGCGCTACCGCAGTTATGAGAAAGCTGCCGACTTGATTGACAGCCTGGCGGAACGCATCGAAGACCTGGCCTCCGACCGCGCGCGGCTCACTGCTCTGCCGGGCATCGGCGACCGCCTGGCCGAGCACCTGCAGGAGATCCTCACCACCGGGGACTACAGTCTGCGCAAGAAGCTCCTCGAGAAATTCCCGGTTACCGTTTTCGAGCTGCTGAAGCTGCAGTCGCTGGGACCCAAAAAAATTGCCATGCTTTGGGCGACCTTTCAGGCCGGCACCGTGGATGCCGTCGAAAAGCTGGCGCGCGACGGAAAACTGCGCGATCTGGCGGGCTTCGGAGAAAAAAGCGAACAGAACATTCTCAAAGCGGTGGAGGTGTTCAAGCGCTCCTCGGGGCGTTATCTGCTGAGCACCGGCGAGCGCATGGCCGAAGCGCTGGTGGCGCACATCCGCGCGGCCGGCCAAGGTGTGGCCGAGATAACCCCTGCCGGATCCCTGCGGCGAGGAAAAGAAACCATCGGCGACCTGGATCTCCTGCTCACCCTTGCAGAGGAGCATACGTCTCAGAAGGATATCGACGCGATCAGCGAGCACATCCTCAAATTTCCGGGAATCGATCAGGTGCTGGCGCGCGGCGGAAATAAAGTCAGCTTCCTGTTGGTCAGCGGCCTGCAGGTAGACGTGCGGCTCCTCGAAGCCAAAAGTTTTGGCGCGGCGCTGATGTATTTTACCGGCTCCAAGGAACACAACGTAGCCTTGCGCGGCCGCGCGCTGAAAATGGGCCTTACTCTGAACGAATATGCGCTGGCGCGCCTGGGTACGGAACGCCGCGTCGCCGGCCGCACTGAGGAAGAAATCTACGAAAAGCTGGGGCTGAAGTATATTGCGCCGGAGCTGCGGGAAAACTGCGGAGAGATCGAGGCCGCCGAGTCGGGAGTGCTGCCCACGCTGATCGAGCGCAAGGACATTCGCGGCGATCTGCAGATGCACACCGTTGCCAGCGACGGGCGCAACACCATGGAAGAGATGGCCGAAGCGGCGCGCGAGCTGGGGCACAGCTACATCGCGCTCACCGACCACACCAAAAGCCTGACCATCGCCAACGGCCTCGACGAGAAACGCACGCTCCAGCAGATCGCCAAAATTCGCGCCGCCAGGGTGCCGGGCATACGGCTCTTGGCCGGTATGGAAGTGGATATTTTGAAGGATGGCAAGCTCGACCTGGAGGATGAAGTCCTGGCGCAACTCGACGTAGTGGTGTGTTCGGTGCACTCGCACATGAACCTGGAGCGCACGCCAATGACCGAGCGGATGCTTGCGGCCATCGAAAACCCGTACACGCAGATTATCGCGCACCCCACAGGCCGCTTGCTGTTGCGCCGCGAAGGCTTTGATTACGACATGGAAAAGATTCTCGCGGCATGCAAAAAGCACGGCGTGGCTATGGAGTGCAACAGCTTCGATGACCGCCTTGACCTGCGCGACGCCCATCTGAAAATGGCCAAAGAGCGCGGGGTGAAAGTAGTGATCTCCACCGATGCGCACGCTACCTCGCACCTGCCGTTGATTAAATACGGCGTGACCATGGCGCGGCGTGGATGGCTCGAGAAGGGCGACGTGTTGAATACCCTGCCGGTGGATAAGTTTCTGGCGGCACTTCGGCCCAAGCCCGCAGCAGTCGCGAAGAAAACCAGGCCCGCTGGCGAAGCTATTGCCGCGGAAGCTGCCGCCTCCGCGAGCGCACCTCGAAGAAAACAGAAGGGATGAGGGAACTTTCGGCGCGGGCAGTGCGTAACCTGAGAGTATGCAGGCTACGAGAGAGCCTGAACGCGCTCGCTGCGCTCGGACGAACGCCCCAGGCCAAGCAAAAGGCGACGCGATGCAAGAGGAGAGGGCCATGAAGAATTTAGTGTGGAGTGCGCTGCTGTTCGGAGTGTTGGCCGTGGCTACCCCGGCGAGCGCCGACCAGTGGGAGAAAACCTTCAAGCTCACCGGCAAAGCGGACCTGCGCGTGGATTCGAATGACGGGCCGATCGAGGTCAGCTCCAGCTCTTCGCCCGAAATTCACGTACGCGTATGGACCAGCGGCTGGCGCATCTCCAGCGACGAAGTGCGCATCCTGCGCGAATCGCAGCAAGGCAACCGCGTGGAGATCGAAGTGCGCGTGCCGCGGTCAAGATTTTCATGGGGATTCTCGAGCATCCATCGCGAAGTGAGAATCGAGATTACCGTTCCGCAGGAGGCGAGTCTGGACCTGCATACCGGCGATGGCCACATACGCGCCCGCGGGGTCAAAGGCGAAATCCGCCTGGATACTGGTGATGGAAATGTGAACGCGGATGATTTGAAGGGAAATCTGCGCATTCATACCGGCGACGGTTACATCGAAGGCTCAGGCCTCGACGGGGTGCTCGACGCCGACACCGGCGACGGTCACATCCGTTTGCGCGGGCGATTCGACGGGCTGAAGGTGCACACCGGAGACGGGAGCATTACCGCGGACGCTATGGGTGGTTCCAACATGACCGGAGAATGGTCGATGCGCACCGGCGATGGCAGCGTCACCGTACGGCTTCCGGAGGGGTTCTCGGCGGAGCTCGATGCGCATACCGGCGATGGCACGATTTCCAGTCAATTGCCGATCACCGTATCGGGCGCTTTGAATAAGTCGTCGCTGCGCGGGAATATAAATCACGGCGGCGCAACCCTGATGGTGCGAACGGGCGATGGGTCCATTCGAATTGAGAGGATTTGAGGGCCAAGTAGAAGTCACAGAACGAAGTGGTTAGCCTCGCCGCCACCACCGGTCCGCGTGAACTGGGGCGGGAGGGGCAAGCCCCGACAGACGCGTTCCTACGCCAGCCCCGCCGGGGAACTCGCGCCGTAAAACGCATACCACGGCTTAGCGGCAGTCAAACGATCGTTGACGTTCTTGATGTTCTTCACGCCCTGCACATTCAACCAATCTTCCAGTGCCTTGATTCCCTGCTTGGCATAAATAGGCATCCCATCCTTCCAGGTAGCGCGCCCACACAGCACCCCCGAAAAATTCACGCCAGCTTCAGACGCGAGATCCAGCGTCTCGGAAAAAGTATCGTTGGAAACGCCGGCAGAGAGATAAATGAACGGCTTTTTTGCAACCGAAGCAGACTTGCGGAAATGGCCCTTGGCCTCGTCGCGCGAGTAGGCCGAGTCCCCTTTGCAGGAGCGCGCCCCAGCTACGAAAGCCATATTAATGGGGACTTCCACTTTCATCACGTCCACGCCGTAACGATCCTTCGAAAATTCTTCCATGCTGCGGGTAACGCATTCCGGTTTTTTGCGCGCGAACTCAATTCCCTTCTCGTCCACGCCTTCTTCGTAGCCGATGAATTCCAGGAAAAACGGTATGTCGCAGGCGCGGCATTCGTCGCCAATGCGCTCCACCCAGGCGTGCTTGATCTCGTTGGTCTTGGCGGGATCGAAGGGCGTGTAGTAGAGAAGAATCTTCACGCAATCGGCGCCCGCTTCCTGGATGCGGCGCACGGAATAATCATCCAGCAGATCGGGCAGGCGGCCCGGTTGGGTATTGTCGTACCCGCTGCGCTCGTAGGCCAGCAGCAGGCCGGCGTTCTTCGAGCGCATCTTCGCGGCCTTCAAGCCGAATTCCGGGTCCAGCAGAATGGCGCTGGCGTGCGGCGTAAGGATGCGCACCACGGCCTCTTTGAATTCCGACATCATTTCCGGCGTCACCGCTTTTTTGTCGATCCCTTTGTCCTTGGCAATGGCGCTCTGCAGCGAGCCGCGCTGGTCCATCGCCGCGGCGGCAATCACCCCGCGCTCGTTGGACACGGCTTGCATACCTTTAATTTTGCCAGGGGTAATCTTTGTGGACATTCATTCCTCCAAAAGTGGGGTTCGCCGAACAGGTGCGAGCGACCTTGCGAGCGAGTGCCAAGGGCGAAAACGCTGGGATTGTATCACGACCACAGAAGCCCGCGCGGAGCCGGCTGGAAGCCGGCGCTACAAAAACAGGACCTGGTGGCAGAAGTTAGCGGACGACCTCTGCGCGACGGGGAGGGCGCGCTCCTGAAGTTCGTCGAGCAGGGTGATCCCCTGACGCGCGAGAAATGGCAGCAGGCACAGCTCGCGCTCTTGCAGACCGCGATGCGGGTAGAGCGCGTCGCGCAGCGTCTCCTCGCGCGCATCCAGCAAGGCTTCACGGGATTCCAGGGCGCGCCCAACCTTGCGGCGAAGTTTTTCAAGTTGAAAGAGAATCTTCCGCTCCGCGGTGGAGAGAGCTCCCGCCAGGGTGGGATCGAGACGCGTGATGGAACGCCGCAGACGCGCCAGGTAGCGGTGAATATTTTTATCGCCGGTGGAGAAATGACGGGTGAGCTCGCGCGGAATCGACTCACGCTCCAGGATGGCGCGAAGATGCTGCCGGCCACGAAGCATGTCGCGCATCTGCAGATGATATTTGCGAAGCAGCCGCGCCACGCGCGGCTCCACCAGAGTGAACGCGGCGCGCGGAAGAATCACCGGCATGCGCCCCAGCAGCCGCTGGTAAACCACCGAGGCCTGCGCGTAATAGGCCAGCTCGGAAGGTCCGGCCACATAACCCGCCGTCGGCAAAAGACTGTCTTGCACCACAGGACGCAAAAGAACGTTGGCGGAGAATTTTTCCGGTGACTTTTCGAGCGCGCCCTCGAGTTGGGCAAGTGTGATGGCGGAGTCGCCTGCGGCGAAGCCTGAATCGATGGCTCGCAAGGGAGTCCGCCGGCCGTCACGTATCAAGAAGAGCAGCGTGGCGCGCTCGGCAACGCGAACCTGAGCGTGAAACCCGGCATGCTCTAGCGCCTTATTGCGTACGGTCAGGTCGTGTACCAGCGCGGCATTCTCCGTCAGCGCGCGGCGATATACCGGGGCGGCCAGTCGTTGAAGGCTCGCATCCTGCGGATCGAGAAGGATGAGGCCGCGCCCCTGGAGCAGGCGCGCCACCAGCTTGCCGAAGGCGGAACTGAAAGTTTCGCCGGGGCGGTAAGCCTCGCGAAGCATGGCGGAAATTTCCGAGGCAGAGGGGCCGTCTAGAGATTCCACTGCAGCGGAGACCAGCGCGGCGATCGAATCGTCGAACGCGATCTGCCCGACTGGACGACCACTCGCGGAACCGGAGAGGTTGCCCGCGGCGCCGCCAGAAGCTTTGCTCTCTCCTTCGCCGGCTACCTTGACGGCCAGGCGTTTCATCCCGTCCTTCGACGGCCACATACAGTGATCCACTTCCGCGAGATCATGATCTTCGCTCGCCAGCCAGAATACGGGGACCGCCTCGACACCGGAATCCGTTAACGCGGCGGCGGTGCGGATCGCGGTCAAAGCCTTGTAAATGCTGTACGCGGGCCCGGTAAACAGGCCCACCTGCTGTCCGGTAACGATTGCTGCCGCGCCCGAGCCCAGCCGGTCAAGATTGCGCGCCACGCTGGGGTCCACGGTTTCAGACGGACCGAAGCGCTGGTTCTGCGCGCGCAACGCTCCCACCACTCCAGCGCGAGTGGACGGATCGAGTTTGGTTTGCGCCGCGGCCGCGCGAAGCCCATCGAGCGTGGGGGGATGCCCGTAGTAGGCGGAAACTCGGGAAAAATCGTCAAGGTACGCGGAATGAAGTCTGCTGGTGTGCGGCACGTCGCGAAGCGATAGACACTGGCTTTCCATGGAAGCTATCAGTTTACACGGGCCAAGGTGAGAGGAGCAAACGTGCGGCCGCTACACCGGCTCGAGTTCAAAGAGAAGACAGCGAAGCGACACCAGCGAGGAGCGCGTCCACTTCCTTTTTCTGCGCATCGGACAGGGGAAGCAGCGGAGGGCGCGTGGGGCCTCCGTAATAACCCAAACAGTCGAGCGCGTACTTCACTCCGGCAACGCCTAAGCCGCCCACGATGACCGTTGCAGCCTCGAGCAACTGGTGTTGCAGATCGCGCGCGCGGTCGTTATTGCCATTTGTAGCGGCGTCATAAAGCTGAACGCACGCCTCGGGCAGCGCGCAAGCTAAGCCCAGGATGCCGGCCACGGCGCCAACGGCTAACGAAGCATTAAACGTAGCCGCCGAACCCACCAACGTCTGAAATCCCGGCGGGGCCATGTGAATGATTTCAGCGACGCGATGAACGTTGCCGGAGCTTTCCTTGATGCCCACGATGTTGGCGTGCGCGGCCAGACGGCAAACCAGCGGCGCTTCGATCGCGATGCCGGTGAACTGGGGAATGGAATAGAGCAGGATGGGAATTTTCGCGGCATCGGCAACGCGGAAAAAATAGCTGGTAAGCGCATCTTCGGTCATTTGCGGTTTGAAATAGTGCGGGGTTTTGACCAGCGCCGCCTGGTAGCCCAAATCAGAGGCGCGGTTCGTGCGGGCAATAGTTTCCGCGGTGGATTCGGCGCCGGTACCGGCGATGAGCATCTTGCCGGGGGCGGCCGCTTCGCGAACCGTGGCCCAGACCTGCTCGGTCTCCTCGCGCGTCAGCAACACGGCTTCGCCGGTGGAGCCAGTGGCCACGTAACCCGAGACGCGGGTGGCATTGTACTTGGCGACATTCGCGCGAAGATCGTCGAGTGAAACTGCGCCATCCGCGGCGAATGGTGTGGTCAGCGGGGGAAAGATGCCGGTGAATTTCACGAGAGCGCAGCCTTTCCCGGGCCAGCTTGCCGGGACGCAACCCCGGACGAAGCCCCGGACGAAGAAGATTGCCTTGAGCCCGGGTCGGCGGCCACCGCGGGGAAAGGCGCGCGGACCGTGGCATGCAGATCCTGCAGCGCCGCGACGATGCAGGCCCGGTCCTGCAGCGCGCGAATCCCTTGCGACGCCGCGAACGCGGCTGCCAGAGTGGTGATGCAAGGAATGTTATAGCGAATCGCCGCGCGGCGAATGGCCTTCTCATCGTAATGAGATTCGCGCCCCAGAGGCGTATTGATGACCAGGTCGATGCGCGCCGTTTTGATGGCGTCGACGATATTCGGGCGCCCCTCATTTGCTTTGAACACGGCTTCCGCGGGAATTCCTGCGGAGTGCAGCACGGCCACCGTGCCGCGCGTGGCCACGATCTTGAAATCCAGATCTGCGAAAGCACGGGCCAGGGGAACCACGGAACGCTTGTCGTGGTCGTTCACGCTGATGAAAACCGTGCCGCTGCGCGAGAGCCGTTGGCCGGCGGCAAGCTGCGCTTTGGCAAAGGCCAGCCCAAACGTGGAAGCCACTCCCATGACTTCGCCCGTGGAGCGCATCTCCGGCCCGAGAATCGTGTCCACGCCGCGAAACTTGTTGAATGGAAACACCGGCGACTTCACCGCAAAAAACGGCCCGGCGGCAATTTCAAAGACGCCGTCACGCTCGATCAACGGCATGGCCATATCTTTCAGTTTGCGCCCGGTCATCAGGCGCGCCGCCACTTTGGCCACGGGCACGCCGGTAGCTTTGCTGACGTAAGGCACCGTGCGCGAAGCGCGCGGGTTCACTTCCAGCACGTAGACGATGTCGCGCTGAATGGCGTACTGCACGTTCATCAGGCCCACCACGTGGAGAGCCTTGGCCAGACGCCGCGTGTAATCGCGGATGCGCGCCAGCACTTCCGGCTTGAGTGAAACCGGTGGCAGCACGCAGGACGAATCGCCGGAGTGGATCCCCGCCTCCTCGATGTGCTCCATGATCCCGGCGATGACGCAGTCTTCACCGTCGGCCAGCGCGTCCACATCCACTTCAGTCGCATCTTCGAGAAAACGATCGATGAGCACCGGCTTCGAAGTATCAATGAGCGCCGCCCGGCCGGCATGGTCGCGCACGGTCTCCAGGTCGAAAGCGATGACCATGGCGCGCCCGCCCAGAACGTAACTGGGTCGCACCAGCACGGGCAGGCCAATTCCCTGCGCCACGCGCACCGCTTCATCGGGCGTGAACGCGGTTCCGTTGGCAGGTTGCGGAATGCCTAACTCCTCGAGCAGTTTGCCGAAACGTTTGCGATCCTCGGCCAGGTCGATCATCTCGGGAGCCGTGCCGATAATCGGGACGCCGTTGCGTTTTAGATCCAGCGCCAGGTTGAGCGGCGTCTGCCCGCCAAACTGGACGATGACGCCGCGCGGTTTCTCGCGCTGCACCACGGCCAGAACGTCCTCGAGCGTGAGCGGCTCGAAGTACAGGCGATCCGAAGTGTCGTAATCAGTCGAAACCGTTTCCGGATTGCAATTGATCATGACGGTTTCGAACCCGTCTTCGCGTAAAGAGAAAGCAGCGTGGCAGCAGCAGTAATCGAATTCCACGCCCTGGCCGATGCGATTGGGTCCGCTCCCCAGGATGATGATTTTCTCGTTGGTGGTGGTGTCCGCCTCGTCTTCCTGCTCGTACGTGGAATACAGATACGGCGTGTAGGATTCGAACTCCGCGGCGCAGGTATCCACGCGCTTGAAGACGGGGATGAGGTCGAGCGCCGCGCGCCGGAGCCGCAGCGCGTCGGCGGTGGTCTTCCAAAGCAGGGCCAGTTGCTCATCGCTGAAGCCGTTGCGCTTGGCTTCGCGCAAAAGTCCCGGCGCGCAGGTCTCCAGCGTAATCCCGGCCAATTGCTGCTCCAGCGTGATGATTTCTTCCATCTGCGAAATGAACCACGGGTCCATCTTGGTGAGCCCGCAGATGTCGGCCACCGCCATGCCATGGCGCAGCGCGGCGAAAATCCAGTGGATGCGTTCGGGACGCGGCGATGCCAGCTTCTCCCGCAGCAGCGCTGCGCTGACCTCCGCGGGGGCGCGCCACGGCGCGTGCGGCTCCAGCGAACGAATCCCCTTTTGCAGCGCTTCCTTGAAGGTGCGCCCGATGGCCATCACTTCGCCCACCGACTTCATTTGCGTTCCCAGCGTGGAATCGGCGCCGGGGAATTTTTCGAACTGCCACTTGGGAATTTTTACCACCACGTAGTCGATGCTGGGCTCGAAGCAGCACGGCGTTTTTTTCGTAATGTCGTTGGGGATTTCGTCCAGGGTCATTCCCACGGCAAGCTTCGCGGCGATCTTGGCGATGGGGAAGCCCGTCGCTTTACTCGAAAGCGCCGAACTCCGCGAAACCCGCGGGTTCATTTCGATCACCACCATGCGGCCATTGGCCGGATTGACCGCGAACTGAATATTGGAGCCGCCCGTTTCCACGCCCACTTCGCGAATCACCGCCGCCGCGGCGTCGCGCATGCGCTGGTATTCGCGGTCGGTCAGCGTCTGCACCGGAGCCACGGTAATGGAATCTCCGGTATGCACGCCCATGGGGTCCACATTCTCGATGGAACAGATCACCACAAAGTTGTCGCGGTGGTCGCGCATCACTTCCAGCTCGAATTCCTTCCAGCCGATCACCGCCTCTTCAATCAGCGTTTCGTGGATGGGGCTGGAGTCCAGCGCGGCAGAGACGGATTCCGCGAACTCTTCGCGATTGTAGGCGATGCCTCCGCCCGTGCCGCCCAGCGTAAACGAAGGACGAATGACCACGGGGTAGCCCAGCTCGTCAGCCGCCTGCATGGCATCGGCAATACTGCGCACCACGGCGGAGCGCGGAACGTCGAGGCCAATGCGCCGGCAAGCGTCTTTGAACAGCAGGCGGTCTTCGGCAATCTTAATGGCGTCGAGCGACGCGCCAATCAGCTGCACGCCGTGTTTCTCCAGGATGCCCGCTTCCGCCAGCTCCACAGCTAGGTTCAGCCCGGTCTGTCCGCCCACGGTGGGAAGCAGCGCGTCAGGTTTTTCGACAATGATGATCTGCTCGACATATTCCTTGGTGAGCGGCTCGACGTAGGTGCGGTCGGAAATCTCCGGGTCGGTCATGATCGTGGCGGGATTGGAATTGATGAGCACCACGCTGTAGCCCTCGTCACGCAGCGCCTTGCACGCCTGCGTGCCCGAATAGTCAAACTCACACGCCTGCCCAATGATGATCGGGCCCGAGCCGATGATGAGGATTTTGCGTAGGTCGGTGCGTTTAGGCATGGGCCTTGGCGTAAGTCGCCATCATTTTGATGAACTCGTCAAACAGGTAGCGCGAGTCGTGCGGCCCGGGAGAGGACTCGGGATGGTACTGCACGCTAAAAAGCGGCAGCGTGCGATGGCGCAGGCCCTCGTTGGTGTGGTCGTTGAGGTTGAGGTGAGTCACCTCCACGTCGCTTGCGGGCAGCGAATCCGGATCCACCGCAAAACCGTGGTTATGCGAAGTGATTTCCACCTGGCCGGTGAGCAGATTCTTTACCGGGTGATTGGAGCCATGGTGGCCGAATTTCAATTTGAAGGTGCGGCCGCCGAGCGCCAGGCCGCAAAGCTGGTGGCCCAGGCAGATACCGAATATGGGCACGCGACCAAGCAGTTTACGAATGTTCTCGACCGCATAGGTCACCGGTTCGGGATCGCCGGGACCGTTCGAGAGGAACACGCCATCGGGCTTCAGCGCCAGTACGTCTTCGGCTGAGGTGGAAGCGGGAACCACGGTCACCTCGCAGCCTTTGTCCACCAGCAGGCGGAGAATGTTGCGCTTAATGCCGAAGTCGTAGGCCACCACGCGAAAGCGCGGCGATGCCCCGCCCGGAACACCAGGAACACGCGCAGCAGTACCTGCGCCGCTTTCGAGCGAGATGCCGCCTTCGTGCCACGGGTAGCGCTGCTGGCAGGTCACGCTGCTGGCCAGGTCCAGGCCGGCCATGGTGGGGAGGGCGCGCGCCTCGGCGATTAATTTCTCCGCGTCCGTGCCGTCCGTGGAGACCACACCGCGCAAAGCGCCGCACTGGCGCAGGTGGCGAACCAGCGCGCGGGTATCAATGTCCCAGATCACCGGAACGCCGTGCTGCGCCAGATAAAGCTGCGCGCTCTCCCCCGACCGCCAGTTGGAAGCAACGGCCGAAAATTCGCGAACGATCAACGATTCGATATAAGGGCGCGCAGATTCTTCGTCGGAAAGGTTGGAACCGACGTTTCCAATGTGCGGATAGGTAAGGCAGACGATCTGCCCGGCATAACTGGGATCGGTAAAAACTTCCTGATAGCCGGTGAGGGAGGTATTAAAAACGACTTCGCCGCCGCGGCGCGTCTTCGCGCCGGCCGCACGGCCTTTAAATACGCGCCCGTCCTCGAGCGCCAGAATGGCGAGTTGCTCGGTCAGCCGATTCTCCTTGGCGAATCATATTCACTCAACCGCGTCATGGTGCCTAAAACCGGGCCGCGAGGAGCCCGCAGCCGCCACTCTACTTCACCGCGAGCTGCCCGCCTTCGACGGGAATGGCGCCGAAATGATCGAAAGGCCAATACGCGAAAACCGCTTTCCCGTAAATAGCCTCGATGGGCACTGGGCCAAAAACGCGCGAGTCATTGGAGCTCGAGCGATGGTCGCCCATGACGAAATATTCGCCCTGGGGTACCTGCTGGGGGCCCAGCGTGGAAGCATCCAGGTATTCGCGCGGCACGAACTGCTCGGCCAGTAGCGCGCCGTCCACGTACAGGCGGCCTTCGCGAATTTCCAGAGTCTCGCCGGGCAAGCCCACCACGCGCTTGATGAATGACTTGGAATGATCCAGCGGATACCAGAACACCACCACGTCGCCGCGGTGAATGGGCGCGAACCGGTAGACAAACTTATTCACGAAGATGCGCTCCTGGTCGGAGAGCAGCGGCACCATGCTGGTGCCCTCCACCTTCACCGGCTGGTAAAGGAAAATGATGATCACCGCGGCCATGCCCACGGCCACCAATAGGTCGCGCGCCCAGGAGCGCAGCTCGTCACGAAAGGAGAATGGTTTTTCGTTCATGCAGACCGGATAAGGCGCGTCCCTGCCGTACCGCGCGCAGGTCCATAACTAATTTATATCATAGTGCGTTTGACGGCGCTACACCGGGCGCTTTCTCCCGGTGAAAATAAGTCTGCGGCGCCGGATCGCGGCGGTCCCACAAGAATTTTTGCGCCGCAACGCCCGCAGCATCGTAGGATGCCGGATATGGTCGAGCATGTTGCCGTGATTATGCCCGCGCTCGATGAAGCGGATGCCATCCGCGGGACGCTCGAGGAGCTTCTGGCGATTACCGTGCCGGGGGCCGGGCCCGGCAGCGCCCTTTCCGGGCGACGCGCCGTGGCCATCCGGCAACTGATTGTCGTCGACAATGGGTCCACGGATAGAACGGCAGATGTAGCGCGCGAACTTGGAGCAGTGGTGGTGAGCGAGCCGCGACGCGGGTACGGTCATGCCTGCCTGGCGGGGATCGCCGCGCTGCTGCCGGAAATTACCACCGTGGTTTTTCTCGATGCCGACGGCAGCGACGACCCGCGCGACCTGGCGCGGTTGCTGGACCCCATCGAGCGCGGCGACGCGGAGATGGTGCTGGCCTCCCGGGTCCTGGGTCAACGGGAAGCGGGAGCGCTCAGCCGCCATCAGCAATTGGGCAACGCGCTGGCGACGAAACTCATGCGCATGATTGTAGGCGCGCGCTACACCGACCTGGGTCCATTCCGCGCGATTCGTCGCCAGGCCTTGCAACGCCTGAAAATGCGCGACACCAATTACGGCTGGACCATTGAAATGCAGATTAAAGCCAAGCGCCAAGGGCTTCGCGTGCTTGAGATTCCCGTGAATTACCGCAAACGGCGCGCCGGCAAATCAAAAATATCCGGCAGCCTGCCCCGGTCCGTGCTGGCCGGAGGAAAGATCCTGTGGACCATTGCCCGCCACGCCATTCGCACCTGAACGCAAACGCGTCAGCACGACAATTCGTTTCCTCACGGCACTGCTTCCCACATCACGTCCTCTGTAGCTCTACTATTGGATTTTGCTGAAATCGAAGAGGCGGATATCGCGGCTCAGTCCAAAGGTAAAACCGGAACTGGGGTCGCGGCTGGTCAGCCCGGCGATGCCGGCCACGTCCCACTTAAAGCCGCCGGCAAAAATCTGGAATCCCAGCCGGGCTTGCGCGCGGGATTCGGTGCCGAAGATCGCCGGGGCGAGTTTGCGGAAATTGTGCCGGCCAAATACCTCCCCGGCGAGGTTGACGCGAGGATGCAGCGGAAGAATAAACGCGGCGCCATAAATGGCCACGTCGTTTTGAGAGAACAACGCGCCCGGCGATTGCATCACCGCCAGGCCGGCGGTGCCAAACGTGTTGAAGCGCCAGAAATGTTTTTGCGCGATGAGGCTGGCGTAGATGTTCGTGGTGTTCGTGCCGATGCCACGCGCCTGGTTTGAATCCGGAATCATGAAGCCGAAGCGGAAGGCCAGCGCCGGTACGCGAGGCGTCTCGCCCCACAAGCGCACTTTGGTGGAAACCGTGTAATCGCCGGCGTCGCGCGTGGATGTCCTCCCCGTGAGGTGAATCGGCGTGATGCCGGGAACCTGTTTTTTGACGTCCAGAAAATTCTGTATGGCCCCTTGCAGTTGGATCTCCACGATGCGGCCCACTCCCATCCGCAAATTGAGGTCGCCCACCGCGGTGAGGTCGCCGGTGAGCCCGGACACCGGGAAGTTGACGTCTTGCAGAAAATCAAAACCGATCTCCGCGCGCACCACTCCGGCGGGCATGATTTCCGCATCGGGGGTCTGCAGCGGGCGCTGCTGGGAACGCGCCGGGGAAGCCGGCAACAGAACGGCGGAAAAACACGCAGCGAAAAAGCACAGCCGGTTCCCAGCGGCGTGACGGAGCGGCATCGAGCAGTATCCTAGATCAAGCAAGGTCAACCGCCAAGAGCGTAGTTTAGCGAAGCCAGCGCGGCGGTGACCGCGGTCTCGGTGCGAAGAATCAGTGATCCCAGCGAGGCCTCCGCAAATCCGCCCGCCCTGGCAGCGTCGCGCTCGGGCTCCGTCCAGCCGCCTTCTGGTCCCACCGCCAAAATATAAAAGGGCCGGTTCTGTTTCGGGTCCAACACCGCGCGCAGCGGCGGTGCATTGGCCGATTCGGAAAGAAATAATTTGAGCGGGGAAAAAGAATCCACAAGCGAATGCGCCGGGAAAAGCGAAACCGGAAAATCCGCGGAGAACGCGGTTGTCGGGCGCTCCACGGCATGCAGCGAAGGCGGGCGAAGCCGGCGGGATTGCTGCGCCGCCTCCACCAGGATTTTTTGCCATCGCGTCGAGCGCTTTGCCGCGGCAGCCACTAGCGATTTCTCCGAACGAGCCGCGCACAACGGGACGATTTCGGAGACACCCAGCTCGGTGGCTTTTTCCAGGGCCCACTCAAAGCTGTCGAATTTGACCACGCTCAGCAATAGCGCGATGGGAAGTTTGGGCCTGGCGGCAGGAAGCTGTTCCACCAGCGCGAACTGCACGCCGTCTCGCGAAGCGGTTTCGATGCGTGCCAGCCACAGCGCTGCGCCGTCGCTGAGCTCGTAAAGCTGCCCAGGCGCTGCGCGCAGAACGCGTGCAAGGTGGTGCGCGTCATCGCCGCGGATTTCAGCCCGGCGGTCTTCAAATTTGTCGACGAAGAATCGACGGCGCATGGCTTTTTATGAAAACGAGACCGCTGTGTTACCCGAAGATGTCTTTCACTTTTTCGAAGAATGTGGAGTTGCGCTGCGCCGGACGGTTTTCGGTGTGCAACGTGGCGCCCAGTTCCTGGAGCATGCGTTTCTGATCGCGGGTCAGCCGGGCGGGAGTTTCCACCTGCACGCGGACGTGGATGTCGCCCTTGCCGCCGTCGTGAGGATTCGGCAGGCCTTTGCCCCTCAGGCGAAACACCGTGCCCGACTGCGTGCCTTCAGGAATCTTGAGTTCATGTTCGGCCGCCAGTGTGGGCACCAGAATCTGCGCACCGAGCGAAGCCTGCACCACGCTGATGGGAATCGTGCACAAGAGGTCGGCGCCACGCCGCTCGAAGAAGTCGTGCTCCTTGACTTCAATCATCACGTAGAGATCGCCGTGGGGTCCGCCGTTCGCGCCGGCCTCTCCCTCGCCGGGAACGCGCAGGCGCGTATTGTTCTCGAGTCCCGCGGGGATGCGCAGCTCCAGCGGATGTTCGCGAAGGATGCGCCCGCGGCCCGCGCAGTCCGCGCAGCGTTCCTTGATGAACTGTCCCGTGCCCTGGCAAATCGGGCAGGTGCGGCTGATGCTGAAAAATCCCTGCTGGTAGATTACCTGGCCGCGGCCTTCGCACTGCTGGCAGACCGTGGGCCGCGTGCCGGCTTTGGCTCCGCTCCCTTTGCAGGAAGCGCAGGCGTCGTTGCGCGGGACCTTGATTTTCGTGGTCACACCGGTGGCCGCCTCGGCGAAAGAAAGGCTCATGTCGTAGCGCAGATCGCCGCCACGCTGCGCGCGCGAGCGCCGTCCGCGTCGCGCGCCGCCTACACCGAAAAGATCCTCCACCTGGAAGAGCTCGCCGAAGATGTCTTGAAACTCGTCAAAGATCGTGCCGGTGAAGCCGGAATCCTGCGCACGCCCGGAAACCCCGGCGTGGCCATACTGGTTGTAGAGCTCGCGTTTCTGCGGATCGGACAGCACGCTGTAGGCTTCGGTGGCCTCACGGAATTTTTCTTCGGCCTGCGATTTGTCGCTGGGATTGCGGTCAGGATGCCAGCGCAGAGCGGCTTTGCGGTAGGCGCTCTTCACTTCCTCCGCGGCCGCTTCGCGGCCCACGTCCAGCACCTCGTAATAATC
This sequence comes from Acidipila sp., assembly GCA_010365215.1. GTDB lineage: Bacteria > Acidobacteriota > Terriglobia > Acidiferrales > UBA7541 > JAAFGT01. Next base: position 19,165 of record JAAFGT010000048.1, on the reverse strand, counting down.
GCGCTTGGCGGTGGTCATCAGGCGTCGCCGCCTTCGGCGGAATTCGTGGGGTGCACGGCCACGCGAACCATGGCCGGACGCAACACGCGATCCCGGAAACGGTAGCCCGGCTGCATCTCGCCGAGGATGGCGCCATCGGCGTGGTCGGAAGAATCCACGCGCTCCACCGCCTGGTGAAGGTGCGGATCGAATAGCTTGTCGGTGGTATCGATGCGCTCCAGGCCCATGCGTTCGAGCGCGTCGCGAAGGCTGCGGTAGATGAGGTTGAAACCCTGGCGGTATTTTTCGTAGGCCTTCTCGGTATGCGCAGCCAGCGCGCGCTCGAACCCGTCGAGAACCGGCAGCAGCCCCTCGATGGTGGCGCCTGTGGCCCGCGCCGATTCCGCGGCGCGATCGCGCTCGATGCGCTTGCGATAATTATCGAAGTCCGCCTGCAGCCGCTGCAGCGAGCGGGTCAGGTCCTCTTTGTCGCGGCGCAGCTGTTCGAGTGCATCTGCGCCGCCCTCGGCGGAAGTCTCCGCAGCGGCCTCACCGGAGGCAGCGTCGTCCGCAGCAGACGCGCCACGGAGGGGAACGCGAAAATCTTTCTTGGAATCGGAATCGAACACGGCTGATTAACTCCCGCTGAGGAAACGATTGAAATATTGCGCCACGCAAGCCACGGTGGTGATGGCGCGCTCGTACTGCATGCGCATGGGACCCAGAATCCCCACGCCGCCCTGCATCTGATCGTTGAAAGCGTAGGGCGCGGCCACCAGCGACAGGCGCTCGCCGGCACGGTCCATTTCTTTCACGCCAATCTGCACGTGCACCGGTTCCGGCGCTTCAATGCAGGTCGTGAGCAGGTCGATCAGGCGCTTGCGCTCTTCGATGGCCACCAGTAGGCTGTGCAGGTCGTCCCCGGCGACAAACTCCGTGGAGGTAGCGATGCGTGCCGCGCCCTCCACGTACAGCCGGCGCGAAGCGTCTTCGCCCAGAATGCCCGGATCGCACAGCAGCAGAGCGTTCGAGCGCAGGCGGTCGTAGCGCTCGCGGTCGCGGGCGATATCGGCCTTCAGGTCGCTGCGAATCGCTTCCAGCGTCCAGCCTGAATATTGCCGGTTTAGCAGATCGGCGGTGCGATCGAGTTCTTCGCCATTGAAGTCACGGTCCACGCGCACCACTTTATCGCGCGTCAGTCCGCCGGAAGTGATCAGGACAATCAGAACGCGCCCATCGGGCAGCAGCATGAAGCGCACGTGCTCGATCACCGTGCGCGAAAGCGCCGGAGAGACCACGATGCCCAGAGCCTGCGAGACCGTTGCCAATACATGGCTGGCCCGCTCCATCACCTGCTCGGGCGATTCCGCCGAGGCCAGTTGGCTGTGAATCCAGTCGCGCTCATCGGGCGCAAGCTGCGCATCCTGGCTGATATTTTCGACGAAAAACCGGTAGCCGGCGGAAGTGGGCACGCGGCCGGCGGAGGTATGGGGCTGGTAAAGATAGCCATCGTCTTCCAGATCGGCCATGACGTTGCGGATGGTGGCGGTGCTCAAAGACTCGGCATACCGGCGGGAAATCGCGCGGGAAGATACCGGCTCTCCAGTTTCAATATAGGTACGAACCACGTCCGCGAGGATCTCTTTGTTTCGCTTGTCGTTCATTGTTTAAGCATGCGCATTGGTTAAGCATGCGCGTAGTCGAAAAACTAAGGGCATCCGCTTCGCGGCGCCACCAGACCTGCCCTATTTAGGATAGCACGCGCCGGGCAGGAGTGAGATTGAGAAAATTCCAGGGAGTTCGAACTGGAAACCCGCCAGCAACCAGAGGATGGGCAGATCCAGTCTCTGCCCACTGGTTTGCGGCTTTTCGCGGTTCTCTTAGATGACGCGAATCGTAAACGGTATGGACTGGGAACCGCCGCCCACGGCGGTGCCAGTCAGAGTGATCGTATAGTTGCCTGGCGGAGTGACCGGGGCGCCCGGAATCGCTGGAGTTCCCGCGGAGCTTCCGCAGCCCGTCCAGGTTAGCAGCAGTAACGCGAAGGCCAGCGAAGGTGCCAGCCAGCGCAATCCTCGCGCGCCCGTCGACGAACTTAGAGTCGACGAACCGACTGGTGTCGACTGGCCGCGCCTCAGGCTCCACACCCAAACTCCGAGCGCCAGCATCCACCCGAGTGCGAGCAGAAGGCCCCAACCAGGCGGCAGCGCCCGTGGCGTTTGCAATGGCAGCAGGAAGGCCGTGCAGTTGGTGCGCAAGGTCAGCGTCAGCGTGACCGGAGCGCTGCTGGTGACGTTTAGTGTTGCCGGCGAGATAGCGCAGATGGTGTTGGGGATGGGAGCCTGGCACGTGAAACTGACCACACCCACAAATCCGGGATTCGGCGTGAAGGTAACCAGGAACGTTCCCGTGCTGCCGGGCTGGAGAGTAACCGATGTACCGCTGCCTGGGGCGGGGTTGAAGGTAAATCCCGCCGTCGAGGAACCGCCGGTGCCGGTCAAGGAAACCACATCCGGGCTGGTGCTGGCATTAGTGAGGATGGTGATCGCGCCCGTACGGCTGCCGGTCGCCGTAGGAGTAAACGTGACGCTGATCATGCAGTTCGCGCCGGCGGCCAGTGGTGACTGGCAGGTGTTGCTCTGCGCAAAATCGCCGCTCGCAGTGATGCTGTTGATAGTAAGCGCGGCGGCGCCGGTGTTGCTCAGCATTACCGTCATGGCCGGGCTCGAAGTGGTGTTAAGCGCTTGAGTGCCGAAAACCAGGCTGGTGGGTAACAAAGTAACCGCCGGAGTCGCGGCGCCACTGCCCATGCCGCTCAGGATGATCTGCCTCACTCCTCCCGGCACGTTGTGGGTCAGGATCACACTCCCATTTCTGACCCCGGAAGTCGTGGGCGTAAACGTGACGTTGATGGTGCAAATCGTATCGATGGCCACGCTGGCGCAATTGTCCGTCTCCGCAAAGTCTCCGCTGACCTTGACTAGGCTGGTCGTGAGCGTGGGCGGCCCGAGGTTGTCCACGGTGATCTGCTGCGCGGCGCTCGTCGTCCCCACTCCCTGCGCTGCAAACGTCAAGGATGCCGTGGAGAGGTTGACTCCGGGCATGGAACCAGAGCCGGCATACTGCACGTGGTCCACCTCGATCCCGCCGCCCGTATTACTCAGCTTCATCGCCGAGATCCCGCCCGCATTGGTCACTCCGAAAAAGTGGTCTTCGGCGGTTGTTCCCAAAATTGAATTGTCCGCAATCGCCACCGGGCCGACAATTCCAAGCGACACGCCCGAGGCGTCGAAGGCCTCAAACGAAGTAGTGCCCGCGCCGTCGGTCCATACGAATCCTGCACTGGTCGGGAAACCACCCAGCGTGGTGGCGTTAAAATTGACGGTGACTCCGCCGGAGCCATTTCCGTTGAAGCACGAGTGCCCGTTGGTCCCCGACCCATCGATGATCCCGTCGTCCGCATCCACGGAATCGGTTGCGCCTCCCGGACCGATCACGTTGCAATTGGCAGTGATTCCCGGCGCCACGATGCTGCCGAACTCCATGTCCTCAATGTACATATTGCCGTTCAGCAGCAAGTTGAGGAACGGGCTGTCATTCATGCTCAGGTAAGGGGTCGCCGCCAGCAGGGTACCCGTCGACGTCGTCCCCGTGCCCATCAGGCTGATGGTGTGCGGGCTTCCCGGTGCGTTGTCGGTAATCGTGACCCTGGCAGTTTCCGCCGTAGCCGTTGTCGGCGTGAACGTGAAATTGAAGACACAGCTGCCGCTGGCCGGGACGGTAAGGTTATTCACGCAAGTGGAGTTGGTAGTCATGAAGTCGGCGGCGTTGGCGCCGGTCACCGTGATCGTGGAAATCACCAGGTCGGAGTTCCCGGTGTTGGTCAACGTCACCGACATCTGCCCGCTAGTGGTGTTCACCGTTTGCGGCGGGAATTGCACCAAGGTCGAGGAAAGCAAAACCGCAGGGCCGGTTCCTCCCGGTCCGTTCAGCGTGACGGTGTGCGGCGAATTGCTCGACGAATCAGTGAGGGTGAAGACTGCCGTGCGTGGGCCCGTGCCCGAGGGCGTAAATGTGAAGACGATCGGACAAGCTACCTGCGGATTGTAACGCGCACCGAAGATGCCGCCGCACCCGGTCGTCGACGGATCGGAAGGCATGCTAAACGAAAAATCACCCGCATTCGCGCCGGTA
>JAAFGT010000048.1:0-14953 GCA_010365215.1 Acidipila sp. | reverse complement strand
ATTGTTGCTGAACGTGACCACCATTGGCGCGCTGGTAGAACCCACGGCCTGACTCGGGAAAGTCAAAGAAGCCGGGGCCAGGCTGGCCGTCGTGGGATTCACGCCGGTACCGGAGACGCTTAGAACCACTGGCACACCGCTAACGCCGGCGGTGCTGCTGTTAATCGTGAGCGTAGCAAGGCGTGGGCCAATGGCCAATGGAGTGAAAGTGACCTGAAGGAGGCAGCTCAGTCCGGGAGCCATCGAGCCGCCGCACGTGTTGGTTACAGCATAGTCGGCCGCATTCGCGCCGGTAATGGGCGTGGTAAAAACCAGCGCGGTGTTCCCGATATTCAGGAGGCCCAAAGAGCTGGGGACGCTCGTGGTGCCCACATTCTGGCGGCCAAACATGATCTGGCTGGTAAAAAGTGGCGAGAGCGTGGCCTGCGGGTTCAAACCCGTTCCCTGGAGAAAGCCGCGCTGCAAAGCGGGATCGCTATCGGTGACCGTGACAAAAGCACCTCCCTGGCCGGCAGTCGTGGGCGTGAACGTGATGCTGATCGTGCAACTCGCATTAGGCGCCAGAGTAGTGGTGCAGGTGTTATTCGAGATCGCGAAGGTCGTGCCGGAGAAGGTGGACAGCGCCACCACAATGTTGCTTAGAGTTTGCGTAGAGCTGGTGTTGGTAAGCGTGAACGACTGCGCCGCGGACGTTGTATTGACCACCTGGTTTCCGAAAGTGAGTATGGTCGGGGTCAGCGTGGCAATCGTCGGCACGCCTACGCCCGATACCGCGACGAGAATGGGACTGCCCGTAAAGTTGCCGCTGAACTGCAGATTCGCCGTGCGATTACCCGTTGCCGTGGGCGTGAAAGTAACACCAACCGTGCAGCTTGCTCCGGCGGCGATGCTTCCTCCGCTGAAGCATGGAGTCCCGAAAGCTCCCGAAAAATCAAAGGGATTCGTACCCGAGTTCGTGAGCGAAACCGTGACCGGGACGTTTCCTGGATTCGACAAAGTCACCGTTTGTGGAGCGCTAGACACACTTACTTCTTGATTGCCGAAGGTCAGACTGCTGGGCGTCACGTTGAGCACGCCTTGAGCGGGCGGGGGAGTTCCGCTGGCGCTGAGGGGGATGGCCGTGTGCGGCGTGGTGGGATCGCTATCAAAAATGTCCAGGGTCGCCGTCAGCGGACCGGCAACAGACGGGGTGACCGTAACGGCGATGGTGCACACCACGTGCGCGACCAGAGTCGAGCCGCACGAATTGGTCTGGAAGAAATCCGCAGCATTAGGGCCGCTGATGGAAATCGACGAGATGGTGAGCGTGTTGGTCCCATTTTCAATGGTGACCACGGAAATCGGCGAGGTTTGCGCCACAGCCACGGTCGAGAGCAAAAGGACAGGCGGAAAAATCTGCGGGCCGGCAAGCGTGGCCGGAGCTATCTTGGCCACGAAAGCATCTCCCTGGGCCGATTTCAAAGCGACCTGGAACGCAGTGACCGTAGGGAAATCGGAAGTCATCGATGTGCCAGTGATATAGATGTTAGCGGATGGGTCCACGGCAATTCCTAACCCCACGTCGGAGAACGAGCTGCCTGCCGGGGCTAGAACGTTACTGGAGCCGTCCAGAAACGTAGAAAAAAGATAATCCGAACCGTCAGACTTAAATTCCACCACGAACACGGATTCGAAGTCGAATGGGGAGGGCGAGGGAGTGCCCTGCAGCGGATTCAGAGTGGGCATCAGTGTCGCGTTGGTCTGTCCGGTTACGTAAATATTGTTCGAGGAATCGAGCGCCACGCCGCGAGCCTCCGTACTGCCCGACTGATCGCCAAAGAGCGTTGAGAATAAAACCGAAGATCCTGAGGGAGCGAACTTAGCCACGAAGAGATCGTCGCCAAACTGGCTCTTCGCCTGCAAGCTGTTGACGATGGGAAAATCGCTCGAATTGGCGTCTCCGGCGACGATGAAATTTGCGCCGGAATCCACAACGATCCCGCCGGCATCGTCGCTGGCCGATCCCCCCAAGTAAGTCGAATAAACCAGCGCGGTGCCCGTGGGATTCAGCTCCGTAACAAATACGTTCCGCGCGAAGAGGCCGCCAAGCGCCGACTGAAAAGGGTTCTTTAACGGGAACGAAGTAGACTGCGTGACGCCGGTGACGTAAACATTCGAAGAAGCATCGAACGCCACGGATTTTCCGCGGTCCTGATTATTACCGCCCAGATAGGTTGACCATACCGTTGCGCCGTTGGTATCGAACTTGCTGACGAAGGCGTTGTCGGAGCCGGCGAGGCTCGGCTGGAAAACGCCGGCGGTTACCGGAAACAGCGTGGACGTTGTGTCGCCGGTGACATAAGCGTTGCCGCTGCCGTCTACGGCGATCCCACTGGCCTTGTCATCAACCTCGCCGCCCAGATAGAAAGAAAACAGCAGCGTGGAACCGTCGGCAGAGAGCTTGGTTACAAATCCATCCTGGCTTCCGTTCAGGGGGGTCCTGTTGGTTTTTGGAAAGTCCGTGGACCTGGTGAAACCTGCGATGTAAGGCTCGTTCGTCGAATCGAGGGCAATCCCTTCTCCTGAATCAAAATTGCTTCCGCCCAGGTAGGTGGAAAACACCAGCGCGGATCCGCTAGCCGAGAGCTTGGTGACAAATGCATTCGTCGCGCCGGTTCCGCCCAAAGCCGCCTGCCGTGCACTCTGCGTAGGAAAGTCCGTGGAGTTGGTGCTGCCGGTCACAAAGGCTTCGCCGGCCGCGTCGACGGCAATTGCGTTGCCCGTATCGCCGCTCATCCCGGAGCCGCCCAGATATGTGGAATACACCAGCGTAGGATCAATCACCAGCGCGCGCGTGGAATCGTAACGGCCCACCACGAAACCAGCCTCATTTGCGCTGAGCAACCGGTAGGCGCCCGCCACTTCCCTTCTCTCGCCTTTTACCTGCTGGTAGAGCACCGGCTTCGCCAGCTTGACATCGCCGGTGGCTGTCGTCAGAACCAGCTCACCCGCGGAATTCACTTCCGTGCGCTCGGCGCCGCTGAACTTCATGCGGATCACACCAGGATCTTTACCCGGCGCCACCATGAAGTCGGTTTCGAGGCGGCCTTCATTGCCGTAGTAAACGGCATCAATGCCAGGATACACCTGGCGATAGAGCACGCGGGCATAGTTAGGAATGTGTGTGCGCCACCTGGAGGGATCGCTGCCGATGAAATAGTTGGTGATGCCTGGCAATAGCCGCTGCGGCTCAATCTTCGCGGAGCGATTCGCGCCGGCCAGCTGGATGCGCAGTACGGATTGCGTTACGGAATCGTTGTGCTCTTGCGCAGCGCTTTCGGCGCCCGGCACGCTCCCTCGCAGCGCCAGCACCGATTCAGCCGGCGTCAGGTAGAAAGTGAAGCCCCGGCCGCGCGTCAGAAATTTCACCTGGCCGTCGGTCTGCCCGCGGTTCGGCTCAAACGCCAGAGGCAGTTTTCCGTAGGCGGCGCGCAGTGCGGAGGTCGCCACTGTTTGCTTCGCGACACTCGACACCGGTTTGTTCGGAACTGCGGAGGAGTGCTCCAGGCGGGAATTTTTAGCTGTCCGCGTGTGCTCCCCTGTGGCAGCAACGGGCCGGCTCGACTGGGCGGCAGCTCCCGCCTGCAGCAGCAGACACATCACAACTGGCACACTGAGGCTAGGTCGAAACATGGAACCCCCGGATAAGGAGCGAATAGGTGGAAGCCTGCTAATCACAAAATCACTCCACGGCACACAAAAACACCTGAGCGGATGGCGGTTAACTCCCATACGCCCTCAAGTGGCGCGATGGTAGTGCGAGGCCAAACCTTTGTCAATGAGCGCGTCAGGAGACGTGCTTTTCGATGGTGTCGGCGAGCGTGCGCAGCACTTTCACCCGGGCGAAATACTTGTCCTCTGCTTCCACCACATTCCACGGCGCGGCGGGCGTGCTGGTGCGTAAGAACATTTCTTCGGCGGCGGCCTGGTAGTCGTTCCAATGGGTGCGATTGCGGAAGTCTTCCTCGGTGAGCTTGTACGAACGGAACGGATCGGTCTCCCGGCGCTTGAACCGGCGCCACTGCTCCTTGCGGCTGATCTGCAGCCAGAATTTCACGATGGCCATCCCAAAGGCCACCTGCTGGGCCTCGAACTCGTTGATCTCCTGATAAGCGCGCGACCACTCCGCGCGCGCGGCAAATTTCTCCACGCGCTCCACCAGCACGCGGCCGTAGTAGCTGCGGTCGAAAATCGTCAGGTGGCCCGCGCGCGGCAGATTCCGCCAGAAGCGCCACAGGTAATGATGCGTCTTCTCTTCCCCGTGCGGCGCGGCAAAACTCGCCACCGTAAAGCAGCGCGGGTCCAGCGGGTAGGTGATGCGATTAATCGCGCCTCCCTTCCCCGCCGCGTCCGAGCCCTCGATCACGCATAGCACCGGGACTCCGCTCTTAACGCAGGCCAGTCCGCAGTCGTTAACACGAATCTGTTCCCGCGCCAGCTGGATTTCATATTGCCTGCGCGTGAGACTCTTCGACAGGTCGAGCTTGTCGAGATTCACCGGGCGCATTGCATTCGCAGAGCGGGAGGCCTCAGGCAACGGTCACCTCCGCGGGCGGCGGCGTGGGCTCGTCGTGCCGCTGAGTATCCGCTACCGGAGATTTCGAGGATTCCAACAAACCGCCCGCGGCAGCTCCCCCAACGCCCAGGCGGCGCGAGCGCTTTTTTCGCTGAGCGGAAGGCGCGGCGGACTTTGGCCGCTGGGTTTTTTTTGGAAGCTCACGAGACACGGCGGGCACGGTGCTCTTGCGGACCGAGGCTTTCGAAACAACCACGGGCTTGGATACGGCGGGCTTAAAAACGGTGTCCTCGCTCGCGGTGGCACGGCTGGCGGCGACCGCCGCGGCGCTCCGCGAGACCGCCTCGGGGTGCGCGCGGCGATGCTTCAAGGCGTCTTCTATACTTTTGATAATGGTTTCGAAAACGCGAATGCGCGCCCAGCGCAGATCGTGGGCCTCGACCACCGTCCACGGAGCGTGGGCTGTTCCCGTCTTTTGCAGCATCTCTTCCACGGCTTTGAGCCAGCGCGGGTACTGGCGATGCTGGCGGCGATATTCCTTGGTCAGTCGGGCGCGGCGAACCGGATCGTTCTTATAGGCGCGAAAACGGCGGCGCTGTTCGGCTTTGGAAATGTGCAGCCAGAACTTGAGGATCACCTGGCCATCGTCGGTCAGCCAGCGCTCGAATTCATTCATCTGCTCGAACGCGGCGCGCCAGGCCTTTTTCTTGGTCAATCGCTCGCAGCGCTCCACGAGAACGCGGCTATACCAGGAGTGGTCGTAAACGGTCATTTCGCCGTCGTTGGGCAGCGCCATCTGGTAGCGCCACAAAAAATGGTAACGCCGTTCCAGCGAGCTGGGCGCAACGAAGGTACGAAAGCGGCAAAGGCGCGGGTCCAGCTTTTCGGAAAGTTTTTTCACCACTTCGTCGCGGCCGCACGCACTCCAGCCTTCGATGCACACCGCCACAGGGATTTGCGCCTGCTGCGCGGCGTATTGCAATCCGCGGAGCGAGGCTTGGAGTTTCTCCATGCGCGCGGAGTACACCGGCTTGGTGACCTTCTTGTCGAGGTCGAGCAGTTCGAGCATCTGGCTTGCGCTACGGCCCTCGCGAGCAGGGTGTTGCGCTAATCGATCTGGGCGCGTTGCAGTTTGTCGGAATAGTCCACGTAGATGGTCTTCCACTCGGAATAAAAATCCAGAGCGGCGTCGCCGGATTCGCGGTGGCCGTTGCCGGTCTGCTTGGTGCCGCCGAAGGGCAGATGGGTTTCCGCCCCGATCGTCGGCGCGTTGATATAAACGATGCCCGTGTAGAGATCGCGCATGGCGTAAAACGCGTGATTTACGTTGCGCGTGTAAATGGAGGAGGACAATCCGTACTTCACCCCGTTGGCGATTTCCACGGCGTCTTCCAGGCCCTCGCAAGGCATCACCGAAACCACCGGCCCGAAAATCTCTTCCTGGCAGATGCGCATTTTGGGATTGCAGTCGACGAAGACGGTGGGCTCGTGGAAATAACCCTTGGCGAAAGCGCCGTCGGTGAGGCGGTTGCCGCCCGCAGCCAGGTGCGCGCCTTCGTTTTTTCCGATCTCTACGTAGCGCATCACCGTTTCCAGCTGGCTCTGGTTCACGCACGGGCCCATCTGCGTCGCGGGGTCCAGACCGTCACCGACCTTCAGCGTCTTTACGCGCGCGGTGAACTTCTGCACGAATTCTGAGTACACCTTCTTGTGCACGGCCACGCGGCTCGAAGCCGTGCAGCGCTGGCCGGAGGTTCCGAAGCCGCCCCACAAGCAGCCGTCGATGGCCAGATCGAGATTGGCATCGTCCATCACCAGAATAATATTCTTGCCGCCCAGCTCCAGGTGGCAGGGACGCAAAGCGGGCGCGCAGGCTTCGCTCACTTGAATGCCTACGCCGGTTGACCCGGTGAAGCTGACCAGCGCCACCTGGGGATGCTTCATCAGCGGCGCGCCCACGGATGTGCCGCTACCCGTAACCATATTCATCACGCCGCGCGGCAGCCCCGCCTCGGTGAGAATTTGAATCATGTGGTAAACGGAGAGCGGCGTATCGGTCGCCGGCTTGATCACCACCGTATTGCCGGTCACCAGCGCGGGCATGGTCTTCCAGGATGGAATGGCCATGGGAAAATTCCACGGCGTGATCAGTCCGGCCACACCCTTGGGCATGCGCACGCACATGGCAAATTTATTGGGCAGCTCGGATGGAGTGGTCTTGCCAAAGAGGCGGCGCCCTTCTCCGGCCATAAAATACGTCATGTCGATCGCTTCTTGCACGTCGCCACGCGTCTCGGCAAGAATTTTGCCCATCTCCCGGGTCATGTCGCGCGCCAGGTCTTCCTTGCGGCGCACCAGTATTTCCGCGGCGCGATAGAGAATTTCCGCGCGCTTGGGGGCGGGCACCAAGCGCCAGGACTTGTAGGCTTCGGCGGCGGCCTCCACGGCGCTGTTGACGTCCTCTTCCGTGGACGATGGAAACATGCCGATGCATTCGTCGGTGTTGGCGGGATTGCGGTTTTCAAACGCAGTGTTCCCGCGCGACTCCACCCATTCGCCATCGATGAAATTCTTAAAGACCTTGGGAGCAACTGACGTGGCCATCAGGCCTCCTGGAAAAATCCCCTGTTGCGCAGTGTTGCGCAGCGTTGTCGCAGCCCTGCGCAAGCGTCCACTGCGCTAGAAAACGTAACTGTAACAAAGCGGTGGAGGGCAGGTCAACGGAACCAAGTGGCAGGTAATGTCTCAGTTTGAAAAGCGATTCGGCGCCCGAAGCGTTATTATATCCGTGTGATTCCTGTTCCTCCGATTCTCGTTGTCATTTACTTGGTCGCGTATGCCGTCGCCGGGATGGCGATTGGTGCCCTAAGCGGATGGCTAGTTTCTTGGATAACGAAGTGTCGTCCATGGGGACTGTGGAAGGATGCATTTCTCGGGTCGTTTGGTTCCTTGGCTGGTGTTATGGGGTGCATATTTATGCCTTGGCGAGAAAACACCCTCGTGGAAAAACTGGAGGGAGGTGGTTCTGTGGCCACAACTATTAGCAGATATCAGCATCCTGAGCGAGTCGCTATTGTGATGGCTATTCTCTTACCGCTTCTCCATGAACTGTATCGGTTCAAGCGATCGCGCACCCACCGATATAGATGATATAGATCTCAGCTTGTCAGAAGTACGATTTCCGCAAGCCCAACGTTTCCCAATGTTGCCCCATATTCCTTCACCGCCGGGATGCCTGCCCGGCACGAATCCTTTAGGGCAGCACGATGACTTCGCCCTTCATACCAAGATTGTCATGAAGAACGCAGAGGTACGGGAAAGTCCCCGCATGAGTGAAGGTGATCCGGAATCGCGTGACGCCCAGAGGCGCCTGCGCGAGCCCGATGCGCTCTTGCGGCGCCGCTACGATAAATCCCGAGTGCACGCGATCGTGTATCGAATTGATCACCGCGTGGCGGGCGCCATCCGCATCCACGAAGACGTTAGGGGAAGGAGGAATCGGGTTCCCCGCCTGGTCACCAAAGGTGATGGTATGAGGAGTTGCCGGGTCTTCATTCGTCCACTCCACGATCTCTCCAACGTGAACCACTGTGGCGGGGTGTAGGAAGCGCACGATCGACAGCGACTGGGATCCGCCCGCAGTCGCTACGGCCTCACCGATTCCGGCGGTCACAACATTGGACCCGTGGGAATGCCCGCTGTGCGGATTCCCCGTGTGGTGGTCGGTATCCGAAAGCAAAGCGTTTCGCTCAGCGGCCGCCTGCTGGTCATAAAAGGCCTGATCATGAGGAAGCGCCCCGGATTGAACGTGAACCACTGCGGTCATATTTTCGTGAACCAGACAGACCAGTTTGTAATTTCCGGGAGTCGGAAAGTTTACCGTGTAAGTCTGTCCGCCCGCTGACGGCCCGCCATTCACACACGTGGTGCCATCGAATGGGGAATTGTCCGGCGTAATTCCCGGGGGAGGCCCCGGAGGGCAGCCCACAGGGAAAGGCGGACGAATCTCCGCGACGGGTATCGTGCTGAGAAAAGACACTGTGTGGATTTCATCGGAGGGGAAGGTCCACGTGATGCTGTCACCAGGGTGAATCCAAATTTCGTTTGGAAGAAAGGCCAGAGCCTGCGTTCCGTGGTCAGTGCTCTGCGCTCCCGCGGTAACCTGCCACTGGGCCTGCAAAACCTGGGGAAGGCTCAAAGCTGCTAAAATTAACATGCAGCGCAAAATGGATCGAACCGGAGTCGAGTCGGAAAGATTCATGGCTCCTCCTGAGGACAAACGTTTCACCGGTAATTTGTGCCCAAACGCTTCCAAGCCGGTTGAGATTAGCATACCTCTGCCAGAACAAGAGAATACAAGACCTTCAGGAAATTACCGAGGAGGCGTTGCGGCAGGCGCAGGCGGGTGGGGCGCGCCAACTCCGGCGACTTGCGAGCCCAATCCGAGTTTCTGAAGTGTGCGCGCGTCGAGTTTCCCGGTGGCCGGGAGCCCGTTCTCCTGCTGGTAGTGCTTGGTAGCTTCCACCGTGGAGGCGTCCCACTTCCCTGTCGGCTGGCCGGAATAATGTCCCTGCGCGGCGAGCGCGGCCTGCACTTCTGAAATACGCTCTGGGGTCGGTGCGTGCTGGGCGCGCTCGCGAGAGCGGCGCGACTTGGAATTATGTTTTGATGACCCGCGCTTAGTCGAACGATGTTTCGTTGACCCGCGCTTGCTCGTCCCGTGCCTCGAACGGCCTCGCCCGGTGGAACGGCCTGTTTGCGAAGACGTGCCTGCGGACTTCGTGGAGTCGTTGCGCTGCGCTTGTGCCCAGACCGGTCCGGCGCTAAATGCCGGACCGGTAAAAAGAATCACGACGAAAAGGAACAGCGCAGGAAGCAGCGGCAGCGAGCGAGTGAAACTCATTCTAGCCGGTTGGCGCGCGAGTGGTGATGCGTTTTGTGAGGTGGAGGCCATTCGGAATAAAAGCCTTGGGCCGGACGTTTGCTCCGGCCCAAGAAATGTTAAGTGCACCGCTGGTGCACCGACTGGATCAACTGCCTATTTTTCCGCCGCAGGGATTACCCCGGCAAGAAAAACCGTCAGTCCGCCCCGGCGAGTCACCTTGAAGAGGGCTTGCGTGCCAGGCTTGAGCTTCGCGGCCATGGCGCGCCAGTCGGACAGGCTGGAAATAGCCTGGTGATTCGCTTCCACGATGACGTCGCCGCGAGCGAAGCCGATATCTTCGCCAAAGCTGGCCGGCTCGACCTCGGAGACGATGACGCCTTTCTGGCCGCCTTCGCCCAGGCTGCGCTGCATCTCCGGAGTTAGCTCTTCCACGCGGATGCCGAAATCCACGGGAGCCGCGTCGCCGCTCTGGTCTTCTCCCTGATTCGCTGCTGTGCCGGGGAAAAGCTTGGAACGATCGGCCACGGTGATGTTGGCCTCCTGCGGCTTGCGGTCGCGCACAAAGGTGACATGAACGCTGGAGCCGATGGGCGTCACGGTGATGGGCGTAACCAGGTCGCTGCCCGTCTTCACCGCATGGCCGTTCACCGCGGTGACCACGTCACCGGCCCTTAGCCCGGCCTTCGCCGCGGGACTTCCCGGCTCAACTTTTTCCACCACGATCCCGCTTTCCACGCCCAGCTCTTTCATCAGGATGGGATTGCTGCTGCGATCTTCCTGGAAAGTGATACCGATGGAGCCGCGGGTTACTTTTCCGGAAGTCACCAGCTGGTTGTACACGCTCACCGCCGCGTTCGACGGCATCGCAAATCCCACGCCTTCATATCCGCGGCTGGAGGTAAAGATGGCGGTGTTGATGCCGATTACTTCGCCCGCCATATTCACCAGCGGGCCGCCGGAATTGCCGGGATTGATGGCTGCATCGGTCTGGATGAAGCGCTGGAACTGGCGGTTGCTGATGTTGGCGCGATCCTTGGCGCTGATGATGCCCGCAGTAACCGTAGCTTCCAGGCCAAACGGGCTGCCGAAAGCCAGAACCCAATCGCCCACCTGCGCGGAATCGGAATTTCCCAGTTTCGCGTAGGCCAGCTTCTTGCCGGTTTCGATCTTGATGACCGCGAGGTCGGTGTCCACGTCCGTGCCTACCACTCGAGCGTTGTAGAGCGTGGCATCGTCACTCAACTTCACCTGAATCTTGGTGGCCTGTTCCACCACGTGATTGTTGGTAAGGATGTAACCCTTCTCGTCGACAATCACGCCCGAGCCCAGGCTGCGCTCGGCGGAGGGGCCTTGATTGGGCGAGTCGAAAAAGCGGTCAAAGAAATCGCGGAACGGGTCGTCCGGATTCGCAGGATTGCCATTTCCGCCGCGGCGGCGCGGTTGCGCCTGGTTGTCGCGCCGGTGGTCCACCACCTGCGTCGTGGCGATATTCACCACCGCGGGGTTAAGTTGTTTGGAGATCGCAGAAAACGTGCTGGAGAGCGCCACCGGGCTGGGCACGGCCAAAGTCGAAGGGCTGCCCTGACCTTTCATTGCGGCCACTCGCCCGCTGGAAATGCTGCCGATCAGAATGCCGATCATTAGTGTTACGGCCACAAGCACCGCGGCCAACAGTTTACTCTCTCGCGTCCAACCTCTTGATTCGCTGCCCATTCTGCTTCCTCCACAAATCTTTAGACCCCGCACCCCGGCAGGGTTTGGCCGAAGCTACATTGTAGCATCGGCGCGCACCATCAACGTGCACCTCAGGTGCTTAGACGTTCGGCCTCGATAACAGTAAGCTCAAAGGAACCCGCCAGCCCAAGAACGCGTCTAGTAAGCGCGTCTAATAAGTTTGACGCGCCGCAAGGCCGGCGAGTTGCAAGTAGCAATTGGAATTGAAAACGGAAAGCCTAAGCTCGAGCAGGTCGGCTGACGCCGTAGGAATCCAAGACATCGCGCAGAGTGACCACGCCTTCCAGCTTGTGCACGTCCCCACGGCTCACCACTGGCAGGATTTCGATCTGATTTGCTCCCATGCGATCCAGTGCCAGGTCCAGCCCTTGATCGGAGTGCACGTGCGGAAAAACAAGCGCATTCACGAGCTCACCGAGCTTCTTGTCAGCGCCTTCCGCAAGCTCTTGCTCCAGCCTCGCAAGGTTGATAACGCCAACCACGCCGCGTCGATCCGTCATGAGCCACGTCCCGAGTTCACTCGAGCGGACCCGTCCCAAAGCTTCCCCAACCGTGATCTCGGCGGGCAGCAACTCGGTCGCAGGACGCATAATTCCGATAATCTGTCGCTGCGCACGCCGCTGGCGCGACTCCGCCGAAGGTAGATGTATGCCATCCTGTATTGCCAGGGCTTCGTAGATCGGCTGCTTCTGGAGTCGCGAAGAAATGAAAAGGCTGACCAGGTTCGAAATCATCAACGGCACGATGACGGCGTAGTCCTGGGTCATCTCGAAAATCATCAGCACGGAGGTCATGGGGGCGCGTACGATGCCGGCAAACACCGCGCCCATCCCCACCAGCGCGTAGGCGCCTGGAGTTGCCGTGTATGCCGGGAAGAAATGATGTGCCAAAGTCCCCACACAACCTCCCAACATGGCGCCGATGAACAGGGCGGGGCCGAAGATGCCGCCCGCATTGCCGGAAGCGTAGCTGGTAGTCACCGTTATGAGTTTCAGAACCACCAGCAGAGCCATTAGTTTTAGCGCCATGTTTCCATTCAAGGCGTAGCCCACATATCCATATCCCACGCCCAGGACCTGCGGCACAAACCATCCCAACAAACCCACCAACAAGCCGCCTGCCACCGGTTGAAACCACAGTGTCCTTTGCGGGAAACGGAGAAAACGCTCCCGCATGCCCAACAGAAGTTTGGTGAACGCCACCGAGACCAGGCCGCCAGCCACCCCGAGCACGGCATAAACCACAAATTCAGCGGGATGCACCAGTTGGTATTGCGGAACCTTGAATAGCGGGCTGTTGCCCAGCAGCAGGCGCAGCACGGCCCAAGCCGTAGCCGAGGCCAGCACCACCGCGCCAATCACCGGCGCATGGAGATCGCCCACGATCTCTTCGAGCGCAAACAATACCGCCGCCAAAGGAGTATTGAACGCGGCCGCAATGGCTGCTGCCGCGCCCACCGGCAGAAGCGCCTTCACTTTTTCGGGGCTCAATCCGACGAGGCGTCCCAGCACGGAAGCAATACCCGCGCCAACTTGCACGGAAGGCCCTTCGCGCCCCAGGGGGATTCCGCTTGCCAGTGTTGCGGACGTACAAAAGAACTTTCCCAGCACGGTGCGCAGCGTGATGCGGCCTTCGCGCGCATACAGCGCCGCCTTGGTCTGCGGTACTCCACTGCCTCGTGCGTTGGGAAAATAACGGAACAGCAGGTAACCGATACCCAGGGAGCCCACCACCGGGAACAGCAAACGTCGCCACGGAGCACCGTCCGCTGGATACAGCCGCATCCCCATTCGTTCCGTCAGCAAGATGAAGGCAACGACGGCCAGGCCGGTCAGGACGCCGATTACCAGCGCGAGGACCAGAACTACCTGATCTTCACGTTGCTGCAACTGGCGCAAGCGATGTAACAGCGGGGTCTTCCACCATTTCGCGCTGGTGCTCTGGCCGCTCTCATTCATCTCTCGGCAATGTCCTCCCAAAGAGCATATCTCACTGGATTTGCCTTTGGGCAGCAGAACTCGAATGTCGAACGCCCGTGTGAAGCCGCAATTTGGCCGAAGAGCAGGCTGCGCTCGGCAGAGGGGCCTTGATTGGGCGAGTCGAAAAAGCGATCGAAGAAATCGCGGAACGGGTCATCCGGTTGTCGCGCCGGTGAACCACCACCTGCTTCGTTATGCGGGTCTAACTACTCATTCCTCAGCGCCAGCATCGGATCCACGCTAGCCGCGCGCCGCGACGGCACCAAGCACGCCAGCGCCGCCACCGTCAGCAGCGTCAACCCCACTAGGAAAAACGTCAGTGGATCGGTGGGCCTCACGCCAAACAGCAGGTCGCTCATCAACCGTGTCAGCGGCGGAGCCCCGGCAATTCCCAGCGCCACTCCAATCACCACCAGCAGCATGCCCTGCCACAGCACCATCCGCATCACGCTGGCCTTGGTTGCCCCGAGCGCCATGCGGATTCCGATTTCACGCGTTCGCTGGCTCACCGCCAGCGCCATCACTCCGCTGATCCCCGCGATCGTGATCAGCAGCGCCAGCCCGGCAAATAGAGTGATCAGCAACGCCGTCAGCCGCGGCGAAGCCAGCCACTCGCTGCGAATCTGTTCCAGCGTATACACCCGCGTTACCGGCTGCAGCGGATCGATATCATGCACCAGCCTCATCACGTCGCGCGACATCAGCATCGGATTCCCTGCCGTGCGAACCAGTACGTTCGCTCCCAGCAGCACATTCTGCCGCAGCGGCACGTACAGCTCGTCCGTTGCCGGGCGATTGAGCGCGTACTGCCGCACGTCGCCCACCACCCCCACGATGGTGATCCACGTTTTGCCGTCATCGCCCGAGATGCGCTGACCCACCGGATTGCCCTGTGCCGAATTGCTCTGTCCCCAATTGTGCCGCGCCATCGACTGGTTGATGATCGCCACCTTCGGCGCCTCGGCGCTGTCGCCATCGGTAAAATCCCGTCCCGCCAGCAGCGGAATACCCATGGTGCTGAAATACTGCGGGCTCACCACCCGGGAGTCTACTTTCGGCGCCGGCGTTCCTGCGGGCGTAGGCCGCCCTTCAATCTCCACCTGTCCGTCCATTGAACCCATCTGGTTATCAAGCGGCACGGTCATCGACACCGCCGCGGACTGCACCCCCGGCTGATGCGAAAGACGATCGAGCAGCGTCGTGTAAAATCCTATCGACGCTTTCGAGTCGCGGTACTTGGTGAAGTTCAGGCTCACCTGGCTGCTCAAAACATTCTCCGCATGGAATCCCGCGTCGACGGATTGCAATTTCACCAGCGTGCGCAGCATCAGCCCCGCCCCAATCAACAGGACGAACGAAATGGCCACCTGTGCGGTCACCAGCGCGTTGCGGAAGCGGTGCTTGCTGCTCCCGCTGACGCGCCCGCCCCCCTGATTCAGCACGCTGGCCAGCGCCTCCCGCGACGCAAATGCCGGAATCGAACCGAATATCACTCCGGTGGCCAGGGAAATTCCCAGCGTGAAAAGCAAGACCGCGCCGTCAATCCGGATCGCCGCCGTGCTGGGAGTAAACCGCGCCGCGAACGCCACTAGCAGGTTGATCCCGCCGGCCGCAACCAGCAGCCCCAGCGTTCCGCCCGCCACCGCCAGCGCCACGCTCTCCGTCAGCAACTGGCGGAATACCCGCGCCCGGCTGGCGCCCAGCGCCGCGCGGATCGCCAGTTCGTGTCCGCGCTTGATCTGCCGCGACAGCGTAAGGTTGGCAACGTTCGCGCAAGCCAGCAGCAATACCAGCCCCGCC
>JAAFGT010000047.1 GCA_010365215.1 Acidipila sp. | reverse complement strand
GCGACGGCGGTGGCCGCCGGACCGCTGGAAGCCACGTGCAGCGACAGAAAGATGGCCCCGGGGAAGGCGTTGGCGATTGCGGCGCGATCATCAAAGCTTGGCGCGCCGTCTCCCTGGCGGGTGAAAACCACGCGCACGCCGCGGCGCTCGAGTTCGTGGCGCAGAGACTGCGAGAGGGAAGCGACTACCTCTTTCTCGACGATACCGCCTTCGCCGCGGGCCCCACTATCGGTGCCTCCGTGCGCCGCGTCGAGCACCACCGTTCCCAGCGGCGAGCGGACGGGCGCGGGCTGCGATTCGGGAGCTTGGGCAGCAGGCACAGCGGCGGCCGGAACCTGCGCAGCCGGAGATTGCGGCGGGGGCGTAAATTCCTGGGGAGCAGGTGACTGCGCGGGAGCGCTCTGCAACAACAACAGGAGCATTATGAGAAGAAGAGCCAAGGGTGAAATGAGGAGGCGCTGTCGCACAGCGACGAGGATACCAGAAACCGCAGGCCGGATTCACGCGGTGCCCATTGCCGTGCTCGAATGAAACACGAATATTCCAAAAAAATGCGGGAGAGACTTGCGCCTCTCCCGCAGGGATTCAGGTTTGCCGACTAGTTTCTGCCCTTTTTGGCGATGTGCTTTTTGTCGCGGCGGATGTCCTTTCTGTCGTGGTGAAGGTCGCGCCGGTCGTGATTGATGTCTTTCTGATCGGTGTGAACGTCATGGCGGTCATGATTGATGTCCCGTTGATCGACGTTGCGGTCTTTGCGGTCCGCATGAATGTCTGTGCGCTGGCTACGAATGGATTGGCGATCCTTGGCGAGCTGGGCGGCGCTGGCACCGGACTTCTTGTCTGCCTGGTACTGTTTTTCGGCCTCGGTCAGGCTGCGCCGATCACCGTTGATGTCGCGCTGGTCGGTATTGCGGTCGCGGCGATCCTTGGTGAGGTCGCGTTTGTCACCATTGCGGTCCCGACGATCCTTGCGCAGATCGCGTGCATCCTTATTGCGGTCAACACGGTCCTTGTGCAGGTCGGTCTGGTCGGCTGGAGTGGTGGGCTGCTGCGCCGCCATGCTTTGGCCTAGGCACAGTAAGCTACCGAAGGCGATGCTGGCGATTCCAAGCTTTGATCGTGTGCTCATTTTCTTCTTTTCTCCTGTTCGAATTGGCTTGGGCCATCCGGGCTGCCCTAGCTTAGTAAACACTCCCCTGGGAAGGAAGTTGCATGTCGCGGGGTGCGACCTGAATGCCAACAACCTATCCAGGGCATGTCTATATGTTTGAGGACTTTACGGCGGTGGGGTGTAGAGCCCGGAGGGGGCTGGATCAGCGAACTCGAATTGATTCGTGAAATGCGCTGCTATACTCTGGGCGGTGACCGTTGAAGTGACATCGTCGGGAACTGCGAGCGTGGCGGCCTGCCGTACAAGGAGTGATTCACTGTGACTTTTGGGGCGACCGCGCGCGTGGTCGGGGGTGTTACGGTAGTCGATATTTCCGGGAGCGTCTCGCTGATCGAAGCCAGTGCGCTCAGCGATTTGGTCCAGGAACTTGTGGAGAAGGGGCGGAAAAAAATCATCCTGAACCTGCGCGATGTCCATTATCTGGATAGCTCGGGCATCGGACAGATCGTCAGTGGCTACGCTACGGTGAAGAAGAACGGTGGGCAGCTGAAGATCCTGCACTTGAGCAAGAAAGTTCAGGACCTGCTTAGCGTCACCAGCCTCTACAAAATATTCGAAGAGTTTTCAGACGAAGAGCTGGCCGTGCAGAGCTTTCGCTAGGCTCTAACGGCCGGCAGTTTCAGGCGGCCTTCCTGACTTCAGAATCCGCCGACGCGCGGCCGCTGCCAAACGCCAACTTCAGCGCATAAGCCGCAACCCCTCCCAACACCAGCAGCACTCCAAAGAGCAGCCCGTTCATTCCCAGGATTTGCTCACGCTCTCCGCGGATAACCGAGAAGCAAAGCAGCAGCAATGGGAAAACGCCAATCGAGATTGCGCCCACCATTCCACCCGGGACCGGAAATGGCCTGCGGAGCTTGGGCTCGTTAATCCGCAAGGCGATCAGGGCGACGAACTCAAGCATGAGGCTGAGACCATAGATCAGCACGTCCAGCGTGACCAGCCGCTGAAATCCCAGCGTCAAGCAAAACGCCCAGCCGACCGCGCAGACGACAATGGCCACCCACGGAGCTTTGGTGCGCGGGTGCACTTTGGCGAAGACGCGCGGCAGCATGCCGTCCTGCGCCATGGCCAGCGGAAGGCGCGAGTAGCTCATGACCAGCGCATTGAACATGCCGAACGCGCTCATCATTCCACCCAGCACCAGCGCCACGCGCAGCCACGGTCCGCCCAGCAAGCCGGCCAGGTCGGCCCAGGAACCGGTTTCAAAAGCCGCGGGAGAGATTCCTGTCATAGCCACCGCGGCCACCGGCAAGATATATGTGAGCGAGACCAGAAGCACGGAAAGAAGCATGGCGCGCGGGTAGGTGCGCTGCGGTCGCTTGACCTCCGCCGCGATAGTGGAGGAATTATCCCAGCCCATGTAGTTCCACATGGCAATGAGCAAGCCGCCGATCAGATCCACATGGGAAGTGGTGGGTGTGGTGACTGCCGTGGCCAGCGCGCCAAATTTGAAGGGCGCGATCAAAACGATCAGCGCGAACGGCGCGGAGAGCAGGAAAAAAAGCCACAGCGAAGTGGTGGCCACCACACGGATGCCCGCGATGTTCATGGCCGCGCAGACCATCACCACGACAAGGGCCACCATCAGCCCGCGCTGCCCAACCCCGAACCACGGGAAAAGGCGCTGTAAATAGAGCACAAAGAGCGTGGGGTAGATGGCCATATCGAAAATGCTGGCCACCAGTGACAACCACGCTTCCTGAAATCCCCAGAAATTCCCGAGCGCCCGGCGCACCCATGCGTAATATCCACCTTCGACGGGCAGGGCGCTGGAAAGCTCGCCAATCATGAAGGCCGTCGGCAGGCTCCACAGAATGGGGCACAGCAGCAGGATCAGAATGCCCTTGCTATAGCCGGCGCCGTGGACAATTTCTTCAGTCCCATAGGTGCCGCCAGACACCATAAAGAAAGTGGCTGCCACCAATGGCCACAAAGTCAGCTTGGCAGTTTTCTTTTGGGGAGCTGAAATTACGCGGGCGGGAAACTGTGCGGGGACGGTGAGGCTGCTCAATTTCTGTCGTGTCCTCCTCGGGTGATCCCCGCTCTCTCACTGCCGCGCATTCGGAGCGAGTTCACATTCGCAGAATACAGGGAATGCAGCACGGCGCAACAAAAAACGACACGATTGTGAAAAATATTTTCGCCGAGCGTGGCGCCGCGGCGCGGAGTTCTTCGTGCCGGCCATCCGGGCCACGCGTGACGCCGGAGAGATTGCCACTCGGTGAGTGTTCCGTTAAGATTTGCGCACCGCGGACTGAGTTCGGGCGAGGTGGCGTCGGCTCGGCGAGAGTGGAGAAAGCGAGGATTATGAGTCTGGGCAAAAAGTTGATCGCGATAGTTGTTTTCCTGACGCTCTTCGGTGCGCCGTCCGCCCTGCGGGGCCAGGCGGTGCCCACGTTTGTGGGCATCCGGACTTTTCTCGGCGCCCCCTACGTGACCAAGCTTGACGACCTGCATGCGGATTTTGCGGTTCTGGGCGTGCCCTTTGACGAGGGCACCTGGGGTCAGCCGGGCGAACGCTACGGCCCGCGCGACTTGCGGGAGAGCTCGCAGGAATATAACCACGACTTGACCGAGGGTTTTTACTACATCGACGGCGACCGCACCGTGCTGAAAGGGAAGCACTGGGCGGATGTGGGGGACGTGGAAGTCTGGCCCACGGTGCCTGCGCTCACCAACGATAAAGTGACCGCGGCGGTTCGCGCGATTCTGGCCAGGAAAGCTTTCCCCATCGTGCTGGGCGGAGACCACAGCATCACTTTCCCCATCTTGCGGGCGTTTGATATTCCATTAACGGTGATTCACATTGACGCGCATCTGGACACCTGGACCGGAGCGCCGGGCAATCTGGACCACGCCTCGCACATCCTTCGCGCCGCGGCGCTGCCGCAGGTGAAGAACATCATTCAGATCGGCATGCGCGGCCTGGCGAACGACCCGGAAGCGGTGGGCAATGCGCGCAAGATCCACACCACGGTGTTCACCTCGGAGGAGATACATCGCAGTGGCGTCGCGTCCGTGGTTGGAAAAATTCCACCAAGCGAAAACATTTACATCACCCTCGACGTGGATGTGCTCGATCCCTCGGTGGCTCCGGGAACGGGCACGCTGGAGCCCGGCGGGTTGAGCTTCTTTGAGCTGCACGATCTGCTGATGGCACTGCCGGCGAAGGGCAAGCTGGTGGGGTTCGACGTGGTCGAAGTGAATCCGTATCGCGATCCCAGCGGGCGCACGGCGCAGACGGCGGTGCGGCTGATGATCGATCTGCTGGGCGCCGCGTTCCACTAGCAGCAGCGACTTCGCTCCTGCGGCAAATCCTGCCGGTTTGACAAAAGAGGTTAAGCACATGGATCCGGTTTCGCCGTCCGCTCAAACGCAGCAAGCGTCAGGCACGGCTCAGGCGCCCACCCACATCCGCTGGCACATCGTTGCGCTTCTGGGTGTGATTGCCGCTCTGACTTATATCGACCGGCTCAACCTGCAGGTGGCGGGCAAATACCTGCAGGATGAATACCACTTCGACACCAAGACCATGGGCTGGATCCTGAGTGCATTCAGCCTGGGCTACTCGATTTTTCATATACCGGGCGGATGGCTGGGCGACCGATTCGGCCCGCGTCGCGTGCTGGCGTTGACCGTGTTGTGGGCATCCCTGTTCACGGTGTTGACCGCTGTAGCACCCGGTTTGTGGCCGGCGGGATTTCTCGGCGCCGCCTGGTCGTTCGCCATCGTGCGCTTCCTGATGGGCCTGGGAGAAGCTGCGGCCAACCCGGTCGGCAATAAAGCAATGGCGTACTGGCTGGGACCGAAAGAGCGGGCTTTCGGCACCAGTCTTTTTTTGGCAGGAGTAGGGGTGGGAGGCACGGTGGCGCCGCCGGCGATTAATTGGATCGCCGTACACTGGGGCTGGCGCACAGCGTTTTACTTTTGCGGTCTTCTGGGAGTGGCGGTGTCGGCGGGCTGGTACGCCTACATGCGCGATCGTCCTGAGGAGCACCGCGGGGTCAACGAAGCCGAACTGGTTTTGATCCAGGGTTCCGGAGGGAGAGAACCAACCGCCGCGCGCGCGCAGAAACACAGCATCACCATGGCGGCATGGGGAAAGATTTTGTCGAGCCCTTCCGTGCGCGGACTGATGTTCAGCCATTTTTGCCTGGTGTACGCGGTGAGCATTTTTTTCAACTGGTTCTTCATCTACCTGGTGCGCGTGCGCGGCGTGCCGGTAGGGGAAGCCAGTTGGTGGACGTCGGCGCCTTTCCTGGCCACCATGTTCATGGTGCCGCTGTGGGGCTGGCTTGCCGATCGCGTGGCCGAGAGATTCGGGAAGCGCGCCGGCCGGCAACGCATCGTGTGGCTGGGGATCGGCTGTTCCGCGCTGCTGCTGGTTGCAGGCAGCCACACGACGAGCAACCACCTGGCCGCCATGCAATTGGCGGCGGCCGCGGGATTCAATCTTGCTGCTTCCGCCATTCTATGGACCACTTGCAGCGATATCTCGCGAAACTTTGCCGGATCGGTCTCCGGCACGATGGTCACTTTCGGCAGCTTGGGGGGCTGGATTTCGCCGGTCATTACTGCCAAAATTGCCACGACCTACGGCTGGCCGTACGCGCTGGATGTGGCCGCGCTGGTGATGATGGCCGGGGGCGTGGCGTGGATCTTTGTGAACGCCGACGAGTTCGTGGAATGAGAGTTTCGAGCCGCGTTGCGGCCCGGGGAGAGCACAGTGCCCGTTAAGAAATTGCGAGCCGTCGCCGCCGGCGGGAACTTAAGCGCCGGATTCCGCGAAGAAACACTTTCCCGCGCGGCAAAGCAGGGCGCCGACTTTATCGGCTGCGATGCCGGCACCACCGACTCAGGTCCCTTTTACCTGGGCTCGGGGCAAGCGCGCGGCGCGCGCGAGGTCACCAAGTTTCATACCGGTCTCATCCTGCGGGAAGCCCTTCAGGCCGGCATACCGGCGATCTTTGGCTCGGTGGGACACGCTGGCGGTCGCCCGCACCTGCTGTGGATGCTGGACATTGTTCGCGAACTGGCCCGCGAAAATCACTGGCACTTCAAGCTGGCGGGCATCGACAGCGAGCAAGACCAGGAAAAACTTGCCCAGGCTTTTCTAGCCGGCGAGATCGTGGCGTTGGACCCGGCCCCGCCTCTCGACGAAAACAGCATTCGCGCCGCGGAGCGCATCGTGGCCATGATGGGAGTCGAGCCCATCCAGTGCGCGCTGCGGATGGGCGCGCAGGTGGTGATTGCCGGACGCTCCAGCGACGTGGCGCTTTACGCCGCGCTGCCGCTGCTGCGCGGAATCCCGCGGAGCGTGGCCTATCATGCCGGTAAGATTTTGGAGTGCGGGTCGGCGTGCGTGTCGCAACGCTACTACCCGGACTGCATGGTCGCGGAGATGGACGAGGACGGCTTCACCATCGAGGCGCCGAATCCGGAGATGCGCTGCACGGAGCAGAGCGTGGCCTCGCACAGCTTGTATGAAAACGGCGATCCTTACCAACTGGTCGAGTCCGGCGGCACGCTGGATACTTCCGGCGCGGGTTATCAGGCCGTGTCCGACCGCGCCGTGCGCGTCACTGGCGCGCGCTGGAGGCCTGCGGACGTCTACACGGTCAAGCTCGAGGGCGCAGCGCTGGCGGGTTATCGCGCCGTTTCGTTTGCGGGCATCCGCGATCCCCTGGTGCTGCGGCAATTGGACAGCTTCCTCGACGGATTGCGGCGCGTGATTGAACGCAAAGTGAGCGACAGCCCGGGACTCAAGCCTGATCAATACACCTTGCAATGGCGAGTGTACGGCCGCAACGGGACCCTGGGTCCGCTCGAACCCGAGACTCAGGACATTGGCCACGAGGTAGGCTTGCTCATAGACGTAGTGGCGCCTACGCAGGAACTGGCGGCCGCGATATTAGCCATCGCCTTCCATACCGGGCTGCACCATCCGATACCGGAACACGTCGGCTTGATCAGTAATTTTGCTTTTCCTTTTTCGCCGCCGGGAATGAACGCTGGGCCGGTGTATCGCTTCTGTGCGAATCATGTGTGGAAACTCAAAGATCCGTGCGCCCCGTTCGCGTTAACCATGGAGGATTTGTGAGCGCACGCGCCTTCTTTTTCGCGAGATGGCGCGCTGATTCTTTTCTGTCGGAGGTTTCGCGTGCCTGAGCTATGGGAGGTGACCAAACTCATTCGCAGTAAGAATGCCGGGCCCTTCGAATTGACATTCGACATCATGTTCAAGAACGCGGAAGGATTTCGCGCGGTGCAGCAGAGCGGGCGGTTGTCCGCCGAGCTGTTTTCCCGCTTCTATCGGGTGCCCGTCGAGAAGGTGCGGATCTTCGTTCTCGAGCCTTTGCTGACTATCAAAGTCACCATTCCGCGCCCGATTTTCTCAGGCGAACTAGAAGATGGCGATATGTATGGCGGCCAATTCCACGGGCCACTGGTTAGCCTGCCCATCGACTAGCGCCGGGCGTGCAACTTTATTTTTGAGGGGTACTGTTCCGCGTTCGTCGCCGGGCTTCTCTCCTTCGTTTGAATTGACTTGCCTACCCGCTGGCCATAACATGACCGCCATCTTCCGGTTCTCCGGACATCGAGGCGCTCCGACATTGAGGCACTCCTATTGATCGGCGAGACGGTCTCCCACTATCGCATTCTTGAAAAGTTAGGCGGCGGCGGCATGGGCGAGGTCTACAAGGCCGAGGACTCCAAGCTCGGTCGCGTTGTAGCGCTCAAGTTCCTGACCCCAGGCGCCACCCCGGACCGCATTACCGTCGAGCGATTCCAGCGCGAGGCGCGCGCCGCTTCAGCGCTGAATCACCCGCACATCTGCACGATTTACGACATCGATGAATATGAGGGCCGCCACTTCATTGCCATGGAGTTTCTGGACGGGCTGACGCTGAAGCATCGCATCGAAGCGCGTCCTATAAAGACCGAGCAGTTATTGGAATGGGGAATCGAGATTGCCGACGCGCTCGACGCCGCGCACACCGCGGGAATTGTTCACCGCGACATCAAACCCGCCAATCTTTTCATCACCAAGCGAGGGCAGGCCAAGGTGCTGGATTTCGGCTTGGCCAAGATGAGCATGGCCGGAGCCCAGAACGATCGACAAGCGGACGCCGGGGCGATGCCCACGGCGGCGACGGCGCCGGAGCACCTGACCAGCCCCGGAGTAACCATGGGCACGGTCGCTTACATGTCTCCGGAGCAGGCCTTGGGGGAAGAGCTTGACGCGCGGACAGATCTTTTCTCCTTTGGCGTGGTGCTGTACGAAATGTCCACGGGAGTGCTGCCTTTCCGGGGGACAACGTCGGCCGCGCTGTTCGACGCCATTCTTCACCGCGCGCCGGTACCGCCGATCCGGCTGAACCCCGAGCTTCCCGCCGAACTGGAGCGCAGCATTAACAAGGCGCTGGAGAAGGAACGCGACATGCGCTACCAGAGCGCGGCGGAAATGCGCACTGATCTGAAGCGCCTGTTGCGCGACACCACATCGGATCGCCGCACCTCAGTGGCGCGCGGTGAAAGCGCGGCGCAGCCGGGAGGCGTGGCAGTCGCGGGCGAAGAGAGCAGTGAGAAAGTGAAAACCGCGAGCGGTTCAGGGACGAGCGCACCCTCCGCTTTCTCGGGACCGGTTCAAAGCGTCCCTGCTCCGGGGTCGTTCGCAAGCGGTGCGGCCAAGCCTCGGCGAAATGTTTCAGGAATAGCGCTAGGGGCCCTACTCGCGGTTCTGGCGATTGGCGGCTTGGGTCTGTACAAGTGGAGCACGCGCAGGCCCGCACTGAATCTTCAGGACATGAAAATCGCCCGGCTGACGCAAAGCGGGAAAGCTGACGACGTGGCCATTTCGCCCAACGGCCAGTACGCCGTCTACGCCCTGCGCGACGGCGAGAAGCAGAGCCTCACCGTGCGTCAGGTGGCCACGGGCAGCGACATTCAGGTTCTTCCGCCGGACTTCGTCCAGTTCGGTGGGTTGACCTTCTCGCCCGACGGCAATTACCTCTATTTTGTGCGCTCCGCCAAGGAGACTTTCAATTACAGCTACCTCTACCAGATGCCTGTGCTGGGAGGCGCGCCGCGGCAACTTAACCGTGACGTGGATTCGCCGGTCAGCTTTTCACCCGATGGCAAGCAGTTCGCATTCATTCGGGGATTGCCGGATACATCCGAGATTCACATGGTAGTCGCTAATGTGGACGGAACCGGCGAACAGGTTCGCGCGACCCGCAAAGCCCATGTTAGACGGATCGGTTTGCTGGGGCCGGCGTGGTCACCGGACGGGAAGACGATCCTGGTATCCCTGATTGATGCTTCGAACGGTCTACGCTGGGTGCTAATGGCCGTCTCTGCTGCCGACGGGAGTATGCGAGATATTTATACCGGTGGGAGCAGCCGCCTGGGACGTCCGCAATGGCTACCCGACGGCAGCGGAATATTGGTAGGGATGGC
This sequence comes from Acidipila sp., assembly GCA_010365215.1. Lineage (GTDB taxonomy): Bacteria > Acidobacteriota > Terriglobia > Acidiferrales > UBA7541 > JAAFGT01. Next base: position 17,677 of record JAAFGT010000047.1, on the reverse strand, counting down.
TGATCCCATGCAGGCTGATCGCGGCCAGATCGTGTACATCTCCAATCCGGCGGGGGAAATGCGCCGGTTTACCAACGACCTCACTGACTATAATTTGTGCTGCCTGGATCTGACGCGCGACGGTAAGACGCTGGCGACCGTAGAGAACAACCTGGTGTCCGATCTTTGGGTTGCGCCGGCAGGAGATGCAAGTCGCGCGCAACAGATCACGAATCGAGACTTGGTTAGACCGGCGTTCACTTGGCTGCCCGACGGCACCATAGTTTATGCAAACAGCGCGGGTGATCTATTCAGCTTACGTGCTGACGGTAGCGCTCGCACTCTCCTCACCCCCAACGAACACCGGAACTCTGCACCTTCGGCGTGCGGCGACGGGAAGTACATTATTTACCGCAACGCGCGCGAGGGGAGATTTACCCTCTGGAGAATGGACCCGGACGGCGGCAATCCGCTGCAGTTGACGCACGGGGACGCCGCGGAAGGCGCCAATTGCTCGCCAGACGGTAAGTGGATCGACTACGTCGAAGGAGAACAGATATTCAGGCTGCCCATCGAGGGAGGAACACCGACGCAGTTTGTGCAAGACAACTTTGGCGGCTTCCCTTCAATTTCTCACGACGGCAAGTTGATCGCCTATATAAAACGGGGCGCTACCACCGCCAGCCCGCGAGTGTTGACGGTTATTCCCGCGGCCGGCGGTTCGCCCGTATCTGCATTTCCGCTTCCGGCAGAGGCGTCCTGGATTAGCTGGGCTCCGGATGGCCAGGGGATAGATTACACGCTGACCCGCGGCGGCGTTTCGAATCTGTGGCGGCAGCCGCTGCGGGGAGGAGCCGCGAAACAGGTTACAAACTTTACGACCGGGCAGATATTCGGGTTTGCGTGGTCCGGCGACGGCAAGCAATTGACCCTGACTCGCGGCTCCACCAATCGCGACATTATCCTAATCAGCAACTTTCGCTAGGCTGATTTCCGCTGCAGCCGTTACGCACCTTCGGAATTGGCGCTAATAACCGCCTGGATGTATGCTCTCGCCGACTGAGGAGAATCAGATGATGGTTTCACGAAAGTTTTGCGCCCACCTGGCCGGGGCGATTGCGCTGCTGCTGATTTGCTCACCGAGCGCCCGGCCACAGCAGTTCAGCCAGGATATGTATTCAGGGATGCAGTGGCGGCTGATTGGCCCGTTTCGCGGAGGGCGCACGGTCGCGGTGAGCGGAGTACCCAGCCAGCAAAACGTTTTCTACATGGCGCCGAATAATGGAGGCGTGTGGAAGACCACGGACTACGGGCTGACCTGGCGGCCAATTTTCGATGGCCAGGCGACCGGCTCGATCGGAGCGCTTGCCGTGGCGCCCTCTGACCCCAAGGTTATTTACGTGGGGAGCGGCGAAGGACTGCAGCGGCCCGATCTCTCCACCGGCGACGGGATTTATAAATCCATCGATGCGGGCGAGACCTGGCAGCACCTGGGACTGCGCGAAGGGCGGCAGATCGGCGCGCTGGTGATCGACCCGCGCGATGCGAATCGTATTTTTGTGGCCGTGCTGGGGCACCCGTACGGCGCCAACCCAGAGCGCGGCGTCTATCGCTCTATCGATGGAGGGCAGACCTTCGAGCGCGTTCTGTTTAAAGACGAAAATACCGGAGCGATCGGACTGGCCATCGACCCGCGCAATCCGCAGACGGTTTATGCGGACCTGTGGGCCGCGCGCCAGGCGCCGTGGGAATATGCCAACGAATACCAGGGCCCAGGCAGCGGGCTGTATAAATCCGTTGACGGCGGCACCACCTGGAAGGAGCTTACGCGCGGACTTCCCACGCACACCGAAAAACTGGGGCGCATCGGCATCGCCATCGCGGCCAGCGATTCGAGCCGCCTCTATGCGTGGGTGAACGCTTCGCCGGCCATGTCAGGAATTTACCGCTCCGAGGACGCGGGTGAAAGTTGGGAGCGCGTGAATTCAGAGGAGCGCGTGTGGGGACGTGGCGACGACTTCGCGGGGCTCACCGTGGACCCGCGCAACAAAGACATTCTTTATGTCGCGAATACCTCCACGTACCGCTCGACCGATGGCGGCAAGAATTTCACGGCCCTCAAGGGCGCGCCGGGCGGAGACGATTATCACACGGTGTGGATCAATCCCGAGAATCCCCAGATTATTTTGTTGGGCGTGGACCAGGGCGCGACCATCAGCGTCAATGGCGGGGAGACGTGGAGCTCGTGGTACAACCAGCCGACCGCGCAGATGTATCACGTCACCGCCGACAACCGCTTTCCTTACTGGGTGTATGGCGGGCAGCAGGAGAGCGGCTCGGCGGGAGTGGCCACGCGCAGCGACTGGGGCGAGATCAGCTTTCGCGACTGGCATCCGGTTGGTCTCGACGAGTACGGCTATGCCGCGCCCGATCCGCTGCACCCCGGAATTATTTATGGGAGCAAGGGCACGCGCTTCGATGAAAAAACCGGGCAGACGCGCGACGTCTCGCCGTTTGTAGTGCGCAGCGGGAAATACCGCTTCGATCGCACCGCGCCGATTATTTTCTCGCCGGTTGATCCGCACATTCTCTATTTCGGTGCGCAGGTGCTGTTCAAAACGGTCAATGGCGGCGAAAGTTGGGAGGAGATTAGTCCTGACTTGAGCCGCAAAGACGCCGGCGTGCCTGCGACGCTCGGGATCTATGCGGATGAAGCCAAGGGAGTGCATCGCGGAGTTATCTATTCCATCGCGCCATCGCCCAAGGATGTGAATGTGATCTGGGCAGGCACCAGCGACGGGCTGATTCACGTGACCCGAGATGGGGGCAAGAACTGGGTGGATGTTACGCCGCCGGAAGTGACTGCCTGGGGCAAAGTATCGCAGATGGACGCGTCCCATTTCGACACGGCGACGGCCTATGCCTCGGTGTCGCGTTCGCGTTTGGATGATCTGCACCCCTACATTTTTCGCACGCGCGATGGTGGAAAGAGCTGGCAGAAGATCGTCAAAGGGCTGCCGGACGACGCGCCGGTGGATACGGTGCGCGAAGATTGGTTGCGCAAAGGGCTGCTCTTTGCAGGGACTGAGCTTGCCGTTTACGTTTCCTTCGACGACGGAGATAACTGGCAGTCCTTGCAGCTTAATCTGCCGCACACCTCGATGCGCGATCTGATCGTTCATGGCGATGACATTGTGGTGGCGACGCACGGGCGCTCGTTCTGGGTGCTCGACGACATTACTCCACTGCGCCAGTTGACCGCGGAGGTGGCCAGCTCGGGCGGTCATCTTTTTGAACCGCAGGTAACCACGCGCGTGCGCCGCAACGTAAATACCGATACGCCGCTGCCGCCGGAAGAGTCCGCGGGGAAAAATCCGCCGGACGGCGCCATCATCGACTACTACCTGCCGAAGGGGGTGGCCGAGCCGGTCACGCTGGAGGTTTTCGATGCCGCGGGAAAAAGCCTGCGGCGATTTTCCAGCGCGGATAAGGCCGAAGCGCTGGACAAAATTGCCAAAGAGATTCCCGTGCCCAGTTACTGGGTGAAGCCCGCGCAGATTCTTTCCGCGGAGGCCGGGATGCATCGTTTCGTGTGGGATCTGCACGCCCCGCCGCCGCTGGCGGTAAATCATGAGTATCCGATCTCGGCAATCTATCGTGACACGCCGCGGTATCCGCTGGGAGCGACGGTGGCGCCCGGCCGTTACACGGTGAAGCTGGCGGTGGGAGAAAAAACGTACTCGCAGCCGCTGCTGGTAAAAATCGATCCTCGTGTGAAAGTGACGCCGGCGGGAATTTCCCAGCAGTACGCGCTGGCGGCGCGCGTTACCCGAGCGATGAATCAGAGTTACACGGCGCTCGATGAGGTCAAGGCGCTGCGCGGCCAGCTCAAAACGCTGCGCGAAGGAACTGGGCTGGCTGCCGCGCCAAAAGCGATGGGGAACGCTGTCACGGCCCTCGACAGGAAGGCGGGGACCATCGCCGGTGGCGAGGCGGAAGACCAGTTCGCGGCGCAGACGCCCGGGATGCGCGAGTCGAATTTGACGCGTTTGAATACTGAGTTTGGCCAGCTCCTCGCGGTGGTGGATTCGGCGGATGCGGCGCCGACGGCGCAGGCCGTAACGGTGGCCAACGATATGCAGAAGACACTCGATGGGCTGCTGGCCAGGTGGAGAGTCTTGAAAGAAGAGGTTGCGAGGCTGTCGAAAGAGCTCGGGGCGGCGCATTTGCCGGAAATTAAGTTGGAGAATTCCCCGCCGGCGGAAAAACAGGAGAACTAATGCGAGTGCCAATCGTAGTATCGATTGCCGTCATGCTGGCGGCGCTGATGGTGATGACGCCGCGAGCCGGCGCTCAGGGAAGCGCGTCGCCCGCGGAGCTTCAAAAAATCGCCGGCGAATATTATTCGTGGCGCAACCAGAATGATCCGGTGTCGTCGAGCAGCCAGGGGCTGCACACCTGGGACGACCGGCTGGCCGACTTCTCGGCGGACGCCATCGCGGCTCGCCGCAGACACGTCAAGGAACTGCTGGCGCGGGTGAAGACGATGTCCACGGCGGCGTGGGGGCGCGACGATCGGATCGATTGGCTTTTATTTCGCGCGCAGCTCGAACGCGACGACTTCTATGCGCGGGTGCTGCAGCCGGAGGAAAAAAACCCCGATACCTACGTCAGCGAGTGCGCCAACGGCATCTTTTCGCTTCTGAAAAAAGAATATGCGCCCAGGCGCGTACGCGCCCTTTCCGCCACGGCAAGACTCAAGCGAATGCCCGCCCTCCTCGAGCAGGGGAAGAACAACCTGCAACACCCGGTACGCCTTTACGCGCGACTGGCCGGTGAATCCGCGCGCTCTATCGACAGCCTGTTCACCGGCAGCCTGATGACGCTGGCGCCGGATGTTTCTTCTGAGGAAAAGCAGGAGCTGGTGAAGGCGCGGGACGCGGCCATCGCTGCGCTGCACGGGTTTGCTGACTGGCTCGACGCGCGGCAGGCCACCATGGTGGAATTCACGCCCATGGGCGAAGAGAACTACAACTACCTGCTGAAAAACGTCTACCTGCTGCCACTCGACGCGAAACAGGTGGCGATGCTGGGCGAGGTGGAACTGGCGCGCTACCGGGCACTGGAGGCGCTGCTGCCCGACCCGTCGCTGGCGGATCCAAATCCGGCGAGGAGCAGATCCATTCCGAAGGACCAGCAGGCGTTTCTGGCGGCCTACGAAAGCCGGCAAGCGGAGATGATTGATTACCTGCGCAAGACGCGCGTCGTGACGCTGCCTCCGTATCTCGGCGCGTTCCACATCCGCCAGCTGCCTGACGCGTTCAAGCCCACCAGCCCGGGCGGTTTCATGGAGCCGCCGGGACTCTATGATAAAGATTCCTCGGGATTTTATTTCATTCCCACCTACGATCCGGCGAGCCACAATTTTTATATTCGCGCGGCCATTGAGGATCCGCGGCCGATCCTGGGGCACGAGGGAATTCCCGGGCACTTCATGCAGATTTCCATTTCCAATCATCTGACGGACGAAATCCGGCGGCAGCACGGTGACGGCGTGTTCGTGGAAGGCTGGGCGCTGTACACCGAAGAGATGCTGATGCGCACGGGTTTCTATGCGGAAAATTCGGCGGCGCAGGGTCAGATCCTGCGACTGTCGCGATACCGCGCGGCGCGCATCGGCGTGGACGTAAATCTTCACACCGGCAAGTGGACTTTCGAGCAGGCGGTAAAATATTTCATGGAAGCCGGCGGCCTGGACCGCGAGGCAGCGGAAGGCGAAGCGGCGGGTGCGGCGGTGCAACCCACGCAGAAGATCACTTACATGGTGGGGAAGTGGCAAATCCTGCGGCTGCTGGGCCGGTACCGCTCGAAGCAGGGTGCGAATTTCCGGCTGGGAGAATTCCACGATGCGTTGCTGGCAAATGGCAGCTTGCCGGTCTCGATCTTAGAATGGCTGCTGCTGGATGATGCCAGCACGCTCGAGCAGGCGCTGCGCTAGTTTTGCAGGGCGAACTCGCTAGACGTGGGCTGATCGTGGAGGAAAGGTCATGCTCAAAGACACGCTGAATCGCTGGCCACTCGTCCGGCAGATTCTCTCTGGAGCGGATGGCACGGGCGTTGAGGCTATGAGCGAGCGCACGCGCAATCTTCGCCCGCGGCATGAGGGCGCAGAGGTTGCGCGGTCGGTGTGCCCCTACTGCGCGGTGGGATGCGGTCAGCTCATCTACCATCGCGGTGGGAAACTGGTGTCGATCGAAGGCGACCCGGATTCGTTTATTTCCCGCGGACGTCTTTGCCCCAAAGGCGCCGATAGCTTTGAGCTGCTGACCCACGCCAAGCGCGAGACGCGCGTCAAATACCGCCGGCCGCACTCCGCCCTGTGGGAAGAATTGGATCTGGAAACGGCGATGGACATGATTGCCGACCGCGTGTGGGAGGCGCGGGAGCGCTCGTTTGTCGAGGAAGAGGGCGGGGAAGTTGTGATGCACACAAAAACAATCGCCCACCTGGGCGGCGCGACGCTGGACAACGAAGAAAATTATCTGATCAAGAAGTTATTCGCCGCCGGCATAGGAATGGTGTGCATCAGCAATCAGGCGCGGATATGACATAGCTCTACCGTGCCCGGTCTGGGCGCATCCTTTGGACGCGGCGGGGCAACCACGGCGCCCAGCGACCTGCTGAATTCCGACGCCATTCTGATCATGGGATCCAACATGGCGGAAAACCATCCGGTGGCGTTCCAGTGGGTGGTGGAGGCGCGGGAGCGCGGCGCGCAAGTCATTCACGTGGACCCGCGATTCAGCCGCACCTCGGCAATGGCCAGCATCTGGGCGCCTTTGCGCGCCGGCTCGGATATTATATTTCTAGGCGCGCTGATTCATTACGTCCTCGAAACAGGGAAAGATTTTCGTGAGTATGTGGAGCACTACACCAACGCTGCGTCCATCTTGCCGGAGGACTTTAAGGATACCGAAGAGCTCGACGGATTATTTTCCGGGTGGGACGCGGAGAAGAAAAAATACGACGACAGCACGTGGTCTTACCAGAGGGCTGGCCAGGAAGGCGGCCACAGCGACGGAAAGGCCGGGGGGCAGACCAGCGAGCAACAGGGGCAGGGCAAGGAAAGCGGGAAAAAACCCAAAGACCTGATCCACGGTGAGCGCGACGATACGTTGCGCCACCCGAGATGCGTGTACCAGATTTTGAAAAAGCATTTCACGCGTTACACGCCGGAGTTGGTGGAGCGTTCCTGCGGAATTCCCAGGGAACATTTTCTTACTATTGCGGAAGCTTTTTGCTCCGCATCCGGCCCGGAGAAGACTGGCGCGATCTGTTACGCGCTGGGGTGGACGCAACAGTCGAAAGGTCCGCAGATTATTCGCGCCGCGGCAATCCTGCAGCTTCTGCTGGGGAATATCGGACGACCCGGCGGCGGGATCCTGGCGCTGCGCGGCCATGCCTCCATTCAAGGCTCGACAGACATTCCCACGCTGTATGACATTCTCCCGGGATATTTGCCTATGCCCAAGCTGGGAGAAGATTCGCACGACCTCTCCGGATATATTGAGAAGCACCGCGACAAAACCGGATGGTGGTGGAATTTCGACAAGTACATCGTCAGCCTGCTCAAGGCCTACTACGGCGGTGCTGCGACTGAGAAAAACAGTTGGGGCTTCGACTGGCTCCCGCGGGTCACCGGCGACCATTCCCACCAGGGCTATTTTCTGGAAATGATGGACGGGAAGCTCGATGGACTGTTTGTCATGGGACAAAATCCGGCGGTGGCCGGGCCTAATTCGCGCGTCGAGCGCAAAGCGCTGGCCAAGCTGAAGTGGCTGGTAGTGCGCGACCTGGTGGAAATCGAGACTGCTGCTTTCTGGTACGACTCGCCGGAAGTGGATCGCGGCGAATTGCGGACCGAAGAAATTGCCACCGAGGTTTTTCTTCTGCCCGCCGCGGGCTATGCGGAAAAAGATGGGTGCTTCACCAATACCCAGCGCCTGCTGCAGTGGCACCAGAAAGCGGTTGATCCTCCCGGCGATGCGCGCAGCGAAACGTGGTTTATGTTTCACCTGGGCCGCCGCCTGAAGGAAAAAGCAAAACGGGACCCGCGGCCGCGCAACGCCGGTCTGAACGCATTGACCTGGGATTATCCGGTCGACTGGAAATTGCGCGAACCGAAAGTGGAAGAGATCCTGCAAGAAATTAACGGTTACAAATTGCCCGATCGCCAATCAGCTGATAGCCAATCGTCCGGTCGCCAATTACTGAGTGGATTCGGCGAATTGAAAGCGGATGGGTCAACGGCCTGCGGCTGCTGGATTTATTCCGGCGTTTATCCGCGCGCGGGCGAAAACCGGGCCAACCAGCGCAACTCGCGCGATCTGTGGGGGCATGGCTGGGGATTTTCGTGGCCTTCCGACCGGCGCATCCTGTACAACCGCGCTTCCGCGCGTCCCGATGGAAATCCGTGGAGCGAAGAGAAAAAACTGGTCTGGTGGGACCTGCAAACAAAAGAATGGACCGGCCTGGACGTTCCTGACTTCACCAAAACGAAAGCGCCGAATTATCAGCCACCGCAGGACGCGCGGGGTGACGACGCCCTTGCCGGCGATAGACCGTTCATTTTGCACCCTGATGGAGTGGGCTGGATTCTGGCGCCTACGGGCTTGTCGGATGGTCCTCTGCCCACGCACTATGAATCGCTGGAGTCTCCGGTTAGCAATCCGCTTTACCCGCGGCAGCAGTGCAATCCGATGGTGCGGAGGGAAGAACGCACGGACAACCAATACGCCCGTTCACCCGACGAGAAGTTCCCCTACGTGATGAGCACGTACCGACTGACCGAGCACCATACTTCGGGAGCGATGTCGCGTACGCTGCCGCATCTTGCTGAACTACAACCGGAATTTTTCGCCGAAATATCGCCGGAGCTGGCCGCGGAGCGAGGCATCGAAAACGGCGGTTGGATGACGATCATGACGCCGCGCGGAATCGTCGAGGCCAGAGCGCTGGTGACTGCGCGGATGCGGCCGCTGCTGATCAACGAAAAGACTGTTCATCAGGTGGGCGTGCCTTATCACTGGGGATATCGCGGGCTGGTGAAAGGAGATTCCGCCAACGATCTGGTGGCCATTTCTGAAGAGCCCAACGTGCGCATCATGGAAGCGAAAGGCATGCTGTGCAATGTTTCGGCTGGCCGGCGCGCGCAGGGCGCGGCCGCTCTGGAACAGTTGCGCGCGCACCTGCGGAGCTGGTGATGGCCATCAGCGCTTTTTTGACGGACCCGTCGATTTGCATCGGTTGCAAAGCTTGCGAAGTGGCTTGCAAAGAATGGAACCAGCTTCCTGACGATGGATTCGAGTGGTCGGGTCAATCGTATGACAACACGCGCGCACTGGGCGCGTCCACCTGGCGGCATGTGCTTTTTCTGGAGCAGCCGCAACCCCTCGGCGCGCAGATTACCGGGACGCCGGAGCCTTTTCGCTGGCAGTTTCTCTCCGATGTTTGCAAACACTGCGCGAACGCCGGGTGCCTGGAAGCGTGCCCCACTGGCGCAATCTTGCGCACGGAGTTCGGGTCGGTATTCGTTCAGCCGGATGTGTGCAACGGTTGCGGGTACTGCATCGTCTCTTGTCCCTTCGGCGTGATCGATCGAAATGAGCAGGAGGGGCTGGCGTTCAAATGCACTTTTTGCTACGACCGCCAAGTGGCCGGGCTGATACCGGCGTGCGCGAAGGCGTGTCCTACGCAGTCCATTCAATTTGGCGAGATCAGCGAATTGCGCGAACGCGCGGGAGCCAGGGTGCAGCTGTTGCAGGAGCGCGGCTACGCAGATGCGAGGGTGTACGACCCGCGGGAAACCAGCGTGGGAGGAATCCACGCGCTGTTTGTGATCCTGGGGCGGCCGGAAGATTACAATTTTCCGCCGGCGCCGGAAATTCCGACCGTTCACCTGAAAACGGCGTGGACATACGCGCTGGCTTCGGCCGCGGTGCTGCTGTTGACTGTATTTGGCGCGTTCTTTTTGTGAGCCGCGGCAAGAAATGAGCCTGCCCCCAAAATCCACCGGAGAAAAATTCACCGGGGAAAAACTTAAAGCCAGCGAAGAACGACTGGATGCCCTGAGGGAAGAAGCGCTGCGAACAGGGGCGGTCACTGGCGCCCGCGTCACCCCGTCGGGATCGCCGTTTCCGCAAACCGTGGCCGAAACAGGCTACTACGGCAATCCTGTACTGAAAAAGCCGGTGTGGAAGTGGCAAGTGCCGGTGTATTTCCTGGCCGGAGGAGTGGCCGGCGCTTCGGCGGCGATCGCGTTCGCGGCCCACGTGCTGGGGCGCGACCCGGCGCTAGTGCGCGCAGCTTTGTGGATTGCGCTCGGTGGCGCCATTATTTCGCCACCTCTTTTAATTTTCGACTTGGGCCGCCCTTCCAGATTTTGGAACATGCTGCGCGTTTTCAAGCTGCAGTCGCCAATGTCCGTCGGCGCCTGGACGCTGATGGCGTTTTCATTTGCCGTGGGCACGGCGGTGGTCTGCGAGGAAATTGTCTTGCGTGGTTACTCGAGCAGCCTCCTTTTGGGAGTGGGATGGGCCGGGGAAGCGGGCGCCATGCTCACGGGGCTGGTGCTGCTCAGCTACACCAGCGTGCTGCTGGGCGCGACGGCGATTCCGGTGTGGTCGGAAAATCGCAGGGTGTTGCCGGTGCACTTTGTGGCCTCGGCGCTGGGCGCATCTGCAGGCATCCTGGAATTGGCAGGCTATTTGATTCCCGCGACCAATGGAATGTCGATCGCCGCGGCGGGAGTGGAAACTTGTGTTGCTGTATATATCGCTATGCGCGGGCGCGCCGTGGATGCACCGCTGCGTACGGGAAGAGTCGTGTGGATGATTCGCGTGGCGGTGGGCCTTACCGGTCAGGCACCCCTGGTGTTGAGAATATTTTTCGCGCACTGGCCGGCGGCGCGGCCGATCGCCAGCGTTTGCTTTATTCTTGGGGCCTTGCTGAGCCGCTATGGATGGATGGCAGCAGGCCATGCGTCGTCGCGCGACTCCAAAACTCTGTTTGAAATTCAGCGCAAGGGAACCACAACCGGGGAAACAAAAGCATCCGCGAAAATATGATTCACGCCTCGCTATCAAGCGTATTCTGAAAGGAGAGAGGAAAATGAAGCCCTGTTCCCACATGAATCACGTTCACAAGGTGGAGCCGCACACTCGCGGATGCGAGGAATGCCTGAAAATGGGAGATACCTGGGTGCACCTGCGCCTGTGTCTGGAGTGCGGGCACGTAGGCTGCTGTGACTCTTCCAAAAACAAGCACGCCACCAAGCATTTCCATAAGACGACTCACCCCATCATGAGATCAATCGAACCCGGCGAGAGTTGGGGCTGGTGTTTTATCGATGAGATCGAGCTGAATTTTGCATAGCTTCCCCGCGAACTAGGCTTGACACCATTTCTACCTTCTGTTATTTCTCCCTTGCTGCTTCACAGCAGCGCTTATCCAGAGTGGCTGAGGGGACAGGCCCTACGAAGCCACAGCAACCTGGCCCATGTGCCAAGGTGCTAATTCCTGCCTAATGGGGAGAGATAAGATCCTCGATTGACCGGAACCCCGGTCGTTTGAAGATTCCAGCTCCCAGAGTGATGTTAAGACGGCGCAGCATTCGCCTCGGGCGTTTTGCTGGCTCGTCCTCCTGCGGCGCGCTACGCGCTGGCGATGGCCTTGCTTCATTGGTCTTCGCCTGCCAGCGGCGCAGGGCGACGGTCCATGTCCATTGCGCCGGTTACGTCGATTGCGTCTAAAAATTCAATGGCGTCACAAGGAGCGGGAAAATGGGATTTGCCACGAAAACGATTCACAGCGCGCAGCCTTCGGAACCCGAAACCGGTTCGCTGATCGCGCCAATCTTTCAAACATCAACGTACGAGCAGGAAGCTCCGGGGCACGATAAGGGATTCAACTATTCGCGTACGAATAATCCCACGCGGCAACGGCTCGAATGCGTGCTGGCGGAGCTGGAGGGCGTCGAATACGCCGCGGTGTTCGGCTCGGGCCTCGCGGCGGAGAATGCGATTCTGCAAGGCTATCTGCGCCCGGGCGATGAAGTTATTTTGCCGCTCGACGTTTATGGCGGAACGTATCGCATCCTGAATCGCGTGTTCCAACCTATGGGAGTAACCGTTCGCCAGTTGGATTTCTGCGATCTGCAGGCCGTGGCTGCGGCCATTACCAGAAATACGCGACTGGTTTGGGTGGAGACGCCAACCAATCCGCGGCTCTTCATCAGCGATATTGCCGCGATCAGCGCGCTGGCGCACGCCGCCGGCGCGCTGGTGGTGGTGGACAATACTTTTGCCACGCCGTATTTTCAGCAGCCTTTTTCGCTGGGCGCGGATATCGTCGTTCACAGCGTGACGAAATATCTTGCCGGCCACTCCGACTTGATTCAGGGAGCGGTGCTGGCGCGCGATCCGGCCATCTTCGAGCCCATCAAGTTTCTGCAGAATGCCACCGGAGCGGTGCCCGGCCCATTTGATTGTTGGCTGACTCTTCGCGGACTAAAGACGATGGAGCTGCGCATGTTGCGCCATGCGGAAAATGCCGCGGCCATTGCCGACGCGCTGCAAGGCCACGCGCTGGTGCGGCGCGTTTATTTCCCTGGACTGCCGGAACATCCCGGCCATGACCTCGCGCGGCGGCAGATGACCGGATTTGGCGGCATGGTTTCGTTCGAGCTCGAAGGCAGCATCGCAGAGGTATCGCGGTTCGCTTCTTCGCGGCGATATTTCGCGCTGGGCGAGAGTCTGGGCGGGGTCAAATCGCTGGTCTGCCATCCGGCCACGATGACCCACGCATCGATCCCCGCAGCCGCGCGCGCCGAGCTGGGACTTTCGGATTCACTCATTCGCTTGTCACCGGGATGCGAGAACGCCAAAGACCTGGTGGAAGACCTGCAAGCGGGGCTGGCGTTGCTCGAGTCCGAGCGGGAAAATTGCAAGGCCCAAGCGGTGCTCGCCAGCTGACGGTGATCGCTGCGAGCGGCGTGGGCATCCGGAGCGATGCGTTCATCGACGCTGTGATACAGCCGCAAATTCCAGCCCTGTCTTTATCGCGGCTGGGCCGGGTGCCCAGGCGAAGACGGGTGTTTGTCACGTTGGGGTCAAGACGGGCAGGTCCAAATTGCCTGCAGTACTTTTTAAAATTTTAAATTCGCTGATGGCGCATAGGGCCGACGTTCATCCATCAGTTTATTTCCACGGCGGTAATAAGTTCGACTTCCGCCGCTGTGACTATCGAGGCGGCAGTGGCGCCACTCTGGCGGGAGGCATACTGTTTTCTCCAGGCGCCGCTTTTCTGAGAGCCGCAAGAAAACCCGGATTCACATTTCCGCCGAGGCGTTGGACATCGTGCACATGTTGCCAAGCAAGCGCGTACTGTCCAGTGACGTAGTAGCAGACGGCCAGGTTGTTATGGACTCGGGCAATTGCGTCAAACTTTGAGTCAGCCGAAAGGGCCTTCTGGTAAGCATCGATTGCTTGCGGTTGTTGTTTCAGGTCGGCATAAAGATTGCCCAAATTGAAGTACCCCTTGGCAAAAGAAGGCAGAATCTGAATGGATGCCTGATACTCGCGAATCGCGTCTTCGGTCCTGCCTATTTCCTTGTAAATGATACCAGCGGTCAGATGTGCATTCGGCAAATTGGGGTTCAGACGCAGCGCTGTCTGCGCCGCCGAGAGCGCATCCTCTCGCTTGTTCCGCGTCTCGTAAACGTATGCCAGGATTTGGAAAGCAACGGCGAACTGTGGGTCTATCTCGACAGCTTTTCGCAATTCCTTTGTAGCTCGGTCCACGTCGGCGTGCTGGTCAAGAATTAAATTTCCGAGGCAGGCATGAGCTGCAGCTTCCAGCTTGGCCTGCAAAAAGCCGTCTCGTTCAGCCGGAAAGAGGCTCTCTAGCTGTACCGTTACAAACTCGACTCGGTTCATTCGCAGCGCTTGTGTGATCTCCGTAAGGGACGCATCCCAATCCTGCTTCCGCGCGAGCACCTCAATGAGGCTGACGCGCGCCTTGGTGTAGTCAGGTGCGAGTCGTATCGCCTCGCGAAATGCGGGCTCGGCTGCCTTAATGTCCCCTTTGCGAAGATAAGCGACACCGATGTTCCTGCGAGCGGATGCGTCACTGGGATCGATCCTGATCGCTGCCAGATACTGGAAGATGGCTGCGTCGGTATCACCGGCATCGTCCAGTGCGTTGGCGAGTTCGATTCGCGCCTTAGCTTTGTTGGGATTTCTAGCGACTTCTTGCTTGAGGCGTTCTACCTCTGCCTGTCTGCTGAGCGTTTGCTGTGCCCGGGAGGATGAAGGAAGTGAGAGGACAGCCAGCAGCAGGATTCCGGTCAATACCAAAAAAGCGGCCAATAATGAACTCGTGATTTTCCACATGATATTGGCCTCCAAATCGAGAAATGAACTCTTGGCGTGCGCAACTACTCGCAAAAACTGAACAGTAATTTAATTGCACCTTAATCCTGTGGATGGCCTTGAGTCAAGAGAAGCTCTGCTAGCGAACGGAGATGTGCAGCATGACCCATGCAGCTCGCGCCTGCGCTCGGGTCAGAGTTTTTGAGGTGTTCGAAGCGGTCAATTGGCCTCCCCCTCTTCTAACCACTAACCGGGGATAGCGGCCACAACTGTGGTTTCCAACCTTTTTGACCGGGTACATCTTCTCTGGCTTTGGCGTGAAGTAATCGAGGTCAGAATCTTAGGGCGGGGATTTCTGCTTCGCAGAGACACAACACACGCATTCAACAGGCAAACACACTAATAATATTTATTATTTCAATTGTATAGTTCTAATTAAAACTATGGAGGCGGGGGGAGTTGAACCCCCGTCCGAAGAGCCTTGCAACCAGAAGACTACATGCTTATCCCATTCCATTGGGTTCGCCGGCGACGCTCAGAGTGGGCAAGAAACGGAACCGACTAGTCCGATTGATCTCGCCACCGTCCTACGGACCGAAAGACGGAAGGCCAGCCCGCTAAGTGACGCCTCGATCCGGGTGCGCGGGCACGCCCGGGGAGACGAGCTACGCTAACTTTTGGTTAGGCAGCTAGAGCCAGATTGGTATTGGCATCTTTAGTTTTTCCACCCGATTGCGGGCAGGTGGCGCCCGGCATGCCTTCTGGCCGCTACAGCTCCCGTCGAAACCGTTTCGCCCCCGCGGCTGAGGAACCTTTAAAAGATAGCACCGGGTGGAGGAGGCGTCAAACGGCCTCATGGGCTGAGTTGCGGACGAGGGGCTTAGTTGCGAACGATGGGCGGAGCTACCATGCGGACGGCTGCTGAGTTTGCGAACGCCTGGCGAGGCTGTAAACCGCGCGTCAGGGCGCGATGGAGAGTCCCGAAGCGCGAACCTGCCGCTTTTCACAGGCTGCTGCTGGATGACCGCTCGATAACTCCCATACACATTGTTAGTTGACTTCTCGCCTAGCGGTTCCAATAATCACTGTGGCACAGGTAAGCCCGCATGGACGAATCCAAACGCCAACAAGACGCTAGCCCAGTGGAGCAGTCGGTAGGCCGCGCGGTGCGCGATACGCTGCCCCTGGTGCAACACACCATGACCGAACTGAGTCATGCCATCGAAGACCTGGTGTCGGCATGCGGCAGCCGGCGGCCGGCCAACACGATGCCGTCGATGCTGCGCGCGCAGTCGGCGGCGGCTTCGCTGGCGGCTATGCTGGAATCGATGATGCGACTGGTGGCGCTGACCACTGCGCCGCAGCGGCAAACCCCTGCCGAAGAGATCATCAGCCGCGCGATTTCCACTGCGGAGCCGGACGTATCACAGCCGCAGCGAACCGCACCGGAACAGTCGCGGACGCAAGAGACTCCTCCTGCAGCCTCGTACGCCTCGCCGGGTGTTATCGAGATGCCCGCTCCCTCGCCGCGCGTGGAAGAGGAAATTCCGATCGGGCGGGAGACGCACATTGCGCCGCGCCGGCCGTCGTTTGATCCTGCGCTGGCGGTTCCCGACGAAGCGGCATACGAGACGCCCTCGCCGGAAGTAACTCCGGCAGTCATCGAGGAAGCGCCGCCGGAAGAATCAGCGCCTGTGGAAGCGGCGCCGGCCGAATCGTCAGCTGAATCGGCGCCGGTAGAAGCGGTACACGCAATGCATGTGACCGAGGCGCCCCCGGCAGCGCCCCAAGAGATCCAGGAAGTAGCGGCTGCGGAGTTCCGTGTGGAGAATTTACCCGCGGACCAGCAGGAACTTCACCGCAAAGCCAACCGCCACGCAAAAGTTTCCATGCAGGACATCCGCCTGCTGCGGCCGAAGGAAGTGGTGCTCGGAATGGAGCACCGCGATCTCTGCTCGCGGTTAAAAAGCGACCTTGATAAAGCGCGAAAAGAATATGTGCGGCGATTCCAGCCTATCCTCGAGCACCCCGTGGATTATTTTCATATCTGGGCGGTGGAAGTCCTCGCCGATGGAAAAGTGGAAGCACTCGGCGAGTATCCCTATCCCAGTCCCGTCAATCGCCACTAAATCCGGCATCGTAAAGATGCGGAGAAAGCCTGCACGGCCCACACGGTGGGTTATGTCTCCGGCCCTCGATTCACGCCTGCGTAGTAATTATTGTCTTCGCAGTACGTCCTCCGTGTTCGTAAAGATCCTGTTGATTTTGCTGCTCTGCTTCGCGGCAACGGGCAGCTTCGCCGTCCACGCGGCGCAATCTGCCGGCTCGGAGCCTGAACTGGCGACGCTGACGCGGGAGCTGCGCGCCAAGGATTCTGGCGCGAACTACAACCGGCTGGTTGCCTTTGCGCGACGTCACTCCGGCGACGTGTATGGCGCGCGCGCAGCGCTGGCGCTGGGTTACCGCGACTTGCAAAAAAACCGCACGAAAGAGGCTACTGCCTGGTTCACCGAAGCGGAGCGCGACCCGGTCTTGCGGCAATATGCGGTTTTCTGGGGTGCGCAGGCTGTTCTTGTCCAAGGTCGCAAGATCGAGGCGCTTGGCCGCCTGGAGGTTTTTCGGCGGAGTTTTCCCGACAGCGCAATGACCGAGCAGGCGCTGGAAGTGCTTGCGTCCACGGCCACGAGTTTGGGACAGGCGCAGCGAGCGCTCGTGGCGCTGGACGCGTACAAGAAAACCGCGGAGCGGCCGGCGCTGCTGCTGCTGCGTGCGCGCGCTCGAGAAAGCGAACGCCACTCGGCCGCGGCTGCGGCGGATTATGTGACGCTGTTCTACCACTTCCCGCTGAGCCCGGAGGCCGCGCGCGCGGGTGAGCGCATTGGTCCGTTGGCAAAGGATCTGGGTGCGGAGTTCCCTGAGGTTAGCAACGACCAGCGGCTGGCGCGGGCCGCAGCTTTTTACGACGCGAAACGATGGAAGGAAGCACGCGCGGAATACGAGCAACTGAGCAAACAGCTTAACGGCGTGGCCCGCCAAAGCGCCGAGCTGGGCGCGGCGCTATCGCGCGCGCAATTTAAAGAGGGGCCGAAGCCGCTCGAGAAGTTGACGCTTGCCGACCCTGCGCTCGATGCTGAAAGGCTTTACGGACTGGCGCAAGCCTACCGCGCAAAGAAAAAAGAAGCCGAGATGATTGCTGCGGCCGAAGCGGCAGCAGCGCGGCAGCCGGGCGGTCACGGTGCCGTCGAAGCGCTATTTTTTATTGGCAATCA
>JAAFGT010000046.1 GCA_010365215.1 Acidipila sp. | reverse complement strand
CTCGCCCAGCACATTCATCACCCGCCCCAGCGTGCCGCGGCCCACCGGCACGGTAATCGGACCGCCGGTATCCGTGGCCTTCATCCCGCGCACCAGTCCCTCGGTGGTTTTCATGGAAACGCAGCGCACCCGCCCTTCGCCCAGGTGCTGCTGAACCTCGGCGATAATATCCAGCGGCTCAGGCACGGTAAAACCCTCGCTGGTGATGTGCACGGAATTGTAAATGCGCGGTAGGTGCCCTTCGGCAAACTGCACGTCGACCACCGGACCGATCACCTGGACGATTTTTCCAACCGCTGCCACAACTGTCTCGGGCATTTTTTCTCTCCTCGCGTTTCCGGATTAACCGGCGGACGCGGCGCCGCTGACCACTTCGATAATTTCTTTGGTGATGGCCGCCTGCCGCACCTTGTTCATGTGCAGCGTGATTTGCTCGATCAGGTCGGCGGCATTATTGGTCGCTGAATCCATGGCGGTCATGCGCGCGGCGTGTTCGGCGGCGGCGGATTCGAGCAAGGTGCGGTAAATCTCGCCTTCGACGTAGCGCGGCACCAGCCGCTCGAATATCTGTGCCGGCGGCTGCTCGTAGATGTAATCCACCGGAGCCGCGGCCGGAGCTTCGCCGGTCCGAATCTCGCCGGCCCGAGTCTCGCCCGCCCGGCCCTCGCCGGCGGAGTCCTCAGCGGGCGTGCCGGCAAACGTTTCGGGATCGACCGGCAAAAGTTTCTCGATGATCATGTGCTGGTGCATGACGCTTTTGAATTCGTTGTAAATGATGTAGACGGCGTCGACCTCATCCGCGGCATACATCGCCGTTACCTTCTCGGCGATCTCCTTGGCGTGGCGGAACTCCACGTTCGCCGAGACATTGATCAGCTCGGCGACGATCTCCAGGCGCCGCCGGCGAATGGCATCGCGCCCTTTTCTACCCACGGCAATAACCTGCAACTTTTGCTGGGCATGCTGGCCGAGAAACTCCGTCACCTTGCGCAGAACATTGGTATTGAACGCGCCAGCCAGGCCCTTATCGCCCGATATCACCACCACCAGTAATCGCAATTCAGGCCGGCGCAACAGCAGCGGATGGCTGAAATTCTCCAGCCGGGAAACCGCGGAACGCAGCACGTTGAGTATCTCCCGCGCGTAGGGCCGTGCCGCCACCACGCGCTCCTGCGCCCGCCGCAACCGCGCCGCGGCAACAAACTTCATCGCCCGGGTGATCTGCTGCGTGCTCTTCACCGAGCGGATGCGGCGCCGAAAATCAAGAAGGGTGGCCATGCGTCTCTAGAGTTTTCTCCTGTGTTCAGGCGGCAGCGGGCGCTGTGCTCACCCAGCGTTCCTTGAATGCGGTGATTGCCTTCTTGATTTCCGCGCTGGCGTCGTCGTCAATGGCCTTCTTCTCGGTCACCTTCTTCATCAATTCCGGGTGATTCGTCTCCAGGTAGGCCAGCATCTCCGCTTCGAAGCGTAGGACTTGCGAAATCTCCACGTCGTCGAGAAAGCGATTGGCTCCGGCGAAAAGGCTCATCACCTGTTGCGTAACCGTCAAGGGCTTGAGCTGATCCTGCTTCAGCAGTTCGGTGAGGCGCTGCCCGCGCGCCAACTGCGCCTGCGTGGCCTTGTCGAGATCGGAGCCAAACTGCGAGAAGGCGGCCAGCTCGCGATATTGCGCCATGTCCAAGCGAAGTGTGCCCGCCACCTGGCGCATCGCCTTGATCTGCGCGTTGCCGCCAACACGGCTCACAGAAATGCCCACGTTAATGGCTGGGCGAATGCCCGCATTAAAAAGGTCCGCCTCCAGATATATCTGGCCGTCGGTTATGGAGATCACGTTGGTGGGAATGTAAGCCGACACGTCGCCGGCCTGCGTTTCAATCACCGGCAGCGAGGTCAGCGAGCCGCCGCCATTGGCGTCGCTCATCTTCGCGGCGCGCTCCAGCAGCCGCGAATGCAGGAAGAAAACATCTCCCGGAAAGGCTTCGCGGCCGGGAGGCCGCCGCAGCAGCAGTGAAATTTCACGGTAGGCTTGCGCGTGCTTGGAAAGATCGTCGTAAAACGTGACCGCGTGGCGCTTGGAGTCGCGGAAATATTCGCCCATGGCGCAGGCCGAATAAGGCGCGATGTACTGCATGGTCGCTGGCTCCGAGGCCGTGGCGGCAACGACAATGGTGTAGTCCATCGCACCGGCGTCGGTGAGCATTTTCACCACCTGCGCCACGGTCGAACGCTTCTGCCCGATGGCGCAGTAGATGCAAATCATGTCGCCACCCTTCTGGTTGACGATGGTGTCCAGAATGATGGCGGTCTTGCCGGTCTGCCGGTCGCCGATGATCAGCTCGCGCTGGCCGCGGCCGATGGGGATCATGGCGTCGATGGCCTTGATGCCGGTCTGCAACGGCTCGCGCACCGGCTGCCGTTCCACCACGCCGGGAGCAATGCGCTCGATGGCATTGCGCTGCTTGGTGGCGATGGGCCCCTTGCCATCGAGCGGGCGGCCCAGCGGATCCACCACGCGGCCCACCAACTCTTCGCCCACGGGAACCGACATGATGCGCCCGGTGCGCTTGACCGTGTCGCCTTCTTTGATTTCCCGGTATTCGCCGAGCAGCACGGTTCCCACCTGGTCTTCTTCGAGGTTGAGCGCGATGCCGAAGACGTCGTGTGGAAATGCCAGCATCTCTCCGGACATCACCTTCTCGAGCCCGTGGATGCGCGCAATTCCGTCGCCCACGGAGATCACCGAGCCCACTTCATCGACGGCCATGGACTGGTCGTAATTTTCAATCTGCTCGCGAATCAGTTTTGTAATTTCGTCCGCGTTAATGGTGGCCATGCGTTGCTCCTATTCCGTTGCCAGGCGTATTTCGAGGCGCTCGAGCTGTCCGCGCACCGAGCCGTCGTAAATGGTCGACCCGATGCGCACCATCACGCCGCCCACCAGCTCCGGGTCGATGGCGTAACGCGGTTCAATGCGCTTGCCGGTCATCTCTTCCAAAGTGTCGCCCAGTTCCTGTTTCTGCTCGTCGGTCAATTCCCGCGCGGAGGTCACCTGGGCTTCGGCAATTCCCTCGCGATCGCGCAGCTCGGCCTCAAACTGTTTGGCGATCTCCGGCAGCAAAGCGCTGCGGCCGTTTTCCACGATGACGAACAGGAAATTGCGCAGCTCGTGGCTCCCGCCCAGGCGTGTGACCAGTTTTTCGATCACTCCCTGCTTCGCGGCGCGCTCTACCGCGGGCGTAGCCAGAAAATTGCGCAGCTCCGGCGAGGTGGCGAACAGATCCAGGAAAGCGCCAAGCTCCTGCTTGAGCGGCTCGGTCCGGCGCTTCTCCAGAGCTACGTCCGCCAGCGCGGCTGCGTAATGCTGCGTCACACTCTTCAATTTTGGCTCCCGGGAGCTGGGGATCGACCTGCGGATCGGGTCAACTGTTCGACGAACGCGTGAAAAATCTGGCCTTCGCTGGCCGGTGTCATTTGACTTTCGAGTTGCTGGTGCGCGCGGGTCACCGCCAGGCGCGCGGCCAAAGCCTTAAGCTCGCTGCGGGCTGCCCTCGCCGCCGCGGCAATTTCGCCCTGCGCGGCACGATCGATTTTGGCCACTTCATCGCGGGCGCCGGAGCGGATGCGCTCGGTTTCCGCCACCGAGTCGCGCCGCGCCGTGTCGCGCATGGCGGCAACCTCGCGGTCCAGGCCAGCCATGCGGTCCGAGGCTTCTTTCTTGCGGCGCTGCCCTTCGGCCAGCGCGCGCCCGGAATCGGCCATGGCCGTGGAGATTTTATTGGCCTGCCCTAGAAAAAACGGCGGAGCTTTCTTCAAAAGCAAAAACAGAATGAACCCAAAGACGATGGCAAAGTGGATCCAGCGAAACGTCCACCCCAGCGGCGTGGAAATCGCCTCGTTCTCCGCGGCCGACGCCGGCACGGCAGCGACAAAAAAAAGGCTCGCGCAGACACTCGCGCTCCAGGTGAGCTGCAGCTTCATCCGCGGTCTCCGGAGACCCGCGGCGCCCCACCCGGGCCTCCTCTTGGACGGGCGCCTGTCAGAATCACGCGGACGATTTCGGTGGCCAATGCCGGAGTCTCGGCTTCCAGGCGCGCGCGGGCCGCGGCGCCTTCCCCGGCAATTCCGGCTTTCCCGGCACGAATCACTTCGTTGGCGTGGTCGCGCGCCGCACGGATCAAATTGGAGCGCTCGTCGAGCACGGTGCGACGCGCAGCATCGAGCTCCGCGTAGATCTCCCCACGGGCTTTGCGAAGGGCGGCTTCATAGGCTCGTTCCAGCTCGGCTGCGGCCGCCAGACTCGCTTCTGCGGCCTTGCGCGCGCCCTCTATTTTGGCGCTGCGCTCGGCCATGATTTTTTCCAGTGGCGCGAAGAACTGGCTGCGCAGGAAAGCATAGAAAACGAGAATAAGGACGACAGTGGGCAAGGCCTGCAGGATCAGACCTTTCAGTTGGGCAAAGATGTCCATGGCTCAGATGGAACTGCTGACTATCCTCTCCTGGAACTCGGCCCGGTGAAGGGGCCAGGCGGCGCCTCAGCGCGACTGCCGGGACAAAGCGAAATGAAATTTTATAGCATTGCCGCGCGCTCCCGTCAACGACTCGATGAAGGTGGCACGACTTGAACAGGTCACGTCCCCCTCCGCATTCCCGTTCACACCCCTCTTGGCGATTTGCCGTAAATCGAAGCAATTGCTAGAATTACGGCTAGCAGAGGAGCGCTCACTGCCGTCAAGGTAGACCTGTTGAGCATGGCAACGTGCCTCCTTAGCTGGAAGCGGGCGTGGCGACCGCTCCCCCTGCCTCACCAGACCAAGTTCAGCTTGGTTCAGTTTTGGTTTAAGGCCCGAGGAGAATTCTGATGGCTGGTTTTCCGGGTGTGGATTTCATTGATTTCGATTCCCTGCTGACCGGCGACGAGAAGCTGGTGCGGCAAACGGCGCGCGCCTTCGTTGACGAGCAGGTGCTGCCCATCATCGAAAAGCACAACCGCGAGGGCGTCTTCCCTCGCCACTTGGTGCCGCAAATGGGCGAGCTGGGCTTTTTCGGCGCTAGTTTAAAGGGCTACGGCTGCGCGGGAATGTCCAATGTGGAGTACGGCCTGGTGACTCAGGAGCTGGAGCGAGGGGATTCCGGACTGCGCAGTTTCGTATCCGTGCAAAGCGCGCTGGTGATGTACCCCATTCACGCCTACGGCAGCGATGCACAGAAAGAAAAATGGCTGCCCAAGCTTCAAAAAGGCGAAGCCTTGGGTTGTTTCGGCTTGACCGAGCCGCAGTTCGGCTCGAATCCCGGCGGGATGCTCACGCGGGCGGTGCGCAAGCGGGATCGCTACATCCTGAACGGCGAAAAGATGTGGATTACCAGCGGGTCCATCGCCGACGTGGCGGTAATCTGGGCCAAGACGGAAGACGATGTGATCCACGGCTTCCTGGTGGAGAAAGGCACACCCGGCTTCAAGGCTTGGGACGTTCACGGCAAGTACTCGCTGCGCGCTTCCGTCACCTCCGGTCTGGCTATGACCGATTGCGAAGTCCCCGCAGAAAACCTGCTGCCCAAGGCGGAAGGCCTGAAAGGCCCGCTGGGCTGCTTGACCCAGGCCCGTTACGGGATCGGCTGGGGCGCGGTCGGCGCGGCAATGGCTTGCTACGACACGGCGCTGCAATACGCCAAAACGCGCAAGCAGTTCAACAACCGGCCGATCGCCTCGCACCAGCTCGTTCAGGAAAAGCTGGCTTGGATGATTACGGAGATCTCCAAGGCGCAATTGCTGGCTTACCATGTGGGGAAACTGAAAGACGCAGGGCGCGTGGATTTCTCAAAGGTCTCTATGTTGAAGATGAACAACGTGTGGATGGCGTTGGAATGCGCGCGCAAGTCGCGCGACATTCTGGGCGCGAACGGAATCGTGGACGACTATTGCATCATGCGCCACATGAACAACCTCGAGTCGGTGTATACCTACGAAGGCACCCACGACATTCACAAGCTCATCATCGGGGAGAAGATCACCGGCATCCCGGCCTACATGTAGCAGCGCCGCCGGCAGGGTTGCCGACAGTGTTGCGGACAGTCTCACGGCAAAAAGCCGGCAGTCAGTTGTCTATTGTCACTCATCCCTATTTCGCGGTACATGTAGCGCCGCCCTGCACCGCGGCCTGCGGCCTTAGGAGAAATAATGGAGACACGTCTCAGCCTCGAATTTCTACGCGTGGTGGAACAGGCGGCGATCGAAACCGCGCGCACCATGGGTCAGGGTGACCGCCACCAGGCGGATCACGTGGCCGTGGAGTCCATGCGCAAAGTAATGGATACCGTGCCCATGGACGGGACCATTGTGATCGGTGAGGGCGAGCGTGATGAAGCGCCCATGCTCTTCATCGGCGAGAAAGTAGGCGCGGCGCAACGCGAGCCCAACGCCAAGTACCCCGCAGTGGATATCGCCGTCGACCCCTTGGAAGGCACCAACCTGTGCGCCACGGGTGCGCCCAACGCCATCGCCGTTCTCGCCGCCAGCGAGAAGGGTGGCCTGCTGCACGCGCCCGACCTGTACATGGAAAAAATTATCGTCGGTCCGTCCTGCAAAGGAGCGGTTGAGCTCGACGCTCCGGTGGCCGACAACCTGAAGGCCATTGCCCGCCGCCTGGACCGCGCCGTGGAAGATCTGGTGGTCATCGTACTCGAGCGGCCGCGCCATGAAAAGTTGATCGATGAAATCCGCGCCGCCGGCGCGCGCATTCGCCTGATTGGTGATGGCGATCTTTCCGCTGGAATTTCCGCGTCCGTGCTCGGTACCGGAGTACACGCGGTGATGGGCACGGGCGGGGCGCCGGAAGGCGTGCTGGCCGCGGCAGCGCTGCGCTGCCTGAACGGGCAGATCCTGGCGCGCCTGGTGGTCTCCAAGCCTGAGCACCTCGAGCGCATGGAGAAGATGGGCATTAAGGATCCCAAGCGGATTTACGACACCGCCGACCTGGCCCCGGGCAAAAACATCATTTTCGCCTGTACCGGTGTCACCGAAGGCAGCATGCTGCGCGGCGTGCGCTTTTTCGGCGAGGGCATCCGCACCCATTCCCTGGTGCTCACACTCGAGCAGCGGCAGGTGCGGTTCATCGACACCGTTCATCTCTACAAGAAACCCGATGTGAAGGTACGTTTCGCCTGAGCCACCCGCCAGCTCCGCGCTGATTACCCGAAACATTTGGCCCGCGGTTGACGTATCTTAGGTTACATACCAGTGAGACCGAGCACCGAGGAGTGCCACCATGTCTACAGGCCCAAGCCCCATTCCCGCAGGCCCCTCTAGAAAAGTTCCGGAAAATAAAGGCGGCTCGCTGCTGCTCTGGCTGTTAGGAATTCTGGGAGCCGGCGTGGCGATACTATGCGTGGTGACGTTCGCAATTGTGACTTTTTTTATGCACGGAAGCCGCTTCGAGAAGCAGGGGCGTCATGTGTCGATCACTACGCCGCTCGGAGGAGTGGAACTAAAGCAAGGGGCCAATCCGGGCCTGCCTAAGTATCCAGGCGCCACCGACGAAAAGGAGAGCGGCAGCTTCGCGCTGACCGGAATGGATGACGAAAAACTGGAAATTATCGCGGCGCACTACTCCACGTCGGACGCTTTGACTCAAGTGGATTCCTGGTACGGGAAGACGCTGGGTAGTGCATTCGAACGGAAAGGTCCGGGAGAAAAAAAGACGATTCGCGAGTACGCGCACACCGAGATTGAGTCTTCCGAGACTGCCTATATCTCGGATCACAACGATATTGTGCGGCTGGTGGTGCTGAATCCAAAAGCTTCCGGCGTAGAAATCAAGCTGGTGAGGATAGGCCCGCGGGACGTACAGTAGGATTATTGCGCACCCGGCGACGATGTTTGCCTTCCGCCGCCGAGCATTCCATTGGAAAACTGCCTCTGAATCGTTTGCTTCCCGCTGCCCACAGCGAGGATAGAGTCGGTTTGCCGGCGTGTTCCCGGTCATTGGCGCGGCCGAGTTCCTAGCGGTGCGCGTTAGCCGATTGCCCGCCCGCTCGACGAGTGTACTGCGGCATTTTCTCTTCGCGTGCGGGCCGCGGCACTACCGCCGAATCGGCGGCAACGTGGTCGCCGATCACCTGCAAGCGGCGCAGGATCGACTGCCACTGTTCCCAATCGAGCTGCCGGAGAAACGGCCGCAGACCCTGGATGAACGGATCTTCCAGGATGGTCTCGCCGTTCGATTCGGGCAGAAAGAAGCGGTTTAGACCGACGCCCAGCGCCTCGGAGATTTTTTCGAGCGTCCCGAGGCTGGGAGTCATCTGGCCGCTCTCGATACGCGAGAGGTACGAGCGGGAAACGCG
Organism: Acidipila sp.; assembly: GCA_010365215.1. Lineage (GTDB taxonomy): Bacteria > Acidobacteriota > Terriglobia > Acidiferrales > UBA7541 > JAAFGT01. The sequence goes on along the minus strand of JAAFGT010000046.1, from coordinate 22,029 downwards.
CGAGCGTGCCTGTAGCTGGCTCTGCGTCATGCCGCGAGATTCGCGCAGTTGGCGGATGCGCTGGCCGATGTTTTCAACCGTCTGGTTGTTGGGCCAGTTCTCAAACAGCTGCCGGTCATCCCCTGGCAACTCTTGTGGAGCTGCCGGAGGAATCAGGAACTGCACCTTCGGCGGTAACAGGCGCAGGCAGCGCCTGCAATTATCCGTCCTGGTGCGATACTGCACCAAGCCGCATACTTTGCAGCGCGTTACTTCGCGATCCAGATCATTGTTGGCGTTGTGAACCATACCGTCTGACACCGGTCCCTCACTTATATTTCCGGCGTGCGGCTGGAGAGAACCCTCGGGGGAAGGCAGAAACAGGCGCGGGGAGAGAATGTGCCGCACGCGACTTGATGTCAAGTGGAATCTTCGTGACTCTCCATGCTTTCAGACCAAAGCAGGCGTATACCCTCGGGCGATAGTCGGGCGAAACTCCCCTAAATACCAAAGTAGACTCAGCGTCCCAGCGGATCCACTTCTCGACTTCGGCAATCCCCGCAAAAACTTTAGCGCGGGAAACGAAATCGCTGTCGACACCCGTCACCGCGTTCGCTGTGGTGGTTCGCTGAAAGTATCCGCGGAACGGCTCGAAAAGTCTGTCTAATATTGTACAGTTCAGTAACCATGGACAACCGCGTGTTTGCATCGTACCGAGCTACCGCACCCGCCGCAAGAGTCTCAGGAAATTTGGCGCGCCGCGGTACAATGTATTTCCTTGTTAAAACAACCGTTAAAATAACCACTCGGGGGAAAGAAGTGACTTTAGATCGCGACGAGGCTTGGAAACTCTTGTGCGAATACACCTCCGGCGAGAGCCTGCGTAAACACGCGCTGGCCGTGGAGGCCTGCGTGCGCGCCTACGCGCGCAAGAATGGAGCCGACGAAAATTTGTGGAGCGTGACCGCGCTCCTGCATGACTTCGATTACGAGCGCTGGCCGAATCAGGAGCATCATCCCAGCGAGGGGCATCCCTCCGAAGGCGCCAAGCTGCTTCGCGAACGCGGCTATCCCGAGGAATTGATTCGCGCGATTCTCTCCCACGCCGACTACTGCAATGCGCCGAGGCAGTCCGCGCTCGAGCACACCCTATTTGCTTGCGACGAACTGGCCGGGTTCCTCACCGCCTGCTCGTTGATCCGGCCCAGCAAAAGCATCCTGGACCTGGAAGTCAGCTCGGTAAAAAAGCGCCTCAAAGATAAGGCTTTCGCCCGCGGGGTGAATCGAGAGGACGTCATGAAAGGGGCCGCCGAGCTGGGCATCCCACTCGAAGAGCACATCGCCTTCTGCATCGCCGCCATGCGCGAGGCCGCGGAGCCGCTGGGACTAGTGGGAGTTCCGGCGCCCCAGTAACGCGGACGAGCAACGTAGGCTAGAATAAGCGGGTTATGAAAATCACCCGGGAAGATGTTTTGCGCGTAGCGGAGCTAGCCAACCTCGAGCTCACTGAGGCCGAGCGCGAAACTTACGGCCACCAGCTGGAATCCATCCTAAGCTATTGCGAAAAATTGAACGAGCTGGATACTTCCGGCGTCGAGCCCATGGCCCAGGTGCTGACCGGCTCGCAGACAGAAGCACCGGAATTGCGCGAAGATGTTGCACGCGACGCCGCAATTATCGAGGATGTTCTGCGCATTGCGCCCGATCCCAGTCCCCCCTATTTCCGCGTGCCCAAAGTGATTGACCGATGAGCCCGGCTGCCTGGACCGTCGCTTCCATCCGCCGGGCCCTGGAAGCGAAAACCATTTCCGCCCGCGAGCTGACCAAGGAATTTTACGCGCGCATCAGTCTGGAAAATCCCCGTCTGAATTGTTACCTGGCGCTCTCGCCCGAGCGCGCCTACGCCCGCGCGGACGCCATAGACGAAAACTTTCGCCGCGGCGAATCGCTTCCTGTGCTGGCCGGCGTGCCGGTGGCAATCAAAGATGTCCTCAGCACCCGTGGCACCACTACCACGGCGGGTTCGCGCATCCTGGAAAATTACGTGCCGCCCTACGATTGCACCGTCGTCGAACGCCTCGAAACAGCCGGCGCCATCATCCTCGGCAAGACCAACTGCGATGAGTTCGCCATGGGCAGCTCCAACGAAAACTCCGCTTACGGCCCGGTGCTGAATCCCGCGGCGCCGGACCGCGTGCCGGGCGGTTCTAGCGGCGGTTCCGCCGCGGCAGTGGCGGCGAATTTGGCGGTGGCCGCGCTGGGAACTGACACGGGCGGGTCCATCCGCCAGCCCGGCGCTCTGTGCGGCGTTCCGGCCATGATGCCCACCTATGGCCGCGTCAGCCGCTACGGCTTGATCGCTTTCGCCTCGAGCCTCGACCGCATCGGTCCATTCGCACAAACCACCGAAGACGTCGCGCGGGTGCTGCAGGTGATTGCCGGGCGCGATCCAATGGATGCCACATCGGCCGGCGCGCCGGTGCCGGATTATTTGCCGGCAAGCAATCAGCCGGTGAAGGGACTTCGTTTGGGAATACCCAAGGAATATTACGGCGAGGGAATCGACCCGCAGGTACGAAAGAAAACTGAGGCGGCCATCGAAAGGTTCAACAGGCTGGGTTGCCAACCGGTCGAAATTCGCATGCCGCACACCGCCTACGCGGTTCCGGTCTACTATTTGATCGCCACCGCCGAAGCCAGTTCGAACCTGGCGCGGTTCGACGGAGTGCGCTACGGTTTGCGGGTGAACGGCGCGAACTTGTCAGAGATGTATCGCAAGACGCGCGGCACGGGGTTTGGCTCTGAAGTAAAACGGCGGATTATGCTCGGCACCTACGCGCTTTCCGCCGGCTACTACGAAGCCTACTACCTGAAGGCGCAGAAGGTTCGGTCGCTTATCGCCAGAGATTTTGCCGAGGCTTTCAAAAAGGCGGATGTGGTGCTGACGCCGACTTCCCCGGTGCCGGCATTCAAGCTTGGCGAGCGGACGGCGGATCCGTTGACCATGTACCTCGCCGACATATTCACCGTGCCGGGGTCGTTGGCTGGGGTGACCGCCATCTCCGTGCCGTGCGGCAAAACGGCGGAGGGTTTGCCTGTGGGCTTGCAGATTTATGGGCCGCATTTTGGCGAGAGCCGCGTGTTGCAGCTCGCCCGGGCGTTTGAGGCTGCCGGGGGGTTCGCGGGGTAGTCGGCTCGTGCGGCGGGCGGCGCTGTGCCGCGAAATAACCGTAATGGACGTACACGAATCGAAGTACGGGCATCCTCGGTAGAACGAATGCACGACGTCAATCCTATTGTGGCTCAGTTGCAAAAGGCTCACAGCAGCTTCATCGCTGCGTGCGGTGAGATTCCGGAAGATCGCTGGAAGAGCAGCCCCGGCAAAGGGGCTTGGTCTGCCGGAGAGGTAGTAGCCCATCTGACCCAGGTGGAAGGACGGATTTCCAGCGCTGTCACCAAGGTCGTGCGGGAAGCGGCCGTGCCCGTTCCGCTATGGAAGCGGCTGCACCTTCCGATAGCGTTGGCGGAGAATCGCGGATTCAAAGTGAAGACGCCGATTCCGCTCGACCCGCTGCTTATTCAAGAAAAGATGCCGATGCTGGCGGAGCTTACCAGGCAGCGGGAACATTCCGTCGCGCTGCTGCTTTCCAACGGGCGCAAGGACCTGAGCGCCTACCGCATGCCGCACCCGTTTTTCGGGAGCCTCAATTTCTACGACTGGTTCCGCATGCTGGCGTTCCACGAGATCCGGCACACCAAGCAGATACGGGAAATAGTAGAGTCCTTCCGCGGATAGGCATCCGTTTTCCCCTTTAGCCGCAACTTATGGGTCTCGCCACACTGTCGACGCGCAGAGCAACTTGGTTGCCGCAGCGTTCAAGTCGTTGCTTCGGTGCCGGTAAACCAAACCTAAGAGCTATGATTCGTTTGACCAATTGCAATGGAATCGTAATTGCACTGAAATATAAAACGGTTAGCATATCTGTGGCATCAAAACTTAGCCGGAGCACGGTAGCGAGGTTAGTCGCAAGGCTGGGTGGAGGTAGAAGGATGGGCCCCAAGGTTCGAGTTCGCGCCAGTCAGAAGTGGTTCACCGAAGCGGAGGTTTCCCGGCTGCTCAACGTCACTGCCGACGAGCTCCGCAGTTTTGCGCGCAACAAACAGGTGGGTATCCTGGAAAAGGCCGCCGAAGTGGCCGGAGTTACGCCCGAACACCTCCTGTTTACCCTCTCCGATCTGATGATTCTCTCCGTACTCTTCCACCGTATTCATTCCTGAACAGCGGGTAAAAGCAGAAAGCTTGGACGTGGAGTCTAAGTCCGTCGCTGTTTGCCTTGGCGCGGCGGGCGCGCTACCCTGAATTGTGTCCCGCAACCCTCAGCGTGCGGGGAAGCATCTCTCTATGCGGTACTCATCATTCACGATCATGGCGGCACAATCTAAACTCGCGCTGCGATTTTGCCTGGCGGCTGTTGTGGCTGGTGCGTTGGCTGGAATTTGCCTGGGCAGCCTCGCTGCGCAGGAGCCTCGCCAGGATAAAAACGCGCAGGACAGCAGCGTGGCCGTGCCATTGCCCGCCGGGAAGAAGCTCTTCCTGAAGGACGGCACGTTTCATCTGGTGCGCTTTTACGAAATCAAAGGCGAGCGGGTGCGCTACTGGAGCGTGGAGCGGTCGGCGTGGGAGGAGATCCCTGCCGCGATGGTGGACTGGGACGCGACGCATAAGGACGAAGCGGAGTCCGTCGCGCGGCGCAGGGATATCGACGAGAAAATCCGCACTATCGCGCAACATCAGGTGGCTGCGGATGTGGATACCGATGCCAGCCTGGAAATTACTCCGGGAGTTTTTTTGCCGGACGGAGTTGGGCTGTTCGTGGTCGAGGGGAAGAACGTCGCCTCGCTGTCGCAGGCGCAGGCGGAGAGCAAGCTCGACAGGAAACACTTTTTCGCGCAGATCCTGGTGCCGATCCCGGTGATCCCGACGCAGCACAAGGTGTCGCTTCCCGGGGCGCGCGCCGCGCTGCGGATTTCCGCCACGCAGCCGGAGTTTTATTTCCGTACCGCGGACCACCGCGAACCGAATGTGCAGCTGCTTCGCGCGAAGGTGAAAGGTAACGTCCGCGAACTGGGCGCGGTGAACACCAGCTTCACCGGCCGGTCGTCTAACAACGTCAACGCCATCGCATTGGAGCGCTGGGATGCGGCGCGCGGGGTGTACCGGTTCACGCTAGGCCAGGAGCTTACTGCCGGGGAGTATGCCTTCGTAGAATTCGTGCCCGAGCAGGGCATGAATCTCTACGTGTGGGATTTTGGCGTCGTGCCTGTCGGTTCCACTCCCGCCGCGAAGAAGTAGTAAATCCGCCCGGTTATTGGCCCTAATGCCAAGATTCCCGCCCAGCGCAGTGCGCTCCTCAAATTAACAACAAATTAACTTCCGTTAATCTTCAGGACACGCTCATAGACGTTTGCACTAATTTCCGTCAACGGGAGTTTTTTTGAAAGAAAAGCTGCGGGAGTGGGCCATAATCCGTAGATCACATCCGCGCTAATACGGAGGAGAGCTAAAATGAAAAAGATCTTAGTGGTTCTGGCGGCGATGCTCGTTTGGGGCGCGAAGTCTTCCACTCAGGAAAACGCGCCGCTACGGCTGGTTGAAACTATTTCCGTACCAGGAACGGAGCGCAAGTGGGATCACTTCGGCGTGGACCTGAAGAGCCACCGGCTTTTTATTACTTCTGAGGAAGAGCCCGCGGTTGAAATCGTCGACCTGCAGACGAATAAGCACATCACCACGCTCACGGACTTTAAGGAACCCCATAACGTTATGGTCTTCCCGGAAGCAAATAAAATTTACGTCGTCGATGGAGGGGCTTCAGAGATAAAGATTTTAGATTACGGCACGTACAAACTGATCGGACATATACCGCTAAGCATCGATGCCGACCCGATCGGGTACGATGCCTCGACCAAATACCTTTACGTGGTAAATGGCGGCCGCGCCGCCAAGACGCCGTACTGTCTGATCAGCATCGTCGACACGGAGCACGACAAAAAACTGGCGGATATGAAGCTTGCTACCAACCGCCTGGAGTCGATGGCGCTGGAGGGGTCCGGAACCCGGCTTTTCGTGAATATGACCGGCGCGAACAAAATCGGCGTGGTGGACCGCACGAAACGCGATGTGGTTGAAACCTGGCCGGTCGCCACGGCCAAGGACAATGTGTCGATGCAGTTCGACGAAGCGACGCATCGACTGTTCATCGTCACGCGCAAGCCCTCCAGGCTTATCGTGGTGAACACCGATAACGGAAAGGAAGTTGCCAACCTTACGGTTGCCGACTACGTCGACGATCTTGCATTCGACGCCGCGCATCATCGACTCTACCTGCCTGGCGGTGGCGGAGCAGGCGCGGTGACCGTGGTTGAACAGCGTGATGCCGACAACTACCAGGTTATCGCCACCATTCCCACCAAGCCCGGCGCAAAAACAGGCAAGCTCATTCCCGAGCTGAATAAGTTTTACGTCGGTGTTCCCGGAAAAGAAAAACAGGACGCGCAAATTTTGGTATTTGCAGTAGCCCCTTAGTGAAAATCGAGCATAGCTCCAATCTGGCCGCACAGGCTTGAAGTCAAATCTGGACGAAAACGGAGTTTACATGGCGCGATGGAAATGTGTTGTGACCACCCTCGCTTTGCTACTCGCGGCTGCGGCCATGCTGCCCGGGCAAACGCCGCCGGCGCAGACTCCGCCGGCGCAAGCCAAGCAGGTGGTGGCGGTTCGGGCCGGACGGATGTTTGATCCCAAGTCGGGGACAATTTTGGCCAATCAGGTAGTGCTTATCACCGGCGACCGCATAACCGAAGTGGGGCCGGCCGACCGCGTAAAGGTGCCCGCTGGCGCGAAGGTAATTGATCTGAGTCGGGCGACTGTGCTGCCTGGACTGATCGATGGCCACGTTCATCTCACCGGCGGTCCCGACGGGCTGCAATACCAGATGATGCTTGCGCTATACAGCGCTACGGAAAGTTTGAAGGCGGGTTTCACCACTCAGGTGGTTATGGGAACGCATGGCGGCGGGTATGCTGACGTAGAGTTGAAAAAGGCGATCGAAAATGGACTCTTCCCGGGTCCACGCCTTCTCACCGCCGGGCCCGTCATCACCATCACCATGCCAGGAAGCGCGACATATCCATTGGGATACAAACCCTTCGAAACCAACCTGATTGCAGATGGCGTCGAAGGAATGCGCGCCGCCGTGCGCGGACTGGCGCACTATGGCGTCGACCACGTTAAGATCCAAACTACCGGCCCGTTCTACTTCAAGGCGAATGGTGAAATGGTGAACCAAGGGCTTACTAGCCTGGAGGAAATCAAGGCCGTGGTGGACGAAGCGCATCGACGCGGTTTATTCGTCGCTAGCCATACTTATGGCGGCGAAGGTCTGAAGACGGCCATCGCCGCAGGGGTCGACGACATCCAACATGCCACCGCCGCCGACGATGCCGACATAAAAATGTTTGTGGAGAAAAATCTTCCGGTTACCATGACCATTTTAGATCACCGCCAGGATGAACCGGGGGACCTGAAAAAATGGGCACCGTATAGCCGGTATCGTCTTGCGGAGCAGACCTGGAAGAAGATGCTGGCCGCGGGCGTAAAGCTCGGATTTGGGAGCGGAGCCGCGCCACCGCCTGAACGAGTCTTTAACGCCGAGTGCTTCTGTTCGCATGGCGTCCAGGCGGAGATGTTTCCCATCTTCGTGAAATGGGGGGCGACGCCGCTGTATACGTTGCGCATGGCCACCACGGTGAATGCCGAAATCATCGGCAAGCAGGACAGCGTCGGCACCATTGAAAAAGGCAAGTTTGCCGACCTCATCGCCGTGGCGGGAGATCCGCTCCAGGATATCACCGAGATGCAGCGCGTGAAGTTTGTGATGAAGGGCGGCGCGGTGGTGCGGGACGATATGACCCCAGCGCAATAATCCGCAACCGTAGACATCGTGGCGGGCTTCTGTTATTTCTAGGGTGCCGATTCCAGAAGAGTACGGGGCTTGATTTGCGCTCATCAGGGGCTCCCGATTGCGTGTCTCGGATAGGCGGTTTTTGGTTTCACCTAAATCCGGCGTGCGCACTTCTGGTTCCGTAGGCGCGAAGTATCGGAAGGGGGGAATATGTTTGAATCCGTCCAGGAAAAAAAGCAGCCTGATGCGAATCGCTTCGGCATCTTGTTTGGTGCAGTGGCGGCATTCGTGGTAGTGGGGATGGTGGTTTACATGATGGCGACGCACGGCGCGAAGCCGCCGGCATCGAGCGGGGGCACTACCGAGGCAGCCGCCGGTGCGCCCAAGACTGCGGCCGACGCGGTTCGCGACCTGAAAGTTTTCCGCGTGAAGATGGAGAAGGACCACATGGGAACGACTGCGGTGTGGACCGTCACCATTGAAAATAAATCGAAGGATTATACCTACGGCGACATCCAGTATGAGACCAGCTACTTTGGCGCCGACAACGCGGCGCTGGTCGTCAATCAGGGCAAGATATCGACGAGCATTGAACCCAGCGGCCAGCAGAATTACACGCTGCGCGACGTGCTCTACCCGATGGGGACGTCGTGGTACAAATTTCGGATCACCGGGGCGACGCCGTCGGCACAGTAGCCTCTCCAATGTTGCGCCGGGCGGCCTGCCGCTCGACGCGAAATGTGAAACAGCCTGCCGTGGTGGAGTTGACGTGAATGTAATCCGCGGCGGGATGATGCGCGAAGAGCTGTTCGATAGCCTCCTCCATTTTTCCGTCCTCTACATACTTCTTCGCTAAAAGTTGCCGGCCGCGGGCGTAGGCCTCGAGGGTGCGCGGGCTCGCGCGCAGCTCTTCGGGAAATCCCGCACCATCCGGATAACGCGGGCAGGCCTGCCCGTGAACGAATATCGGGCCGGGCAATGGCAGCGACTCCACCTGCGCGAAGCGATCGTAGGTAAATAGAATCCTGCGCTCGCCGGGCGTGATTAAGCGCAGGCAGTGCCGGCAGGGAGCAGCATCGGAGCCCACTTCGGCGTGGGCAGGGTGCTCATAAACGGGCGCTCGCATGGTGGCACGAACCGCTTCGGCCACCTCCGTGGGAATGGCCACTACTCGAATGGGCAGCATGATTTTGTTCCCTCCTCGGTGCAGATTTCACTTCAGCGTTCTTCATCGAGAGTTAGCTTGAGCGAAACGCTGATCGGCTTCTATCCGATTCTTGCATTCCACGGCGGGAAGGATCGGCAGCGAGGGAAGCACAAAAAAAACCACACGTAAATTCTACGTGTGAGGTTGGGAATTCATCCACTTGCTTGGCGGCCCAGCCTAGCGAAGAGATCGACTGAGATTGCTTTACGGCTACGAGAAGATCTGGCGGCGCCAGCGCGCCAGAGCTGCGACACCGGTGCCGAACAGCAGCAGCGAGCTTGGTTCCGGAGTGGGAGCTACCGGAGTGCCCGTGCCCACGTATTCCTGCGGCGTACCGTAAGACGACGGAATTTGCGAGTTCGGAACCGGAGTGTAGATTACCAGACTGGAATAATTGCCCGTCGAGTAGTTCGCCTGCGCCAGGCTGAGCCAATTGTTGACGTTGGTCTTATCCAGGGCGCTGAGCGTGCCGTAAGGATTCGAATTCGAGACGCCGGGAGCAAAAATATCCCAGACGGCCCACTGGATATCTCCAACGGTGGTGGGATTCGTCTTGTTCGCGGGAAGGTTCATTTGCAGAACCAGCCATCCGACCTCCGCATATTTCGTGGTCTGCCCGGTCCATTTCACGTTCTGCAGGCTGGGAAATGTGGAAGTCTTCACCAGCCACTTTTCGTTGTTGAATACTTCGCTGTTGAAGTCGTCGCAGACGAGCTTCACCGCAACGTTCTTGGAGTTAATGGTCAAAGTGAGGTTGTAAGGGCCGACGTAAACGCCGCCCATAACGTTCGAGCCACCGTTATTCATAGTGATAGGAATGCTGTTCGCCGAAAGCTTCGAAGAAGCACCGATTAAGAGCAGCATCAAACAAAGTGCGCGTGCGATGAATTTCATTCTGCCTCGCTTTATAGACCGCTTCCGGAGCTTATGAAGAGCACGCCGGTGCCCATACGTAACCGGGTTGACAGCCCATGCAAAGTCTTCTAAATCAACTAGATAGGGATGCCGAGCGGAGCGCGATACAGCAGGACAAAAATTGGCTGGGAAATGATTTTCCTCGCCGTGGAAAAGCTTGGGCTGAAGGCGCGGTTGGGAGGTTCCAGGGCGGGGAGTGCTTTGGCGGGGGGTGCTTTAGTTGACGCGCGAGGGTTTGGTTGTGGTGGCGACGGTTACCGGCGTGGTGGCTGCGTCGCCGGAAGAGGACGGCGCGGGCTCTTGCAGCGCGGCAGATTGTTTGAGCGCAGCGGGGTCGAGCACAGGAGCGGGCGGGAGGAAAACCATGAAGACGGTGCCGCCACCAGGCGCGGCCTGCACCTCGATGTCGCCGCCATGCTCGCGCACGATTGCCATGCAGATACTGAGGCCCAGTCCAGTGCCGCGGCCGGGACGCTTGGTGGTAAAGAACGGATCAAAAATTTTGAGCAGGATATCGGCAGCGATGCCCGGGCCATCGTCCTGGAAAGAAATAAAAACTCTGGCCGGAGTGCCTGGGGTGCAGCCCATGCGGATGCGGATGGTGCCCTGATCGCGCGATTCGCGTATGGCCTGCTCGGCGTTGATGATCAGGTTGAGAAAAACCTGGATCAACTGATTGGAATCGCCCACCACGTCGGGAATCCCTGCCTCGGGGAGCAGGTCTACGAATACGCTATTGCGGCGCAGGGAGTATTCGTGCAGGTTGAGCGCGCGGCGGACCACATCGCCGAGGCGGATGCGCGCACGCTGCGGAGCCGGCGGGCGCGAAAAGGCCAGCAGATCAGCCACAATGTCTGCGGCGCGGCGTGCCTGCTGATGCATCAGTTCGAGCTGGCGCTTTTCGCCGGGTTCTGCGGAGCGCTCGCGCAGAAGGTCGCTGACGGCGAGAATGGCGGTGAGCGGATTATTCAGCTCGTGAGCCACGCCGGCAATCATCTGCCCCATGGCGGCAAGCTTTTCGGTCTGCATCACCTGATGCTCCAGGCGGTCAATTTCGGTAACGTCGCGGACCGAGGCCACCACGCCAGTGATGCGGCCGGAGGAATCTTTGATCGGACAGGCGCTTCCGCGAATCAGGCGCCAGGTGCCGTCCTTGTGTCGCGCGCGATATTGCACCGAGCCGGAAGCTTTCTGACCGGTGATCAAACCCTGGTAGAGCTTGAGGACGGCGGGGCGATCCTCGCTGGCGGAGCGGTCTCCGAGACCTGAACCCATCAAATCCTCGGGCGCGTAGCCCATGACTTCGCGAACGCGCGGGCTGACGTAGGTGAAGTGACCCTGGTCGTCGAAAACAACGATGACGTCGGGGAAGCTTTCGATCAGCCGGCGGGCAAACTCCTGCTCGCGGTGCAGATTTGTTTCCATCTCGCGGCGGCCGGTGATGTCCACTAGCGTGCCCTGATAGCGCAGGGTTTTGCCGGAGGCATCGCGGACCACGGAGCAGTTGTCGTGACAGAGGATGATGCTGCCATCCAGGCGGCGAAGCGTAATTTCGCGGTTGCGCAGGTGGCAACGGCGCTCGACTTCGTCGACGAGCGTGGTGCGATCGGCGCGGTTCGCGTAGAGTTCATTGACGTTCACCTTGAGCAGCGCTTCCTTGCTGGGGTAGCCCAGCATGTTGACCAGCGCGGGGTTGGCTTCCAGGAAGCGGCCGTCGGGCGTGGTGAAGTAGATGCCTTCTTGCAGAGTCTCAAAAAGCTCGGCGAAGCGCGCTTCACTTTCTCGCTGGTGGGTAATATCGCGCGCTAGAACGCTGGCGCCGGTGACCTGCCCGTCGCGCACAATCGCGTGCAGGACGCAATCGAAGAACTGCACCCTGGCGCTATCCTTCAGCCGAAAGCGGATGACCCCTGACCAGTCGCGGTGCTCGAGGAAACGCTCGAGTCCCCCGGCTACATCGGCGGCCACCGGCTCGTCGACGAATTCCTGGAGGCGATGGCCGATGAGTTTAGGGAACGCATGACCGAGAATTTCCGAGAGGCGGCGGTTGGCCGCGAGAATTTCACCGTCGAGGGAAAGAGCCAGCACGGCATCGTCGAAGCTATCGATCAGCGCGCGATAGCCCTGCTGCGAGCGCGAGACGATTTCCAGCAGCCGCGCGCCGGTTTCCGCGGAATTCACGTCGGATGTCGCGCCGGCGTGGGCCGTTTGTAAGAGTTGCACGGCGGCACGCAGACGGTCCACTTCGTATTTCTTTTTAGCGACCAGCGCCACAACCACCAGAATCACTACGACTACGCCCACGGGCAGCAGACGCAATTCCGATTCGAGAAACTTCAATCTTTCCCAAAACGCCGCGCCCAGCGCGACCGCCAGCATCACCACCAGCAGCATGCTCAAGCGCCAGAGCTCGTGCTCGCGCTGCTTGTAGCCTGCCAGGACGCTGGAAGTGGAAGGCGAAGGCAACGCGGCGGAACCACCCGGCACCGGCCGGCTGGTGGCGTCTTCGGACGTTGAGGATGAGGAAGCAGTCATCGAACCGCGAAAGAGGCCCTCGAAAGACGCCCTTCAATAGAGCGACCAGTAAAGGCTCCCTGTAACGACCGCTCATAAGGGACGACAATTGATTCTACGGGGCGAAATGTAAGCAGGCAATCTGCAACGCTGCGAACGTTCCAAACTGACATCACGGGAGTGAGCACGGAGTCACTCACCTTGATTTCAAAAAAAGGGACAGGCACGAACGCCTGTCCCTTTTTTCAAACATCTTTTTTCAAAACAATACTGCGCTAGCTTTCGGCGATGGCGCCCGTGTCTTTGCGCAGATACTCGAGGGCCGCAGCCTCTTCCGGGGTGAGCGGCGTCTCCTCGGGTTCCGGCTCCTCGATGGGCACCTGCGTGAGCAGCTTGACGCTGCGATAGTGCTCGAGGCCGGTGCCTGCAGGAATGAGGCGGCCCATGATGACGTTTTCCTTAAGGCCGCGCAGATAATCGACCTTGCCGGCGATGGCCGCCTCGGTGAGCACTCGCGTGGTCTCCTGGAAGCTCGCCGCGGAGATGAACGAGTCCGTGGAGAGCGATGCCTTGGTGATACCGAGCAGCAAGGGACGGCCGGTGGCCGGGCGTCCGCCTCCGGTTAGGGCGCGATCGTTTTCCTCGCGGAAGCGGAACTTGTCCACCTGCTCATCGAGGAGGAATGCGGTGTCGCCGACGTCTTCGACTTTTACCCAGCGCATCATCTGCCGGACAATGGTTTCGATGTGCTTGTCGTTGATGTTGACGCCCTGCAGGCGGTAGACCTCCTGAATGGAATTGACCAGGTAGGCCTGCGTGTATTTCTCGCCGAGAACGGCGAGCAGGTCGTGCGGATTGAGCGGGCCGTCGATGAGCGGCTCGCCGGCGCGGATTTTTTCGCCTTCCTGCACGTTGATATGCACGCCGCGAGGGATCAGATATTCCTTGAGCGTACGCAGGTCGTCGCTTTCGACGATGATCTTGCGCTGGCCCTTGGCGATTTCGCCGTACTTCACGTTGCCGTCGATTTCGCTGATGACCGCGGGATCGCGAGGCTTGCGCGTCTCGAACAGCTCGACCACGCGCGGGAGGCCTCCGGTGATGTCCTTGGTCTTGGTGGTCTCGCGCGGGATCTTGGCGAGCACGTCTCCGGCCTGAACCTCGTCGCCATCCTGCACCATCAAGTGCGCGCGAGTGGGCATGAGATATTTCTTCTTGGGGCTGCCCTTGGAATCCTTGATGAGGATGGTGGGCTGGTGCTTCTCATCGCCTGGCGGCAGAGTGACCACCAGCTGCGAAAGTCCCGTGACTTCGTCGACCTGTTCTTCGATGGTGACGCCGGGCTGCAGGTCCTTAAACTGGATCTGCCCGCTGCTCTCGGTGAGGATGGAGAAGGTGTAAGGATCCCATTCGGCCACGATCTGGCCGACGCTGACGGCCTGCTTCTCGAGCACCTTGAGATGGGCGCCGTAAACGACGTGGTGGCGTTCCTTCTCGCGGCCCTTGTCGTCGACCACGGCGATGAGGCCCGAGCGGTTCAGAGAAATGAGATCTCCGCCGCGGCCCTCCACCGTCTTGAGGTCGATGAACTTGATGTAGCCGGGGCTCTTGACCTCGACCTTGGACTGTTCGGTGACGCGCGTAGCCGTGCCGCCGATATGGAAGGTGCGCATGGTGAGCTGCGTGCCCGGTTCGCCGATGGACTGCGCGGCGATGACGCCCACCGCTTCACCCAACTCCACAAAGCGGCCACTGGCCAGGTTGCGGCCGTAGCAGCGCGCGCAGACTCCCCGGCGGGTTTCGCAGGTCAGCACCGAGCGAATCTGCACGCGCTCGATGCCTGCGCCCTGAATGGCGTTGGCCAGGTCTTCGTCGATCTCCTGGTTGATGTCGACGATGACGTTGCCTTCGTAGTCTTTGATTTTTTCGAGGGAGACGCGGCCCACCACGCGGTCGCGCAGCGGCTCCACTTCGACGCCCGCCTCGATGATGGGTTCGACGTAGATGCCGTCGCCCGTGCCGCAATCGAGCTCGCTGATGATCACGTCCTGCGCTACGTCCACCAGGCGGCGGGTCAGGTAACCCGAGTCGGCGGTCTTGAGCGCGGTATCCGCCAGGCCTTTGCGCGCGCCGTGCGTGGAGATGAAGTACTGCAGCACGGTGAGACCTTCGCGGAAGTTGGAAGTGATGGGCGTCTCGATGACTTCGCCCGAGGGCTTGGCCATCAAGCCGCGCATCCCGGAAAGCTGGCGGATCTGCTGTTTGGATCCGCGCGCGCCGGAATCGGCCATGACGTACACGGGGTTGATCACGCCCTGCTTATCGAGGGCCTCCAGGCCCTTGAACATTTCGTCAGCAACTTTTTCCGTGACGTCGCTCCAGATGGCGATCACTTTGTTGTAGCGCTCGCCGTTGGTGATGGCGCCGTCCAGGTATTGCTGCTGCACCTTGACTACGTCTTTTTCGGCGGCGTCCACGAGCTTGAATTTGTCGTTCGGGATGATCATGTCTTCAATCCCGATGGAGATCCCCGCCTTGGTGGCGTAGAGAAAGCCGATCTCTTTCAACTCGTCGAGCATGTGCACGGTGCGCTTGAGACCGAAACGCAGGTAGCAATACTGCACCAGAAGCTGCAAGCCTTTTTTCTTTAGCAGGCCGTTGATGTAGGGCATTTCCGGCGGCAAGTGGTCGTTGAAAATCGCGCGGCCCACGGTGGTGTTCAAGAATTGCCGGCGCATCTGCACCGGCTGGGCGTGCGGGATGTCCTGATCGTCGTAGGCCGTGGCCATGTCGATGGCTTCGCCGGTGTAGCGCAGGCGGATGGCCGTCAACAGCTCCACTTCCCCGGCTTCGTGCGCCAGGATCACTTCTTCGGTCGAGCCGAACGTGCGGCCTTCGCCCTTGGCTCCGGGGCGTGACTTGGTGAGGTAATAAATGCCTAGAACCATGTCCTGCGTGGGCACGGCCAGCGGCAAACCGTTTGCCGGAGAAAGAATATTGCGCGAGCTGAGCATCAGTTCCGAAGCTTCCACCTGCGCTTCAGGAGACAACGGAATGTGCACGGCCATCTGGTCGCCGTCGAAGTCGGCGTTGAACGCAGTGCACACCAGCGGATGGATGCGGATGGCTTTGCCTTCCACCAGCACGGGCTCAAACGCCTGAATGCCCAGGCGGTGAAGCGTGGGAGCGCGGTTGAGCAGCACGGGATGCTCGCGAATCACCTCTTCGAGAATGTCCCACACGATGGATTCCTGCTGCTCCACCATTTCTTTGGCCTGCTTGATGGTGGTGCAGTGGCCGCCAGCTTCGAGGCGGTGATAGATGAATGGCTTGAAGAGCTCGAGCGCCATTTTCTTGGGCAGGCCGCACTGGTGCAGCTTCAGCTCCGGGCCGACCACGATCACCGAGCGGCCGGAGTAGTCCACGCGTTTGCCCAGCAGGTTCTGACGGAAGCGGCCCTGCTTGCCCTTGAGGGCGTCGGAGAGCGACTTGAGTGGACGATTGTTGGCGCCACGCAGTACGCGGCCACGACGGCCGTTGTCGAATAGCGCGTCGACGGCTTCCTGGAGCATGCGCTTTTCGTTGCGCACGATGACGTCGGGCGCGTGCAGCTCCATCAGCTTCTTCAACCGGTTGTTGCGGTTGATGACGCGGCGATACAGGTCGTTCAAGTCCGACGTGGCGAAACGCCCGCCATCGAGAGGCACCAGGGGACGCAGCTCAGGCGGCAGCACGGGGATGACGTCGAGAATCATCCACT
Organism: Acidipila sp.; assembly: GCA_010365215.1. Lineage (GTDB taxonomy): Bacteria > Acidobacteriota > Terriglobia > Acidiferrales > UBA7541 > JAAFGT01. The sequence goes on along the minus strand of JAAFGT010000046.1, from coordinate 5,690 downwards.
CCGGCTTGTTGCCGCTCTTGCGGAATGCTTCCAGAACTTTCAGGCGCTTGGCGTACTTGATGCGCTTCTGCAGGCTGGGGTCGACCTTCATCTTTTCGCGCAGTTCTTCACTGAGCTTTTCGATGTCGGTGTGGCGCAGCAGCTCCTTGATGGCTTCCGCGCCCATGCCCGCGCGGTACTTGCCGGCGTATTCTTTTTGCAGCTCGCGGTACTTATCTTCGGGCAGCAGCTCTTTCTGCTTGAGGCCGGGCGCTTCGCCCGGGTCGGTGACCACAAAAGCTTCGAAATACAGGATGCGTTCCAGGTCGCGCATGGAGATGTCCAGCAGGTAGCCGATGCGGCTGGGCACGCCCTTGAAGAACCACACGTGCGAGCACGGCGAAGCCAGCTCGATGTGCCCCAGGCGCTCGCGACGCACTTTGCTCAGCGTCACTTCCACGCCGCACTTGTCGCAGATCACGCCGCGATGCTTCATGCGCTTGTACTTGCCGCACAAGCATTCCCAGTCGGTGACCGGGCCAAAGATTTTGGCGCAGAACAGGCCGTCACGCTCGGGCTTGAAGGTGCGGTAGTTGATGGTTTCCGGCTTGGTCACCTCGCCGTGGGACCAGGAACGGATTTTTTCCGGACTGGACAAGCTGATGCGAATGGAATCGAAATCGGCGATCTGACTGGCGCGGTCGTACGGGCTGCTTCGATACAAGGTGATTCCCTCCTGCCCCATCAAAACCAGGGCGGCTGAAAACAAAAACCAAAAAACCGGCTACTGCTTCGCGCGCTGTTAGTCCGCTGCTTTTTCAGGCAGCGGCTTCTGGCGCTTCATTAACTCGACGTCGAGACACAGCGACTGCAGCTCGCGGACCAGCACGTTGAACGATTCGGGCACTCCAGGTTCGATGCCCGCCTCGCCCTTGACGATGGCCTCATAAATTTTCGCGCGGCCGTAAACGTCGTCGGACTTGGCGGTGAGCAGCTCCTGCAGGATATGCGCCGCGCCGTAGGCTTCGAGCGCCCAGACTTCCATTTCGCCGAAGCGCTGGCCGCCGAACTGCGCCTTGCCGCCCAGCGGCTGCTGGGTGATGAGCGAGTAGGGCCCGATGGAGCGAGCGTGAATCTTGTCGTCCACCAAGTGGGAAAGCTTGAGCATATAGATGAAGCCCACGGTGACCGGCTGGCCGAAAGGCTCGCCGGTCATGCCGTCATGCAGAGTAGTCTTGCCGGAGTGCGGCAGATTCGCCGCCTTGAGCAGCTCGCGGATTTCACCCTCACGCGCGCCGTCAAATACCGGCGTGGCCATGGGGATGCCTTCGCGGAAGCCGCGAGTCATGTCGATGAGCGCGGCATCGTCCAGAGCGGTGATGAATTTCCACATGGGGACGTCGCCGAAAATTTCCTTGTACCATTTGCGGATGGCGTCGGCGCGAGCCCCATCGTCGAACAGCTGCGTGACTTGGCGGCCCAGCTCCTTGGACGCCCAGCCAAGATGGGTTTCCAGAATCTGCCCCACGTTCATCCGTGAAGGAACGCCGAGCGGGTTGAGCACGATTTCCACGGGCGTGCCGTCGGGCATGTAGGGCATATCTTCTTCGGGAACGATGCGCGCGATCACGCCTTTATTGCCGTGACGCCCGGCCATTTTGTCGCCTACGGAGAGCTTGCGCTTCATGGCGATGTAGGTTTTCACCAGCTTGATGACGCCTGGCGGCAGCTCGTCGCCCTTCTTCAGCTTGGAGATGCGATCGTCGGTGATCTTGCGCAGCACATCGATCTGCCGCGAAGTCATCTCTTCCACTTCGTCGATCTTCTCGATCAGCAGAGGATCTTTATCTTCCAGGCGCAGGCGCTTGAGGTTGCGCGTGGAGATTTTTTCGATGATGTCGCGGCCCAGCTCCACGCCCTTGGTGAGCAGGCGCTTGTTGGTCTTTTCATCGTGCAGGTCGGCGGTAAGCTTCTTGCCGTCCAGCAGGTCGGAGAGGCGCTTGAGGCGCTCGTCGGTGAGAATGCGGATTTCGTCGGCGAGGTTTTTCTCGAGCTTGGATTCCTGACCGGCCTCGATGGCCTTGTGGCGCTCGTCCTTCTCGCCGCCCTTGCGGCAGAAGATCTTCACGTCGACAACCGTGCCCTCGATGCCCGGCGGGCAATACAGCGAAGCATCGCGGACGTCGCCGGCTTTTTCACCGAAGATGGCGCGCAGCAGTTTTTCTTCCGGGGTGAGAGTGGTTTCGCCCTTGGGCGTTACCTTGCCCACCAGAATGTCGCCTGGCCGTACCGTCGCGCCGATGCGGATGACGCCGCTTTCGTCGAGATTGCGGAGAAAGCCCTCGCTGATGTTGGGAATGTCGCGAGTGATTTCCTCGGGGCCCAGCTTGGTGTCGCGGGCTTCGATTTCCATCTCTTCGATGTGGATGGAGGTGTAGTAGTCGTCGCGCACGAGTTTTTCGCTGACCAGGATGGCGTCTTCGAAGTTGTATCCGCGCCAGGGCAGGAAGGCGCAGAGCACGTTTCGTCCCAACGCCAGCTCGCCGCGGTCGGTACAAGGACCATCGGCCAATACCTGGCCCTGCGTGACGCGATCGCCCATGCGGGCCAGCGGCTTCTGGTTAATGCAAGTGTTCTGGTTGGAGCGCTTGAACTTGGTGAGCGTGTAAATGTCGGAGCCCACTTCGCGGCTGAGCACGCCGGAGTGGTCGGATTGAACGCGCACGATGATGCGTTCGGAGTCCACCTGGTCCACCACGCCGTCGCGGCGGCAGATGACCACGGCGCCTGAATCGCGGGCGGTGACGCGCTCGATGCCGGTGCCCACCAGCGGAGCTTCTCCGCGAATCAGCGGCACGGCCTGGCGTTGCATGTTGGAGCCCATCAAGGCGCGGTTGGCGTCGTCGTTTTCCAGGAACGGGATCAAGCTCGCCGCCACGGAGACCAGCTGTTTCGGCGAGACGTCGATGTAGTCCACTTCATCGCGCGTTTTGAGAACGAAGTTTCCCGCCTGGCGGCAGTTCACCAGCTCGGCATTGATCATGCTGCGGCTGTCCAGCGGCACGTTGGCCTGGGCGATGACGTAGCGATCTTCTTCCCAGGCCGAGAGATAAAAGCAGTGCGCTTCGGAGGTGACCTTGCGGCGTTTTAATTCCTCGTTGACCGCTTCGACCTTCTCGCGCTCCACGATTTCCCCGGTTTTGAACTCGCTGTCGCCGGCGTTTTGGATCTGAACGTAGTCCACCACGCGGCCATTTTTCACTTTGCGGTACGGCGATTCGATGAACCCGAACTCGTTCATCCGCGCGTAACAGGAAAGCGAGCTGATCAGACCGATGTTGGGGCCTTCCGGCGTTTCAATGGGGCAGATGCGGCCGTAGTGCGTAGGGTGAACGTCGCGCACTTCGAATCCAGCGCGCTCGCGCGAGAGTCCGCCGGGACCCAAAGCGGAAAGCCGGCGCTTGTGGGTAATTTCGCTGAGCGGATTGGTCTGGTCCATGAACTGGCTGAGCTGCGAGCTGCCGAAAAATTCACGGATGGCCGCCATGACCGGCTTGGCATTTACCAGGTCGTGCGGCATAGCCGTCGACATTTCCTGGTACACCGACATCTTTTCCTTGATGGCGCGCTCCATGCGCACCAGGCCGATGCGGAACTGGTTTTCCAGCAGTTCGCCCACCGCGCGAACGCGGCGGTTGCCCAGGTGATCGATGTCGTCCACCGTGCCGATATTTTTTCGCAGCTTCAGCAGGTACTTGATGGCGCCGATGAAGTCGGGGCTGTCCAGCGTGCGCTTATCGAGCGGGGTCTCCTGCCCGAGCTTGATGTTGAACTTCAAGCGGCCCACTTTGCTGAAGTCGTATTTCCGCGGGTCGAAGAACATGCTCTGGAAAAGAGCGGTGGCGGTTTCCAGCGTCGGCGGATCGCCGGGACGCAGCTTGCGGTAAATTTCGATCAGCGCTTCGCGGCTGGTGCGGATGGCATCGCGGTCCAAGGTGCGGCTGAGCACCACGCCGACGTCGTCGCGGTCGGGAAAGAAAACATCCACTTCGGTGATGCCCGCTTCGGCCAGCTTCTGCCAGATTTCCGCGGTGAGCGGTTTATTGGCTTCCAGCAACAGCTCGCCGGTCTGCCGGTCGACGATATCGGCCACCGTGTCCGCGCCTTCCAGGTCGCCCAGTTCCACTTGCGCCTGGGGCACACGAGCTTTGACGATGTCTTTGTAGAGCGCTTCGGTGATGCGGCGGTGAGCGCCGACGATGGCGTCGCCGGACTTGCTCCTGATCTCGTGAGAGATTTTTCGGTCGATCAGGCCTTCGGAAAGATTCCAGAAATATTGCTTGTCGCGAATGGAGATGCGCTCCACCTGGTAGAAATTGCGCAGAATCTCTTCATTCGACTTCATTCCCAAAGCGCGCAGGAAAATAGTGCCCAGGAATTTGCGCTTGCGGTCGATGCGCACGTAGAGGAGATTTTTGGAGTCGTACTCGAACTCCACCCAGGAGCCGCGGTACGGAATAATCTTGCCCAGGAAGTAGCTGCGATTGTTGGCCGATTCGTAGAACACGCCGGGAGAGCGGTGCAACTGGCTGACGATCACGCGCTCCGTGCCGTTGATGATGAAGGTGCCGTTTTCCGTCATCAGCGGAATATCCCCGAAGAAAACTTCCTGTTCCTTGATGTCGCGAATAGTTTTCGCGCCGGTGTCGGGATCTTTTTCGTAGATGGTCAGGCGGATGGTAACTTTGAGCGGGGCGGAATAGGTCATGCCGCGCTCCTGGCACTCGTTCACGTCGTATTTCAACTGCAAAGCCACCGGGTCGCCGCACTTGTTGCAGAAGGTGGGGGTGTTGCGGTTGAACGCACCGCAGCGCGTGCAGATTACGTCCCCGGATTTATAAGGGTTGGTGACCACCGAGGCTCCGCAGCTGCGGCACGTCGCGCGCAAGTGGTGCAGGCCGCGCAGGTGCCCGCACTTGCACTCCCAGTTGCCGATGGCGTAATCCACGAAATCGAGCTGGGAGAGGCCGCGGAAGTCCTGGATGGGGAATACCGACGTGAATACCGACTGCAAGCCGCCGTCTTCGCGCTCGCTGGGAAGCAGATCCATCTGCAGGAAGCGCTGGTAGCTGCGCTTCTGCACCTCGATCAGGTTGGGAATATCGATGGTCGTGCGGATGCGCGAGAATTCCAGACGCTGGCGTTCCCGATTGTGAAGAGTGCCGTTTTGCATTTCGCTTTACCTCGTGCCGCTAGAAGGGCCGATGAAAAGGGTTGAGATTGTGGCGTGACCGCTCGGGGCGGGCAGGCCATCGCTGAAGGACACCCCGGCTGAATGGGGTTTAGAACCGCGAAAAAGTGTCTCCCGCAGGGTGCGCTCCAAAACTCGCTGCGGCCGCCGGCCCGCCAGAGGCAGGCCAACGGCTCTAAGGCCGCGCCGGCAAAAATGCCCGGCGCCGTTATTTCACTTCGACCTTGGCTCCCGCGTCTTCAAACTTCTTTTTGATGGTGGCGGCCTCTTCCTTGTTGATGCCGTCTTTCACCGTCTTGGGTGCGCCGTCCACCAGGTCCTTGGCCTCTTTCAGGCCCAGGCTGGTGACTTCGCGCACAGCCTTGATGACGTTGATTTTATTGGCGCCGACTTCGGTGAGTACCACGGAGAATTCCGTCTTCTCTTCAGCAGGGGCCGCGCCTGCCGCTGCGCCACCGCC